>JAAVAA010000097.1 GCA_014804285.1 Lachnospiraceae bacterium | reverse complement strand
TTTATATCATCCATTAAAAATTATTCTCCTCCGTTTTGTATCCGCTATAAGCACACTGCCAATCGCCAAACTTATCAGAGTGCTTACTTAATTCCTCTGTTATCTCATTGTTTGCAAGTATCCTTATATTTCTCCATTTTTTGGTTATACTAATTCTATCAAAATCCAGGAGGTCATAATGAAGGCAACTGATAAAAACAAGCGCATCCGCACTGCCCCAAAAGGAGCTTGGGAAAGCGGTATTATCAATGAGAAGAAAAATCGCTCCGAAAAGCAGCGTCTCAACGATATTACCACTGATCTTCAAGGAAACGGATACCCCGTATCTCATAAAAATCGGGACAATTGAACCGTCCTGATTACATATCTATATCCTTAGCATCCTCCTACAAATTTTTAGTCTACATTGAAATATTTTCATCCATCTGCTTTTCTAATAGATATCGATTCCATCCTGGTCCCTGCTAAATAATTATGCCCTTTTCGTAAGCATCTTTTGCCCCTTTGGTATACCAATGATTAGGATAATATCTACCACACCCATTGGGAGATACGACATAAGCCCCTTTCAATAATTCCTTTTTAAACTGAGTTATCACTTTTTTCCAAAAAACATCAATATTATCGTTTGAAAGAGCTCCCATACTAGATTCATCCAACTCTGTTTCATCGTCTTTTCCTAAGTAGATAATCAAATCGCCTCTTTTCTCATTTAAATATTCGTTATATTGTTCTTTGTTGCTAATTTCTATCCAGCTTTTACATACAACAATTTCATTATAATATTCATACATCTCCTTATCAGAAAGAAATATTTCTTTCGCTTCATATTCTGGAAATAGTGTTATCCCAAATGCCTTTAAATTATTTTCATTAACAATCTTTCCAATAAAATTTATAATTTCATTTCTTCTTGCATGGAATTGCAAATTTGTCTGTCTCATAATTTACCTCCGCGATCATATCCAGCAATACCGTCAGAATAACGCCTGTGTATTCTTTCAGGCGTTTCAGCTTGCTACCCCCGTCCAAGTGCCTTTTGTACATCTTTTCCTACAACCCCATAACTTCCCAATCCATGAATACTTCGGTATTTAGGCTCACTATTTAACAATATTATTTGCCCATTAATGTCAACATATTTTTTTCTTAATATATCCCAAAAGGCAAAGTCTATATTTCTATCATTCTCAGACACACCGACATTACCTATAGTTTCAAAATATCCTTTCCACCATGGTTGATGATTGACAATTACCGGCGCAATTAAAAGTTCCTCATTTTCCAAATCATTTGGTATTACCTTATTATTAGAACAATACTTATATATATATATCAGTGTCATCCCATTAATAAAAGAATCTACACTTTTAAGATTTGTTTGAATAACCTTTCCATAATAAAACACATCCTTAATAGGTTGTAATACAAATACATCTCCCTCTTGCGGTTTTTTTCTGGATTTTTTCATTGAAATTAAATAATTAAATGACAATATTCCTACCTCCTGTTATTGTGGATATCCACGCCCCCTAAGCCATGCCTTACCCCATTTTTATCATCATCATACCACTTTCGTGTATTTCTAGTACCGTAAAACTTATTACTAAATTGTTTATTATTTTCTAATGCTATCACTTCTTCTCCTTCTGGTTCAACAATAAACTTCCGTATGCAGCACCTTAGCTTGCATATCTTCTGCATCAATGGAACCCAATCTCACCATTCGATGCATTGTAGATATCGGCCTTCCCCCGGCTTGTATGGCGGAGCAGCCGTAAGCCCTCGCTTTACAAGTTCTTCGTTGATAGCGCCAAAAAGAATATGATATAATTCATTTGCAATCTCGCTGGCTGGAACGCCATGCCTCGCGGCGGTGATCTCTAAGTTCGTCTGTATCTTTTGCAGGGTATGCACCACTGCATCATAAAGGTTTTCCTTAATCAATTCTGCCAAATCAGTAATAATCGGCTCATCCGTCTGATTGAATACTGGGACGCATATATCTCCGTCCTTTACATATCCGAACAATTCAAGAATAGCACGGCACTCTTCCGAACACTCATTACCTTGCAAAAGGGAACGAGCGCTATCCAGAAGCAGGTTCCGCTCCTTGCCTTTCGGCAGTTTATCCAGCAGTTCCCAAGCCTGTTTAAATCGTTCCGGCATGCGCCCAGTTTCCCGCAGACGGAAACAACGGTAAAGGTCAAAGCGGTCGCCGTTTGCGTCACCGAAGGATTCCAGAGCAATCTTCCCATCTGTCAACCGGTTGTAAGAGCATAGCAAACCGTTAGAAAACTGCGTCAGTTCCGGGCAATCCTCATAGATAACAGAAAGATAGTCCAGTCCCGATGGATGACGCCGAGAAGTGGCGACTACTCCTCTTTTGCCCAGGTAATCGAAGAAAAATCCATCGAAGACCATGCCGCAAAGGATATGGTATAAATTAACCTGTGGGCTAAAACCGTTGTTGATTCCTCCGACAGTGTCCCACAGTTTATTACGGAGGTTCCACAGTCTACCCGCCAGCGGAGCCGCAGCAGTAGCGGAAAAAGCTTTCAAGACAGGCACGTCCTCTTCCAAAAAGATGGGCGTATCATAAGCAATCTGTCCTTCCTGCTCGCGAAAAACTCCAGCGGTAATCAATCGTCTCACTGCCTCTGTGCCAAATTCATCCCGCAGCTGAGTAACTGAGCAGGCCAGCGGAGAAAATTCGGCTACTCGAGCCAGAATAGCATCTGCCTGGGCACTTATGATCCGGCGTGGATTGTCGGGATTTTCCGACTCCAAATCCGCGTCAAAATTCTCAAACAAAAAATAAGAAAAAGTTTTCATAAAGTACCTCTTTTCTGTATCAGCCTGTGTGGTTACATCATAATCTGTGAAAACAAAAAGTTAAGTTAGGAAATACAAAATTTCTCATTTTCTTTAATAATTACAAACACAAGCTCTTATTAAATCCATAATGTCATCTTCTGCTTTCATTATGATATAGCGCGTGGACTCATCATATAAATTTAGTGTACCTTCTATTGCTAGAGAAAAATCGACAAATATATCACACGCTTTTTTGGGAATAGCACTCTCCTTTTCCCATTCTAATGCCAATTCCTTCAAAACAACTTTTATTTTTTCAAACTTACTATTATCAAAGCCTTGTCCAAGTCTTAACTTTATAAGAAATCCCTCGTCTCCTAATAATAAATCAATTAATATATCTACTTTATCCATAGTTTCTTGTACTTTCTTATTTAATTTGATATTAATAGTTACAAATCTGACCTTTTGATTATCTTTCAAAGACGTGTGCAAAATGCTAATAAATTTTATTCACTAAATTTCAAACCATATTTTAGCAAAATCTCATAAAAATCCATATTCATTTCATGTAATTCATTTTCTTCGTGCAAATACTCAGTAACTGTGCTCTGACATACGCCTTCCTTTACTTGAAAGCCAAGTAAATCTCCCGTTTCGAAATCAACAACTGGTAAGAAACCTTTTTCGAAAACCCATTCTTTTAATACATTATCCTTGATATAAAACATACCATTACTATCGCAAGAATACACTACGATATAGCCAAAATATCCTCCACCATACTGGTTTACAAAATCCTTATATGCATCAGGTAATTTTATACCATAATAACTTTCAACGTCTTCAATCATTTCGCTATCTGCTTTACTGTCTGACTCTAAAGCAAATAATATTGGTTCCTTTTCTGCAATCTTTTTAACCTTATTTTGAAAACTACACTTGTCCATATTTTATCCTCTCAATAAATAAACTGATTTTGTTCTTAATATACAATAAAGCTTTCCTGAACATTAGCACTTATAAAAAATTAATTTGTCATACAGTTTATTAATAGCCGTAATGTTCATCCCATCAGAACTTTATCTAATCCCGAAATTCAAATATATCAGATTCTCCAAATTCTTGTATTAATTTTTTTAACTTTTGCATATTTTATATTTGACATTAATTTGCATGGTAATGTTTTTGACATTTTCAATAATTCTGACATAGCAATATCCATTCCAAATATTTGCTTCATTTTCACCAAATCTTTTATTCCGTTAGAAGGCAACTTTACCAAATATATATTTCCATTCTTATCTGATTCTGTATTACTGTTATCAACTTTTTGAGGAATTAAACAACCTCCGCTAAACCAGTCTTCAAATCCATTAATCTTGCAAAATGCAGTTTCCAATTCATAATCTGAAATATCAACTACGAAAATCTCATCTGCATCTATTTCCTGTTCCATCAAAAAAATTAGCCCACCCCCATCATCGCCTATCGCCATATAATCAGGCTGATACATTTGAACCTGCAAACTTTCATTCATTTCCTCCAACTCATCCAACGAATACAATATAACTCCACCATTAAAACTATAACCGTTATTTTGTTTTAAAAAATTTTGAAAATGTCGTGGTATTTTAAAGCCACTTTTTTCTTGAAAGTCATTAATCTCCTTATCGTTTATCACTTTTTAATCACCCCTAATTCACAAGATATTTATATACATCTTTAATGGCTATACTGACACCTGTTTCAGCACATGAATGGCTTAATTATTATTTAACAACACATTTCTTCATATAAAGAACTTAATTCCTGATAAAACTGGTAAAAAATTTTGTCTATATACCCTTTATCCATAAATGATTGATGGTATTCCCCTTTATTATCCTTGAAAATAACTCGCGATTTTTCATTCGAATCAATAAGAAATATATAGGTATTATTAAATGTATCAACAGGAATAGAAATATTAAACCTTGCCCATTGTTCTTCATTAGCTTTTTCTCTATCTCTATATTCCCATCCAGAAAAGCTGCTCCTGATAATAAATATATCACTTTATCCATCTCCAGTTCAAAAAATCCTTCATGTTTCCTATTTTCATTATCTCTTACTATAGATGGAATAAATAAAAGAACATCGCTTAAAGTCTCTCCGTCATCATAATTTCCAATTTGCTTTTCCTGTATCCAATAACATATTTTTCCATACATAAATTGTTTATAAGTACTTTCTATCTCATATTCAATAGCAAAGTTTTCTTTATTTCCAAGAAGCTTTTTATTTAACATCAATTATCCCTTACCTTTGCAGAAAAGGCAGAGACCTAAGCAGTCCCTGCCACTTATATTCCTCACTCACTTAGGAGCCGTGCATCACCCTCTCACTTTAAGACAATTTAACTTCCATATACAACTGCTCCCTGTAACTCCGGTCTGAAATGGCTCTCCGCAAGTCATCATTTCTACCGCCGTCCATGAGCATTTGCAACAGCATAGCAAAACGATTTTCGCCTTTTTCTATACCTTTTTCTATACCTCTTTCCATTCCTTTTTCCATACCTCTTCTCTCGCCCTCTTTAATTCCTTCGGCTCTTCCTTCTGCCCTTCCTCTTCTCTCATATTGGTCAAATAATTCACACACTGTAACCTCGTCCTCCTCCCTGATTTCCTGTTCTTCCAGCCATTTTTCTACATTTTCCGTATCCATTTCCCCGGAAAGCACCTTGAGCATTTTGATCAATGCCGCTTTATGTACAATTTTCCTGTCAGAGCGATAACCATCTCCTTCTGCGAGGAAATCCACTACGATCCTCATATCGCTCTGGAATAGTTTCCTTGTTTCCTCCGGCAGATACCTCATCTCAAATACATGAAGCTTTAACTCGTCAATATATTTCCATGTATCATCGGAAATCTTCCGTTTCCGAAACAGCCTTCGAAGATCACGACTGCTCTTCCATCTGTGATTTCCCCAATAAAGTACAAACTCAACAACAGGAAAAATGTTCTGCGTTTTATTTTCATACTGTTCCCGATAAACACCGCCTGTATATCCGGCCTTCCTAAGCAGCATTTTCCCATCGGTTCTGCTCTGGTTGGCAATTAGGTACATAACCTTGATCTTCCCATTCACCAGCTCATATTTACAAAGATCTTCATATTGGCTTCGGAGTTTTTCTCCTCCCTGGTAGATGGTTTCTGTCGGTCCCGCCAACAACTTTTTAGCATCTGCTATCTTTTTCCCCTCATACAGCAGCACATTGATTACATCCGCTGTAATATCAGGGAAAGAAACAAACTCCTTTTCTACTGTGTCCTTCTTTTCTTCATTCTTTCCCATTCGTCCTCCTTTCATTGAACGGTAAGGAACATACCATTCTTATAAGAAAGGATTTCATCTGTTCCCTGCCCTTTTAGTTTTAAATTGGTAATAAAGCAAGGATTCTAAATCAGATGACGCACTATCTTATAGTGCTGTTAGAAAGTCAGATAATAGAACGAATTTCCGTTAGAATTTCTATGCTTTAGTTTATTGTAACAAACGTACAAATGTCTCGTCAATAAAATATTTATAATTTTTTGATAAACTATTTTACATTTTCTTATTAATTCCCTGTGTAATTACCATATGACATCTGCTCCATAATTCATTTTTATATGGGAATACACTCTTTGTTATACTTTCCTCAACAAAACCAACTTTTTCGTAACAGTGCTTTGCCGTAACATTTTCATTAAACACATTTAACTGGACTGTTTTCACTCCCGTTATTTCAAAAGCATACTGTAAAGCCAATTTCAGCATTTCTTTGCCGTATCCTATTCCCCGTTTATTGCGGTCAACTATAACAAATTTAAGAAATCCCGTATTGTCATCTACATTAATAGAATAGCAGAAAAAACCAATGATTTTTCCATCGGTTTCTGTTGCTACATATGCACTGTCTGTCCATTCTATCGCATTTTTTTCTAAAAGAGCATGAAGATTTTCTTTTGTAACAGGAAACGGAATAAGATTGGCACACCATAGGGCATGAATTCTTTCATCGTCAATCCACTTTTCTATATATTCATAATCCCTGTTCTCTATATACGGTCTTATCCTCATATGATAATTTCTCCCTCCGCTTCGCTCTTATCTCCTCAAATTTCCAATTATTTATTGCAATTATTTTACCACATACACATACACACTTCCATTAAGTTTTGCTTGAAAAATGGGGATCTCAAAGGTCAATAAATCTTGTGCAGCCATTGAAAAATATGGTACAATGTTTACGCAAAATAGGATGCTTAGCATATAAATTATAGGGAGATTGAGAAGGATGTCGATGACGGAATTTCCGGCAGGCAGGCTGGAAAATATTGAATTTGTGGTAATTTTCACCAAATATCAGGGCAAATGGGTTTACTGCTGGCATAAGCGCCGGGAGAGCTATGAACATCCCGGCGGACATGTTGAGCAAGGAGAAACGCCCCTGCAAGCGGCAAAACGGGAATTGTATGAGGAGACAGGCATCAAGGACTGCCGGATTCTTCCTCTCTGGGATTATGAGTTTATATGGGAAAACGGAAAAGGGCGAAATAACGGAAGAGTCTTCTATGCAGAAGTCTTTTCTCTTGGGGAACTTCCAGAGAGCGAGATGGATCGAATTGAATTTTTTGACACAGTACCGGAGAATTATACGTACAACAGAGCAGATGAGATAAGGGATCTTGCCAATGTTGATAAAATGTTACGGGCATATGATGAATGAGTACAGGTATTGGGGCAAATGATGAACTTTTGCGGATGCGCCAAGACTATGACCTTCACAATGGGATATATCCAAAAGGAACAGAAAAAACACGCCCTTTGCATATAATGAAATCCTGCAAAGGGCTCGTGGGTGCAACTTATCAGCCAATTATTTCCTTCTTTCATACAACTGCTTAACTGCATCTTCTTCCAGATAATAAGAAATCTCTGAAAACTCCTCATAAGAAAGTTCATTCCCCTGCTCCAGGTAAATATTCAGACATTTTTCCCCATCTTTCGCATCTAAATAAAACAAGAGTTCCTCCAGTGCGTCGAAATCCATCGTTTCCGTCATGCATTCCACCAGTCTTAAAGCGTCAGCAGAACTGATATAATAAACCAGCTCCATAATCTCATCACCGGTAAGCGCTCTCATAGTACCCTTTTCCACCGCATCTGCCAAATATTTTCCTATCTGCTCTTCTCCATACATCACCAGATCCGTAATCTGATCCATGGTCAGGTCTATGCCGCTGTCAAAAAGAATTTTCGCGCATTCACTTAGATCATCCTGATTCAGGTATGGCAATACCTCCATGAATTTTTTAATATTTACATTTCCCTGTCTGAATTCATCGCAGATCTGCCCTGCTGCTTCATCAACATCTGATGCAAAAAGCTTCATCACATTCTTATTGTTCTGATCATGAAACTTGAAATGCAAATTTCTGATTTGGGCTCCCTGCCCTACGATCTTTACCGCGTTCCTCCCTTCTGTCAGCGGTATGCTGACACTGGCATTAAAAGAATCTCCCGCTTCCAGTTCTGCAAGCAGCGTGACGCTTCCATCCTCTCCAACATGAACCAGCTTCATTTTGCCTACAGCAAGCTCAGCCTCAAAATCCAGTGTCTGAGTAAACGCCTCTTTTGCATAGAGGATCTCATAAGTGTCAGAACCATTCAATATCAGTTCCTTGCAATCCACATCCATGCCGTTGCCGTTTCCCATATAGTCATATGCCCGCCACCTGTCATTGATATCCTCGCCTGCAATCGCCTTGTCATCCTCATATACCTTCCATGCTTCTCCATGAATGTTAAAATCCGATATGACTATTTCATAACGTTCTCCCGTAATGGTCATCGCATCTGAAAGCGCTTCACCCAAATCTCCCCACATCTGTCCCAGGCTATCCCACACCGATCCGACAGTTTCACCAATGGTGTCCCATAAAGATATATAGTCAGACGATGCACGATCCCAAGCGGAAATATAATCTCCTGCCATAAACATTCCTGCTGCAGAATGAGCATTGTGCGATTTGCTGTTTTTAGCGCCCGCAAATCCGGCAAGTACCACGATCACGCCAAGAAAGCATACTGAAAATACTACCAGAATCCCCTTTGTTTTTTTATAATGGAGAATTGCGTTCAGCCGTTCCTTCAGAGTCCCCTTATCCTCAAGGAGGGTGGTAGCAAGAACACTTTTCTTAAACTTCAGCTTCTGCTCCGCTGCATCTAGCAGCACGTTTCCATATGCTTTCCGGCCTTCCACTGTAAGGATTTCCATAACCGCTTCATCACAGGCAAGCTCACAATCCGTGTTTAATTTCCGTTCAATCAGGTAAAGCAGCGGATTAAACCAATGAATACAGAGCACTGCCTGATATATCCATTTATACCACAAATCTTTGCGCTTATAATGAATCAGCTCATGGTGAAGAATCAGCGACAGCTCCTCCTGCACCAAGCTTCCTTCCGGAAGAATGATACAGGGGCGTAAAAGTCCGATCAAAATAGGTCCGGAAACCATTGGGCTTTCATACACTTTGAGTACCCTTTTTATACCCAGCCTGCCGGATAACTCATCTACAATCTGACGGACTTTTCCTTCCGTGATCTCCTTTTGACCTGTTTTCACATAAGCTGCAAAATTCCTGTAATCATTTCCTTTTATGCAAGCTGATAAAACTGCCCCAAAGAGCCAGACCAGCCAAAGATACGAGAATACCGTCTGCCTGTTCAAAGGATTCCGTACACTCTTTTCTGAAGAAATCTTCTCTGTAGAAATTTTCTGCTGTTCCCTGTCGGTAATAACAGAGTTTCCATATTTCAATTGCTGATCTGCTGTCACCTGGTCAGTTTCTTCTCCGATGACATTTTCTGTCCTGATGGCGCTTTCTGTCCTAATAGCATTTTCTGTTCTGGCACTGTTCCATTCATTTCCTGCCGCAAACAGACTTCCCATTAAGTTAATCCCCAGACTGACAGGAATCAAAAGCCGTGCCGCCATCACCAGCCAGATATAATAATTCCATCTCTTTGAAAAAAGTCTTCTGGTCAGAGGCCGAAGGCACAGAATCAGAATTCCAATCAGTGCTCCGGATAAAGAAAGTGATACTATGGTCAAAAAAATCTGATTTCCCATTTTCGCTGCCTCCTGCTTATATATCTCTGTTAAAGAAATCCCGAAGTTCATTGATTTCCTCTTTGCTAAGTTGTTCATCGGATACCAACGCCGCTGCCAGATTCCTGGAACTTCCACTGAAAAATTTGTCCACAAAGCTTCTGGTCTCCTGCCTGATATACTCCTCCCGTTTAAGCACCGGACAATAATAGTAAACTTCCCTCTTTTCCTGTAAAAGTATTTCCTTATCCAGCAGTCTTCGGATCAGGGTAAGCACTGTAGTCCGCTCCCAGTCCTTCCTCTCATTCAACCTGGTGCGAATCTCATTTGCACTTAGAGCTTCGCCCGCTTCCCACAACACTTCCAATATCTCAAGTTCCGCATCGGAAACCGCATTTTTTTTCTCCATTATAAGCCTCCTATTTCTGCTTTTAACTGATAAATATAATCATTGTTTACTTTTGTAGACAATTCGAGTTTACATCTGTAGACATTGTTTGTCAAGTATATAACATAAGTTTTCTAAAAAGCTTGTATCATGCATTCGTTGTTATAATTTCAAAGTATCTGAACTTGTTGCAGATACAGAAAAACCATGCTATAATACTGCGAAAGGCAATGAAGGGAAGAGTAGATGGTTAGATACGTCACAGAGAGTCTGCGTTGGTGAGAGCAGGCACAGAAGGAACTGTCGAAAATGGTCCCGGAGCTGCGTACCGAAGCAAATCTGCCAAGGCTACGACGGGTGCACCCGTTACAGTGATAGACTATCGATGAATCATTTCTCATCCGTAGTTGATAAGGCTTATACCGTGAGGTCTAAGTGAATTTAGGGTGGTAACACGAAGCATAAGGCTCTCGTCCCTGAAAAGAAATTTTCAGAGAGGAGGGCTTTTTTAATGACCAAATTGATATCCCCACACTAAACGGATCTATACATTTTACGGATACGTTTATGATCACATCTAAATTTACTGACTAAAAGGAGAACTACAATGAAAAATATTTTAATTGGAAATGCCTGGGTATACGCCAACGGTTCTTTGCATATAGGCCATATTGCGGGATTGCTCCCAGGCGATGTATTAGCAAGATATCACAGGGCGGTGGGTGACCGTGTATATTTTGTCTCCGGCAGCGACTGCCATGGAACGCCGGTTGCGATCCGTGCCAAAAAGGAAGGAAAAACGCCTCTGGAAATCAGCGATTATTATCACGAGGAATTTAAAGAATGTTTTCAAAAATTAGGATTCAGTTACGATGTATACACCAAAACCTCCTCTCCGGAGCACAAAGAATTTGTGACACAATTTCACAAAAAGCTTTATGAGAGCCCTTATGTTTATGAAAAGGAGGTTCCCCAGGCATATTGTGAAGAATGCGGCACATTCCTTGCAGACCGCTTTGTAATCGGGAAATGCCCCAAATGCGGAGATGAGACCCGGGGTGATCAGTGTGATACCTGCGGAACCGTACTGGAACCTGAAAATTTGCTGGAACCGCTATGCGCTATATGTAGCAGACCTATCAGTTTCCGTACGTCCAAGCACCTGTATATAGCAATTTCAGCTCTGGAAAAGGAGCTGACAGAACTTGTCAGCACCCGCCCGGCATGGCGGAAAAATGCCATAGCATTCACCCAAAAGTATATCCATGAGGGATTGAGAGACCGTGCCCTGACGAGGGATCTTGACTGGGGCATCCCTGTGCCGAAAGAAGGCTATGACAAGAAAACCATTTATATCTGGGCTGAGAACGTGTTGGGTTACTTGTCCGCAAGCAAGATTGCTGCTGATAACGGCCACGGTGACTTTGCCAGCCTTTGGGGCTCAGACTCCAAACATTATTATATTCATGGAAAAGACAACATTCCCTTCCACACCATCATCCTGCCCGCGCTTTTAATCGGAAATGACGCGTCCTGGCATTTACCGGATCAAATCGTTTCCTGCGAATATCTGACTCTGGAGGGCAGGAAAATATCCACCAGTCAAAACTATGCTATCTGGGTAAAGGATCTGCTGCTGCACTATGAACCGGACTCTATCCGCTACTATTTCCTGGCAAACGGTCCGGAAAAGAAGGATTCTGATTTCTCATGGCGCGACTATGTATACAGCCACAACGGCGAATTATTGGGCGCCTATGGAAATTTCATCAACCGTTCTTTATCCTTTATCAACAAATATTGGGACGGTATCGTTCCGGAGGGCTCACCGAATACGGAACTAAATGCCAAAATCGAGGCATTATACCCGGCAATAGGACGCCTGATCGAAAAAGGCGCTTTCAAAGATGCCCTGCAGGAACTGTTTAGCTTCATACGCTCTGCAAACAAATTTTTTGATACCAGACAGCCATGGATTACCCGGAGTACTGACGAGCATGACTGTAAAGACGCTCTTTATCAATGTGTCCAGATCATCGCTAATTTAGCGATTCTTCTCTATCCGTTCCTGCCTTTTTCCTCGAAAAAAATCTGCGGATGGCTGAACATCACCAATCAGTGGGAACATCAGTCTGTTCCTTCCGGATATCAGCTTCCTGAAATAGAAATTCTATTTCAGCGAATTGATAAAAAGGTGATAGAAGAAGAAACTGCAAAATTAAAAGTGTAATACCACAGATATGAATGCACAAATGTAAATACACAAATGTGAATATACATTGCAAATCAGCTTACAAGAAAGTGCCGGCAGCCAAAAAAGCTGTTGGCACTTTCTCTCTGACACAATTTACTTTGCCGGTGCCAGGCATTTTACACTATTCACTGTTCTTCCCGCCGAATCCCTGTAGTACACTGTAAACTCCGTATCCGGATTCATCGCATGTAAAAAAGAATCCACACAAAACTCCTCCACAAAAAGAGTTTGTGACATATCTGTCATATTGCCAGGATCCGTTACAATCTTTTCGGATTCCAAATATCGCACATCATAAAGCAATCCATCTGTGAACATATAGCTGTCTACAACAATTTTCGTCAATTCATAGTCACTGACTTTCTTGTCGGCATCAATTCCTAATTGTGACATATATGTCAGCACTTTCTGAAACCCCGGATAAATATATGCGGTTACATCTCCCTGATTTTTAGTAGAAGCAAAGGTGAGCTTTCCAACGGGAGTCTGCTGACAGATTTTCTCAAAGGTAAGCTTCTCCAAATCCTGTTGGTAGCTTTCTAAAAACTTCCGGCGCTCCTCTTCATCCAAATCCAGCGTATAGCTTTCCAGTCCGTTCGTCCATTGCACCTCGGCATACTTAAGTGAATCCATCCGAAGAGCTTCGTAAGTCCCCTCTTTAAAGCTCTTCTGGTCATAAATCTTTTCAAAACTATCCAGAGCGTACCAGGGAATCTGATATTTGAAATACTTGGTTTTGCCATTATGCATCTCATATTTCGCCAAAACCTCATAGGTAGTTTCTCTTTCCGCTTTCTCCCCAGAAACCGTCCAAAGCCAATCATAAGCATCGGAAAGTTCCTCTCCGGTAAGCTGCATATTCCTCAAAATCTGGTCACTGTCATCACCGCTCCTAAGCGCCGTCAGAACAACTGCTGCCGATTTCACATTCTCCTTGGAAGGTATTTCTCCTCCCTTTTTCCCCCACAGGCAGAATCCTCCAAGCAAAACCGCCATCACCAAAATCTCCGCCAATAGATGCCATCTGCCGGTCAGAAATTTTCTGGCGTCAAACGCGATTATCATATTTAAAAGTCCATGAACCGCCGGTACCCCGATCAGCACTCCTATGACCATAATCACTGAAGAATTTCCACCTGAAGAAAACACCTGCAATCCGCTTACAAACCATAAGACGGCAAGCGCCATACAGCCATATCTTACCAGATATTCTGCAATGCGGAAGGTAAACATGCCGCTCCTCCGCTCCGCCGGGCGGATAGCAAAAACTCCAAGATTTATCAAAGAAAGAATCACTGCTGCCACAACCAGATAGAGAAGATAAGGCAGATGGCTTTCCATTATCCAGTATGCCCCATCTGCATACTCATGGATTCCCGCAGCATTTCCAAGCAGTGCAAGGGGAGACAAATACCCCTTTAGCATTTCCAGCAATTCCGATCTGTAAAAAGAAGGAACCAGCGCTTTTAACATCTTTTTCCAGAGCAGGATACCTGTTCCCGGTCCAAACAGGAACAAAACCAATAGCCCTATCCTGTAACCGGTATTCTGAGCCAGCAAAAAAGCCAACAAGGAAAGATTCATCACAAACAAAAATCCCAGCACAAGCACAACACAGCCTGCCCATACAGAAACGGCACTGCTCTCATATTCACTGTAACCCATAGAAAGAGAAATACTGAAAAAGAGAAGCCTGCAAAGAACCATTGGGAATGTAAAAATAAGAAAATTGTTTATCATCCCTGCTGCAAATAGCTGCTTTCTTGTAAAAGGCAGTCCAAAATACAAATCTGTCTTGGATTCCGAATGCAAAAAGCGGAATGTTCCCGCCCCCATGATAACGCCGATAATAATGGTTGCCGTAAAAAAGGAGGTATTCCCTGCCCCCACATAAAGACTCCGCATCTCTCCCGTTGGTACGGTCATTTTCATGGAAAACAACAGGCAGAACATTCCAAGCACATACCAGACTGCCACGATCATACCGAGCTTGCTTTTTAAGTCCTCTTTTAAAAGACCGCTAAATCTCTTCCACCCTTCCATCTTATGTCTCCTCCCCTGCAAGCAGACGGTTCCATTCCTCCTGCGCCAGGATCCTGCCCCGATGTAGAAATCCTTTTTCCGTACAGATCTTGTCCAGTTCCTCCATATAATGGGAAACAATAAGAATTGTCATCTTTCGCCCGTTCGCCGCGCTTTTTAAAAGTTCATTGACCGTCCTTCGTATCTGGGGATCTAATCCGTCAAATACCTCATCGCACAAAAGGTATTTCGTATTGGCACAAATTGCTGCGGCAATAAACATCTGCTTTTTCATTCCTTTGGAAAAAGAATCCGCAAGCGCATTTTCATCAAGGCCGAAGTTTTCCAGAAGATAGCGGTACTCTTCCATTGCGAATTCCGGATAAAAATTTCTATAAAACCTTCCGATGCTCAGCGGTGTATCATTTCTCTCATAATGCTGACGATCCGGCATATAAAAAATTTCCTTCTTTGCTGCTACACGAGAAGTTTCTTTTCCGTCTATTTTGATTTCTCCCTCATCCGGGCGGTAAACACCGGAAATCAATCGAAGAAGTGTACTCTTTCCCGCACCGTTTTCCCCCACCAGTCCATATATACTCACATCAGGGATGATCAGGTTCACATGATCTAGACAGGTAAAGTTTCCGAACCTTTTGGTAATGTTGCAAATCTCTATCATTGCTCCACCTCGTCCGGAATTTGGGGAACGCCGCCTCTGGTGATCCCGAACTTTTCACGCATAGCCAGAAGACTTTCCACCTGCTGCTTCGTCAATTTATTTTGCTTTCCGATAACTTTTTCGGTCAGCATCAGAATATTGGCATAGTACTCCATGGATTCCAGGCGGTAATAGGCACTATAAGCATCCTCCGCCCAGGTTACTGCGCCGTGATTTGCCAGCAGTACCCCATTGTGGGTGTGGCAATAAGGTGCAATCACCTCCGGTACTTCTTTCGAGCCAAGCTCCGCATATGGCACTACCGGCACGTTTCCCAGTGTGATCACTGCCTCCGCCAGTACAGGCGTATCCAGCGGAATCCCTGCGATGGCAAAGCAAGTACAGATTGGCGGATGCGCATGGCAGACTGACCGGATATCAGGGTTTTCCCTATAAGCCCGAAGATGCATCTTTAATTCTGAAGAAGGCTTGCAGGTTCCTTCCAACACCTTTCCGTCCAAGTCCACCTTCACAAGCATCTTTTTTTTCATAAAGCCTTTGGAAACTCCCGTAGGCGTAGCCCAGACTTCATTTTCACCTGTTCGGACAGAAATGTTGCCATCATTTGCCGCAACAAAATTCCTCACATACATCCGCTGTCCAATGTCCAAAATAGCTTTCTTCGCCTGCTTTTCTGACATAAAAGACTGCGCCTCCTGCTTCTTTTGCTTTGATTTTCCTGACATGTCATTCTCTCCTATCTTCCTTTTCTTCTCATTACGCAATCTTATGGCGCCTAACATAAATACGATAATAAATGACAAACAAAACGGAGGTCACGATCCATGTAAGGGGATAACTGAACATCACCGTTTTCATATTGTTCCATACAGGCACCGCCGCCAGGAGCCATCCACTCCGAAGCACACAAATCCCGCCAAAACTAAGCAACATGGGAATCAGAGCATCTCCCATTCCCCGCAATGCGCCCGAAAAAATCTCAACGCACACATATGTAATATAAAAAGGAACTAAAAACCTCATCATTTCTATTCCGATCACAATCACTTCCTGATCCTTTGTAAACAGGCCCAAAAGAAATTTTCCCGCCGGAAGCAATACCCCGCTGATAGCAAGCGCTGCAATCACTGTCATAAACAGACACTGATGTACCCCGCTGCGTACCCGCTTGTAGAGTCCGGCTCCATAATTTTGACCCACAAAGGTGGTCACTGCAATCCCAAAAGAGCTGATCACCATCCAGAAAACGGAATCAATCTTGCTATAAGCAGTCCAGGCTGCCACCGTAGCCGTTCCAAAATAATTCACATCCGCCTGCACGATCATATTGGACAGGGAATAGGTAAGGGTCTGCGCCCCTGCCGGAAGGCCAATGGAGATGATTCTCTTGACCACCCAGCCTTGAAAACGGATCTCCCGAAGCCGAAGCCGCATATCCTCTTCAAGCCGTCCTAATGAAACACATACCAGTACCGCGCTGAAAAGCTGTGACAAAATCGTTGCAAGCCCTACTCCCAGCACTCCTAACCCTAAGACAATTACAAAGAAGATATCGAGCACGATATTTACCAAACAGCTGGCAATCAAAAAGTACAACGGTCTCCTGGAATCTCCCATAGCCCGCAAAATCCCCGCACCCATATTGTAAATCAGATTTCCGATCATTCCGCAAAAATAAATCCTGATATAGATTACAGAATCCGCCATGGTCTCTATCGGTGTGTTCATCCATTCAAGCGCTGCCGGCGCCCAGATCAACCCGATTGCCATAATAACCGCCCCTGCCGCAATTGATACGGCAATCGCCGTATGAATAGCTTCCCTGACCTGTTTTTTGCCGCCTCCGCCGTAAAACTGGGAAATCGTCACAGTCGCCCCTGTTGATACTCCCATAAAAAATCCCACAAACAGATTGACAATCATCGCAGCAGCTCCGCCCACTGCCGCTAATGCTTCCTTTCCCACGAAACGCCCTACGATCACAGCATCAACCGTGTTGTAAAGCTGCTGAAAAAATGTACCTAAAAGTAAGGGGAAAAAGAAGAAAAGCAACTGTTTCCAGATCACGCCCTCCGTAATCTTATTTTCCCTCATATTCTTCTTCATTATTTTAATTCCATTTCTTTTGACATAAGTCCGCAAGAGACTTCTTATATGGCGCTCTTGCAATGCCATGCTCCGTAATGATTGCAGTAATCAGATCGTGATCCGTCACGTCAAAGGCAGGATTGAACACCTTCACCCCTTCCGGCGCCATGCGCTCTTTGTACCACATCTGCGTCACTTCCTCTGCCGGACGCTGTTCAATATTGATCTCTCTGCCGGTTGGCGTATGTAAATCAATCGTGGAGGTTGGCGCACATACATAAAAAGGAATCCCGTAATGCTTTGCCACTGTGGCAACCACCGAAGTTCCGATCTTATTCGCTGCATCCCCGTTTGACGCAACCCGGTCGCATCCTACAAACACGGCATTCACCCAGCCATTTTTCATCACCATTGCAGACATATTGTCGCAGATCAATGTCACATCAATCCCCGCTGACTGCAGCTCATAGGCTGTCAGCCTTGCTCCCTGCAAAAGCGGTCTTGTCTCATCCGCAAACACATGAAATCCATACCCTTTCTCATGCCCCAGATAAATAGGCGCTGTCGCGGTTCCATATTTGCAGGTGGCAAGCTGCCCTGCATTACAATGGGTAAGAATCCCATCCCCCGGCTTCAGCAGACTAAGACCATATTCCCCAATGGAACGGCACACCCGGATATCCTCTTCTTTCATCTCCACTGCCTCATCATGGAGCGCATTAAGCACTGCCGGGATACTGCTTGTTTCCTTTCCCACACGGAGACATACCTGTTCCATCCGGTTCAGCGCCCATGAAAGATTGACTGCTGTAGGACGGGCAGAATTTAAATAATCCTTTTGCTCGTGAAACTCTTCATAAAAGCGGTCAAACCTGCCGTCGCCGCCAATCTCTCCTGCAATCTCTTTAGCCAGCACATAAATACCAAAGGCCGCCGCCACGCCGATTGCCGGTGCGCCGCGTACCTTCAGCAGATAAATTGCATCCCATATTTCCTGCGCCGTATGAAGCTTAATAAGCTCCGTCTTCCCGGGAAGTTTGGTCTGGTCAATAATTACGACACTATTGTCATTATCATCCAATTCTACGGTTTCATAATCCAGAATACTTTTTTCACTCATGGTGATTCCCCTTCCTCGCCTCATCAATCTCCAACAATACACTGACACCAAATACTACCGCTGCCAGAAATACAATCCCACGCTCAATTCGAGAATTGATCCGTTTCCATCGCTTTCTCCTGAGCTTTTCTTTCTTGCGTTCCAACTTTTCCCTTTTCCGTTCCTGTTTCTTCTGCATATTGATTTGTGACATACTATTCATACCTTTTGACTCCTATAGTCATATTAATATTCTATTTTATACACCCATTATCTTGTCTCTTTGTCCACAAAGAGAAACCTATGACACTATAATATCTCCATATTCTCCCCTGCATGCCCGAAGGAAATCCTCCGGTGCAAGTTCAATCTGGGAACCAATCCGCCCGCCGCTTATAATGATAGCTTCCTTCCCTTTGGCAGACTGATCCAATCTGGTCACATACTGCTTTTTCATCCCGATAGCCGTACACCCGCCGCGGATATATCCCGTGATCCCATTGATATCCTTCACATGGATCATGGATACAGACTTTTCTCCCACGCTCTTTGCTGCTTTCTTCAGATCCAGCTCCTCCGCTACCGGAATGACAAACACAAAATAATTTTTGCTGCTTCCCTGAGTCACCAGCGTTTTGTATACCTTCTCATAGGGAAGCGAAAGCTTGTCCGCAATCTGCAATCCATCCACAAACTCATCACACTCATAGGTGTAATGCTTGAAAGGAATCTTTTCTCTTTCCAGTATGCGCATTGCGTTGGTCTTAATTTCCTTATTCTTCGCCATAGCTGATTCCTCTTCCTTTTCCTCATACCTTCCTATTTTCTCACATATTATTGAAAAAATAAAGACTTATGCTGAAAGGTTGTTGAGTTTAAGATTCAATAAAAATTTGTTAAATATTAGCTTTTGCCTTATAATATTTTCATATTCGCTATCAGGAGTATTCATATTATGGAAATTATCACAGTTCATGAACATAAATTCCTGTTAATCCTTAGTATTATTGATACCGCATTTTTTGGTATATGCTGTTTTTTGGCTGTTCTTTCCGGGATCAGGCACAATGATCTATCGACTATCCTTATCTCCTCTTTTGTTTTCGGCGGTTTTACAGTTCTTGGGAACTTTTTATTATAATGATATTGACAAAATTGTAATGAAGAAGGAACAGTTCATTCTGTATTCTCATGAAGGGAAAAGGCTTGCTTCTTTTGAATTAAATATGAACGGCTGTATGGAAGCTCTTTACTATTTGCAAGAAAGAGAAGTTCCCTTTACCGAAAAGCAAAAGACACCTTCCCCTCAAAGAAAATTTTTCTTAAAGCCGGGCAGATTTCCAGAAAGTAACCCTCACATGGATTACCTTTTTAAATGGTCTCCCTCCGAAATTGCACGCCAAAGAAAGATTATTCGTATCCTTGGAATTTTGACAACAGTTCTATGTTTTGCAGCATTTATTTTTCCATTAAAATGGATGCTTTTCACGCTGCTTTCCATCCCTCTTTTTTATTATTGTCTGTATTTATGGCTATTTCCAAAAATGATCTTGACAGATGCCAAAAGCTGCGACGAGTATCATATACCATTTCCTGTGCTTTCCAGTGCCATTGCTCTTTTCATTCTTCTTAACTTTATTGATAGAATCAACATGCCTATGCGTACTTGGATGACTTTTTCTCTTGCAACTACAATCATATTACTGATTCCGTACCTTATTATGCTCTGTATAAAAAGGATAAAGGAACATCCTCTAAAATTATTGTTGGCAGCCTGTATTTTCTTTCTGCTCTCCATGGATATGTGCCATGCCATTAATTACATTACCGCCTTTGACAGTCCGAAGCATGATATTGTCATTGTTACCAAAAAGCACGACAGCAGTGCCCCCAAATCCGGCACAAACTATTATTTTCAGTTTACCTGGCATAGTGATGAGCAGAATATGAGTGTGTCCAAGTCACTGTATGAATCCACTGATGTGGGAGATGTTATAAAAGTATGCAGCAGAAAAAGTATCTTTGGTGTCGAGTTTCAAATTTTACATAAATGAGCTCTTTAAGTATTTCAATATATTATGGCATATTACAGCCAAACATACTCCCATAAGCATGCCCGCTCCCGCAATCAGCATCATTTCAGAATACCGAAACCTGTTTGCCGAAAAAGACCATACCCCGGCTATTGTTCCGCAAAGAAGTGCAAAACCAATATATATTTCTTTTATCGCCTTTGCACTATCTTTGCTTCCTTCTTTCAATTCGTTCATAATTTCATTACCCACTAATTCATCTATGCTTTTACCTAATGCACCGGACAAAAGTATTAGCTGTTCCGGATTAGGTGAAGTTTCTCCCAACTCCCAATTTGAAATAGTCTGCCTCGTGACCTTCACTTTTTCCGCCAATATTTCCTGGGAAAAGCCTTTTGCTTTTCTTAAGCTATGAATGTTTTTTCCTAATTCCATTTTACAAAGCCTCCTTTACGGATAGTATAAGCCATTTGATATTTGCAAAGCAATCAAATATCTTTAGAACTTATGCAAAGGATCTTAACATTCCGCAAATAATCTGACATGAAATTATGTTCGTTTCAATTACTGCTTGAATTCCCCCAAAAGCTTATTCTTGTCCGATTCAAGGAAAAATTGATAGTTATTTTGAACGGAGTGTGGTTAAATAATGCTACAGGCCTGAGACAAAAGCAACCAAAAATAAAATGGAAAATGCCCGCTTTCGCGGGCGGGAGGTAAAAATGGAACAAAAATTTACGTTCAACATGAACCAGACCGGCAGGAGAATATCGGAATTGCGCAAAAAGCAGAATATGACTCAGATGGAACTAGCGGACAAGCTGGGAATCAGCTTTCAAGCCGTCTCCAACTGGGAGAGAGGCAACACCATGCCGGATATTAGCAAACTGCCGGAACTGGCACAAATTTTTAATGTGACTACGGACGACCTTTTGGGAGATGCTTCCGGGCTGCTGCGCAGTGCCGCGAAAGGAGATCTGGAGCAATATATGGAAACGAACCCGGTGACCATGGAAGAACTGACGAACGTGGCACCGCTGCTTCTGCCGGATCAAATGGACGAAGGATTTGCAAAGCTGACTCAGGATAAGCCCCTTCCCAGCCTTGATGATATTGAGGATATTCTGCCCTTTATCGGCAAAGATTTGGTGAATGAACTGGCACTGAAATACGCTGATTCCACAGAACGGGAAAATTTGGATAACATTGCCCCCTTTGTCAGCCGTCAGGTGCTGGAGCAGATTGCAGACAGGTGGGCGGAAGCCGGAGAGTATGGAGCTATAGAGAATTTACTGCCCTTTCTTGCCCGGGATGCGATAAGCAGGCTGGCACTGAAAATTTATGAGAAAGAAGGAGTGGAGGAAGTGGAGGATTTTATGCCATTCCTGCCGCAGGATACCAAACAAACCATTGCTCAGAAGGAGTGCGAACGAAACGGCCTCAAAGCAATCACCCCCATCATTCCCTTTCTGGATCGGGAAACAATCGCCCAGCTTATTCGCGAGAAGTATCTGTAGGATTTAGTTGACTCCTTTCAACAGTATGGTATTCTATTGGTAGTACGTCTTACCGCAAAGCGGACTACTAAAAGCATTAGTAACTCGAATGGAATTACTTAACAAGTGGCTATGTGGAAACATATAGCCGCTTTTAACAATGAAATATATGCAGATGGGAAATAGCAGGTTTTGCCTGCATGATGCACTTACAGAAAGGATCTTAACATGGATAACTACATAGTTCGGGAGCCAAAGCTTCCTCTTCTCATCGGAATTTTGGGTTCTATATTTTTCACTCCCTTTTATATTGGCTGTATCATCTATTCTATATATTATTCACTAAATTTCTTGGAACTCCTTGGAATGGCTGCCATTTTTACACTCAGCTTCGGTCTCCTGTGTTTTTGCTGCTTTTACCTGATTCTCTCCTATTTCAGACGAAAACTGGTGATTGATGGCGGCATGCTTTCTTACACACCTGCCATTGGCAGAACCCGCACCTTCCATTACAGTGATATTAAACAGATTACTTTGGATATACAAACCTCCGTAAAATTAAAATCTCATACCGGTAAGAGACTGGCAGTATTTGAACTTAATATGCTGGAAAGTGTCCCTGCACTGTCCTATCTTGAGTCTCTGGGAATTCCTGCCAAAAAGTCCCGCCTGGCGGAGCGGCTATCCGAAAGGAAGCCGGCACGCATACAAGAAGAAAAAGAATACATTTTAACTCATTGGGATGAGGAGACTATTATAAGGGAGAAAAAGGTCTGCCGTATCATCTACTTTGTTCTTGCGGCACTTTTTCTTCTGTCATTTCTTATGCCCCAAAACCTGAAGCTGACATGCCTTATTTTGATACCTCATTTCTGCTATGGAATGTATCTTTTCCTTTATCCCAAAATGACATCAGAGAGGACAGATTCCTATCAGATTTCTTTCCCCTTCTTCCTCTGCCTGATTGATCTGCTTTTTTTGTTTAAGTTTGGGAAGACCCTCAATATAGACTATATTGCATTTTTTATTATTTATACTCTTGTTTTGGCCGGTTGCTATCTGTTGACACTTCTGATCCGGAAGCGCAAAGAGCATATCGGGAAATTTCTGTCTATACTACTCGCTGTGATGTTTCTCTCCCTTCTGTCCTCGCCTGTTATCAATGTAGTTACTACTTTTGAGCAGGGAAGATGTGAAACTGTCAGAGTTTTAGGTTTTGAACGTTTTGGAGATGAGCATCATCTGGTGGTGGAGGTTCAGGGCATATCGCAATCCTTTGTTGTTTCCGGGGAACTATCCTCTTCCGTTGCCGAAAATGATTCCATCACCCTCTGTAGACGACAGAGTATTTTCGGGGTTGAGTGGGTTGTATTACAACAATAGGTTAGATATATTTTGCAATTCATCGCAGTAAGTATAATTGCCGAATCAATATTTTTACACTTGACAAAACCACCGTATACCTTTAAAATGTGGACTATAAAGAAATGAGTTTTTCGACCGTACAGCTATTGCTCAAGCGGCTTGCTCGTTTCTTTTTTTGTCCTTAAAATATCATACAGATACAATTTCCTATCCTGCGCATGACGCACCAGTATTCTTGCCTTAAAAACATTATACCTTATCAGTTCGCCTGCATCATCATAAACAGGTATTGCAAAACGTGTATCATACCTGTACCAGCCAAATTTTGCATCTATGTTATGTTTTTGTGCATAATTCTCTGCAAAAGTTTTATTCGTGGCAATTTCAATCATCTCTCTTACTATGCTTGAAGAATTTGCTTTTGCATACATGTTTGCACCCCTTAACTCCTTTGTATCTTTGGAATGTGCAAACTCGTCTGGAAAATCCGTACCTATGTATACAACATCTGATGTTTCCGTAATCTCAGCATACTCCCCAATATATTCTTTTAGACAATTCCCAACAATGTTCCAATCCACACTCCGCCTTCCCTTGAAGCGCAGATCATTGATGACTACAATACTTTTACCATCAGCGTCCTTTATAATTTCTACTTTCTTATCCATCATAGCTGTTCCTTATAAAATCTCACTTCGTCAAAATGTCCAACAACTATATTGTATCATGTCATCATATATATATCTATTCAAAAATCCACAAATAATTTAACGGAATAAAAACACAACAAAATCAAACCAGCACCTCACAAGTCAACACTCCCTATACAAGCAATTGGTGTTGTTGACCCTTTTAGCATTATGATATATGATAAGAGAAAGTCCATCATAACCAAGCTTTGAAGGGAACAACCATGACTATCATTTATTCCTTCTCCCACTTCCTGGTAGACGGCATATGTGCGCTGGCAATGTTTGGGAAATTTATTCCCCGGGAAAACGGATATTTTCTTATATTGATCTATAATTTTTGTGCTTTTGCTCTGCAAATGCCCTTGGGGGTAATTCTGGATTTCCTGATTGAAAAGGATAGACTTGCAAAGATTAACTTTTCTTTCCTGTCCGCTATGCTGGGAATCATCATCACCTTTGCTGGTGTCTTCACCCATCCGGCTATTCTTGGGATTGGAAACGCTCTATTCCATGCAGGCGGAGGGGTAGAAACCATTTTGGAAGACAGATTTGAAAATCGGCAGGGCAAAAAATTGGGAATTTTTGTAGCTCCGGGTGCTTTGGGGCTCTACCTTGGCACTTTGCTTGCCAAAGGCGGTATGTGGAAAGAAGCACTTCTTGGGGCAGGCGTTTTGTCAGTTCTTATCGTCATATGGGTCTGTATGCACCAGCGGCTTAATCCGCCGATTCACACGATACTGAAAAAATATGATATAGATTCAGATGGGCAAAACAGGAAGAATGCTTTTTCCTTCGGAACCACGGTCTCCATCTTCTGTTGTATGACGGTAGTCATTCTCCGCTCCTGCCTCGGTATGGCAACGGCCTTTCCTTGGAAATCAGGAGCCTTAGCCGGATTGCTCGCTGTCCTTAGCATTGTGACCGGCAAAATAGCAGGAGGCTTCGCATCTGCACGCTATGGATTCCAAAGAACTGTTACCATTTCCCTGGGGCTTGCGGCATGCTGCTATCTCTTTTCCGACCTGATGCCTGCCGGGCTGGCTGCACTGTTCTTGTTTAATATGACCATGCCGATCACTCTATATTGGCTGGCATGCTGTCTGCCAAAGATGCCGGGTTTTGCCTTTGGATTTCTGACATTTGCCTTGTTTTTGGGTTTTCTGCCCGGATACTTCGGACTGCTTCCTCAAACCGGTGGAAATCTCGTGGGATGCGCGGGCAGTGTGATTTCTCTCCTTCTGTTGACAATCATGCGCCAAAAGTTATAGTAAATGGCAAATATTTTTTGTCATTTACTATATTTCCCCAGCGTCTGACTCACAATATACATACCCCCGATGCGGATGATTCAGGAGGACACAGCAAATGGAAATTTATTTGATCAGGATGTTTGCAGTCTCTTTCATGCTGACTGTGTTAATTGAAATAGTTGTGGCACTTTTGTTCCGGTGGCGTAAGCGTCATATGCTGCTTTTAGTGATTCTGGTAAACCTGCTTACCAATCCGCCTGCCGTACTGATCTGCTGGCTGGGAAGGATCTATCTGCCGCCGTTATTCTCAGCGCCTATACAGCTTCTTGTGGAATTGATGGTGATCCTGACAGAAGCATTTATTTACTGTCGCTTTGCAAAGTCCCCGGGCTGGCAGGATGATCGGCCATTGCGGCCTATACGTTTAGCCATCATATCCAATATGTGTTCTTGGCTGCTTGGAATGTTATGCATGAATCGATTGAATTTTCTTTTGTCGATCCTCATGCGGATAAAGAGGAAAGAGTGAAAGATAAATCTTTCACTTGCAAGTTTGTGTGACCACAAACTTGCAGGTGTGGTCAAATGGAGGTTATTTATGAAAAAAATATTTTATGTGTTTACTGCGCTGATCTGTTATATGCTGCTTTCTATTCCAGTGAAGGCTGATGTGATCTGGGAACCCTTTGATCCTTTTTATGAGGCCCATGCTGATGAATGTGAATACATGGGACGATCTTTTACGGCAAACGGCCCGGACGGGAAAGTTATTCTATACAAAAGCCCTGAACTGCCGGAAGTGGTAGCTGTATGGGAAAACGGCCATAAAGCATATATCCATTTTACCTATCGGGATGAATCGGGTATCCTATGGGGTATCTATGACGATTACCAGGATACTGTGGGCTGGGTGCCTATGGATTACATGGAAGTTATCTATGACAGCATTTCCTTCCGCGAAGAACATAGCGCACAAATTACTGAACAATCCGGAGAACTGAGTGAAGACTATCAAGGACAGGATATCTTCCTGTGGAGATATCCCGGTTCCACAGAATATGATTCCCTGAAATTTAATGATACTCCGCCCTCTTATGACAATGTTTATGTAGATGAAAATGAAAATAGCTGGGGAAGGGTCGGTTACTGGTACGGGTTCAAAAATGTCTGGATCTGCCTAAACGCACCAAATGCAGATTTGGATCTGCTCTACCCAAACGGAGCGCCTGTCGTTGAGACTCCAAAAACGGCGAACACATCAGTAGATGCACCACGTATTGTACCGAAATCAAAACCATGGATCATTCCTTTGACAATTTTCTTGGTACTCTTAACTGTAGCGGTAACGACTATATTGCTTCTTTTACTGAAACGGAAAAAGGATTAAAATTGCCTTTGCATGGCATTGTAAAAATGGAGCTGCGCACGTTTTCACGTCGCATAGCTCCATTATTTTGCTGCTACATCCATTTTTTCAAATCATCGCTGCTGCATCATTTGTTTTCTTTTGCTTTTTTGTCGATTTCCTTTATAGTCCGTAGATATTCTTCTTCCACCGGAGAAAGGTTTTGTATTGTATACTTCTGGTATTCCCGTTTCGCCTTTTCTATAGCTTGAACATGACTCACCCTACCTGCATCTGTCAACAGCTTCCCTCCGATAGTCTTCAAAACACTATCCAGATGTTCAACGTAATCACTCATATACATAGGATTGTGCCGCATAGCTTGCACTTCCGCAAAGTCAAAATATCCGGAAACAATACCATTTAATATTTTCAATTCTTCTTCTGATAAATAATTTTTTGCAATGCCTATATCTTTTGCCGTTGGAAAATCTCCCGAGAAGCTTGTGAGTCCCATAAATGTTTTTTCAGCGTCTGCACGCTCAAATATAATCTCTGCCACAGTGTGACCATGTGCCGCGTAATGCAATTTATTTTGAACCATTTTGAAAAATGCAACAGATTCTGCGCTTTTCGGATTATAATCTACGCTTGTAGCATACAAATCAAGTACTTGGCGATACATTACCTTCTCTGATGAGCGGATATCCCTGATACGGTCTAACAGCTCTTTCCAATAATTGCCACCGCCAAGGTTCTTTAAACGCTCATCATCCATCGTGAAGCCTTTTATCATATATTCCTTCAGACGTTCTGTAGCCCACCTGCGGAAATTAGTAGCAATTTTCGACTTCACTCGATATCCGAGAGAAATAATCATATCAAGATTATAGTGCGGTATCTCTCGTGCTACTTGTCGATTTCCCTCCATTCGAACCTGTCGGAAATTCCGACATGTTGATTTCTCATCTAGTTCGTCCTCTTCGTAAATATGCTGAATATGCTCAACAATATTCGTGCGAGAAGACTGAAATAATTCAGCCATTTGTTGCTGTGTCAGCCACACAGTTTCATCTACAAAGCGAACGTCAATTTTAGTGTCACCATCATCTGTCTGATAAATGACAACTTCCCCCTGCTCACTACTTATATCCTGTCTTTCCATAAATATCCACCTCCCCATCTTTCCCATTATCAAAATACTGCCCATTTCATTGATTATATACATATACCTTATAAGAAGTATAGCACAATGCATTATTGGCATCATCAATATCTTTAGAAAAATCCATTACAAAACCGGCAGAAGTCTCCTTCTGCCGGTTCCATTTCGTCTTATTTACCAGCTAATGCTGATGCTCATGCTGATGCTAATGCTGACGCTTCTCTTATTTCTCAGCTAATTCAACTTTCAGCTTCTCTGTAAGTGCAGGAACGATCTTGTTCAAATCGCCAACAAGTCCGTAATCAGCTACTTCAAAGATAGGCGCTGTCTCATCCTTATTGATTGCAATGATGATATCAGCTTCTTCCATACCTGCTACATGCTGGATTGCACCGGAGATACCGATTGCAAAGTATACATTAGGACGTACCGTCTTACCTGTCTGTCCTACCTGCAGATCTTTGGGCTTCCAGCCTGCATCTACAACTGCACGGGAGCAGCTTACGGTACCGCCAAGTACCTCTGCCAGATCTTCCAGAATCTTAAAGTTCTCCGGGCTTCCTACGCCACGTCCGCCGGATACCAGAATCTTTGCATCCATAATATCAGCTACGTCTGAAACAGCCTTAACAACCTCTAAGATTTCTACATACTTATCATTGGGTGTAAAGCCGGGATTGTAATTAATAACCTCTGCTTTTCTGCCAGCTTCCTTAGGTGCTTTCTGCATAACACCGGGACGTACAGTTGCCATCTGAGGACGGAACTCCGGACATGCAATGGTTGCGATAGTATTTCCGCCGAAAGCCGGACGGGTCATGAGGAGCTGATTATGAAGCTGCTCTTTGCCCGGAACCGGGTTGATCGGGAAATCACCGATATCAAGCTGTGTACAGTCTGCTGTAAGTCCTGTATGAATTCTTGCGGATACTCTGGGACCTAAATCACGTCCAATTGCAGTAGCTCCTACCAGGAAAATCTCAGGCTTGAACTCATTAATAACAGATGAAAGTGCATGTGCATAAGGCTCTGTTCTATATTCCTTTAATTCGGGGTCATCTACTACGATAACCTTATCAGCACCGTATTCTCCAAGTGTATCTGTCAGAGCGCCAACGCCTGAACCAACCAGTACTGCTGTTACTTCTGTTCCTAAATCCTTAGCGAGGTCTTTGCCTTTTCCGACTAATTCCAAAGCAATTCCGCTAAGCTCATTATCAACCTGCTGAGCGAAGACAAATACGCCCTTATAATCTTGAATATTCATTTTGAACCTCCATTAATATCTTTATTAGATGACGTGTTTTACTTTTAACTTATCGATAATGTAATCAACGGATTCAGCGGGATCAAGAGTAACCTTCTCGCCTGCACCCTTTCTTACCTTATCGGAAGCCTTTGCGATCTGGGTAGGTGAACCCTTAAGTCCTAAGTTAGAGTCTTCTACATCAACCAGATTAGCCCTTCCCCATACTGTGATCTCTGCATTGTATGCATCGAAAATTCCGCCGGGAGTCATATAACGAGGCTCATTTAACTCAGCAAGCGCTGTGATCAGACAGGGCATTTTAGCCTTTAATACGTGATATCTGTCATCATACTGACGCTCAACGATTACGCTGTCGCCATCAATCTTGATATTCTGTGCATAAGAAATTACCGGTATTCCAAGATGCTCGGAAATCTGAGGTCCAACCTGTGCGGTATCACCATCGATTGCCTGACGTCCTGTAATGATCAGGTCATATTCCAGATTACGGATAGCGCCTGCCAGTGTCTGGGAGGTTGCCCATGTATCTGCTCCGCCCAGTACTCTGTCTGTAACAAGGATTCCCTTGTCAGCTCCCATAGCCATAGCCTCACGCAGAACTTCTTCTGCTTTAGGAAGACCCATGGTAACTACGGTAACTTCTGCTCCATACTGATCTTTTAATCTAAGGGCTGCTTCAAGACCTGCTTTGTCATCAGGATTCATGATCGTAAGCATTGCACCTCTGTCAAGAGTACCATCGGGATTAAACTTAACGCCGCCCTTGGTATCAGGTACCTGTTTAACACAAACAACAACTTTCATTGTATTTCTCTCCTTATTTATTATCTGTTAATTTTCTGTTACCGGATTTGCATTACTTAAGCAATGCACCGGAGATGACCATCCTCTGAACCTCGGATGTTCCTTCGTAGATCTCGGTGATCTTGGCATCTCTCATCATACGCTCTACGTCGTACTCTCTGATGTAGCCATATCCGCCATGGAGCTGAACTGCCTTGGTTGTTACTTCCATAGCAACCTCTGCTGCGTACAGCTTAGCCATTGCTGCTTCTACGGAGTAAACCTTCTGGGTAGCCTTAGCCATTGCTGCGCGGTATACCATAAGCTGAGCAGCCTGAACCTTGGTTGCCATATCTGCAAGCTGGAACTGTGTATTCTGGAATGCGCCGATGGCTCTTCCGAACTGCTTTCTCTCTTTTACGTACTCAACAGTTCTGTCTAAAGCGCCTTCTGCAATACCGAGAGCCTGTGCAGCGATACCGATACGTCCGCCGTCAAGAGTATGCATAGCGATACCAAAGCCCTTGCCTTCCTGTCCCAAAAGGTTCTCTTTCGGGATACGGCAGTCTGTAAAGATCAGCTCATAAGTAGATGAGCCGCGGATACCCATTTTCTTTTCCTTTGTACCAAAGGTAAAGCCGGGTGTTCCCTTCTCAACGATAAATGCGGAGATCATCTTTTTGCTTCTGCCCTTTGCATCCGTTACAACACTTGTAACTGCGAAAATAACATAAACATCAGCTTCCTTACCGTTTGTGATAAAGATCTTGGATCCGTTAAGTACCCACTCATCTCCATCCAGAACAGCCTTAGTCTGCTGTCCCTGTGCGTCTGTACCAGCACCGGGCTCGGTAAGACCAAATGCGCCCAGCTTCTCGCCCTTTGCAAGAGGTACTAAGTATTTCTGCTTCTGCTCTTCGGTTCCATATGTCATGATCGGGTCACAGCAAAGTGATGTATGTGCAGAAACGATAACGCCTGTGGTACCGCAAACCTTGGAAAGCTCCTCAACACACATAGCGTAGGTTAAAGGATCGCATCCCTGTCCGCCGTACTCCTTGGGAACAGGAATTCCAAGAAAACCGGCTTTTGCCATCTTTTCAACAGTTCCTCTGGGGAAAACTTCAGTCTCATCGACTTCCTGTGCCAGAGGCTTTACTTCTTTTTCTGCGAACTCTTTAAAAAGAGTTCTAGCCATTTCATGTTGTTTGGTTAACATAAAATCCATGATATTACTTCCTCCATTTGTCATGCTATATTATTTACTACAAACAATTATTTCTTTGAATAATCATAGAAACCTACGCCAGTCTTCTTACCAAGCTTGCCTGCGCGGACCATCTTGCGAAGAAGGGGATGAGGACGATACTTGGGATCGCCTGTCTCGCTCTGAAGCACTTCCATGATAGCAAGCACGATATCCAGACCAACCAGATCACCAAGAGCCAGAGGTCCCATGGGATGGCTTGCACCAAGCTTCATAGCTTCATCAATATCAGCTACGCTTGCAATACCATCAGCATAGATACCGATTGCTTCGTTGATCATCGGGATCAGAATTCTATTTACAACAAAGCCGGGAGCTTCCTTAACCTGTACAGGTGTCTTGCCGATCTCTGTTGCGATTGCTTTGATTTTTTCTACCATATCATCCGGTGTATTCTCACCTGCAATTACTTCTACCAGCTTCATTCTGTCTGCCGGATTGAAGAAATGCATACCGATCATAGGTCTGTCAAGGCCGGCACCGATCTCTGTGATAGAAAGAGAAGAAGTGTTGGATGCGAACATGCAGTCAGGCTTAACAATATCCATAAGCTCCTTAAAGGTATCCTTCTTAATCTTCATGTTCTCAGGAGCAACCTCCACGATCAGGTCACAGTCTGTACAAATATCCTTTAAACCACAGGTAATCTTAGCCATGATCTCGTCTGCTTTTTCCTGTGTGATTTTCTCCTTGCTTACCAGGAAGTTCATGTTCTTCTGAATTCTTGCTTTTCCGCCCTCAGCGAACTCCATCTTGATATCGCAGAGACAAACTTCATAACCATCTGTCATTGCAAAAGCCTGTGCGATTCCGGCACCCATGGTACCAGCACCAATAATACCTACTTTCATTTTCATTCCTCCTATTATTTTTGTTTGTATTTTTCACTGCCAAATGATGATGCCTTTTGGCAGTAGTAAAATCAACTAGCAGTTCTTAAAAGGCTCTTTTACTTTTTCTTTATTTTTGTCAAGGAAAAATGCCATGCCGTATTTCTGATCTTCTGTCTCAAAGCAATCGCCAAAAAGCTTCTCTTCAATCACAATTGCCTGATCCATATCAACATCCAGTCCTTCATTGATTGCCTTCTTGCAGTTCCTTACAGCAATAGGAGCGTTCTTTGCAATACCAGCCGCCATCTTTTCTGCTGCAGGCATCAACTCTTCCTGAGTATATACAGCGTTTACAAGACCAATCCTGAATGCCTCGTCAGCCTTGATATTTCTAGCTGTGTAAATCATCTGCTTTGCCATGCCTGCACCTACAAGACGTGCCAGTCTCTGTGTGCCGCCAAAGCCGGGAGTAATTCCAAGACCAACCTCCGGCTGTCCAAATACCGCGTTATCGGAACAGATACGGATATCACAACTCATGGAAATCTCACAGCCGCCGCCTAATGCAAATCCATTGATTGCTGCAATAACGGGAATGGGGAAAGTTTCCAGCTTGCGGAACACATCATTTCCCTTCTTTCCAAAAGCTTCGCCTTCTGCTTTGGTCAGTGTGCTCATCTCGCCGATATCTGCGCCGGCTACAAAAGACTTCTGCCCTGCGCCTGTTAAGATCAGACATCTTACTTCGTCAAGATTTACCTCATCCAGTGTTTTGTCCAGTTCTTCAAGAACCTGTGAGTTCAATGCATTCAGCGCCTTTTCACGGCTGATGGTGATAATGCCGTATGTACCTTTCTGCTCGTATACGATAAATTCCATTTTAACCTCTTTTCTGCGCCACTTCCCGGCGCTCGTTAACTATTCCCAGACATTCGGATAAGCAGACCTAAAAATTTAAGCCTGCTTATCATGTTATAGTGAACGACATCATGTCGTTCACTATCTGTTAACTAATCCTCAATTTTAACGATCGTGGAGCAGCCCATGCCGCCACCGATACACAGGGTAGCAAGACCTGTCTTAGCTCCCTTTGCCTGCATCTCATGAAGCAGGGTTACAAGGATTCGGCATCCGGAAGCTCCTACAGGGTGTCCAAGTGCAATAGCGCCGCCGTTAGGATTGAGCTGCTTATCAACATCAATTCCAAGATCCTTGCCGACTGCTACGGACTGTGCTGCAAATGCTTCGTTTGCCTCTATGATATCAAAGTCTTCAATCTTCATACCTGTCTTAGCAAGAACCTTCTTGGTAGATGCAACAGGACCGATACCCATAACCTCAGGACGTACGCCTGCAAGCGCTCCAGCCACAAAGGTTGCCATAGGCTTAACGCCCAGTTCTTTCGCCTTCTCTTCGCTCATCACTACGATTGCCGCTGCACCGTCATTGATGCCGGATGCATTTCCTGCGGTAACAAATCCGTCGGGATTAATAGGACGAAGCTTTGCAAGACCTTCAATAGTAGAACCTGCACGAGGACCTTCATCCACCTTAAACTCAACCATTTCTTTTTTCTTCTTAACCATAACCGGTACGATCTCTGCATCAAATGCGCCGGACTTCTGAGCTGCTTCTGCTTTCTGCTGGCTCTTTAATGCGAACTCGTCCAGCTCTTCTCTGGTAAGACCCCATTCCCTGCAGATATTGTCTGCTGTAGTAATCATGTGGTAATCATTGAATGCATCCCAGAGAGCATCCTTGATCATGGTATCTACTAAAACACCATTGTTCATTCTGTATCCGTAACGTCCCTGAGGAACTGCGTAGGGAGCCATGGACATATTTTCCATACCGCCTGCTACAACGATATCAGCATCCCCTGCCATAATCATCTGCGCTGCCTGGTTTACACAGTTAAGACCGGAACCGCAGACTACGTTCATGGTAACTGCAGGTACTTCAATCGGTAATCCCGCTTTGATGGATGCCTGACGTGCTACGTTCTGTCCAAGACCGGCCTGGATAACGCATCCCATGTATACCTGATCTACTGCTTCGGGAGCAACTCCTGCTCTGTTTAAAGCCTCCTTGATAACAATTGCACCAAGCTCAGCGGCAGGTGTTGTGCTGAGTGAGCCGCCCATGGTACCGATTGCAGTACGGCATGCACCGGCTAAAACTACTTTCTTTGCCATTGTTCATTCCTCCGTTCGATTGAAAACTTATTTTTATTATATTTTGTCCCGCAACGATTGTTAATTTTTTATCATTGCCATGGCTTTAATTATATCATAGCCCCCCTTTTTTTGCAATCTATTCCCTTCCATATTTGCAAAAATAACATCTTAGTAAAAGATCTGCGCGATGGGCGAAGTCTCATCAATGATCAACGTCTTATTGTTTCCGGTCATAGTCTTCTTTGCCGCATCCAGAGATCTTAAGAACAGGTAAAAGTCTGCCTTTTCCGGATCATTATAAGCATCGCTTAAAATACGCATGTACTCTGCCTCTCCTTTTGCAATAATCTCCTCCGCCTGGGCATCTGCTTCCGACTGCATGACAATGATCTCCGCATTGGTATTATTGGAAATCTCCTTTGCTTCCTCCTGTCCTTCCGCCTGATAGGTTGCCGCTATGTTGTTCCGTTCAGAGATCATACGCTCATAAACTGCATTTTTGTTTTCGTCCGGCAGATCCAGAGACTTGGTCTCCACTGCCAGCAGGGTAATACCATACTGGCTTAAAGTATCCCCGATATTATCCTCTATCGCCTGGGCAAGTTCCCCGTCACGACCGCTGATCACTTCCTCCTGGCTTAAGCTGCTGATCACATTTTTCAGACTATTATATACGATGGTATCAATACGGAATTCCGCATTACTCTTTTGGGCGCTTAAGGTCTGGGTATACTTGTAAGGATCATCGATCCTCCAAAGCACAAAGCAGTCGGCAATCATTGATTTTTTGTCTTTCGTCATAACGTCGCTTACTGCAAGATCGTACAACAGCACTTCCTTTTCAATCTTCTCCGCCGTCTGGATAAAAGGTATCTTCACGCTTACTCCCGGCTGACTCCTGATACTTTCTATCCTTCCAAACTGCTTGATCACTGTATATTCATTAGGATAAGTAACTACCAATCCCGCATTGAGCAAAATAAATGCAAGGAAAAACACCATGATTATTGTTACCATAAAAGATTTTTTCTTCATAATTCCTAACCTTCCTTTCCTCCGTTAATTTTCATCTTCCGAAGCAGCTTCCTGTTCGGAATCTACTGTATTCTGCCTGCTATCCGTTCCTGTCGTACTCCAAAGTCCTGCACCTGTCGAATTGTTTGAAGTTACGGCATTGTCTGAACCCCCCGTAAAGGACTCCAAGGGCAGCATGGTCTGAGTGCTTCCATCACTTTTTTCAATAATTACCTTCATATCCGGCAAAATCTCTTCCATAGTCTCATAAAACATTCTCTGCTTGGTAATCAGCGGATACTTTTGATACTCAGCATAAAGCTCATTTAACCTTGCAACCTGTCCTTTCGCTTCATTCACACGCTCCTCGGCCTGCGCCTGCGCAGTCTTAACCGTTTCATCGGCTAATGCTCTGGCAGCAGGAATATCCTCATTCCTCTTTTGATTTGCCTTATTAATGGAAGTTTCCTTTCCCTGCTTTGCATTCTCCACATTCTTAAAAGCATTGATCACTTCCTGAGTAGGCGGCTCCGCATCCTGTATCGTGATGTTCACAAGCTGGATACCAATATCTTCCTTCTCCAAACGTCCGATAATCTTTTCCTTGATCGATGCCTGTATCTCGTTCTTTCCGGTAGTGATCACGCTGTCCACGTCATACAGACCAATGGTGTCCCTGATATAGCTCTGGGTAAGCATCTTCAAAACATCAATCGGGCTCTCCGATGAATACAGGTATTTGACAGGATCCGTTACCCGGTACTCCACATAAAAGTCCACATTCACAAAATTGTAATCTCTTGTAATCATAAAGGACTCCGCATCCACCGATTCGTCGCTGTTTGTCCGATATCCGATAGGGAAACCATTAATGGTCTTGGGGACCTTATGAAGTCTTTGTATATAAGGAATCTTCAAGTGAATGCCCGACTCCTCCACAATCGACGGTACCCCAAAGGTACTGACTACCGCATATTCATTTTCCTTCAGGGAATATACACTTCCTGCCAGCAGATAAACCACCGCAAATATACCTACAATGATGCCTGCCGTTTTCCCCAATTTCGCACCAACCTGCCCCGGCTCCTTCTGTTGATAAACATTGCTTTTTTTCTTTCCTAACATAACATGCCCTCCTTTTGTTTTCCTGTAAATACCGTTTACAAGGTTTAAAAAAAGACCTTTATCGCGGCATTTACGCTGCGATAAAAGTCTTGCTACAGTTCCACCTGACTCGAAACGGATGTTTCCATCGTCCTGACGTTTCAAGTATATCCTTCTTATGGGATATAAGCTACTCCCTTTTATCTGTTGAGATGATAATAGCATATTGTTAATTATTTGTCAATATCTGCTGAATAATTTTTTAAGGAAAAAATCTTCATGCTTGTGCCTTAAGACAACGTCACTAAGTTAGCGTTTAGCTGGGATACAGAGATCAATATAAAACCCGGATAGAAATCAAATTCTACGTCGCCACACTCTCGTTCTATAAAAAGCGTAACAGCAAAAAAAAAAAAAAAACCTCACTAAGTGCTGACGCTTTTTAAAGGGCTCCTTAAGA
>JAAVAA010000096.1 GCA_014804285.1 Lachnospiraceae bacterium | reverse complement strand
GTTATCGAATAACGCAAATCCTAACTGGGAACTCCGCTAAGGTCAAATAGTCTACGCTGTAGCAAATAGCCAAGGTGTGGATTAGGCGACTATAGTGGAGTTATTAGCTGGTTTCACGTTAGTCAAAATGTAACTCGGATAAAAAATAAATTCTTAAGGAAGCAATTCGCGAACGCTTTATCGAGCGTGCTGACGTAGAATTTATTTCTTATCCGAGTGGTCGTTTAGATATTACATGTAAACCAGCTAAACGTTAAGTTGACGTTCAATTTTATTCAAATTCTTATACTCAGACGGTGTGCAATTCTTGGCCGCCTTGAAGATCCGGTTAAAGGTAGACAGGCTGTTAAAACCGGATCGCATTGCCACTTCCGTAATGGACAGATTCGGCTCGATCAAAAGCCGCTCGGCATGGGCAATACGTTTTTGCGTCAGATATTCATAACAGGACATATTAGAGAACTGCTTAAACAGACGGGCAAAGTGGAATTTGGAAAACCCTGCCAGATCTGCCAGTTGCTCTACCGTGATATTTTCCGTGCAGTGATCGGTAATATAGTTGCATACCATCATGAATTTCTCTACATATTCATGCTGTTTGTTGCGTGTGATTCCGGGAAATTTGGCGTTGGCATTAAAATTGGCGCGTCCCAGAGTTACAAAAAAACGGATCATCAAAGAATAGACGCATGCCTCCGTGAATGGCGTGGGATTATCGTATTCCCGAATGACTTCGCTTAGGTAAAATTGCAGACGGGTGTTTAAGTCCGGATACTCCTTTTGGGTGATCAGGGTATACGGAAGAAGCGTATGGAGTAAAGAATCCATAGCATTTACATTACAGATCATACTGTAGTCAAAGAGCATGATCAGCCGTTCTCCCGAAGGCGGCGCAATCAATTCGTGCAGGGTTCCGGGCGGCGTGATCCAGATGTCTCCTTCATAAAATGTATGAGAGGAGCCGTCGATAATTACAGTATATTCTCCGTGCACCGGCATGATAATCTCCAAAGCAGTATGCCAGTGAATGGGATAGTTTTCTGCTTCTGTGTTGTGATACAGTTTCAGACCGTTCATGGCATCGTAAGATACGGTTTCATGAATTCCATTCAATATTTTAATCATAGAGTATTCCCTTTATATCAGTTTCTTTCGTTACATATCCTACCTTATACTAATTCCAATCTCATATTTTGACAAGAGGCAAATCAAATATTGCTAATGCTTTGAATGGTAAAAGTATACAAAATCTTCTTGTGAAATCAGACAAATAACTAAAATATTGCAAAAGAACCAAGAAAAATCAGCATATAATTTAAAATGATACAGAGAAATTAACTGGGAAATGTTTTAAATGAAATTATCAAAACAGAAACTTTAGCAATATATGATGACAGGAAAACAAGATATAAGAAGAAATGCAGAATAGAGTAAAATATAATTAAGCTGTAGCACGCAGAAGTGTATAAACTGTTAATTTAATAACAACTAACGGGAGAATGTATATGGAACTTGTGAGAAATGAGGCAAAAATTGAAGAGTACAGAGAAAGGGCAAGGAAGCTGGTTAAGCAGATGACTCTGGAAGAAAAGACGTTTCAGACCCTGCATGGAGCCGCAGAGATCAAGAGGCTTGGGATTAAGGCGTATAACTGGTGGAATGAGGCGCTTCACGGGGTGGCAAGAGCCGGAGTGGCAACGGTATTTCCACAGGCGATTTCGCTGGCGGCTACTTTTGACGAAGATTTTATTGAACAGGTTGCGGATGCAATCTCTACAGAGGGGCGCGCTAAGTTCAATATGCAGCAAAAATATGAAGATACGGATATATATAAGGGACTTACCTTTTGGTCGCCTAATGTAAATATTTTTAGAGATCCCAGATGGGGACGGGGACATGAGACCTTTGGAGAAGATCCTTATTTATCCTCCAGATTAGGGGTAAGGTTTGTAGAGGGTCTGCAGGGGCATGACGAGAATTATATGAAAGCGGCAGCCTGTGCTAAGCACTTTGCTGTACACAGCGGCCCGGAGGATCTGCGCCATAGCTTTAACGCTGTGGTAAGTAAGCAGGATATGTATGAGACTTATCTCCCCGCATTTAAGGCATGTGTTAAGGAAGCTAAGGTAGAGGCGGTTATGGGAGCCTACAACCGGACGAATGGGGATCCCTGTTGTGGAAACAAGACCCTTCTTCAGGATATTTTGCGGAAGGAATGGGGATTTCAGGGACATGTGGTGTCCGACTGCTGGGCGATTAAGGACTTTCACGAAGGACATGGTGTTACCAGCGGAGCGCTGGAGTCTGTAGCCATGGCGATGAACAACGGTTGCGACTTAAACTGCGGACAGTTGTTTGCTTATATGGCAGAAGCGGTACAACAGGGAATGGTATCCGAAGAGAGGTTGGATGAGGCGCTAGTGAATCTGTTTACGGCAAGAATGAAGCTGGGCGTGTTTGATGAAAAAGGCAGTACGCCGTATGATGATATTCCTTATACGGTAGTAGATTCCAGTGAAATGAAAGCGCTGAATCTGAAAGCAGCGGAAAAGTGTATTACCTTATTGAAAAATGAAGACAACCTTCTTCCTCTTGATAAGACAAAGCTGAAGACTATAGGTATTATTGGACCGAATGCGGATAATCGCAAGGCGCTTGTAGGCAATTATGAGGGAACGGCATCCAGATACTACACAATCTCTGAGGGGATTCAGGATTATGTAGGCGATGAGGTGAGAGTCCTTTTCTCTGAGGGTTGTCATTTGTATAAAGATAAAATCAGTGAACTTAGTCAGGGAAGTGACCGTCTTGCAGAAGTGAAAAGTATATGTGATGTGAGCGATGTAGTTATTCTGTGTCTGGGATTGGATTCAGGACTGGAAGGCGAAGAGGGGGATCAGGGTAATCAGTATGCCAGCGGTGACAAGCCGGGGCTTGATCTGCCCGGCAAGCAGCAGGAGCTTTTGGAGACCGTATACGAGAGCGGAAAACCCGTTGTGCTGGTTCTTTTGTCAGGAAGCGCTTTGGCAGTTACCTGGGCGGATGAGCATATTCCGGCAATCCTGCAAGGGTGGTATCCCGGAGCACAGGGCGGAAAAGCAATCGCAAATGTACTTTTCGGAGACAAGAATCCGGAGGGCAGACTTCCGGTTACCTTCTATCGTTCCACACAGGAACTTCCGGAATTTACGGATTATTCCATGAAGGGAAGAACCTACCGTTATATGGAAAATGAGGCTCTTTATCCGTTTGGATATGGCTTATCATATACAGACTTTACATATAGTGATGTCAGGATATCTTCAGACCTAATTAAAGAAGAAGGAATTTCGGTCAGTGCAGTTCTGAAGAATACCGGTGATGTGGAAGGAACGGAAACCGTTCAGGTATATGTGAAAGCATGCAGAGAGGGAACGCCTAATCCTCAGCTTAAGGGAATTCGCAAAGTATCCTTAAAACCGGGAGAGAGCAAAGAGGTTACGGTTACGCTTCCTCTTGAAGCGTTTGCCCTGTACGATGAGCAGGCAGTAAATCGTGTGGAAGCAGGTGAGTACTGTGTTTATATGGGCGGAAGCCAGCCGAATGAACGCAGCAGTAAGCTTGTAGGAAAGAAACCAGCAGTTCTGCAGCTTAGAGCAGAAAAAGAGTATATTTTGAAATAAAAACTCGACGTTTTAGCTTTTTTCAAAAGACAAAGTTAAAAGCTGGTCGGTGGGGATTGCAAATGGGAGGAGGAGCAGCATGGGATTTGAACAGGCATGGCTTTCTTACCGAATGAACGTGGAAGCTGGTGAGTGGAAGGGAATCAGTAAAATATATGCCGATTCCCGGAATCCAATCATGAAAAATGCGGTAAGCGAGCTGCAAAAGGCATTCAGAGAGATGATGGGAATAGAACCGGTACTGTGCTCTGACTCCCGGGAAGTGAAAGCGGATACGGGGAGCATCTGCTTCAAGCTGGACAGAGAGCGTAAAGCGGAAGGGTATCATATATATGAAGAAGACGGTAATGTAGTCATTGCAGCTTCTTCTGAATGCGGATGGCTTTATGGTGTTTTTGAACTGATCAGGCAGATGCAGATGGAAAGCTCCATTAAGGGAATGAATATTGAAAGGGAGCCAGTGATGCCGCTTCGTATGCTGAACCATTGGGATAATATGGACGGCAGCATAGAACGGGGATATTCAGGAAATTCTTTTTTCTTTGACAAAGATGAAATCCTTGTGGAAGAGAGGATAGTCACTTATGCTAGGCTGCTTGCTTCGGTGGGAATTAACGGTACAGTGATCAACAATGTAAACGTTAAAGATGCTGCAACATGGTTGATTACGGACAGATATTTTGAAAAGCTTAGTCAATTATCAGAAATTTTTGCGGATTATGGAATTAAACTTTTTCTTTCTCTGAATTATGCAGCACCGGTGGAATTGGGAGAGCTTGACAGCGCTGATCCTTTATCTGAGGAAGTAAGAGCATGGTGGAAGGAGCGGATGAAGCTTGTCTTTACACAGATTCCCAATTTGGGCGGATTTTTGATCAAAGCAGATTCAGAGGGACGCCCCGGACCTTTTACTTACGGAAGGACTCATGCGGATGGCGCTAATATGCTGGCGGAGGCAGCGGAGCCTTATGGAGGGTTAATAATCTGGCGTTGCTTTGTATATAACTGTAAGCAGGACTGGAGAGATTATAAGACTGATCGTGCAAGATCAGGTTATGATAATTTTATAGAGCTTGACGGCACTTTTCGCGATAATGTTATTTTGCAGATCAAGAACGGACCTATGGACTTTCAGGTTAGGGAACCGGTACATCCTCTGTTTGGCGCTCTTAAAGCCACTAACCAGATGCTGGAGGTACAGATCGCACAGGAATACACAGGGCAGCAGCGGCATGTATGCTACCTTATTCCTATGTTTAAAGAGATTCTAAGCTTCCATACCTATGCAGCAGAGGTTAATGATACCGTGGAAGATATTGTATCAGGCAAGACCTTTAAGCAGACAAAATGTGGAATGGCAGCAGTGGCAAATACCGGAAATGACGAAAACTGGACCGGGCATGATCTGGCAGCGGCTAATCTTTACGGATTTGGGAGGCTTGCTTTTGATCCTTCGGTTACGGCCGAGGAACTGGCTGGGGAGTGGATCATTAGAACCTTTGGTAAAGATAAAGAAGTTCGTGAGACCCTGCTGTTTATACTGATGAATTCCTGGAGGGCATACGAAATGTATAATGCGCCGCTTGGAATTGGTTGGATGGTCAACCCCAGTTATCATTATGGTCCGAGTGTGGACGGCTATGAGTATGACAGATGGGGAACTTATCACCGGGCGGATCATATAGGAATTGGTGTTGACAGAAGCCATCATGGAACAGGATATGCCGGACTTTACAGGGAGCCAAATGCTTCTATGTATGACAATCCGGAAAGCTGCCCTGACGAGCTTTTACTTTTCTTTCATCACATGCCGTACGATCACAGGCTTCGAAGCGGTAAGACAGTAATTCAGCATATTTATGATACCCATTTTGAAGGGGTGGAACTGGTAGATGAAATGGTGAAGCGTTTTGAAGGTCTGGAAGGAAAGCTTCCGGATAAAGCTTACCGGAGAATGCTGGAGAGATTTCACCATCAAAAGGAACATTCGAGAGAATGGAGAGATCAGATCAATTCTTATTTTTACCGCAAGAGCGGTATTGCGGATGAAAAGGGAAGAAAAATCTATTAGTATTGAAAAGTGGGAGAGCCATTGCAGAAGCAATGGCTCCTTTTGCAATTTGAAGCAACTGACAATTGTTGTCCGGTAAATGGTGATGTATAATTATAACATTGCATCTGACATTAACAGATATGACGGAATGCTATTCAAATTGTTGAAGGGTGGGCTTGCATGAAATATATTACAGTGATACTCGGTATCTTCGGCTTGGAGCTGGGCATTAAAAATTATATAGAGAAGTCATTGGAGGAAGGGGAAAAACGTCCAAAATGTAAGGAATTTCTTGTTATTCGCAAATACCACAATCAGGGAGCATTTTTAAATATGGGCGAGAGAAGGCCGTGGATTGTGGCAGCTTTATCTGTAATCCTTACACTGCTCCTTACCGGATTTTTTACGTGTACCTTTACCATGGCGGGAGGCGGAATGCTTAAGTGGGGACTCACTTTGATGCTTGGAGGAGCTTTTGGAAATACCTATGACAGGCTCAGGCGGAAATATGTGGTGGATTATGTAAGCTTCAATGTGCCGTTTAAGCGGCTTAGGCAGATAGTTTTCAACATCAGCGACTTTTGCATTATGATCGGTGCTATGCTTAGTGTAATATCGGAAATTTGTAAAAAACAAACTTGACAAAATTCTTGTTATGGTTTATTGTATTAATTGAGTAATACAATAATACAAGGAAAGGACGAAGAGGATGGCATGGAATTTAAATTCTGACAGACCGATCTATGCCCAGATTCTTGAAGTGATACAGATCCGGATCATTGCAGGAGTTTATAAGCCGGGAGAGAGGATTCCCAGCGTACGTGAGCTGGCGGCAGAGGCAGGGGTTAATCCCAACACGATGCAGAAAGCACTTACAGAGCTTGAGAGAAGCGGGCTTGTGATGTCTGTGAGAACCAGCGGACGTATGGTGACTGAGGACATGGAAATGATCAAACAAACCAGGGTGCATCTTGCCAGGGAACAGGTAAAGGAGTTTATTGACAAAATGGAAAGGCTTGGGTTTAACAGAGGTGAAGTACTCAGGCTTTTGGAACAGGAGGAAGGACATGAGTGAGTTGGTGCAGATCCATAATCTTACTAAGGTATACGATAAGAAAAAGATGGCATTGGATCATGTGAATCTTATGATTCCCAGAGGGAAAATAGTCGGGTTATTAGGACCTAACGGAAGCGGAAAGACAACCTTGATCAAACTGATCAGCGGTCTGTTAGTCCCAACGGAAGGGGAAGTGTTGGTTAATGGCAATAGACCGGGAGCGGTTACCAAAGCCCAGGTTTCTTATCTCCCGGAAAGAACCTACTTTCAGAGCAGTATGAAGGTCAAGGAACTGATTGACTATTTTGCAGATTTTTATAGTGATTTTAGCAAGGAACGTGCCAGAGAGCTTCTGCGGAATCTGAATATTGATGAGCAGGCAAGACTGAAAACACTTTCTAAGGGAACCAAGGAAAAGGTTCAGCTTATTATGGTTATGAGCCGCGATGCTCAGTTGTTCCTTTTGGATGAACCGATTGCCGGTGTGGATCCGGCAGCAAGGGATTATATTTTAAGGACAATCATCACCAACTACAATAGTAATGCTACGATACTGATTTCTACTCATTTGATTTCCGATATCGAAAATATATTAGATGAAGTGATATTTATACGTGACGGGAGGATGGTTCTTCAGGATACGGTTGAAAATATTCGTGGACAGAAGGGCAAATCGGTGGATGCATATTTTAGGGAGGTGTTCGTATGTTAGGAAAATTGATGAAGCATGAGTGGATGTCTGTATGGAAAGTACCCACACTTTTAATAGGTGTATTGTTAGTTGTATCCCTGCTGTGCGGATCCGCTTATGGTCTGCCGATATGGTACAGTGACTGGCCCGGAGTGCCGCTTTCCGCAATTTCGTTGTTTCTGTTATACTATATGGCTATTATTGTATGCAGCGTTGGCATTACAGTGTATATGGCGGTTCGTTTTTATAAAAGCATGTTCACGGATGAAGGGTATCTGACGCATACACTTCCGGTAACCAGTCATCAATTATTGCTTTCCAAGGTCATTACCATGAGCATTTGGAGCTTGATTGGAATGATTGCCGTTGTGATAAGTGTTTTTATTCTGCTTGGATTTGTATATATCTTTTTGATAGACAATTTTAACAATCTGGGATATGAACTCAGGAGGCTGATGCATGAATTGGCACAGCTTGAGGAATTGAAGGGATTTTGGGAGTTGATGTTCACCGCGTTTCTTATGTTTATTGCTTCGACTTTTGGCGGAACCATGATAGTTGTGGGGGCGATTTCTATTGGACAGATGCTGCGTAAGCACAGAATCCTTGGAGCTATCGGGGCATATTTTGGAATTACGATTGTGGTTAATATCACTTCAACGATTGTAATGTTCCCGGTTAGGTTTGGATTTGCAATGACGGCTGACCTGAGTGATGTGCTTTCAGTCTATAACATTATTTATTTGGTAATGTCCTTGGTTTATGTTGCGGTTGGAATAGGGCTTTATTTCCTCAGCGAATATTTAATTCGCAGACAGCTTGATCTGGAGTAAAAGAGTAGCTGCGACAGCTTTTATAATGCTGTGGCGACTATCATAATTTTTAAAAGAAAACCCGCCTGTCGGTTAAGGACCGATAGACGGGTATTTTGATGAAAATAGAGAATGTTGTGGGCATAATTTACAAGGTGATCAAAGTTCCTGCTTTTCCTCTCAAAGCAGCTGTTACAGTGTCCAGAGAAGTAATTAGAACACTACCATCTCTATTGGAGGAAAGGAAGGAAATTGCTGCCTCGATTTTGGGAAGCATGGTGCCTTTTCCAAATTCATCCTTTGTAATCATTTCTTCGGCTTCCTTTGTAGTAAGGGTTGAAACCGGTGTTTGATTCTCTTTGCCGAAATTACGATAAACATTAGGAACGGAAGTAAGAATGATCAGCTGATCGACACACAGATCAGCTGCCAGCTTTCCGGCGATCATATCTTTTTCAATTACTGCAGAAGCACCTTGAAGAGCATGCTTTTGCTCAATCACGGGGATACCGCCGCCGCCGCAGGCAATTACGATCTGTCCGGCGTCTGCAAGAGTACGGATAGCCTCAATTTCAACAATGTCGATAGGACTGGGAGCGGCAATAATCCGGCGGAAGCCCTTGCCCGGTTCTTCCTGCACATAATTTCCTTTTTTGATTTCCATTTCGGCATCTTCCGCGGACATATATCTTCCGATCAGCTTTGTCGGTTCATAGAAGGCTTCGTCATAAGGATCCACGGTTACCTGCGTTAAAATGGTAGATACTGTCTTACTGATACCCCGGCTTAAAAGCTCTGCTTTCAGGGAATTCTGAATGTCATATCCCACATATCCCTGACTCATGGCGCTGCATACACACATAGGAGTGGGCGTGTAATCAATGTATAAGCGTCGCAGTTCAGTCATTGCTTTGTGGATCATGCTGATCTGCGGGCCGTTACTGTGTGTAATGGTTAACTGATAGCCTGCCTCCACCAGATCGGCAAGTGCTTTTGCGGTAATCTTGACGGCATCCCATTGCTCTAAGGTGGTATGGCCCAGGGCGTTATGTCCCAGCGATACAACTGCTTTTTTTCTGCTCATAATATTTTAACCTTCTTTCCCGGATAGCTTTGTCTGGTGTTGCTATATTGCGTAACAAGATAAAAACTGACTGTATTCAGTATACCAAAATGCGGAAGATTTGTATAGGAGAAGAATTGTTACATTTGAGAAATCCAAAGCGGTTTCCTTCATTGCAAGAAAGCCGGCTTTGTGGTATGATAGGTCAGTGTTATTAGAATTTGGTCAGAGCATAGGAGATGAAGCCGACTGAATGGCAGGTGTTGAGAGATAAGTGATTATCGAAGAAGAACAAAAAGACCGGAAAGGGGTATGAAGATACATATGGAAACCATGATTCAGATTAAGGATGTCACCAAGACCTTTGTAGGCAAGGACAACACCGTGGAGGCATTAAAAGGAATCAATCTGGAAGTTCATAAAGGTGAGATTTACGGAATTATCGGTATGAGCGGCGCCGGAAAATCCACGTTGGTCAGATGTCTTAATTTTTTGGAACGTCCAACCAGCGGAACGGTTCTGATTGAGGGCAAAGATTTATCAGAAATGAAAGACAGCGAACTGCGGAAGATGCGCACTCAGGTAGCAATGATCTTCCAGCATTTTAATCTGTTAATGCAGAGAACTGTTATCGACAACATTTGTTTTCCTATGGAGATCACCAAAAAACCTAAGCATGAGGCGTATAAAAGGGCAAAAGAGCTTTTGGAGATTGTAGGGCTTTCAGAGAAAGCGAAAGCGTATCCGGCACAGCTTTCCGGAGGACAAAAACAGCGTGTGGCGATAGCCAGGGCACTTGCGAACAATCCGAAGATTCTTTTGTGTGATGAGGCAACCAGTGCGCTGGATCCAACCACAACCAAGGCAATTTTGGCTTTGCTTAAGGAAATCAATCAGAAATACGGGATCACTATTGTGATCATCACTCATGAAATGTCAGTAGTGCAGGAAATCTGTTCTCACGTGGCAATCATTGATGAGGGAACCCTGGCGGAGACAGGAACAGTGGAGGAGGTTTTCCAGAGACCAAGAAGCCGGGCGGCAAAGAAGCTTGTTATCCAGGGAGATACAGCGCCGAAGATGGAAATGAAAGGCAGACGATGCATTCGTATTGTTTTTTCCAGCAATTCTTCTTTCGAACCGGTGATTGCTAATATGGTATTGACCTGCAAGATGCCGGTAAACATTCTCCTGGCAGATACCAGAGATATCGGCGGTGTGGCGCACGGGCAGATGATTTTACAGCTTCCGGAAGATCGGGAGACGGCGGAAAAGATGATACAGTACTTAAAGAACAGAAAACTGGAAGTGGAGGAGCTTGATAATTATGTGGGATAATCAGACAATTATGATGATCGTCGAGGGTACCGGCGTAACCCTATATATGACTCTGGTATCGGCGCTCATTGCTTATCTTTTGGGGCTTCCAATGGGAATTGCGCTGGTGGTGATGGCGCCGGGAGGGTTAAAGCCCAATAAGGTGATCTATAAGATTCTTGATATTGTGGTGAATATTGTGAGAAGTATTCCTTTTTTGATTCTGCTGATGCTGGTCATTCCTTTTACCCGCTTTGTTGTCGGGAGAAGCTATGGAGCAACGGCGACCATCGTACCGTTATCGCTTGCAGCAGCACCTTTTGTAGCAAGGCTGGTAGAGTCTTCTCTCCTGGAAGTGGATCACGGTGTCATTGAGGCGGCACAGAGTATGGGGGCAAGCCTTTGGAATATTATCTGGAAGGTACTTCTTGCAGAGGCAAGGACCTCCCTGATTGTGGGTGCAACGATTGCGCTGGGAACCATTTTGGGATATTCTGCCATGGCAGGTGTAGTAGGCGGCGGCGGTTTGGGCGATATTGCCATTCGATATGGTTATTATCGTTATCAGGTCGATATCATGATCGTGACAGTAATATTGCTGGTAGGACTGGTTCAGATTCTGCAAGTATTTGGAACCAAGCTTTCCAAGAAGCTGGATCGTAGAATCACAGGATAAATTCCAGACTCCGGTTTTGCATCGGCAGGCAGAAGTCATTGCTGATGTAAAACCGGAGTCTGCATATCTTTAAAGTCCCTTGGGGAGATACCGTATTCCTTTTTGAAGGCACGGTAAAAACTGGAATAATCACCGAATCCAAACGTCTGGTAGGTCTGTGTGATGCTTGCTTCGCTAAGAAGAGCATTACGACAGAGAGCCAGGCGTTTTTTCGTGATATACTGATGAATGGACATGCCAAGGTTATCCTTGAATACATGCGCAATATGGTATTTGCTGACATAAAATTCCTTTGCCAGAAGCTCCAGAGAAAGATCCTGATCCAGATGATCTTCAATATAGCGGATTAAATTCTGATATAGCGACATTTCATGCGTTTTTTTCTTCGGCAGATTTCTTTCATGGATCAGACGGTTTAAATATAGTATCAGCTGGTTTACATACAAGGAAATCTGCGCGTTTTTGCCAAAGCGGTCAGAGTTCATCTCTTCAAGCAATTCCAGAATTCGGGACTGAAGCGAGTTGAAAGTGATCCGGTCATTCGGAAAAAGATATTTCCGGTGTTTTTCCACATAATCCATGAGATAAACGTAATCCGGCGAAATCGTCTTAAGATGCCGACAATATTCCTGACTGATCCAGAATACAAACCTGCGATAAGGAATGTCCGTGTCGTGGATAATGGGGCAGTGGGGAATATGGGGAGGGATAAGCATCACATCTCCATATTTCACAGGGTAAAGGGTCTCATCGATTTGAATACTTACATTTCCCTCCAGAAAAAAATAGAATTCATAGTAATCATGGGAGTGAAGTTCCACTTTGGACAGGTTGCGGTCATTGTAGTAATAAAACTCAAAATCTTTCGACAGCATATACTGTCTCGTTTGAAAACGGGTCTCCGGGATTTTTCTCATGGCAGATTCCTTTCCGGGTTGCAGGTCGTAAAGCCGGATATATGGCTTTAGGAAAAATGTATCCGTTCAGCCAAGTCATTCTTAGGTCACTAAGATATCACACATCCGCAATTTTTGCAATATATACAACAACCTTGTCAATGAAATTTTTTGGGATATTATTTATAATAAAGACAAAGGTTTTGAATTCAGAAACGGAGGTAGCAAGACAATGGAAATGACACTCAGATGGTATGGAAGTAAGTTTGATACGGTTACACTTAAGCAGATTCGCCAGATACCGGGGGTAAAGGGCGTGATCACTACACTTTATGATACGGCACCGGGAGAGGTGTGGAGTCAGGAGAGGATTCATGCGCTGAAAGAAGAGGTGGAGGCAGCAGGACTTTATATTGCCGGAATTGAGAGCGTGAATATTCATGATGATATTAAGATCGGAGGGGGAGACCGGGATCAGTATATTGCCAACTATATTGAGACACTGGAAAATCTCGGAAAAGAAGATATTCATCTGGTATGCTACAATTTTATGCCGGTATTTGACTGGACAAGGACGGAGCTGGCAAGAGTAAGGCCGGACGGCTCTACCGTGCTTGCCTACACCCAGGAAGCGGTGGACGCACTGGATCCGGAGAAGATGTTTGAGTCCATTGCGGGGGATACCAACGGAACGGTGATGCCGGGGTGGGAGCCGGAGCGTATGGCAAGAGTTAAAGAGCTTTTTGAGATGTATAAGGATGTGGACGGAGAAAAGCTGTTTGCTAATTTAAAGTATTTTCTGGAAAAGATCATGCCGGTGTGCAACCAGTATGATATTAAGATGGCAATTCATCCCGATGATCCGGCATGGAGTGTTTTCGGACTGCCGAGAATCATTATCAACAAAGAGAATATTTTGAGAATGATGAAAATGGTGGACGATCCCCACAACGGAGTTACCTTCTGTTCCGGTTCTTATGGAACGAATCTGGAGAATGATCTGCCGGATATGATCCGTTCCTTGAAAGGAAGGATTCATTTTGCCCATGTGCGTAATTTGAAGTTTATCACGCCGGATAACTTTGAGGAGGCGGCACATTTGTCATCTGATGGAAGCTTTGACATGTATGAGATCATGAAAGCGCTGTACGATATCGGATTTGAAGGTCCTATCCGTCCGGACCACGGAAGAATGATCTGGGATGAGGTGGCGATGCCGGGTTACGGTCTGTATGACAGAGCGTTAGGGGCAGCTTATCTGAACGGGCTTTGGGAAGCCATTACGAAAGGAGCCGAAAGAAAATGAAATTAGATGCAAAAGGATTACAGGACAGACAGGTATGGAAGGATGCGGGTTATGAGCTGCCGGAGTTTGACAGAGAGCAGATGATTGCAAAGACAAAGGAAAATCCTATCTGGGTACATTTCGGCGCCGGAAATATTTTTAAGGCGTTTCTGGCAAATGTGGTACAAAAGCTTCTGAAAGAAGGTGTTTTGGATCGGGGACTTGTGGCGGCAGAAGGCTTCGATTATGAGATTATTGAAAAGATGAACCGTCCGCACGACGACTACAATATATTAGTTACACTGAAAGCAGATGGCAATGTGGAAAAGACCGTGATTGGAAGTATTGCGGAATCCTTAATGCTGGATTCTGGAAACGAGTCAGAATATGCGAGAATGAAAGAGATTTTCACAAAGGATTCCCTGCAGATGTGTACCTTCACCATTACGGAAAAGGGTTATAGTCTTGTAGACGGAAAAGGACAGATTCTTCCGGCAGTGGAAGCGGATTTTCAGGCCGGACCGGGTGCGCCGGTCAGCTATATGGGGAAGGTGACAGCCCTTTTATATGCCCGTTATCAGGCCGGTCAAAAGCCCATTGCCATGGTCAGTACAGATAACTGTTCCCACAACGGAGATAAGCTGTATGCGGCAGTAAACACCTTTGCACAGAAATGGGCGGAAAATGATCTCGCGGAGCAGGGGTTTGTTTCTTATATCAATGATAAGAGTAAGGTCAGCTTTCCATGGACTATGATCGATAAGATCACTCCCAGACCGGACGCTTCCGTGGAAAAGATTTTGATCGAGGACGGTGTGGAAGGATTGGAGCCTGTAATTACTTCCAAAAACACATATGTAGCGCCTTTTGTTAATGCGGAGGAGTGTGAATATCTGGTGGTGGAGGACGACTTTCCTAACGGCAGACCAAAGCTGGAAGAGGGGGGTGTGATCTTTACCACAAGAGAAACCGTTGATAAGGTGGAAAAGATGAAGGTCTGCACCTGCTTAAATCCTCTTCACACAGCGCTGGCGGTTTATGGCTGTCTCTTAGGCTATCATAAGATCTCCGATGAACTGAAGGATGAAGAACTGGTGAAGCTGGTTCAGAGGATTGGTTATGTGGAAGGTCTTCCGGTAGTGGTGGATCCCGGTATTCTGGATCCCAAAGAGTTTATTGATACCGTACTTACCGTGCGGGTGCCTAATCCCTTTATGCCGGATACTCCTCAGAGAATTGCTACGGATACCTCCCAGAAGCTTGCAATCCGGTTTGGCGAGACGGTGAAAGCTTATCAGAAGTCCCCGGAGCTTAATGTCCAGAGTCTTGAGATGATTCCTCTGGTTTTTGCGGGATGGCTCCGCTATCTGATGGCAGTGGATGATCAGGGGAATTCCTTTGAATTAAGTCCGGATCCGCTTCTTACTACCGTATGTCCTTATGTGAAGGAGTTAACCTTAAAACCGGATCAGGATGTGGAAAGTCAGGTGACGGAGGTTCTTAAGATGAAGCAGATTTTCGGTGTGGATCTGTATGAGGTAGGATTGGCAGAGAAGGTATGTGATTACCTGAAGGAGCTTACCGCAAGTGAAGGAGCTGTTCGCAGCACATTGAAAAAGTATGTATAGGGGGAGCAGCAGATGAAAGCATTTATGGATAAGGATTTTCTTTTGGAGACGGAGACGGCCCGGCAGTTATACCATGAGCATGCAGCCCAAATGCCTATTGTGGACTATCACTGTCATATCAGTCCCATGGAAATTGCGCAGGATAAAAAGTTTGACAACATCACACAGATCTGGCTTTATGGTGACCATTATAAGTGGAGGCAGATGCGCTCAAACGGGGTGGAAGAGAGATTTATAACAGGAGATGCATCCGACCGGGAAAAGTTTCAAAAGTGGGCGGAAACGCTGGAACGGGCAATCGGTAATCCGTTATATCACTGGAGCCATTTGGAGTTACAGAGATATTTTGATTATCATGGAGCATTAAACGGTGATACGGCGCAGGAGGTATGGGAACTGTGTAATCAAAAGCTGGCACAGACGGATATGAGCGCCCGGAATCTGATCCTAAGATCCGGTGTGAAGCTGATTTGTACCACTGATGATCCGGCGGATGATTTAAGATGGCATCAGCAGATCGCGGCGGATGAGAGCTTTCCGGTACAGGTGCTTCCGGCATGGCGGCCGGATCGCGCCATGAATCTGGAAAAGCCGGATTACCTTGAGTATCTTGAAAAACTGGGGCAGGCGGCGGAAATGGTCATTGACAGTTTTGCGGCTTTGCTTGACGCGCTTGATAAGCGGCTTTCCTATTTCGCCAAGAACGGATGTCTGATCTCAGACCATGGTCTGGATTATGTGATGTATGCGCCTGCTGATGAAAAGGAAATTGAAACTATTTTTGCTAAGCGGCTTGCGGGAGAACAAATCAGTCTGGAAGAGGAACGGAAGTTTAAGACGGCATTTATGCTGGCAATGGGAAAGGCCTATCATAAGTATAATTGGGCGATGCAGCTCCATTATGGAGTGAAGCGTGATGTCAATAAAGCAGTCTATGCAAAGCTGGGCGCAGATGCGGGAATTGACTGCATTAATAATTATGCGCCATCCGGAGAGATGGCGGATTATTTAAATGCTCTTGCTGTGACGGATGAGCTTCCCAGAACTATTCTTTACAGCCTGAATCCTACAGACGATGCCGCTATCGGAACGATTATAGGGTGCTTTCAGGATTCCTCCGCTGCGGGTAAGATTCAGCAGGGAAGCGCCTGGTGGTTTAATGATCATAAGGCGGGGATGACAAAACAGCTTACGTCTCTGGCAAGCCTGGGCCTCTTGGGCAACTTTATCGGGATGCTGACGGACTCCAGAAGCTTTTTGTCCTATACCAGACATGAATACTTCCGCCGGATTCTGTGTAATCTTATCGGCGGCTGGGTAGAAAACGGAGAATATCCGGCAGATGAAAAAGTATTGGGAAATCTGGTGGAGGATATCTCCTATCGGAATGCCGTGAGATATTTTGGATTTAAGGAATTGTAATTTCAGGAAATTCCAGATTAAAATTGTTTTTCCTCTGTACGTATGATACAATTCTAAAAAATACAATTAGAGACAGGGAGAAAGTGATGTTAGAGAAACTTAAGAAAAAAAGTATTATGAAAACACTGCCGACCGTAATTATTATGCTGGCAGTAGGCTTAGGGCTGATTGCATTGGAGTTTTCCAATGTGAAGTCACTGATGCGGGGGCATGTGGTATTTGAATCGCTTGCACCGGATGAGATTAATGGTGATCTTATTGTGGATGTGACTCTTTATGATAATTTCGGCTGTTACATGGAGCAGTATGAGGAAAATACCAAGACACATACACGGCGCACTACCGATTTGTATTACGTGATCTGGACTGGAGATGATGATGCAGAAGATTTCCGGTACATGGGAATTAAAGTTCCGGTTTCAGACAAAAAACGTATGGAAGAGATGGCGGATGCAACCTATTATGGCACTGCTTATTCGGATCCAATTAGGTATTCCGGTGCAATCAATAAAATGAAGTCAGAGGAATATAAGTTTTTTACCGAATATTTTGAAGAGAGCGGCTTATCAGCAGATGAGATAGAGGAATGGGTTCTCCCGTATTATATTAATGTTGGCGCACTTACGGGCGGAGCAGCCACATCCGCATGGGTGATAGCCGGTATCGGAGTAGCAGTGACGCTGATCGCGGTGATCTTATTGATTCTGGCATTGAGCGGAAGCAAGCTGAAATCCTTCAAGAAAGAGCTTGCTGAGACAGGAATCGATGAGTCAGGCGTGGATTATGAATATGAGAACGCGGTTTTGTTCCATAAGGGAAGCGATCTGCGAGTGGGACGCCGCCTGACCTTCTTTATCGCGGGAAGCAAACCGCATGTGATTTCCAACGATAAGCTGGTGTGGGCTTACCAGTCCACTACGACACACCGTACTAACGGCATCAAGACAGGAACAACCTACGCAGTGATGCTGCGTACATTTGATAAAAAGAGTTTTCTGGTTCCGGTGTCCAAGGAAACAGAGGCGCAGGAAGCTTTGCAGTATATTGCTGAACATGTTTCCGGCGCAATTGTTGGATACGATGATAATCTGAACAAAATGTTCCAGAAGGACTTCCAGAATTTCCTACAGTTGAAATATAATCAGAGAGAACAGAATGATTCTTTTCAAATGTAATTGAGAGAAACACATTATCATGAAACTTTGAAGCCCCCACAGCAGGTTGATGGGGGCTTTATCTTGTGCGGAAGGCATGAGCCAAGCAGGAATAGCAGAAGGGAGAAGGATTATGGCAGAGGATTTTGGTTTTGAGGAAATGCAAAGGATGCAGGTTAAGCTGCAGGAAAAGTATAAGGACAAGTGGAAGCCTTTAACACCGGAAAACGGCAGAAATCAATTATTGTGGCTTATGATAGAATTGGGAGAAGTAGCAGACATTATCAAAAAAGAAGGCGATAAGAAGATTGTCGAAAATGAAAGTGTAAGGCGGCATTTTATTGAAGAAATGGCGGATGTGATGATGTATTATAATGACGTGATGCTGTGCTATAACATTTCGATAGATGAATTTAAGGAAATTTATCGGGAAAAGCATAAAAGAAATATGGAGCGATGGTAAGTTACTGAAAAAATGACAGTCAGTTAGCAATTATTGAGTAGTCGTTTCCATACTTTCTTTGTACAATAATAAAAAAGAATGGCAGGAGATTTTACTTTATGAAGACGGCTCATAATCCGATTTTAAAAGGGTTTTATCCAGATCCTTCAATCTGTAGGGTTGGAGGAGATTATTATCTTGTAAATTCTACCTTTTCCTATGTTCCGGGAGTGCCCGTTTTTCACAGTACGAATTTGGCGGATTGGGAGCAGATTGGGAATGTACTCACACGAAAGAGTCAGCTCATATTGGATGGTGCAACGATGTCAAGAGGAATCTTTGCGCCAACCATTCGTTACCATAAGGGGCTGTTTTATATGATTACCACCAATGTTTCTTACGGAGGCAATTTTTACGTAACAGCATCCGACCCGGCAGGAGAATGGTCTGATCCGGTTTACTTAAAGGTGCCGGAAGGCACAGATGGCGGAATTGATCCATCTCTCTATTTTGAGGGGGACAAGTGTTATTATGTAGGACAAAGGCAGAAGGCGGATGCACGTTTCTATGGAGACTGTGAGGTCTGGCTTCAGGAACTTGACCTTGACAAAGGAGAGCTGGTGGGGAAGGCTTATTCTCTGTATGCGGGAGCCATGAAGGATGCCTGCTGGGTGGAGGGACCGCATCTTTATAAGATAGGCGATTACTATTACATCACCTGTGCAGAGATGGGAACCAGCTTTGAACACAGCGTTTGTGTGGCGCGGAGTAAGACCCTTACTGGCCCCTATGAAAATTATAAATGCAATCCCCTTCTGACACACCGTCATTTGGGGAGAAATTATCCCATTCAGAACATCGGGCACGGAGATTTGGTGGATACACCGGAAGGGGAGTGGTATCTGGTCATGCTCGGAACCAGGCCGCTAAATGGCGGGACTGAGCTGGGACGGGAGACTTTTCTCGCAAAGGTAGAGTGGGAAGAAGGCTGGCCGGTGGTGAATCCTGGTGAAGGAAGGATTCTTTGGGAACAGACGGTGCAGGAGACAGTAGAAGAATTAGGGAAGGAGCATGCAGCGGAAGAATCCGTGAAAATGCAGGTGGAAGGAAGCGGAAAGCAGTCTGAGAGTGTAGAGCCTGTGAGAGTTCCGGCATTTTCCCCTCAAATGGAAATGAAGTTTACCGCCCCCAGAGATATTCGCTTTTTGACCTTCAGGCATCCGGCTGATGACATGATCCGGATCATTAGCGAGAAAGAATGTGAATTAAAATGCGCAGACGCGGCGCCGGAAAATACCAAGGGAATGATTTCCTATTTAGGACTGCGCCAGCAGGATCGGCGCTTTTCCATAAAGGTGAAGGTTGGGACAAACCTGCCGGAAGAAGCCGGAGCGGGACTTTTGTACTTATACGATGACGATAATTATTTCTGCCTGCTCTTAAGGCGGCAGGATGGAAAGCTTTGGGTATCGTCCGAAAAGAGGGAAAGAGGCTCAGGACAATCGCTCGGAAGCGTGAAACCGGAGAATGAAGCCGCTTATTTGGATGAAGGCTGGCTGGATCTGGAGATCCGTGGAAAAGATCAGCGGGTGGAATTCTTTGTGCAGGGAGAAAAGCTTGGGGAAGCTATGGCAGACTTTATGTGTTCAGAGCGCGCCGGCGGCTTTGTGGGATGTACGTATGGAATCTATGCACAAGGAAAAGAGGAAGGTTATGCGCGGTTTTGTAATCTACAGGTGGAATACAATGCAGGAGAGGCAGAAAACGGACAATAGTTATGCTGGCAGCAAAAAAATGCTGAATTTCTATAAAATGTCCGGTTGTGCTTATAAAGAAAGTTTACTATAATAAAATTATGTAAGAGAAAAGGAGGGTTATCATGCTGTACATAGGTGTTGATTTAGGTACAAGCGCTGTGAAGCTGCTTCTGATGGATGGAGAAGGTAAAATTCAGAAGATTGTATCTAAGGAGTATCCCATTTATTTTCCCAATCCGGGATGGTCGGAGCAGAAGCCGGAGGACTGGTTTGCACAGACCATGGAGGGAATTAAGGAATTGATCGCAGAGGCGGATGCAAGTCAGATTGCAGGAATCAGCTTTGGCGGTCAGATGCACGGACTTGTAATTCTGGATCAGGAGGATCAGGTGATTCGTCCGGCGCTTTTATGGAATGACGGAAGAACTTATGAGGAATGTGATTACTTAAACAATGTAATCGGAAAGGAGAAGCTTTCTGAGTATACTGCAAATATTTCCTTTACCGGATTTACTGCGCCTAAGATCTTGTGGGTAAAGAATAAAGAGCCGGAGAATTTTGCAAAGATTGCTAAGATCATGCTTCCGAAGGATTACATTGCTTATAAGCTGACAGGAGTTAACTGTACGGATGTTTCCGATGCTTCCGGTATGCTGCTTTTAGATGTAAAGAATCGCTGTTGGTCTAAGGAAATGTGTGATATCTGCGGAATTACCGTGGATATGCTTCCAAAGCTTTATGAGAGCTATGAATGTGTTGGAACCGTGAAGGCTGAAATTGCCAAAGAACTTGGAATTCCGGAGACCGTAAAGGTGGCAGCAGGCGCCGGTGACAATGCGGCAGCGGCAGTGGGAACCGGAACAGTTGGAGAGGGAATGTGTAATATTTCTCTTGGAACCAGCGGAACGATCTTTATTTCATCTAAAAACTTTGGTGTGGACAAATTCAATGCGCTTCATGCGTTTGCTCATGCGGACGGAAATTATCATCTGATGGGCTGTATGCTCAGCGCTGCATCCTGCAATAAGTGGTGGATGGAGGATATTATCGGAACAGATAAGTATGCCGATGAGCAGAAGGATATTACCGTGCTTGGTGAGAATCATGTATATTTCCTGCCTTATCTGATGGGTGAGAGATCGCCTCATAACAATCCTAATGCCAGAGGAACCTTTATCGGTATGACCATGGATACTTCCAGAGCGGATATGACTCAGGCGGTGCTTGAAGGTGTTGCCTTTGCGCTTCGTGATTCTTTGGAAGTGGCAAAGTCCTTGGGAATTAAGCTTGAGAGAACTAAGATCTGCGGTGGTGGCGCTAAGAGTCCTCTTTGGAAAAAGATGATTGCAAATATTCTGAACCTGAAGGTGGATGTGATTGAAAGCGAAGAAGGACCTGCACTTGGCGGTGCAATGCTTGCGGCAGTTGCATGTGGCGAGTATGCTAATGTGGAAGCGGCAGCAGAAAAGATTGTCAAGATTATTGACACGGTAGAGCCGGATCCGGAATTGGTTGCAAAGTACGAGGCAAGATATCAGCAGTTCAAGGAAATTTATCCGGCATGCAAGCCTTTATTTGAGATTATTAAATAAAAAAGAAAAGGAGAAAGGTATGAAAGTTTACAGTGTGACAGACGACCGCTTTAAAAAGTATGGAAAGGTTGTTAAGGACATTGACTTTTCGGAATTGGTTAAGACCATGGAGGAGGTCACCCCGCTTCCGGAAGGCGTGGAATATGTTCCCGGTCTGGCAGAGCTGGAAGCGCTTCCGGTGATGAAGGAACTGACGGATAAGACCTACGGAGAACTGCCTATTCAGATCGGCTACTGCAACGGACATAATTCTATGTTAAACGCCCTTGAGTATCACAGAAGCTCTGAGATCAATGTGGCGGCTACCGATGCGATCCTGATGCTGGGAAGTCAGCAGGATATCACCGATGACTTTACTTATGATACTTCTCTGGTGGAAGCATTCCTGGTACCGAAGGGAACAGCAGTGGAAGTATATGCCACATCACTTCATTATGCACCTTGCGGGGTAGACGGTGCAGGATTTAAGGTTGCGATTGTTCTTCCTAAGGGAACAAATCTGGATTTGGACAAGAACCATGAAGGCGGAGAGGACGGACATTTGACCGCCAAGAATAAATGGCTTCTTGGTCATCCGGAAGGAGGACTCCCGGAGGGAAGTCCTATGGGGCTTGTAGGAAAGAACCTTTGTATCAATGAATAATAATGTATAACAGGAGGATTGAAAAATGAACAATTTACCCAAAGTGAAAATCGGAATTGTTGCGGTCAGCCGTGACTGCTTCCCGGAATCTCTGTCCGTTAACAGAAGAAAAGCATTGGTAGAGGCATATAAGGCAAAATATGATGTTACCGATATCTATGAGTGCCCGATCTGTATCGTGGAAAGTGAGATCCATATGGTTCAGGCATTGGAGGACATCAAGAAGGAAGGCTGTAATGCGCTTTGCGTATACCTTGGAAACTTTGGTCCTGAAATTTCCGAGACGCTTCTTGCTAAGCATTTTGACGGACCGGCTATGTTCGTTGCAGCAGCTGAAGAGTCACAGAACGATCTGGTTGGCGGACGCGGCGACGCTTACTGCGGTATGCTGAATGCAAGCTACAACTTAAAGCTTCGCAATATTAAGGCATATATTCCTGAGTATCCGGTAGGAACGGCTGCAGAATGTGCGGATATGATCAATGAATTTGTTCCCATTGCAAGAGCAATCGTTGGTTTAAAGAGCTTAAAGATCATCAGCTTCGGTCCCAGACCGCTGAACTTCCTTGCATGTAATGCACCTATCAAGCAGCTTTACAATCTGGGCGTTGAGATCGAGGAAAACTCTGAGCTGGATTTGTTTGAAGCGTTTAACAAGCACGAAGGTGATGAGAGAATCCCTGCTAAGGTAAAAGAGATGGAAGAGGAACTGGGAGAAGGCAATCAGAAGCCTGAAATTCTGGCAAAGTTGGCTCAGTATGAACTGACTCTGCTTGACTGGGTGGAGGCTCACAAGGGTTATCGTGAGTATGTTGCAATTGCCGGCAAGTGCTGGCCTGCATTCCAGACACAGTTTGGTTTTGTTCCCTGCTATGTAAACAGCCGTCTGACAGGTATGGGAATCCCTGTATCCTGTGAAGTTGATATTTACGGATGTTTGAGCGAGTTCATTGGTACAGCGGTAAGTGATGACATTGTTACTCTGCTTGATATCAACAATACCGTTCCCGATGATATGTATGAGGAAGCAATCAAGGGTAAATTTGATTATACACATAAGGACACCTTTATGGGCTTCCATTGTGGAAATACCTGCTCCAAGAAGCTTGCTTTCTGTAGCATGAAGAATCAGATGATCATGGCAAGATCCCTGCCGGTAGAAGTTACCAATGGAACTCTGGAAGGAGATATTGTACCTGGTGATATTACTTTCTATCGTCTCCAGTCTACGGCAGACAATAAGCTCCGTGCTTACATTGCGCACGGCGAGGTTCTTCCGGTAGCAACCAAGTCATTCGGCGGTATTGGTGTATTTGCAATTCCTGAGATGGGACGTTTCTATCGTCATGTTCTGATCGAGGGCAATTATCCTCACCACGGCGCAGTTGCATTCGGCCACTATGGAAAGGCTCTGTACGAAGTATTTAAGTACATTGGCGTAGAACTGGATGAGATCGGATTTAATCAGCCGAAGGGAATGCTCTATAAGTCAGAGAATCCTTTTGCATAAGGTTGGAAAATAAGTTTATCCCGGTGTGTGTAAAAGCATGCCGGGATTTTTTATTAAGACTAAATTAACGTTTAGCTGGTTTACATGTAATATCTAAACGACCACTCGGATAAGAAATAAATTCTACGTCAGCACGCTCGATAAAGCGTTCGCGAATTGCTTCCTTAAGAATTTATTTC
>JAAVAA010000095.1 GCA_014804285.1 Lachnospiraceae bacterium | reverse complement strand
AAGGAATACAGCAATACTTTACAAATTATTGGAATAGTGCCTTTTGCAGCACCGCAAGAAATATATGATAGTGGAGCACGAAAAGAGCATATACGGTTCTTTTGCAATAAGAACTGTGTCAGTATAGGGATAAGAATGAATTTTGAAAACTATTATAAAGCAGATAGTTTTGGGAAAGTGGAACAGATCAAGGAAATGATTTTAACAGCGATAAAACGGGTAAAATCCAAGGGAAAATTTGATTATGATAAGTTTAAAGCAGATTTTTCTTTGTTATAATAAGTATTTCTTTTATTTAGTATATGAAGATGCTTAGATAGTTCATGTGGTCTTTTTTGATAAACAAATGAAGATAATATACTAAATTTGTCAGTAAAATAATGTATTTTTTCTTTTGTTCACAAAATGTTCATTTTGTGTTCGTTGCGCGTTCGATAGAATTTGGATATATTATAAGTAAGGAATCCTAGGAATTCCTTCATCACAATATGAGTCCTGTGACTGTTCTGACAGGACGGTAAAATAAAAGTGACAGAGCGATGAGTTGAGTGACGGTTCTGACTCAACGGTAAAATAAAAGTGACCGAGTGATGAAAATTGTGGGAGAGCAAAAGCTCTCCCATTTTTACTAAGGAGATGCTATGCATTCTAAAGGAGACCCATTTGATTATCAGGTATTGAACTTAACAAATAAATTTTATTCTGATTTTCCTGATCCACCATACAAAGAAATTGTGAGAAAGAACGGTAGGCCATATAACTGCTTGTTAGTGCAGTCGCATTATGGTTATTTTATTTGCATTCCTTATAGAAGCCATATTAACCATAAATATGCTTTTAAATTCAAGGATAGCATCCGTTCTAAAAGAACAAATTCAGGATTGGATTACAGTAAAATAGAAGCCATCGTGGATAAAGATGAATTTAATGAAACACGAGATAACATCGAGTATATAAAAAATGATGCACAACGGTATATTGATAATTATGTGAATTATTTAATGGGTAAAACCACAAAATATGATAAAAAAGAATTTGAACGTGTATATAGGTACTCGACACTAAAATATTTTCATAATGAGCTAGAAATAGCAATATCTAACAAAGACGTTGCCAATTGAGAAGAGGCTTATTTTGATGTATAATTGTGATAAATCATAAAAAGAAGGAGGGTTTACCATGCAGGAAGTTTACGATTTTTTAAAAAACTGTGGTACTTATTATCTGGCAACGGTAGAAGGCGACCAACCAAGAGTCCGGCCTTTTGGTACGATCGATTTGTTCGAGGAAAAGCTTTATATCCAGACCGGAAAATCTAAAGAGGTATCTAAACAGATCTCCCAAAATCCCAAGGTTGAAATATGCGCCTTTGCAGATGGAAAATGGCTGCGCATTGCGTGTTCTCTTGTAAGAGATGACCGCATAGAAGCAAAAGAACATATGCTTGATGCTTATCCAAATTTAAAAGGAATGTATTCCGCAACAGATGATAATACGGAAGTTCTGTATATGAAAGATGCAACCGCTACTTTTTCATCTTTTACGGAACCGCCTAAAACCGTTCGATTCTGATGCCGGGTGATTCCCGGCAAACGGTTTGGCAAGAGAATAAATCCGAACGTGAGAAACTCGCAAAGCGTGTTTCTCATCGTTGAAAAATATACTTGCAAAAATTGTAGATTCCGCTACAGATCGCCGGATTTCCGTGATCGGAACCGGGAATCTCCCACCACATATGCTCTACCCCATTTTTGTCGAAAATATCGTGGTAGCTTTTGGGAAATTGTCCAACCGTGCCATCTTTGTCGCCACAGCAGACCATTAGAAGAATGGGCTTCTCATCATTAAACGCCAGTTCATCCTCGGTAAACTGACCTTCGTGCGTCATTGCCCAATCTTTTCCGGGCACCAGACCGGGGGCCGGAGCGATGGCTCCTACATATCCGAACAAATCGGGACGTTGCAGACCGATTGCCAGTGACTCTCTGCCGCCCATGGAAAATCCGGCAATCGCTGTGCTCTCTCTGCCCTCTGCGATGGAGTAGTTTTCTTTGATGAAGGGCATCAAGTCTGTAACCAGATCATTGATGAAATTGTCGTAGGCCGCCACGTTTTCCTTATCAATGGCAGTACATTTATCACTGATTTTACTGGCATACATATAGGGATAGACAACAATCATATCTTTGGCGATTCCCGCAGTCATCATATTCTGGATGGTAATGCTGTTATTGTTCATGTCATTTTGCGTGCCAAAGATGCCGTGCAGTACATACAACACCGGATATTTTTTGTCCTCCGAGTATCCCGCCGGCAGCACTATATTCACCGGCCGGTCTTTTTCGCAGGTCGTGGAGTAATAGGTAGACTTGATCACATCGCTATACTTGATGTCAGCGTTTTTCTTAGAATATTCCTCCGGGCAAAAAATCTCGATTTCTAAGTCTGTCATAGTCTTATCCTCCTCTACGGCTGTCTCTATGTCTCTGACGCTTGCGGAGCCCCCGCAGCCTGTCATGGAAATCAGCAGCGCTACAAGAGCGCTCAGCGCCATTCTCCGTGTCAACTTCGTTTTCATATTTTTCAGTCTCTGTGACATTATGTAGTAATGATATAATTATACACTATATAAGACAAATGTATATATTTTGTGTTATACTATTTTATATATTTAGTATTTTGAAAAATGCTAATGAGATATCGGATACATAAAGGGAAGACGGATGACAAAAATAAGAATTAATTTTCAGATAAGGCGTGGCATCGGCAGAATTGGCAGTGTTTTGCTACTGATCTGTGTGGTCACGCTTATTGCATGTGGTCAAAGAGGGGCTGAGCCAGAGCAGTCAGCCGGCTATACACTGTTCCAGAAAAGTGACAGGGCATTTTCCGAGAAAGATAACAGTCAGACCGGCTATACAGAGGATAAAGAGCGGAATCGTGAAGAAGGCATTACGTTTACGGTTGATGAAACTCAAAAAGAGATATTGACCTCTTATAACGGTGAAATATGTGTAAAAATTCCTCAGTGGAACGGATTTATCAATACTTATCTGACTGAGAATTACGGATATGAAAAACTGAGTATGTCAAACTTAAACTATGACAGTATGACATATGAATTGATTGCTTCATGGGATGTCGAAGAAGTAGAAGAAGAGATTTTAGAGGATTTTTCATATCATTTACGTGAGCATATACTTGGGGAGATTTATCATATGACAGTAGATGGGATAGAGATTTACTATCTGCCGTGTTATCACGATATTAATTCCAAGAGTATAAAGTGGCATTACACGGTCTGGGCTGATCTGGGATGCGGACAGGTCTTAAAAACAGAGATAACACAGGGAATGCTCGGTTATGAGACATGGGAGGAGGCTTCTGAGAAGGAGACAATTACATATGCCGTTACGAAACCGCTTAATATTGAAGGCATGATAGAAGCATTATATTCTAATATTGAGGTATGTACGGTAGAGGGAGATCCGATTAAAGTTGCGTATAGGGAATTGCTGCCAGAAGATGATGAAAATGTATTTAATAAATTTTCATTCGGAATTGTCAGAGAGTACAAAACAGATATGTACAGGGAAATTACTGCCTGCGGTGAACTTATCGAGAGTCTGCATGAAGCTGTGCAGTCAGGTACCATTCAGGAAATGTTGCAGCAGGAAAAGTCTAAAGAAACAGAGATGTCTATAGCAGAAAAGATGGATTATATTAAAAAAGAAGAGACAGGAAGACTGATAAGGTATGATTCCGGGAGCACTTATGTACGAGAGGGAACATATCCGCCGACGAAATACTTTCTCGTGGAAGGAGCGGATGCTTCGGAAGAGTTTCTTGTACACTGTAAGTATGATCTCTGGGACGAGCGGTTTGATTATATGTGGTTTAAATGTGAGAAAGATAGTAGTGGAAATATAAGGGCGCAAAAAGGAATATGTGTCTTTGGTACTGACACAGATGAGCATTATTTTCTTTCCTATAAGGGAGATCCTTATCTGTGTATAGCGAACCGGGATGTGGCGGGGAAAATAGAAAGTGTTGTGTTGTATGATTTTAAAACACCGGATTATATCGGGACGCTTATCTATATAGATGATTCTGCGGTACGCATCTGTTCTTATATTCGCAATGAGGGCACTTACGGAACAGAAATGCCATGGTATCTGTTTGATAACCGTATCGACAGCGGAAAAGAGTATTATGCCATGTTGGATCAGTGGAAGATTACGGAGTATCTGGGAGAATCTGTTTATTGTTATATAGGAGATATCAGTTCGGAAGCGTATGTGAAGGAACAGGAGCTTACACAGAGTTTAAAAGATACCTATCTGGATCAAGAAATAAACATGAGTTGGGACCGGAAACATCATGACGTAACTTCTTTCCACAGTGCGTCTGAATATGGCTATTATTATACCAGTTGGGAGAATTTATATAAAGTATACGGACAGCCTGAAACGCTTGTTATGGAAGCACCGTTTTCCTGCGCAACATTGCAAGTGCATGATTTTGAGGAGGATATTGATATCATAGTAGATAAAAACGGGAAGGCAGCAATATGCGTGGAAGGAAGATTTTTCCTATTAGAGAAAAGTGGTGAAGAAGTAGAAGAAATCAGAACGTGGGAGTAAACGGTGCTATGTCGGATGCGATATCATAAATTAGCAAATTAAACTGATAGTTGGTTTTACAATGGAGTAGATATATTTTGCCAGATTTTGTTTGCTTGTATGGCTAAATTGTAATTATATTTTCCCATAAGATCTATATGAAAGGTTATGAACCGGAAATTGTTGATCAGCTGGAACTGGTTGTTTTAAATAAAAAAATGTTTTTGTGGGAGAGTTGAACGAAAGATTGAAATGCATAACTAAATGCACAATTCTGTTCATGATGGATTATCCGGATAACAAATACTTTCCATGGGTTAGCATTTTTTTAAAGACACTGGAAAGTCTGGCAACCTCCTATACAAGTGATACTCTAAAAGCATTGATTGAAAAATACAATGCAATCATAGAAAAAGAGGACGGACAAAAAGTATTTTGGGATTTTGGCGTAACAAGGGAAAATAAACATGTGCAAAACATTAATAATCTGTTAGAACAGGCTGGATCTTTATTGATGTTCTGGCGAAAGAAAGACTGTATAATACAATAAAATGCTGATAAAGAACGAAAGGAATTATATCTTATGAAAAAAGAAGAATTATTTACACCAATTAGAGAAAAATATGATGAATTAAAAAAGGCTTTAAAAGGAACCGACATAGAAAAAATTAGAAAATTGACATTGGAAGTCCATGCTATGGTGCACCCCGCTGAAATATCCGGGAGAGCTGAAAAAACGATTGCAGATTATGTTATGGAGTATATGCTATTGGGAAATCAGAACGTAATAGTACCAAGAGAGGACTATGATGTGGATTTGCATTATGCAGGAACGAGAAAAGTTCCTATGTGTTGGCAATTTTGGCATACATATCGTATAGAAGATTTGGTTAGCAATATATTAATGGTAAATCAAAACCAGATTTTTAATGCAGAATGGCAAAGAAAAATCGGCGCTTCCATTACAGACACGGGAAATGCACTGGAATTTGATGAAACAGTAGCGTTTGGAAAAGGAATAAATATCCTTGCGCTTCGTGATTATATGATTACAGTAGGAAAAAATACACGCTGCATATTAGAAAGTTTAACATTGGAGCAGATACAATCTATGGTGCCTGAAGAATGGGTAATGAGAATATTAGAAGAAGGCGGAGTGACTACAGATTTCCGCTCTGTCTGGTTATTAGTATTTTGGGGAAGATTGACGAGGGGAGGCATGATTTTAACCCCTATGACAAATCATCATATGATGCATTTACCACCCTGCCTGAATAATTTGCCGATTTTAGATTAATAGACATGTGCATTTCAAGAACATGTAAAGAAATAGATAAATCTCTTGAATAAGCAAACTTTTATGCTCTGTCAAAAGTTAAAGACTTGTTAAGAATTTCTATGCTATGCTCCGAACATAGAGAAAATAAAGCGCAGGAAAAGAGGCATATACTATGTTCTGGAGAGTATTAAAAAAAGACCTGAAACGCAAAAGGACTATGAACATCATTCTGCTGCTGTTTGTCATTTTATGCTCCATGTTTGCAGCGGCGGCGGTGAACAATATCATAGCTGTGACTGGCGGTATTGAGCATTATTTTGATGCGGCGGATGTTCCCGATGTTACCGTGCTGATGATGTTCAGCGGAGAAAACAATCTTGAGGAAAAGATTGGGGAGCTTGATTCCGTTAAGGAGATAAGGACCGAGCATTGGCTGTGTGTAGCCAGCTCAAAGTATTTCAGGCATAACGGAAAGGAACTTGATAATTTCATGAATGCTGCCTGGTTGCTTTCTGATCGTGAAATGGCTATCAACTATTTCGATGAGAACAATAACATCATCGAAAGCGTGGACAAGGGCTGCTTTTATGCCACAGCTCCTTTTTTACAAGACCTTGCTATAAAAGAGGGCGACGAGGTGGAGCTTACTGTCGGTGACAGTCATCTCACGCTTAAGTTTATGGGGCGGTTCAAAGGTGCGCTGTTTGGTTCGGAAAACTCGAATCCCCCGTATCTTATCATGAACTCTGCTGACTATGACTATCTTGACAGGGACGAAGCCACTCATATCATGAATGGCAGGCAGTTTTGTGTAAATACATCATCAGTTGATGAAATAAGGGAACTTGCAAAGAACTATAGCGGTGTATATATCAGCACACGGGAAGAAAGCAAGAGTATTTATCTCTATGATATGCTTTTGGCTTATGCCTTAATGATAATCAGCGTTGTGCTGATGTTCACAGCTTTTGTGGTGCTGCGTTTCACGATAGACTTTACGATCAGTGAGGAATTTCGTGAGATCGGTGTGATGAAGGCAGTCGGTATCGATAACGGCAGTATAAGAAGCCTGTATGTCGTCAAGTATCTTGCCATTGCCGTGGTCGGAACACTGATAGGATATTTCTGTTCTGTCCCTCTCGGGGATATGATGATGAAAACTGTATCGGAAAATATCGTTCTCGGAAGCGAGAGCGGTACTCTTATGGGGGGTTTAAGCTCTGGGTTGGTAGTTGTCATTATCCTGCTATTCTGCTACAGCTGCACACGCAGAGTCAATAAACTTTCACCGATTGATGCGGTAAGAAACGGTCAGACGGGCGAGCGCTTCCGAAAAAGAAGCCTTATGCGCTTAGGACGTTCAAAGCTGCCGCAGGTTGCATTTTTCCCGGTCAATGATGTGTTAAGCTCACCGAAGCAGTTTTCTATTATAACGGTTGTATTTACGCTCTGTATTCTGTTGATGACGATCATGTCAAATTTTGTGTTGACATTAAAAAGTGAAAAACTGCTGCGCTTCTTCGATGTACCCTCAAGCGAAGCGCATATCATGGACAGCGAAATATTTGGAGAGGTCTTTGCAGATCAGAGTACGTATAAGCAGATCATCGCAGATATCGAAAAGCTCCTTGCCGATAATGGAATGCCCGGCAAATGCACAATGACGATAGGTGCGCAGTTTGAAACATCACACGAAGACAAAACGGAAACGGTTAATTTCCGCGTCATGAAAGGGGAAACAAATGACACGTTCTATGTGGACAAAGGCAGCGCGCCACAGAAGACGGACGAGATTGCCGTAACGGCAGGCACTCTCGATAACCTGGACGCAGAGATTGGCGACAGGGTAACGGCAGTAATAAATGAGAAAGAGTATGAGTTTATGATCACGGGAACATTTTCTTCGTTCGTCAACACCGCTAACGCCGCTTTTCTATATAAAGATTTTGACCTCGGACATCAGGAGGCGAGTAATGTGATGGGCGTGCAGATACACTTTGACGGCAGTCCCGACAAGGAGCAGATAAACCAAAACATTGAAAAGCTGAGAAGCTTGCTCGAAACTGACAAGGTGTATTCGACCCCGGATTACATTAATAATTTTACGGGAATGTCCGATACGCTGAATGCGACCAAGAAGATGATGATGCTCATTACTGTGATCGTAACGGCATTGATCGTCATACTCATGGAGCGTTCATTCATCTCAAAGGAAAAGAGCGAGATTGCATTGACGAAGGCGGTGGGGATTCCTAACAGCAGCATTGTTGCACAGCATACACTGCGGTTTGTGATCGTATCGGTGATTGCCTGCATCGTTTCGACCGCGGTGCTTATGCCGATCAGTAACGTAATGATGAATTGGATAGGTAACATGATCGGCGATATATCAGGCTTGCAATGCGATTTTGATCCGCTGGAAATATTTGTGGTCTGCCCGGCGATTCTCATCGGTGTGACCGTCATCGGCTCATTCCTGACAGCGCTTTACACAAAAACAATCAAGGCTTCCGATACGGCAAGCATAGAATAAGGAGGACAATATAATGAATACGGTTTTACAGACAAAGGGACTATGCAAGACATATATCGTGAACAAACATCAGAACAATGTGTTGAAAAACGTCGATCTGACGATCAGTGAGGGTGAAATGGTGGCGGTCATGGGACCCTCCGGCTCAGGCAAAAGCACGCTGCTCTACTGCGTTTCGGGAATGGACCAAGTGACCGCAGGCGAGGTGGTCTTTAACGGCAGGAAAACAGCAAAGCTTAGTGATAAGGAGCTTGCAAGGCTCAGACTTGACGAAATGGGCTTTATTTTTCAGCAGATGTACATGATGAAAAATCTTTCGGTACTTGATAATATCATTTTTCCTGCGGTAAAGTTGAAAAAGAACAGGTCGAGCCGCAGGCAGACCGAGGAGCGCGGCAGAGCGCTCATGCGCAGGCTCGGCATTGACGATGTGTGCGGCAACGATATCAACGAGGTGTCGGGCGGACAGCTTCAGAGGGCTTGTATTTGTCGCAGTATGATAAACAATCCCAAGATGATCTTTGCCGATGAGCCGACAGGTGCATTAAACCGTGCAAGCTCTGATGAGGTCATGAACGAGCTGCTCTCTTTAAACCGTGATGGTACAACGATCATGTGCGTGACCCACGACGCAAAGGTTGCTGCCAAGTGCAGCAGGGTGCTTTACATTGTGGACGGCGGCATCGTCGGGGAAAAAGAAATGGGACATTTTGACGGCGGTGACAAGGAGCTTCGTGACCGTGAAAGAGAACTGAACAACTGGCTTATGGAACAGGGCTGGTGATACTGTGAAAAATAAATTTTTCACAGATGAACTTGTTCATCTTGCGAATATTGGGCCTGCGGCCCAAATATCGCAGGCTGTGAGAAAGGCGAGGTTATTTTTATGACCGATATTCTGATAGTAGAAGACGACAAGGAACTGGCTGACTTGCTGACGGACTTCCTGCGTGACGAGGGCTATACTGTGTCAAGCGTGGCTGGCGGAGAGCGTGCCATACAGCTTTTTGAACGATATGGCGCAAGGCTTGTGGTGCTGGATATCAATCTCCCCGATGTGAATGGCTTTGCGGTCTGTTCCAAGCTACGGGAAAATGCGGATACTCCTATACTGATTGTAAGTTCAAGGACGGGTAAGGAGGATAAGCTGAACGGCTTTGACCTCGGTGCTGATGATTATATTGAAAAGCCCTATGACATTGATATTCTTATCGCTAAGATCAAGGGGATATTCAAACGGCGGTATCAGCGTGATACACTGTCGGCGGACGGTGTGACACTCAATCTTGCAGATAAAACGGCGGTCATCGACGGAAAGCCCGTAGAACTGCCTGCAAAGGAATTTGACCTGTTGGCGCTTCTGATTGAGAATCAGGGCAAATCTCTGAAAAAAGAGTACCTGTTTGGCACTGTCTGGGGCAGTGACAGCGATTCGGAACTGCAAACGCTCCATGTGCATATCAACCGCCTTCGCCAGAAGCTCGGTGATGATCCTAAGAATGCAAAGCGTTTGCTTACTGTCTGGGGTGTGGGGTATAAGTTTGTATGAAGGCTTTCAAAAGATTGTGTATTGCAGCGATAATTGTATTTCTTTTATTGACGACGGTATTGAATCTATTTCTTGTAGGAGTGAAAGACAGAAATGAAGGCATTTATCGTGTTGAAGCCAAGCGGCTTGTAGATGAGATAGCGGAAACAGGCAATTATGAGCTTGAAAAATATCCCCATATTACGGGCGTGTTCACGGGTGATGAACTCTACCGTTCCGATGAGCATTATCTTATCATAGAAGCAGGCGGAACGCTTTACCGTGTTGAGTATACTGTGGTCAACGGACAGTACAGTATTGCGGCGGTTAACTGTGTATTGGGTGTGCTGTTCCTGCTGATGATTTGTCTTTTGTATTATATCCGGGGGCATATCATCGTGCCATTCGGCAGGTTGAGCAATGTTCCGCAGGAGCTTGCAAGGGGCAATCTTGCTGTCCCGATACCAGAGGAAAAAAGCCGTTTCTTCGGTAAATTTGCATGGGGCGTGAACCTTTTGCGTGAGAGTATCGAGGAGAGCCGCAAAAGAGAAATCACGATGCAGAAGGATAAAAAACTCTTGCTGCTTTCCCTTTCCCACGACATCAAAACGCCTTTGTCGGCGATCAAGCTGAATGCAAAGGCACTTGCCAAAGGATTATACAAGGACGAGGAAAAACGACGTGCTGCCGCTGAGAGCATTAATACCCGTGCAGATGAGATAGAGCGTTTTGTCAGCGAGATCACAAAGGCGGCAAGCGAGGACTTTATGAGCTTT
>JAAVAA010000094.1 GCA_014804285.1 Lachnospiraceae bacterium | reverse complement strand
GGACGGACCGCTGGTGTATCTGTTGGGAACCAGTCCCATGGCAGAGTAGCCAAGTCCGGACGGGATAAACGCTGAAGGCATCTAAGCGTGAAGCCCCCCTCAAGATGAGATATCCGAATTGTAAGATGAAGGTCCCTTGGAGAGTACGAGGTAGATAGGCCTGGGGTGTAAGCATAGAGATATGTTCAGCTGACAGGTACTAATAGACCGGAAGCTTGACCAGAGCAGGCCAGAGATGGTCTGAAGAAAGTCTTGAAGATGTATGATACGAAGCTTGGTGTTCGGTTTTGAAGGTATGACCTTCAAAAGATGTGTATAAAGTAGATTTTGTCGGATGGAGAACCCTAGGTTCTTAAGAGAGCTTGACAAAGTATACGAAAAATGTTTTACTAAAGGAAGAACCGAAGGTTCTTCAAAGTTCAGCGAAGCTGAACCTTCTTTCCTCGATAGCTCAATGGTAGAGCACTCGGCTGTTAACCGAGTTGTTGTAGGTTCGAGCCCTACTCGGGGAGCGAAAGAGAGCCCGCAAACATTAGTGTTTGCGGGTTTTTGCATAAAAAGAAGCGGCAAAAAGTCAGAAAGAAAGCTGATGCCTGCGAAAGCAGGTAGAAAACTATTAACAGAAAATAAACAGTGACAAGGCGTTTTATCGAAAGATGGGCGCCTTTTTCTATTTCTTCAAATACGGCAGTACCCCTCAAGTCCTTTGCCGTTATGGAATTACGTTGCATACTGAGGTTTGGGCGTTATGACGGCAGAGTTGGCAGTGACTGAAGCAGGTACAAGGTGTCTTATCAAAAAATGACACCTTACTGAAAATTACACCATTTCCCATAAAATTTCTCAATGCTAAAATGACTATAGAAATTCCGTTAAGGCGGAAACAGAAAGGAGAAAATTGATATGAAAAAGGTTTTAGCATTGTTTCTTGCACTGACAGTTGTCTTATCTCTGGCAGCTTGCGGCAGTCAGCCGGCTGACAATAATAAAGGAAGTTCCACGGAGCAGTCATCCGGTGGCAGCAACAATGGTGATACTCAGAATTCGGGCGGTCAGCAGGATAAGATCGTGTTATGGACGCTTGCCAAGGATCTGGAGCAGTTTGCCGAGCGATATACACAGGAAACGGGAAATGAGGTGGAGGTTGTAGTATTTGATTCTGCTGATTTCGAGACAAAGATCATGCAGACACTGGGAACCAAGAGCAAGGATGTGGATGTGTTCGTGGGTGAACCTCAGATGCTGCCGAATTTCTATGAGGCTGGTTTTTGTGCTGATTTAAGTGATCTGGATAGTGAGGTGAAAGGTCGTCTTGTAGACTACACCTATCAGGCAGGCTGTAGCGAGGATGGTATTCTGAGAGCAATCAGCTATCAGGCATGCCCCGGTTCCGTTATCTATCGGATTGATATTGCGGAAAAGGTATTTGGTACAAATGATCCTGAAGAGATTGGAAAGAAATTCAGTTCCTTTGGTGAGATTGTAAAGACCGCGGAAGAACTGCAGAATGCCGGTTACAAGATTTTCGGTGACACAGGGGCACTCCGCTGGTTCTCCATCAGCTCCAATCCATGGGTCAAGGATGGTCAAATTATCGTAGACCAGGATAGACTGGATTATTTTGACGCTGCTGTTGAGATTTATCAAAAGGGCTATGTTGCCAATGCCACTGAGTGGTCCGCTCCCTGGTATGCGTCTATGGCAGGTCCGCTTCCAATCATTGATGCAGATGCCAATGTCTGGGAGATGACAGGCGAAGGTCTTGCGGATGAAGTGGATTCCGGTGCTGCTACTACGGAGGTGTTCTCCTATGTAATGCCTTCCTGGGGCGCTCTCATTATCAGAGATAATGCAGCGGATAATAAAGGTAACTTTGGGGTTTGCTCAGGCGTATGCTCTTTCTTTGGTGGCGGTACTTTCCTCACGGTCAATGAGTATTCTGAGCATCAGGAAGCAGCGAAAGAGTTTATCAAGTTCTGTACATTAAATGACGATACCGCTCAGTGGTGGCTGGAGGCATCCAACGGTGACGTGGTGGCGAACAAGAAAGTGTTGGAAGACAACTATGATTATCAGAATCCTTCCTTTGGCAACCAGAATACTTACGCATTTTACAGCAAGGAGATGGAGCACATTGACTACAGCTTGATAACAGGCTATGACGATGCTTGCAAGGAAGCTTTTGGTCAGGCTATTGTTTCTGTACAAAAGGGCGAAAAGACTAAAGAGGATGCATTGAAGGAATTTTATATGGTAGTTACTACGACTTATCCGGAGCTTTCCATTCCTGACGATGCGCCGATCAACTAGTGAATGAAACATAAAAACGGGTGACTATTGTCTCCCACATTCAAATGCCCGGGGCGGAGCGGTTCGCTCCGTTCCGGGCAAATTAAATTCTCAGAAAGCAGGTGAACATATGGATTCTCTGAAGGTTGCGACAAAAAAACGCAAAAAAAAGCCAAGCTCCCCTTTAAGTACTGTAGACAGGCGGGGCATACTGTTTTGTCTCCCATTTGTGATTATCTTTTTGATATTTAATGTTTACCCCGTATTTCGGACCTTTCAGATGAGTTTTATGAACTACAAAGGGTTTGGAAAAGAAACCTTTATCAAGTTTGATAATTATGTGCGTGTTTTTACGGATAAACTTTATTGGAGCGCATTTTTGAATACATTGAAAATGTGGGGGCTTAACATAGTCCTTCAGTTGGGGACTGCCCTTCTGCTGACCATTGTTTTTAATGATATAAAATACAGGATGAAGGGGCTCAGCATTTTCCGTGCATTATTCTATTTGCCGAATTTGATTGCCTGTACTTCAGTGGCGTTTCTGTTTAAGACGCTGCTGGATTGGAAATACGGCAGTTTTAATCAGCTTCTTATGAGCATGCATTTAATCTCGAAACCGATTGACTGGCTGAATGGCAGTCCCGCAACCGCTCAGGCAATTGTAGGCATTATAGGGGCTTGGATGTGGTTTGGTAACAGCTTTATCATGCTTATGGCCGGGGTGCAGGGAATTGACTCGTCATATTTCGAAGCAGCAACGATTGACGGTGCAGGCAGGTGGGCTATTTTTGCAAAGATAACAATGCCGATTCTGCGTCCGGTTATGCTGTATGTGGCTGTAACCAGTCTGATTGGCGGTCTTCAGCTTTTTGATATTCCTTATTTGATTTCCGGCACTAAGGGTACGCCGGATAGGGCATTGTTTACTGCAGTGTTCTATCTCTATGACATGGCGTTCAATAAAAATCAGATGGGTTATGCAGCAGCGCTGGCTTTCGTGCTTTTCCTGATTATTGCCGTGTTCTGCGGTGCTGCCTTTAAACTGATGAACAGGAAGGAGGACTAAGCTATGGAACATGTAAAAACAAATTCAATAAAGGGATTGCTTTATCTTGCTCTCATACTGTTGTCGGCTGTCTGCCTGATCCCCTTTGCCCTTATGATTGTCAATGCCACTCGTTCAGGGAGCGAGATTATGTCAGGATTTTCCCTGATACCCGGAAGTAGTCTGGCGGCAAACTGGAAGGTTGTAGCGGATAACATGAGTCTGGGAAGAGGATTTTTGAACAGTATCTTCATTGCAGTCTTTTGCACGGCGCTGACATGCTATTTTTCCGCTCTTACTGCATACGGTTTGGCCTTTTATAAGTTCCGCGGGAGCAAACTCATTTTTACGGTTATGCTCGTATTTATGATGGTACCTTCTCAATTGAGTCTTCTGGGGTTCTATGATCTCTGTAATAAGATGAGGATGATAGATACTTACTGGCCCTTGATTCTGCCCAGTATAGCGAGTCCTGCCACTGTGTTCTTCCTGCGGCAATATATCCTCTCCGTGATGCCGAGGGCTATTCTGGAGGCTCCAAGGATTGACGGCGCCGGGGAACTGGCGATTTTTCACCGTATTGCGCTGCCGATTATGTCTCCCGGCATCGCAACTATGGCAATCGGTTGTTTCATCGGCAGTTGGAACAACTATCTTTTGCCAATGATGATTATCAATACGCCTTCCAAGCGGACACTTCCTGTTATGGTTTCGGAGTTATCGGCGGTGAAGGATGTGACTACCAATCTGGGCGCTACATATCTGGTAGTGGCAATTTCCGTTGTTCCCATTATGATTGCATTCTGCTTCTTCTCCAGATATATCATCAGCGGAATTTCAGCAGGAAGCGTGAAAGGGTAGTGCATCTTTCAGGAAAATGGGCTATACTGTAAAAAAAGAAGTGAGGTATTTTTCATGAAACGCCTGTTTTGCTTTTTGATGATTTTGTTATGGCTTCCGGGACTGGCCGGATGTGCGGGGATTGCGCCTTCCGTTTCCGTTACGGAGACGGAAAGCGTAACCCTGGAATGGTATATTAATTTCAGTTGGTACAATACTCCGTGGGGAGAAAACGCTGTCAGTAAAGCCGTGACGGAGGCCGCGGGGAGTGAAATACATTTTGTTACGCCGGGTGGTACGGAATCAGTAACGCTGGATGCATTGATTGCCGGTGACAAGCTGCCGGATATGATTACTCTGGGATGGTGGGAACCTCAGTTCCAGGAGATGATTGACAGCGGACTGGTATATGCCCTCAACGAGCTGGCAGACGAATATGATCCTTATTTTTGGGAAGTGGCGGACATGGATCGCTTGCAGTGGTATACGCAGGAGGACGGCAATGTCTACTGCTATCCCAATTCTTCCTATTCTCCCCGGGATTATGAAGAAGAGGGTGTTGTGTGTTCCAACCAGACCTTTTTGGTGCGTAAGGATATTTATGAAGCCATAGGCTCTCCTGACATGACAACTACGGAGGGGTTTGCGGCTGCGGTTCGCAACGCAGCAGAGAAATTCCCTATGGTGGATGGAAAGCCGCTGATTCCCATTGGAGCGCATGAATTTACAGAAAGAGGATGTGATTCTTTTGATAAATTTCTGTTAAATTTTTTGGCGGTGCCCTATGAAAAAAACGGATTGGCCTATGACCGTTATACAGATCCTGAATACAGGCGCTGGCTTTCCATGTTTCGCCAGCTTGGAGAAGAAGGGTACCTTGCAAGTGATATTTTTATTGATAAGCGGGCGCAGATGGAGGAAAAAATCATTGACGGGCGGTATTTTTGTATGCTTTACCAGCGAACCGATCTGGCAGAGCAGCAGTTGTATCGGTATTCTCAGGATCCGGACAGCGTATATATTGCCGTAGACGGTCCAAAGAATGCTGCCGGAGACAATTACATACTTCCCGGCAGTGGAATTAACGGTTGGACTGTGACGCTGATTTCCAAGAACTGTGCGCATCCGGACAAGGCAATCAAGATGATGAGTTTTCTGATGAGTGAAGAGGGACAGAAACTTTTGCTGCTGGGAGTGGAGGGAGTACATTATCGGATGGAGGACGGAAGCGTAGTGCTGACGGAGGAGACTCGGGTGCTGAAGGAGTCTGATTATGCGGAATATGTGAGACAGGTAGGCGGAGATGATACCTATTGGATGCTTCAGGATAACAGGATGCAGGCAAAATGGCAGCCGGAACTGGAGCCAGTGCTGAAGCAGATGCAGGATTGGGCACGTCGGTATACAGTATTTACCGGACAGTATGATGTGGCTTATTCTCCCGGCAGTGAAGAGGACGGCATTGATCGGTCCATTTCCACCCTTCATGGGAAGATGTTGCCACAACTGCTTCTGGCCTCTACACAGGAAGAGTTTGACCACCTGTGGGAGGATTACGTGCGTTTGAGAGAAGAATATGGTGTGGAAGCGCTGCTGAAGGAGCAGACCCGACAGATGGAGACAGCCAAGAAAAAATTACATCTGGAATGAAAGGGGGGGACATATGGGATGGTTAAAAAAAGGTTCCCTTTCTGTTGAACTCAGTGTAATCAGCTGTGCATGTGTGTTTGTCCTAGTACTGTGTTTGTGGTTCTTCATGCTGGATTCTTTTCAGGATTCGGCTGTTGAAACCAGGCAGCGGGAGGGGCAATCCCTCTGCTCTCAGGCGGGGATGCAGTCAGAGCGTATCGCTCAGATATGTAATATGTCCACCCAAGTTTACTTGAATACTCCTTCCCTCATCAACCATCTCACCATGCTTAAGAATGGCGGGGTTATGGATGCCCTTGAGTTGCTGCGGTTTTATCGGGAGGATATAGGTTCTTTGGAGAAGATAACCCTGAGTAATCCGGATCTGTATCAAATCCGTGTGTATTCTGTAGCGGAAGATATATATGAAATGATGCCTGTTCTTTATGGAGCGGGACGTATGAGACGGATGTCCTGGAGCGGTGAGCCGGAGGGCTGGCACTTAAATTATACGGATCAGCTTTTTGCTGATGAGGGCAGAGGTTCCCATCTGATGGGGCTGATAACATTCATTGAGGAGAATAGCGACGGGAGAATCGGAGTGGTGGAAGTCTGCCTGGAGATGGAGAAGGTTTTTCCCGATTTGTTTACTGGGCCAGACAGGGGCTGGTTGATGCTGCTGTCCGATGACGGAACCGTCATAGCGGGGGAAAGCCCTGCTGAAGATATGAGCTTTTTGACGGAATGCGAAAGCGGAACAATCTGCCGCATTGACGGCAGACGTGTTTTGGTATCCAAGGAGTATCTGGAGGATTTGTCCTGTACCTACTGTTGTATCATGGATTTGCAGGATATGGATTTTTCCGTGATAAAGCAGGCAGTTGTTCTGTTTTTTGTGATGTTGGTGGTTTTTGCCCTGCTCTCAAGACTGATTTCCCGTCTGACAAAGAGGGCTTTGCGCGGTTTTTATGCGGCCTTTGATGGAGTGCGTGATTTTGCTGAGGGAAATATGGAGGCGCAGGTACAGGCGGCCGGGCATGGCGAGGTCGCTCGTTTTGCCAAAGAAACAGGAGATCTGCTGCAAAAAATCCGGCAGCTTATGAAGGATAATTTGGAGCAGGAGGTCGAATTCCAGAAGTCTGAGCTTAAGGCGCTTCACAATCAGATCAACGCTCATTTTATCTATAATATCATAGAGGCCATCAAAATGATGGCGGAAATTGACGAGGAATATGAGGTGGCGGATGCGCTTACTGCTCTAGGGAAACTTCTGCGGTACAGCATGAAGTGGGAGAGTGGTAATGTGACTTTGGACCGAGAACTGGAGTATATCAAAAATTATATTGAATTGATGAATCTGCGGTTTGATTATAAGGTGGAGCTGCAGATTGACATACCGCAGGAGCTTTACGGGCAGAGACTGCCTAAAATCAGTTTGCAGCCTATTGTGGAAAATGCGGTGGTCCATGGTGCGGCGGTTCTGGAGTCAGACACCGTCATAGCAATTACTGGAAGGCTAAGCGGGGATGGAAAATCCTTTTCTGTCTGTATTGCAGACCAGGGAAGGGGAATGGACTCAGGGGAGCTTAATTCCCTGAGACGTCAGATTACCGGAGAAGAGACTTCTCATTCCAGCTCTGGTAATGGCATCGGCCTGCATAATGTTCAGGAAAGGATAACCAGGGTTTTTGGTGAGAATTGTGGTTTGCAGGTAGAATCTCGGGAGGGTGTCGGGACAGCAGTTACCGTACATCTGCCATATAAGGATACCGGAGAAACCGAAACGGGAGGAATGGCATGAAGAGGATTCTCATAGCGGAGGACGAGAAGCATATTCGACAGGGATTGAAGACCATGGCGCTGCGGTCGGATGTCCCGATAGAGGAAATCATAGAGGCACGGAATGGCGAGGAGGCATGGGAGATTTTAAAGGAGCAGAAAACAGATCTGCTAATTACGGACATTCGTATGCCCAAACTAGACGGAATTGCTTTGGTGGAACGCCTTAAGGAACTGCCTGATCCGCCGCTTGTGCTGGTTGTCAGCGGTTATGACGATTTCTCTTATGCTGTATCCATGATGCGAAACGGTGTGCAGGAGTATCTTTTAAAGCCTGTGGAGAGGAAACAGTTTTATGATGCGCTGGCGAAACTGGAGCAACAGGTTTGCCGGAGGGCTTCATTGGATCAAGATAGACAGGAGCAGACTGACCATGCGTTCCGGTTCCTGATGTTGGCCTCTTCGGACAGCCATGAGTGCCAGCGTTTTTTGCAGCAGTACCGGGAAATATTTTATCCTGATGCCTATATCGGTTGCTGTGCCACAGAGGACTCAGTTCCGAGGGGGAGAGAAAAACTCCGGATTCGTGGGGAAGACGAACTGTATCTGTATATTTTTTCGGCGCAGGAGGTGGTGTCCTGGCCGGCCGTCTCTGGGAGAAGCCGTGTATACGAAGGTCTGGAAAACTTGCAAAGCTGCTATCGGGAGGCATTATGGGCATGGAGGATGGCTTATTTCGGAACGAATGCTTGTATTTATGAGGAGAGAGAGATAAAGCCGCTTATTATCTCGACGGAGCAGCTTATGAGCTGGCTGAGTTTGTCCCGGCATACAGAAATAGACAGGACATTGAGAAGTCAGGCAAAAATGGTTGCCAGAGGGAACGCGTCCCCGGAAGCATTTGCTGAACTTTGTGAACAGTTCATCGGGCGGATTATGGAAACATATGTCAATTTGGTTGATCCAGCGGATTCCCCGGAACGCTTTTTAAAGGTGTGGAATTTTGAAACCGGGGAGCGTTATCTGGAGGAACTTGGTCGATGGCTTGAAAAATTCAGCAATCGTATTTCCCAAGAATTTGCGGATTATGAAAATAAACAGAAGATTCGTGAAGCCGTGAGGTATGTGCAGGAGCATTTTTGTGAACCCCTGAGCATGACCATAGTAAGTAATCAGGTGTCCATGAACTATTCCCTGTTCAGTCATCTTTTTAAACAATATACGGGAACAAATTTTGTAAGCTATATACAGGAACTGCGTGTCAATGAAGCAAAGCGCCTTTTGGAAACTACGGACGACCGTGTGGTTGAACTGTGTTATAAAGTAGGATTTCAGGATGATAAGCATTTTTTGAAGGTATTTAAGGCATCTACGGGATTGTCGCCCACGGAGTACAGGCGGGCACATCTCCGTATGAACAATGGCAGCGAAAAATGACACCTAAATGATAAACCGCCCATGGGGAACCATGGGCGGTTTGCTGTAAAATAAGATAAAGTTCAGAAAGGGAGGTAAAAGTTTTGGCAAAAATAACATATTTAAATACAGAGGGCGATTTCAGCATAGAGAACGCCCAGTTCTACCCGGAGGTGTATTTCCCTTTGGCAAATGAGGGACATATGATTTCCAGCATAACACCTTGGCTGGCTGGTGATTGTAAAACAGGACAGAATGCATTTTTGCTTGCGCCTGCCAGCGCAGAAACACTGCACGAAAGCCGTGCCAGCCGGAATTTTTGGATACAATTTCCCGGTCAGGCTCCTTGGTCTGTCACCGGGCAAAGTGCGTCCCAGAGGGGGATGCTGTTTGAGAGCAAAGAAGAGACGCTTTTAACAGGCGGACTGTTATGGCAGAAAATCAGCAGGAAAAAAGCGGATAAAAAGTTACTGGCAGAGGTTCTGAGTTTTGTCCCTGCGGGCCGTGACAGGGTAGAAATTATGCAGGTTACAATTACAAACCTTTCCGATGAGACGTTGACCATGACGCCTACAGCGGCAATTCCGCTCTACTGCCGTTCCGCAGATAATATTCGGGATCATCGTCATGTAACAAGCCTGCTTTTGCGGGGGGAGGTGAAAACCTATGGATTAGACGTAACGCCTACGCTGACCTTTGACGAGAGAGGGCATCGACTTAACGAACTGACTTACAGAGTATGGGGGACGGATGAGGAGGGTCTGCCGCCACAAGCATGTATGCCTTTGGTTTCCGATTTTGTAGGAGCTGGGAGCTATGACTGGCCGGAGGCTCTGATAAATCCGGGAGATCAGGAATGGCTTGCTCCGGGCAGCACTGTCCAGGGAGGCGAGATGGTGGCGGCTTTGCGCTTTGGAACTGTTTGCTTGGAGCCGGGGCAGAAAAAGAGCTATCAGGTTGTCTTGGCCATTCAGGATAATCCGGCTGCCTATTTGACACCGGCGGGTGTAGATGCAGCTCTGGAGCGGACAAAGGCATATTGGCAGGATAAAGCAGGTCTACTGATTTGTACCGGGAATCCGGAGTGGGATTGCTGGCTGCGCTGGGTGTCTGCCCAGCCGACCTTACGCCGAATCTGCGGGTGCAGTTTCCTGCCCCACCATGATTATGGCAGAGGTGGACGTGGCTGGCGGGATTTATGGCAGGACAGTCTTGCCCTGTTGCTGCGGGAGCCGGACAAGGTTCGTGACTATTTGATTCAGTATTTTGCCGGGGTGCGGCTGGATGGTACAAATGCTACAATCATCGGGGAACATCCCGGTGAGTTCCGGGCAGACCGGAACAATATACCAAGAGTCTGGATGGATCATGGTTTTTGGCCAATATTGACCGTTCAACTCTATCTGGACGAGACGGGAGATTATTCTTTTTTGTTGGAGCAGCAGTCCTATTTTTCCGATACAATGGCCTTTCGGGGAGAAGGAAGCCCGCGGGAGACAGCAGGACCGCAGCGCAGTGGAACCGTGCTGGAGCATCTTCTGATACAGGGGGTTACAGCGTTCTATGACGTAGGGGAGCATGGGCATATCCGTCTTCGGGGCGCTGACTGGAATGACGGTTTAGACATGGCGGGAGAGCGTGGGGAGAGTGTGGCGTTTACAGCGGCGTACAGCTATCATTTAATGCTTTTGGCGCAGCAGATTAAAAAAATTGCTTCGTTGCAGGATGTTATACTCACGCTTCCCAAGCCCTTGATTCATTTGCTGGACACACCTTATGGAAAGCCGGAAGAGATGCAGCGGGGATTAATGGAGTTTTGCCGGGTTGTCAATGAAGAAGCAGACAGTGTCAATATACCTCTCTCGATACTGTCGGAGAAATTGGAGGCCATGTCTGCCTGGATTCAAAACCATATCAGACAGACAGAATGGGTTGGCGACAATGGGGGACAACACTGGTTTAACAGTTACTATGACAATGTCGGTCGCCAGGTAGAGGGCGTGTCCGGAGATGAGGTGCGCATGATGCTTACTGGGCAGGTGTTCTGCCTGCTTTCGGAAACGGCGGATAAGCAGCAGGCAGAGCAGGTGGTCCGGGCAGTGGACTGGTATTTGAACTGTCCCAGCCGGGGCGGGGTGTGTCTGAACACGGATTTTCACGAGGTCAGGCTGGACATGGGCAGAATGTTCGGCTTTGCTTATGGAAACAAGGAAAACGGAGCTGTTTTCTGTCATATGGCGGTTATGTATGCCTATGCGTTGTACGCCCGAAATTTTCCGCAGGAGGGCTGGCGTGTACTGGAGCTGCTTTTTGCCCAGTCCCAGGATTTTTCAAAAAGCCGAATATTGCCTGGTGTGCCGGAATATTTTGACGGGAGGGGGCGGGGAATGTATCCGTACCTTACCGGTGCAGCCAGTTGGATGTGGCTGACAGTGCAGACGCAGATGTTCGGCGTCCGCGGTGAAGAAGGAAATTTGGTTCTTGAGCCCAAGCTGCTGGCGGAGCAGTTTGGCGAGGAGGGAGTGGCGGAAATTTTCTGTCATAGCGCCGGCTGTAATCTTCATGTGCGGTATGAAAACCCTCTTCGGCTGGAGCCTTGGGATTACCAAATCGGGAAAGTAAAATGCGGAGCGAGGGACATTACAGGGAGTGAGGGAAAAGTCATCATATCCCGTCGAGACATATGCATGGAAAACCTGGAAATTTCCGTAGAATTGATTCCAAGGAGGTTCGAGAGGGGTACATTCGAACTATTATTGTAGAAATGGAGGACTATATATGAAAGCACTTTTGACACGTACTGATTTTGCCAGAGATCTTCGTTGGCATACAGATGAGATTGTATCCGGGGAATTGGACTCCGTTCATCAGGTCAGCGTATACCCCGCTGTCCGGCACCAGGTATTTCATGGTTTTGGAGGTGCATTTACGGAAGCGGCGGCGTTTAATTATCAAAAACTTTCACCCGATCGGCAGAAAGCGTTTATGGAGCGCTGCTTTGGGAAAGATGGACTATGTTATACCCAGGGGCGGGTACATATGGGAAGTTGTGATTTTTCCCTTGGAAATTATAGTTGTATGGAATCGCAGGAAGATTTTTTTGATACTGGCAGGGATGACAAATATCTGATTCCGATGGTCAGGGCAGCAGAGGAAACAGCCGGAAAGCCCGTTGAATTGATGCTCAGTCCATGGAGCCCGCCCGCTTTTATGAAGTCTAACGGGGATAGGAACCATGGCGGAAGCCTTATGCCGGAATATCGGGAATTGTGGGCCGAGTGTATGGCGAAATATGTGAAATATTACCGTTCTCAAGGGCTTAATGTGCGGAGAATTACTGTGCAAAATGAGCCTGCTGCAGTACAAACTTGGGATTCTTGTATTTATTCCGGCAAGGAGGAAGGGGAATTTGCGGCAAAGTTTCTTGCCCATGCTTTGAAAGAGGCAGACTGCGGAGACGTTCAAATTTTGGTATGGGATCATAACAAGGAAATACTGCCTTACCGGGCAGATGCTGTTATGTCTGTATCCGGCGCGGTAGATGCTGTCTCAGGGTTTGCTTTTCATTGGTATACGGGGGATCATTTCAGTGCTTTGTCCGCAGTCAGGCAGCTCTATCCACAGAAGGAACTCTGGTTTACAGAGGGGTGTGTGGAATACAGTCGCTTTGAGGACTTTGACAGTATTCGGAAGGCAGAGATGTATGCTCATGATATCCTTGGAAACCTAAATGCGGGAGCAAGTGGGAGCCTGGATTGGAATCTGCTGCTGGACAGCAAGGGTGGACCCAATCATGTAGGAAATTTCTGTGAAGCGCCCGTTATGCTGTGTGAGAGTGAAACAGATTTTGAACTTCGCAGTGAATACTACTATATTGGACATTTTAGCAGATTTTTAAAACCTGGAGCGATCCGGCTGGGAAGTTCTGTGTATTCTGCGGATATAGAAGCAGCTGCCTTTGAAAATCCTGACGGAAGCCGGATTGTAGTTTCCTTGAATCGGACAGGTGAAGACAGAGAAGTTTATGTAACCATGGATGGCTGTCAGGGATATCATTATTGCTTAAATGCTCACAGTATAGCTACGCTGCAGATATGATTGGATTAGTTTTGTTTGGAGCAAGGCGTTAGCGCTTTGCTCCATCTATGACTTTTTTGTAGGGGGCGATCATCCCCTCATTGATATGGTCGCCAACTTTTTCTTTCAGCTTTGGAGAAGAGAGCAGCGCGCCCACTAAGTACATTTTAAGCATGGTGCCCCTGTGCTTCTGGGGAAAATCATACTGACCATGCGCTTTGTAAAACTGATGATCGGCCTTCATCATGCCCTGCATCAGATAGATCAGGTCTCGGAAAATCTTCATTCCACCTACACCGTAAAAATTCTGGGGCTGGGTATGGTGATGGGAAAGGGCATAGTTAAGCGTTAAAGCCAGACGGTCAATCTCATGATCCGGATCCGTCTCATCGGTGGCAACGCCCGCAAGGAAGTTGCCGCCAACCTGACTGCGTCCTTCCAGGATCATTTGTAGATTAGGTTCGGCGTTGTAGGAGCCGCTGACCAGATAGCCGATGGGGGAGCCCATGGTGACGGTGCGGTGTCCATTGCAGAATTGCCTGTCATCATAGCATTTGAATACGGATCCCATGGAATGGTCGCTGATGGTAAAGGCGTATACAATGGCATCAGATGTCTGGATTTCTTCACGCAGAAAGCGGTCAAAGCCATCCGTATAGATGCATTTTCCGTCAGACGCACAGTGAAAGCACCCCAAGCAGCCGCCACGCATAGGATATTCGCGGATATTGATGACATGACTTTCACAGGGAAGCACTGACTGGAAACGTTCGATCATACTTTTAAGCTGTGTATCTTCTTCGCGGCAGTCGGTGACGATGGCTACCCTTTTTGCAGAAAGGGAAGGGGATTTGCGGTCGGAGGCAGCATTTGTAGGAACTGATACGGCTATGCGGGGAGCAGGCGTTCTGGGAGCGGGAAATGGTTCAAAGCTGTTCTGCTTTATGCTCCAAAGTACGTAGGAGAAGAATTTCCTGGCTTCCACCTGTCCCTTTTTGCTCAGTAAATCTTCCATATCTGCGGAGAGTCCGCGGATGAACTTCAGCCCCAGATCCTGGCAGTTATCCTGAATGTAACGGTGCGCCGTTACGTCGTAGAAATGCTTGGAGGTGGTGATCTGTGTGGCGTACTTTCCGGACAGATCAATGCCGGATGCCTTTACCAGCTCAATAAAGCGATGCAGTTGGCTGGGAGCGATAAAGGTATAGACGGGGTAGGAAAAAAGAAGCAGATCTGCCGTTTGTAGAGCGGTCCGGGCTGATGAAAAGTCTTTTTCCAGAAGCTTGATCTGTGCTCCCACATTTAAGTAGGTAAATTCCTGTTTGGGAAAGTATTTTTCCAGATAGAGCACCGTTTGGAGGGTGATGCTGTAATTGGCTTTGGGACTTCCGTTGAGGACTAAAATTTTCATGATGGTTTCCTTTCCGTGCTGTTATGATGGAATAAGTATACTATAAAATCCCGAAATAAGAAAGATAGTCCGCTGTCCTATGGATATGATGCGCTGGTTTCTGTATTGGATGTGGTATTTTGATTTTAAACTTAAGAAAGTAGACGATTGAATTAATTTTTAGTATGATAAAAAGAACATCTTTGTTACGGGAACTTTTTTGATGGAATTGAATTTCAAATGATATACGAGGAGAAATAGATATGACAGCGCAATGGAAGGTAAAGCTATACACAGGGAGCTATAATTCACCTGTCCTTACCGGTGATGGAGACATTTATCATGGGAAAGGCGGGGGAATCCAAATTTTCCTATTTGATGAAGAAGCAGGGACTTTGGAGGCGCTGGAAAGCTATCCGGATGTGGAGAACGCATCATGGATGGCATTTTCGCCGGACAGAAAAACGCTTTATGCGGTGAATGAGCTGGATAATTATCAGGGGACGGGTGGCGGAGCCCTTTCTTCACTTGCTGTGGATAAAAATGGAAGCTTGGCTATGCAGAATTGTCTCCCTGTTATGGGGGCGGCGCCCTGCCATGTGGACTGTGACAAGAGCGGAGGTCATGTGTTTACTGCCAATTATAATGGCGGAAGCCTGAGCAGTTTTGCAGTAGATAAGGATGGAAGTTTAAAAGCTATGGATCTTCAGATCGCCCATCATTTGAAAGAAGATAGGGCGGAAGGCTTTAATCAGGTACGGCAGGAAAAAGCACATGTGCATAGCACATCGATTTTTCATGGATATCTGTGGGTGGCTGATTTGGGAATGGATGAGATATTCGTATATGAACTGGACGGGGAAGGAAATCTTGTAGGGGAGATGAAGGATGGTCTGCCCAAAGCCTGCCATAGGATAATTCTGCCGCCGGGGAGTGGTCCAAGGAGCCTGGCCTTTCGGGAAGACGGGCATGTTTATGTGTCCTGTGAACTTTCTAACAAAATAGGAATTTTGCACTGGGAAGAGGATAAGATTCGGTTAGAGGGATTTGTCTCATGTACACCCGGAGAAGAAATGAAAGATGGGAAAGGGCAGGAGAGAGAAAACCTACCCGGAGCTATTCTCCTATCGAGGGACGAGAAATATCTTTATGTGGGGAACCGGGGACATGACAGCATTGCAGCTTTTGAAGTGGATAGGTTTGGTTTGCCAAGAGGCATTCAATGGGTTGATTCCGGCGGGAAAAATCCAAGGGGATTTCAATTATCTCCTTCCGGACGGTGGATGATCGTGGCAAATCAGGACAGCGATAATCTGGTTGTCTTTCAAAGAGATGTGGAAACAGGAATGCTTACAGAACATGTCCGATATGAAGCAGGCGCGGTAGTATGCTTAGTGTTTTCGTAATCATATACCCGCCTTTTTCTTCCTCTTAGAATTTTTCTTTACCTTGTAAACTTCACATGCTAAAATATATTTACCCAGATTGGGCAGAAAGGAGCTGGTTATGTTGACCAAACTTTTGATTTTGCCCTGCTCTCTTTTACGAGGTGCGTTGTTGGTACCAACGCTGTATTGATATGGAGTTATATTTGTTTATAAATACTAACCGTTATATTTCGTTCGAACTCCTATCAAACTATGCCTTGTAATCCACCAGCTAATGGGTCATTAATAATGTTGCTGAACTAAAACTGCATAAGTGGTGGAGCGCTTCAAGAAACACTGGTGTCGTACGGTGTGGTAAAAACCTGCAAAGCACATAGGGTTAAAAAATTTAGACAAAGAAACTGTTGGTGACGACACACTAGCAGTTTTTTGTTGTTTAAAGGTAAGGGTCAAATCCGACGCTCTCCTATAAAATTAAGCGCCGTTTAGTTGCGGCGCTTACTATAACAGTCATCAGGTAAGTTTTTTGACCATGGCATGAGTGGTTCCAGCTTTGACTGTTCTATATTTCCCTGTTCATCAATAAGTGCTGTCAGTTGTTCCAGCAGATACTTAATATAATAATACACATTTAGCCCATTTGCCCTGGCTGTTTCTGTAATGCTGTAAATGACTGCGCTTGCCTGGGCTCCGCGGACAGTATTGATGGTCATCCAATTCTTGCGACCAATGGTAAAATTTCTGAGTGCCCGTTCCGAGGCAGAATCATCGATCGGGACCTCTCCGTCCGTCAGGAACACTTTGAGATATTCTTCCTGATTGATGCTGTACGCAAGACCTTTGGCAGTTTCGCTTTTCGGAAGGACAAGTCCCTGTCTGAAAATGTCCTTTATCCACGCAAAGTATTCCTCCACCAACGGCTTAATGGAAGTCTGACGTTCTTTCAGGCGCTCTTCAAGAGAAAGATTTTTAAGAGTCCCTTCCAGGTCATATATGGCTCCGATCCGTACCAGCGCTTTATACGCCACGGAAGCTTTGACTGCTTCGGCATTCCCCCTGCCCATCGCCTTGATGGCATTGGCGAAATGGCGTCTGGCATGGGCAAGACAGTTGGCATTGGTCAGCCTCTCCTGCTCCCTGGCAAGCTTGTGGTACTGTTCCAGCCCGTCCGTCATAAGGATTCCTTTGAAGTCCTTATAGTATTCCTTGGGATGATTACTGTGTCTGGTCTTCTGATACTCATACACAATGATCTTCGGACAAGGACTCAGTTCTCCGGTAAGATGCACCCACATGTAGCTTTTGCTCCCGGCGGGTCTGTCATCATGGATCACTTCCAAGGGAGTCTCGTCGCACTGGTTTACATGTGCCTGCAGCTGGATCTTTTTCATCAGCTCGTATACCGGCTGGAAGAATCTTTCCGCCGACCACACCACCCAGTTGGACATGGTCTGTTTGGACAGATTTAATCCATTGGTCTGAAACTCTCTGGCGGTACGGTCCAGTGGACTGCTGTTCACATATTTGGAGTTGATGATACCGGCCACCAGTGAAGGGGTCGCTATGCTGCCACGGTACAGGGTATCCGGATGGTCACCGCGCAGGAATTCATCCTGATGCAGGCCGTCGGTTCCCACATACACCTTGATGATGTGCTTTTCCGCGATCCACCTGGCGGGTTCAAAACGCAGCAGCCAGCAGATCTCATCCGGCATGCTTTTATAGTTCCCTTCTCCAAACAGGGCATTCAATTTCTCTGCCGGGACATCATGCGGGATCTCTTCCTGTGGAAAGGCCCTGAGATCTTCTTCACGCTGTCCTTTTTTCTTTGCCCTGCGCGCTGGCTTTAATGCTTTACTGACAACATCATCAATAACCGGTTCGGGACACTGTTCATCAAAGCACGCTTCTGCTTCATTGAAGAGAGAAAGCTGCCCTGCGATCTCGTCCAGCTTTTCCGTATGACGGCCGAAACGCTGCTGATTTGAAAGCCTGAACTGTTCCATGAGGTTTTCATAATCATGTTCAAGCTTGTCAAGACGATCCTGCATCTGATAGATGACATCGTTCTTGGTCTCGTGATCCATGATATTCAGTTCATCTGCTGTAAACTTCTGGCACATACAGACCGTCCTTTCTTTCTATACAAGTATAGCAGAAATACAGTTAAAAAGCCACTTCCGCCAGGAAACAGATTCGTCATTCTGCTACAGGTTCAGGCTTTGCAGCAGCCTCTTTCAGGCTCAGGAAATATAGAGTTTTCAAGGTCCGGCTTTTCCTTATCAGGCACGGGTGAAGGCGGTCTGGCCCTCCCACAGCAGTACCTTATAGCGCCTGTTAAGGGGTGATTTTTATGCGGTAAAACAGAAAATATTTTCTCTGTTTTGCACAATCATCAGTATATTTTTTCGGGGGTTACATCCTTGATTTTTGGTTCCAGCGGATTTAACCCCGTCATCAGGTAATGGAATTGTTCTTCCGTAAGATCCGCTGCTTCCTGCGTGGTCCTTGGCCAGGAAAGGCGCCCCGCTTCGAAACGCTTGTACAGGAGAAGAAACCCCGTTCCCATCCACAGCAGTCCTTTGATCCTGTCCGAACGGCCGCCACAAAACAAAAACAGGGTTCCTTTCTCAAAAGGATTCTGCTTATATTTATCACCGATGATCATGGCAAGACCATCAATCCCCTTCCGGAGATCTACGGCTCCGCAGGCCAGTACGACACGTCGTATTTCAAGTACATCCTCAAGCATGCAGCACCTCCTGCAGAAGCATCCTGAGAAGCGGTTCTGAAATATCGCCCGATACTTCCAGAGTGACTCCGTTAGTGCGGATAGCAGCCACAGCATTATTG
>JAAVAA010000093.1 GCA_014804285.1 Lachnospiraceae bacterium | reverse complement strand
CGGATAAGAAATAAATTCTTAAGGAAGCAATTCGCGAACGCTTTATCGAGCGTGCTGACGTAGAATTTATTTCTTATCCGAGTGGTCGTTTAGATATTACATGTAAACCAGCTAAACGTCAATTTATCGAAACCAGCTACTTTCCCCCGCAAAGACTCTCATATTCACTTAAAATTTCCCTCTGATTCTTTCCTGCAAGAAAATAGAAATCTATCTGTATCTCATTTTCCGCATACAGGTAAGAACCATAGGCCGGAATATCGCAACAGATTACAGGGGAATCTGCCGCCACCAAAATTCCATATCCTTTATCCGAAAAAACAAACGGTAGTCCTTCCGCCTGTGAAATATATCTGGCGGTTCCCCTCAGCTTCATTCCGCTTTCCTCTTGACTTACCGCATAGAGATTCTCTCCTTTCTGCCATTCGAAAAAGGTCCATGTACGCATTTTCCCCTTCGGACTGCTCTCTATCTGACGACATTCCCTGCTCCTTTCGGCAAGCAGTAATTTTTTATCCCGTGTCATATAGCGGATTGCACCGGTCCCCTTATCCACCTGCAGACACAATTCATCCGTCAAAAGCTCCACCACATTGCCAATAGATTTATACATCCATGCCTTATCTTCTTTGTCCGCAGTTATTTTTGAATGTGTTCCCTGCGCAATGCTTCCCCCTTTTGCAAAGGTGATCCGGATAATTCTGCTGTTCACCGGACAAAGCCGAAGTGTCCCGTACCGGCTCTGCAAATAAAGCCCGTCCGGTCTTTTTTCCGCCCAGCGGACTGCCAGATCAATTTTAGAATGCCCTGCCGGACGAAGCTTTTCATTGACCGGCATATCTCCAAACAAAACTTCGTTTCCAGACTTTTTCTCCTGTGCACTTCTTGTATCTTTATTAGCGGGCTGCCTTTGACGCAAATCCTCCGTCCTGCCTGTTTCTTCCTTGAAATTGTTAGATGCCTTACCACTCTTCCGGGCGATATATGGCTTCTTATCCTCTGGCGTTGCTATAGAAAAAGAAGCAGGCTTCCTGCTGACCGCCACAGGCCTTTTGTTTCGCCCAGGCTCGTCACTGCTCCTTTTTTCTTCCTGATCCTGTATTCTCGCTTCGTCTGTCACTTTTCCGGCGAGAATAGAAACCTTGCTCGGAGCTTTTCCGCCCTGCTTTGTCCCTGCACTTTCCCCGGAAAGTATTTCTTCTTTCGGTTCTGTCGGCACTGCTCTTTGGGGAATCGGATCTGCGATTAATCCTGTAAGGTTTCCGCTGTGAAGAACACACAATTCATGAAGTGCGCGGGTTGCTGCCACGTAAAGCAGCTTTGCATGTCCATCCTCGGTTGGGTACTCCTGTCTTGTGGGATCTAAGATCAGTACTGCATCAAACTCTAATCCTTTGGTATATTCCACCGGAAGCACCATGATTCCACTGCCAAACACCGCTTTTTCCAGGTTACTTTCCATCAGTTCAACATACTCCGAGAGTTCTCTTGCCGTTGCCGCTGCACTCTGTTTATCTCTGCAGATCACAGCAATCGTGTCCAGTCCCTTTTGCTGCCAGCTTTGACAGATTCCAGCCGTTTCCCTGATCAATTCCTTTCGTTCCAAAATCTGCTTTACCCTGACCGGATCTCCATGCCGGATGATGGGCTCTGCCGGATAAACGGAAAAACTTCCGTGATGTAGAATATCCATGGCAAAGTTCGAAATTTCTACGGTGTTTCGATAGCTCTTTTTCAACAGTCCGAAACTGTCCATTGGATCCGGCAAAAGCAGCTTTTTCAGTTCCTCCCAGTCGTTTAACCCAAACCCAAAATGAATATTCTGGGAAACGTCCCCCATAACCGTATAGGTGCAGCCATAAATGCAGAATTTCAAAACATGATATGCCATCATCCCAAAATCCTGCGCTTCATCAATGACAATATGATGAGCTTCACTGATCACCTCTTTTTCCTTGATCCTCTTATATAGATAAGCTAACGCCGCCAGATCATAAACATCGAACTCCTTATCAGGGATCTCCACCTCATATCCCTTTACCGCCTGCTTCATCAGGAAATCTTGATACATTTCGTAAATAGAGCGTTTCCACTCTCTTCCTCCGTATCTTCCCCGGTAGGCCTTTAAAATTGCCTTCCGCTCCGCTTCCGTGTATTTGATTCCCTTTCCCAGAAACTCGTCCTTAATTTTTCCCGTCAGACGCTGATTGAGCATATCAATTTTATTCTGAACGGATATCGAAGGATTTTCCCGCAGATAATCTTCCACCACCGTTCCATCCACCAGACAGACCAGACTCTTCGGATTTATTGTTTCTCCGGCAGTTTCATCAAATACACCGGTCTTTCCATTTCGAAATCCCTCAACAAACTGTCTTGGATTTAGGTAAACAGATTCTGTAGAGATCGCCTCCCGCTCTATATTCCCGCAATACGCTTCCAAATCCCGAAACCACTGCGACCGTCCCTTTATACTGCCTTTTGGGTCTCCCGGATCTGTACCTTTTATGGAGTACTTTTGTTCATCCCAGTCTTCATACAGCAGACGCACAAAAAGCTGTTCCATGGTCATCTGACGGATACCGTGCACATCAAGATCCGGAAGCACACTTGTGATATAATCAAGCAAAATCCGATTGCTGCCCACGATATAAAAATCGTCCGGACGGAACCTTTCCGCATAATTGTAAAGAATAAAAGAAATTCTATGCATGGCTACTGTAGTCTTACCGGAGCCTGCTACCCCTTGCACGATAATATTATGATAAGGCGATTTTCGGATAATTTCATTCTGCTCCTTCTGGATTGTGGCAACGATTTCGTTTAACACCGCCTGCTTATTTTTTGCCAGATATTTGGTAAGGAGTTCGTCATTTGCCACCACTTCACTGTCAAAATAATCCTGAAGCTGCCCGTCCTCAATCTCATAGGTGCGTTTCAGCTTCAGATCGATTTCCATTTCTTCACCACCGGGCGCCGCATAGCTGCATTCTCCCAGGCTGTTCTCATAGTAAGCATTTGCCACCGGCGCACGCCAGTCTACCACTACCTGATGCGTTGCATCCGCAGAAATTCCTCCTTTTCCGATATAAAGAGACTCCTCCTTATCCAGCGCTTTGTCATGAAAAATAATTCTGCCGAAATAGGGCTTTTTCAGCGCCTTTTCATTTCTAATCAGCGCCCACTTCATATGATCATGCATAGTCACCGTATTGCTAAGGATCGTATACACTTCGACATCATTGTCGTGATAATGGGCCAGCATTTCATCAATGTCCTCCTGCATGCGTCCCACTTCCCGGCCATAATTTTCTACATTACTTTTCACTACCTCAAGAGTTTTTTTCAGATAATTCTCTTCCGCTTGTTTTGATGTTTTAAAATTCATCTCTTTTCCCTCCCGCCATGAACTGATACCAATGATAGCGAAATATGTAAAAAAATACTAGACTTTAATTTCACAATATGATATACTACATAATGAAGTGTGGGTAAGATTTCTCAACAATCTTACCCACATTTTTTATTGATATTTTGTTACTTTTTTGCTTTTTTACATACCATACGCCGATTACATTTTCACAAAATCGTTATTCCCGTCAAATATCTTCTCAATCAACCTGCAGCCCCGACCATACAAAAACGGCACCCTCCTTTTTAGCGCTCTCAAATAATAACCTGTATGGGTGCTTTCATCAATTGCAACCACGATCAGTTCTGCGCCGGATCCAAAAACATATTCCGAGAGGAGGTATTTCTTACTTTCCTCCTTCAATTCCTTCTTTTCTATTTCGCTGATTTTATCCAGCCATATCAGAAGAATCAGACAAAAGGCATTCCCCCTTTTCTTCGTCTGATTAAAACGTACTGATTCCCTTCTTATTGCATTTTCAATTCCAATATCGTCCGTCAGACAAACATAATAATAAATAAAATCTTTATAGAGGGAAAACTTCTTTTTGACAAAATAACCCTCCTGCGTTCTGCGAAACTTGTTTTGAAGGAGCTTGTGAACCACTCGCTCCTTCTCCATCTCCGAAAGCTTATTCAACTCACTTTCTTCATAAATCTTATTCCGAATGGCAAGATTTTTTATCATATCTGACAGCATAAGCTCCGGAGCCGCCTTAAAAAGGAGAACAAGTCCAATCATGTTGCAGCCCAAAAAGCCGGAAAGGATGACCGGTACGGTAATCTCCCCCGGAATGCCTTTATCCTGCATAATTACGCCCGCAAATAAAAAAGCCAATCCAAGTACGCCAAAACCAATTCCTGAAAATGTCTTTAAAACCGCCTTTTTTCTATGAAGTTCCTCTTCCTTGGTATCTTTTTCCATTCAGGTTCCTTTCAATCAAACATAAGCTCGTCTACCGTGACAAACTCATATCCTTCCTCCTTCAGCCTGTCTACAATCTTAAGCGCCGCCGTAACCGTAGTCTTATACTGGTCATGCATAAGAATAATGTCATTTTCATCCACTTTTGAGCAGACGTTTCGTACGATACAGGAAGCATCACTGCTGCACCAGTCCAAGGGATCGATATTCCAAAGTACCGGAAACATGTTAAGTTCCTTTTCAAATTCCTTATTCCAACTGCCATAAGGGGGGCGAATAAAAATCGTATCCTCCCCCGTTACATCCTTGATCACCTCGTTGGTTCTGATGATCTCCTCTTTGAACTTTTCTGCATTCTGACTTGTCAGCTGTGTATGATTGTAGGTATGATTGCCGATCAGGTGACCATCCTCATAAATTTCCTTGACAATTTCCGGATATGCTTCTACATTTTTCCCTGTTATAAAGAATGTTGCCTTGACCTCCCGTTCTCTCAGCCCTTTAAGGAGTTGCCTGGTATAATAAGGATGGGGACCGTCATCAAAGGTAAGCGCAATTTTTTTACTGTCACTGCTTTTCACATTGTTGCCCATTGCTTCCAGTTCTTTTTGACTAAAATACCCGATCAGACAGATAATCCCAAGGCCTGCCAGAAGAATCAGGCAGGATATTATTCTTTTTTTCAGACTCATTTAACCACGTTCATCTCTTATGCTTTATACAAATATATGCATTTCGAGAATTACATAGTCCTTCGAGCCCTTCGATCTATTCCCATTTTCTCATACTGCTCCCGCTTATCCTTGTACATCAGATTATCTGCTGTAGTAATGAGCTTATCAATATCTTCTCTTCCATCCGGGTTCCAGATATATCCTATCGCCATATTTGCACTTCTGATTTGCATTTCAGCCCTTAAACGCTCTATCCTGTCTGAAAATTCCTTTTCGGTAATTCCCGTACAAACAGCAAGAAACTCATCACCGCCTATGCGGAACAAAGCGTAATCACTGAATTCTTTTTTCAGACACTCACTAGCACGAATCAGCAGGTTATCTCCCTCCAGATGCCCCTTGGTATCATTTGCCCTTTTTAATCCCATAACATCACAGAAAAGCACTCCAACACTCTGCTCCGGCTGTATCCCGCTAATATATTCATTCATAGCATGTCGGTTACCGATTCCCGTCAACTGATCCCGAAAGCATAATGTCTCAAGCTGTCGTACGTAATCTCTTCTGTAAAACCATGATATGATAAAGTGCCCAAGAATCTGAAAAAGCGTTGTGATATTCATCAGAAACTGTCGGGGCGGATTATCTACTCCGTAAAACCCAATAATCCCCTCCTCACTCACAAGCGGGCTTACCACCAAAGATCTTATGTTCTGGGGCTTTAAATATTCATATGCCGCCGGATCCGTATCTTTTATGTCCTCCACATCTTCTATAATTACATTCTCTCCCTTTTGAAAATGCTGATACCATAAACTGACCACCTCAAAAGGTACATCCTGTAGATTCTCCTTCTGTGGAACCACGTTATCCGCGCACCACTCATAGGTATTGTTAAAAGTACCTTTATCAGATTCCTCAAAAATATAAACTCTTTCACTCTTTAGCGCCTGTCCCAGATATTCCAGCAATACGGATATTCCCTCTTCCGGCCTGCGTGCCAACATAGATATCCGCAAGCCTTCATTGATCATGACTGCATTTGTCTCATATTCCCGTTCTTCATAATCCCCCGTATTTAAATCAACGGCAAGTTCAAACCGGTATCTCCTGCCATCCGCCTCCAGCAATGTCTGCTTTAGCGCAAATTTTCGCTTCAACGTCGGATGATACTGCACCTCTTCCAAAAAATATCCAGGTTTTAATTTATTGTTGTTGCAAAGAATACAAGGTTTTGCATTTCCGGAAAGTACTTCATAGCACTTTTTTCCTCTCATCTCGTCCATGGAATTAATACCATACAGCTCACGTGCCTTACGGTTTAAATAAACAAGCTCATGACTATCCATATCCGCAACGTATACGAGCTCGCTTAATTCTTCATAAAATTCCCACATTTTGTCGTCCGACATAACCGATTCCTCTCCCGATGTTTTCTTTTATCTGCTACTGTTGTCAGTCCTGTTCTTCACCACAATAGTATCCAAAATATCTTTCCCGCAGCGGCTGATACGAACCTCTGGGCAGATATATTTCTTTGCCGTTGTCCATCTGCACCTCCCGCGCGTTTAAATTATCTACATGCTCCAGATTCACAATATAAGCAATCCCCACCCTCACAAATTCAGGATACCGGGAAAGCATCTCATAAATCTCTGTCATGGTCATGCGCAATACACACTGTGTATGATCTGCAAGATGCAGACGCTGTATTTTCCCTTGTGCCTCACAGTATATCATATCATTTACTGCTACACGTTGTATTTTCCCCTCAATTTTAAACAAAAGGTACCGCGTGCGCTTTTCTTCCATTCCCGATGAAAATCTGTCCAACACCGAAAACAGCGTTTCTTCAAATATAGGCTTCACCAGATATTGTACCGCATCCATGCCATAAGCTTCAAGTGCATGTTCTTTGGAAGTGGTCAGAAAAATCACCTTACTTTCGCTGCCTATGCTGCGTAATTCTCTGACCACATCTGTTCCCATTTTATCCGGCATATAAATATCCATAAATATAAAATCCGGCGCATAATTTTTTTCTTTCACTTTATAAAGCAATTCATTTGCATTTTCAAACCGTTCTATCAAAAAATCGATTCCCGGATGTTTCTTTTCATAGTCACTTATTATTTGCTCAGTTTTATTAAGCTCTGCTGTCTCGTCATCACAAAGCGCTATCAAATACATGAACGGCACCTCTTTCACCTAAGTCTATCATACCACACTCTACGCGGTCTCTGCCATGGGAATTTTCATAATCAGCCGAAAAACAAACACCCCGTTGTCATTCTTAAAATCATATTCTCCATCAAAATTTTCCGCTGTTTTAATGATGCTCAGCACACCAATACCTCCGGTAAATTCCGGTTTCGGCTGTCCGTCCTCCAGTTCCGTTTCCAGCCTGCAGGTGTTGCTGCAGCAAATGACCAGCTTATTTTTCTTTTTCTTGATCATAAGGTGAATAAAACATTCTCTCTCCGGCGACTGCTTTTTCACTTCAATGCAGCCATAAATAGCATTTTCATAGGCATTGGCAAGTATCGTAACCAGATCAATATTGGGTATCGTAAGATCTCTGCCCAGCTCCACATCCATCGTTACTTTGATCTGCTCTTTCCTTGCCTTTCGTGTATATGCAGCAAGTAGATTGTTGACTGCAATGTTGGCACAGATGGTCTCTTCTACGGTTTCGTCCATCTCCCTCTCATATTCCTTTAAATATTGCAACAGTTCTTCATTTTGTCCCCTTCTGGCGTACTCTGCCATAACTGCATTATGATGCCTGGCATCATGGCGGATTCTTCTGCCTTCCTCCACTGACTCCTCCATAATCTCCACATTTCTCTCAAGCAGTCTGTGATTCATCTTCATAAGCTGGTTTTCCTTCTGATACTCCTGCTCTTTGCCAATGTGTGTATAGAGCCGGAACACCAGAAGCTGTAGTGCGCCGGTAAGAAAAAAGTTCATGGCAATCTGAAAAAGACGATACGGAGTCACCTCCTTAATGTTCGGATTTAAAATGAATCCGATTCCAAATAAAATGCTGATCGTCATAACAGCAGCGCTGAACCGATCCAATTCCTTCTCAACATAACAGGCAAATTCCCGAATGGGCTTCTTTATTTTTTTATCAATAAAAAGAGCCAAAATCACAATGATTAGAATTCGTGCTGCAATATCCGCCCACACATTTCTCTGAAAAAGAATAACGGAAACCTCAATTCCTCCCACAAGGAATACTGCCAATAAATAGAATGTCAGTGCCAGCTTATATACTGATAAAAAGATAGGATCTGCACTCATGAATACTGCAAAAACAGCAAAACACATAAACAATACAAGGGCTGCCATTTTGACATAACTCCCCCAGTTAACTGCGTACCATATACTTGACAGTGCAATTGCAATCACACTAAAGCCTACGCAGCAGACTACTGTCTTCTTTACTCCAAACCGGGATTCGCTCATCAAAAAAAACAAAAGAATTGTCCCTGCCAAACTGATCATAAACCGAAGTATTGCTATATATACAGAACCACCTAACATACCTTATCTGTCTCCTTCTCTGACAACACAGCCTTCCTATTATTTTAAACTTTAAAAGCCGCTACCGTCCGATTTAAAAGCTCACTCAACCGGAACAGCTCTTCCATCTGCTTCATTACCGCTTCCGAATTCTCATTCGAATTTTCTGCCGAGCACTCCATACTCTGTACGGAATCGGCAATATCACCTACAAGCTCTGTAATTGCTACAATCGATTCGTTGATTTCCTCCATACTTGCACTCATCTCCCGGGAGGACGTCCCCAGCTCCCCGGAAATATCATTATAAAATGCAGCATCCTTCTGATACATTTCTGCCAGTTCTGTCATTCCCTTATAATCTTCCATAACCTTTTCATTCATAAAATCCAAAAGTTTTACGGAACTTTCCGAAAGAAAAGCAACATTCTTTATCACACTCTCTGTCACCTTTCGTATCTTATCCACTGCCTGTCTTGAATCATCTGCCAGCTGTCTGATCTCCTCTGCAACAACAGCAAACCCTTTTCCGGCTTCACCTGCCCTCGCTGCTTCTATGGATGCGTTCAACGCCAAAAGATTAGTCTGGGAGCTGATAGAAAGTATTTCCTCCGTTAAAGTATCAATTTCATGTACCTTCCTGCTGTTTTCAATTGCTTTTTCCAGATCTTCTCTGGTCTCCTGATAAAGTGCAACCGATTCTCCGGCAGACTGTTGTGAATCTTCATGCAGCCGCCCTGCCTTTTCCATAATACTTGCGGACTGTTTAGCTGCTTCTCCTGCCTTTTTTACCACGCTCTCTATCTCACTGCCTAACTCCTGACCGTTATTTCTTATGCTTTCAGTTAACTCTCTGGCCTGCGAGGTCTGATCCATAACTGCACTGACCAGACCAGAGATATCAGATATATTTCCATTTAAAACTGTCATTTTGGCAGATGTTCCCTCAGCAATTGTACTAATACTCTCTGCCTCCTGCTTTGTATTCAAAATGATTCCCCTGATCTGCTGCTTCACTTCCGCTGTTGCTGTTTTGATCTGCTCCGTTTCATTTTTGTATTCAATGGGAATTGCTTTTTCACTCATCACATTTTCCGAGAAATCTCCGGAAGCAAACTGCTTCAGCATTTGTACCGGTGCCAGCATCCTTCCAATGAGACCTGCCATAAATAAGGTCACAAATCCAATAATCACAAGCGCAATCACCATAACCATTATGATCATGGCAGCAAGAGACCCTGTGACATTAGAAGCCGGTACCACAACTCCCAGCTTCCAATTGCTGCCTACAATTCCGGATACTGCAAAATAGCAGGTACTATCATCATAATCGGTAAGCTTCTTGACCCCGCTTTCAGTTCCGCGAAGCATTCCCTCCAGCCCCGGAATTACATCCGTCACCGCAACCGCTGCATTTTCCGTGGGCTCGTATTCTTTATTTTCATGTGCTACATACTGCCCGCTGCTATCCGCCAAAAAGCCATATACTCCTTCGGCATAATGAATGCTTTTTGTCAGATCTGTTACGGTTCCCAGCGTTACATCCAGTCCAATGACTCCTGCCAGTTCATTATTTATGTAAATTGGTGCGGCAATCGTAGTGCACATTTGGTTTGTAAGCACATCCCAATAAGGATCTGTCACGATAACGGTTCCCTCTTTGGCAGCCTGCTGATACCAGCTGCGCTCCACAGGATTATATCCGTCCGGTATCTCCGCTTCCCTGTTGGACTGAATAAATCTTCCGTCATTGGTACCGCAATACAAATTCAAAAGCTCTTCTCTGCCTGCCGCATGTGCATCCACGATGGCCTGGACAAATTCCTCATCCGTGTTTTCTCCGGCTCCTACGCTGTCTGCGGCTCCGTCTGCCAACATCTTTTCATTTTCAATCCATGTATTGATTTCTTCCGCATACTTATCTGCATTAAGCTGCAAAGCCTGTGTTTGATCCGCGATCATACGTCTTCCGGCAATCACGATGATTCCTGCCGTAGTCAGAAGAATGCTTCCCACAACAATGCCGATTACACTAACTGTAAGTCTTCCTTTAATTGTCTTTAACACAATCGCACCCCTTTTCATCCTCATTTGTTTTTACTGCAACTTTACAATTATAGCAGAATATTGTAGTGAATTTTCTATTTTGGCACGATTCGCACTTTTCGTGGTATGCTTCGCATTTACAATCAGGGAGCACAGTCAATCGGTTGGTTGTAATCTGACTTTCCCGTTTTGTAAACGAGTGTCACATTTTGTAAGCATCCCTCAAATTTTGCATGCAAAAGAACTGCCGTACAGTTTTTATGCCATACGACAGCTCTTCTCTTATCCTACTTCGTTTTTCATCTCCATTTCGCTCTTTGCCAGACTTTCTTCCCCGGCAAACTGCTTGTAAAGGGTCACATGGTCAGCAATACATTTCCATTGGCTGTATGCATCTGCTGTTACACAGATGTATTCATTTCCACCGTGATCAACTCCATAGCTTGCCGCACAGCTTCCCGATTGTGCCACATACCCTGTCTTACCACAGACTACCTCGCCTCCGGTATCCCGATCCTCTATCCTGCGTAAAAACCAGTTGGAAATCAGAATTCCCTCCGGATGTTGCTCCGTCTTTGATGTATTGTACGTATGGGCGGCCAAAACCTCCCTGCACAAATCATTGTCAATGGCTGCTTCCAGAATCATGGCAATATCATAAACAGTGCAATAATGATCCTCATCATAGATTCCCACACAGTTCGTCATATGTGCTGTATCTGAAAGCCCCATCTGATCCAGCTTTTCATTCATCAGCTCCACAAATGCCTCCTGACTGCCCGCTATATAAGTGGCAAGCGCTACCGCTGCATCTGCTCCGGAAGGAAGCACCGTTCCATAAAACAGATCACGAACTGTCACCGTCTCATCTGCCAAAAAACCTGCGCTGCTACAGTCATGAACATAACCATAATCTGTAATTTCCAGTGTTATCGTAAAAGTATCATCCAATCTCTTCGGATCTCCCAAACATTCGGATGCCACAAGCACGGTTAAAATCTTTGTCATAGATGCAGGACTAATGATTTCTTTTGAACCTTTTCCCGCAAGAATGCTGTCAGTGTTCAGATCAATCAACACTGCATAGCTGCTGACAATCTCATCTCCAAGACTAAACGTATCCTTCGTTGCCTTCGCCTGATAATGCTTTAGGCTTTCCATGCCTTCCGTATAGGGAAGAGTATGGGCAAACTCTGTCTCCGGAATCCCCTGCTCTGTCTGATCAGAAATATTAACTTCCGGATTTACCACATTACTGTCACTTACCGCAATGCTTTTGTCCTCCAATTCAGTTCCTTCCTGTTCCTGCTTTCCAATATCCTCTCCCTTGCTGTCTGTTCTTCGTCCTATTAACCCGATTCCTGCCCAGACAACGAGAATAAACAATACAACAGCCACTATAAAGGGCGCCGCCTGACTAATCTTTTGACGCAACATCAACTGCCTTTGTTTCTCTTCCTGCATCTTCTTTACTCTCTGCATACGCCGTGCCCGGGATTCTGCTTCTATATTATCCTGAAAATCCACTTATAAAGCTCCTTTAAATCATTTTTATAGCCGGTACTTCATCATACCTTTACTTATTATATCCTTAAATATATTCTCCGCAAAGTGTTTTTTTATTCTATGGAACAATCGGGACATTTTCATTTCTGTGGCTAAAGAGATAGTTTAACGTTTAGCTTGGGTATGCATATGCGAGACATCCGCTCCGATGAAAAGAAAGCCTCTCGTCAACACGCTCGATAAAGCGTTCGCGAATTGTTTCCTCAAGGATTTCTTTTCATCG
>JAAVAA010000092.1 GCA_014804285.1 Lachnospiraceae bacterium | reverse complement strand
CAGACAGATAATCTGTGCTTTCCTGTAACGTACCATGTAATCCCCCCATTTATCTTAACGTGAATTTCCCTCAAAAAACAGCGCTATGGTGCCGGGTCCGGAGTGTGCACCAATCGTAGGACCTATATGATTGATCAGAAACTTATTTATTCCAAAACGTTTCTCAATTTCTTTTTTTACATACTCTGCATCTTCCAGAGCATCACCGTGGCTGATAAATATAATATCATTTTTATCAAGGCAGCCTTTCGTCTTTTCCTCCATATAATCCACCAGTGAATTTAACGATTTCTTTCTGCCCCGTGTTTTTGAAATCGGGATCAGATGTCCCTCGTCATCTACTTGAAGAATTGGCTTAATACCTGCAATCGTCCCCACAATTGCTGCTGTTTTACTTACTCGTCCTCCGCGGTAAAGATGATTCAGATCATCCACCGTGAATACATGAGTCAGATGGGGAACTAAAGCGCGCAGATATTCAGCCGTCTCTTCTAAGGAACTTCCATGCAGTTTTTTTTGTATTGCTTTATGAACAAACAATCCTTCTCCCATGGAAGCACACTTAGAATCCACAACCAAAATCTTACAGTCCTCTCTCTCTTCCATAAGCTCCTGGGCCGCCAGCATAGCATTGGAGCAGGAACCGCTGAGCCCCGAAGAGAAAGAAATATATAAAAGCTGACTGTTTTCCTTTAAAAATTCTGTAAAATATTCTTTATACTGCTCCGGATTCACCTGAGAGGTTGTGGGCATCTTTCCTTCTTCCCTCATAAACCGGTAAAACTCCTTCCAGTCAAGCGATGCATCTTTTCCATAGGAATTTCCATCCATTGTATAGTTAAAATAAACAAGCCCAAGCTGATGCTCATTTATATAATCCATCGGCAGATCTGCTGTTGTATTGGTAATAATCTTAAATGATTCCATAGTACACCTCCTGATAAAAAAGTTTCTGTACTATTCTATCATTCTTTTTTTTAAATTACAATCAAACTATTCTTTTGCTCCCGGAAGCCGCTTTCTTAACAAGCGTTTGGACAGCTGTTTTAAGTTCAAAGGAAACAACGGATAGATATAACTTTTTCCGGAAACGGTTTTGTTGGTGGCAATCGCCACAATAAGCAAAACAATAGCTCCAATATATCCCCATATTCCAAATATTGCAGTAAGAACTAAATTGATAATACGCATGAATTTAATTGCATAGCTAAGCTCATAGCTTGCCTGTGTATAATTTGCAATTGCCACAAAAGCCATATACAGCATGACTTCCGAGTTAAACCAGCCGCTGTTTACCGAAAATTCACCTAAAACAAGCGCTGCCATAACACTAAGCGGAGTACTGAGCATATTAGGGGTGTTTACCGCAGCCAGCCGAAGCCCGTCCAGCGCAAGCTCCAGTATCAGAAACTGCCAGATCAGCGGAATATTTGTCACATCCTTCACTGCAATAAATTCAAAACCGGCAGGTATCCACTGAGGATTCTGCATCAACAGCAAGAAGGTCGGTGTTACCAAATACGTCAATATAGCAATCAAAAATCTGGAAAGCCGCAGATACGTTCCCGTGATTGGCGGAAAGTAATAATCATCCGCTTCCTCCACAACATCAAAAATAGAGGTCGGCGTAATCATTGCCGAAGGAGAATTATCCACCAAAATTACAATATCCCCCTCTAATATCTGTGCAGAGGCAGTATCCGGGCGTTCCGTAAACTTAAATTTAGGAAAAGGATTATACCATTTTTTCTGGTAAAGGCATTCTGCCAGACTTTCCTGATTCATAGTGAGCGCATCCACCTTAATTTGTCCGATCCGTTCCTTGATCTGATTTAAAAATACATGATCCACCCGGTTATCCATATAGCACAAAACAATATCCGTCTTAGAACTTTTTCCTGCCTGCAGCATTTCCATTCGCAGTTCCGTGCTGCGAATCCTTCTTCGAATCAACGCCGTATTAAATACGATTGTTTCCACAAATCCATCCTTAGATCCCCTGAGCACCTTATCCTTTTCCGGTTCCTCCACACCTCTTGACGGATAGGTTCTGGAATCAATCAAAAGACACCTATCATAGCCGTCAATAAATAATGCAAAAACACCGGACATAACAAAATATACAATCTTTTCCCAACTATCCTGAAGATCCACCTCTACATAAGGCAGACTTGTCTTTGACATTTCATGGACATCTACGGGCATTTCTTCCTCTGTGATGTCCATAAAATACTGCAGCATTTTCTGCATCAGCTCATCTTTACAAAAACCGTCAATAAAATACATACAGGCATCCCGTCCGCCAATCTTGATCACACGATATACGATGTCAAAATTGGTATCCACGGAAAGCCTTTCATTAAAATAATTCATATTTTCAGAAAGTGATGTACTCATTTTTTCAGAGGTCATAAAAAAGCTCCTTCCACTCACAATGCATTTAATAGCATTATGCAGCAAAAAGAGCTTTTTTATACAAATGATACATTGGGGCTACTGTTTTCCGGTACTTCCAAATCCGCCCCGATCTGTACCCTCCAGGGAGTTTACTTCTTCAAAATTTATTTTTGGCTGATTTTCCACAATCCGGAACTGACAGATCCGGTCATTACAGGAAATATGCGTATCCCGCACTGCGTATACCGGCATATGCCACTGATCATTATCTCCGCAGTAGGATCCATCAACGACACCCTGATGGTTTGTCTGTATGACGCCAAAATTCTTAAAGGTTGAGCTTCTCGGAACAATATGCGCTTCATATCCTTTCGGCAGCTCCATAGCTACACCAAGCGGTATCAATGTATATTCACCTTGCTTCAAATCCACATCCTTTGCAGCGCGCAGGTCAATCCAATCGGACTTTCCGTCTATATATGTCAGCTTCTCAATTTTATCCGTAAAATATTTAATCTTAATGGTTTCCATTTTCTTTTCCCCTATGCGTAATCACCACAGTGAAGAATAGGAACAGAAGGATCTGTCTGCTTCAATGTACTTTTAACATCGATTACCCGTTGATTACTGCTTCCCTTCCAGAGAAGTTTGTTATCTTTTTTATCAACCTGAAATTCACCGTCTACAACAACATCCACATACTGCATGATCGCATAGTGCATGATATTTTCCCAACTGTCACCGGTATATAACCAGATTGTTTTATCCGGATATTTTTGCTTGATTTCCGCCATCAGATTTCTGGCATCAAGGCGGTTTGCCGCATGAAGCGGATCTCCTCCCGAAAAAGTAATTCCAGAAATATAGGATTTATCAAGCTGGTCAAAAATTTCCTGTTTTGCTTCTTCATCAAAAGGAAGGCCTCCTGCCGGATCCCATGTAATCGGATTTTGACATTCTTTGCAGCAATGGGAACATCCTGCCACCCAGAGCACTACCCGAAGTCCGTCTCCATTCAACATATCATCCTTGGTAATATTGTGATATCTCATTACTTACATGCTCTTCCTTTCTGCAATCTCTGCCATCTTTGCTTCATTCAGCCGGGTATCTCCATGAACTCTTGAATAAGACAAATACCCATTCATACGCTCGATCTTAGTCAGATTCTTGCTTCCGCATACCGGACATACATCCATTTCAAGCTCCTGATGGCCACAGTCGTCACAATATGCCAGTGAAAGGTTGACACCCTCATAAAATCCCATATCCATTGCCCTTCGAATCAGAGTCTTGATGGCATCAATGTTATAATCGATAGGATATTTTACATACTGGATCTTGCCGCCATTCGAAAGCTCCCAGAAGCGATATTCCAGATCCTGCTTCTGAATAGGCGTAATATCCTCTGAAACATGACAGTGGAAGCTGTTGGACACGTATTCCCTGTCTGAAACCCCTTCAATAATTCCATACTTTGCACGGAACTGCTTTACCTGCAGACCACATAAACTCTCTGCCGGCGTTCCGTAAATCGCATATAAATTTCCGTCCTCTTCTTTAAACTCGTTAATTTTCTGATTGATGTGTTCGAGTACCTCAAGGGCAAACTGTCCATCCTCAACCAGAGACTTGCCATTATATAATTCCTGAAGCTCATTAAAAGCAGTAATACCAAAGCTTGCGGTTGCCGACTTCAGAATTGGCTTAATCTTATCTGAAAGCTTTAAATGACCTCCAAGGAATCCGCCTTCACAATAAGCCAGTGGATTGGTAGACGCACGCATTTCACCAAGATATGCATAGGTCCGGATATGAAGCTGACGGATCAGATTTAAGTAATAATCCAGAACCTCATAAAAATCCCGGCTCTCCTGCTTTGATTTTGCAAGGATCATTGGCAGATGCAGGGAAACCGCTCCAATATTAAAACGTCCCACAAAGATAGGCGCATCGTTGTCATCCGCCGGATGCATTCCTCCTCTTTCATACCAAGGCGAAAGAAAAGCTCTGCACCCCATAGGTGAGATTACCTTTCCATATTGCTTATACATACTTGCAATATAGCCCTTTCCGGTAAGAGAAAGCCAATCCGGATACATGGTCTTAGCTGAGCACTGAACACCTGCATCAAATACATCCTCAAGCTCCTTCCCCGGTCCGTGAAGGTTCTCATCATATAAAAAGACGATTTTAGGGAAAAGAACCGGTTTTTTACAATCCTTCTTCCCTTGTCCCTTTCTTCTGACATTCAAAAGAGAAATGGTAGCTAACTTTGCAAATTCCCCTCTTCCGATTCCTGCTGTCACAGTGATAAATGGATAATCACCACGGCTGGAAGCTACTGTATTGAATTTGTATTCCCAGCCTTGGAATCCCTGTTCAAATTCGCGCTTTACATCGGCATATGCTTCCGCCTGTGCACTTTCCTTATCGATTCCCAGTCTTTCATATTTCTGCAGGCTTTTCTGATAGGTCTTTTCCGCGTAAGGCTCTAAGATCTTATCTACTTCAGGAACGGTAAATCCTCCGTACTGCTGGCTTGCCGCACTTAGTACAATATCACCGATAACATCAAAGGCTACATCCAATGTCTTCGGCTCATTATACCAGATATTGCCCATCTCAAAGCCGCCCGTGAGCACACTTGACACGTCAAAAAGACAGCAGTTCATGGTGTCACGTCTTGCTGACATATCATGCACATAAATATAACCGTCACGGCATGCCTGAATTTCCTCTGTTGTCATGAAAAATTTCTGATACAGCTCTTTGTTAAACTGATTAAAGATCAGACTTCTCTTTGTGGAGACAAGGGCGCTGTCCGTATTGGCATTTTCCTTGTCACCCACGTACATAATGGATTGACTCTTTTTGTATACGTCATCCATCATGCGTACAAAGTCCTGTTTATAATTTCGATAATCCCGATAGCTTTTCGCTACGATAGGTTTTACATCTTCCAGTGCACTTTCAACAATATTATGCATAATCGGAATCGGAATCTGATCCTCTTCCAGCTCATTAACCTTGTCCACTACATATTGACAGATGTGCTTCTTTTCCTCGTCTGTAAATTTGGTTAATGCCCTGTATGCACTCTTTCCTACGGCATCAATAACCTTCTGTACATTAAACGCTTCCAGACTGCCATCCTTCTTAATAACCTTTACATTCTTCTCCGGCTTAAATAAATCTCCGTAAATCAAAACATTTTCCTGCATATTGCTATCGATCTGCTTACTGCTCATTACTGATGCTTCCTCCATTCATTCCCCTGACACTGCCTTGCAACACAAAATCTTGTGATAAATATTTTTAGCAATCAAGATGTTGTGCATTATTAAGTATAGTAAAACTATCTGCTTCTGTCAACTTGATAATTGGAAGAAAAAGTAACAAAATATTCTCAGCAATTTTGGTAGATATTATTTTTGAATCATCCCTGATGCCTGAACAGCCCTTACCGCTTCATTGATCTGTTCTACCGGCATGGTAAGGGCAAAGCGTACATGTCCCTTTCCAAGACTGCCAAAACTGCTTCCCGGTGTGCAGAGAACACCAGACCGCTCCAGAAGCTCCATAACAAACGCTACATCATCTGTATAGCCTTCCGGGATTTTGCCCCATGCAAACATGCTCCCCTGACTGTCCGGAATATTCCAGCCGATGCTGCGCAGACCTCCACACAACGCATCTCTCCTTTTCTGATACTCCTCACAGCGCCTTTTGACACCTTCATCCGGACCGTTTAACGCTGCCACAGCACCATATTGAACGGGAAGGAAGGTTCCATAATCAATCTGGGAACGAAGCTTTTTAAAGCTTTGAACCAAATATTCATTTCCCACTAAAAACCCTACTCTTGCACCGGTATAATTGAAGCTTTTGGATAAAGAATAAAATTCAATACAGTTCTCTTTCGCATCCGGAAATTGAAGAATGGATTTCCCTACGTGCCCATCATAAATAATATCGGAATAGGCGTTATCATGAAGAATAATTATATGATGTTTCTGTGCCCAGGGAATCAGTTTCTCATAAAAACTGTCCGGTGCAATACTGCATACCGGATTTAAAGGGTAGGAAACGATCATAAATTTCACTTTTTCCAAAAGCTCTTCGTCGAGCTTCTCAAGATCCGGCAGATAATTATTTTCTTCGATCAAATCATAAGTACGCACATCTGCCGATGCAAGCGACGGTCCGATGGAAAAGATCGGATATCCCGGATTTGGAACCAGCACAACGTCTCCGGGATTGCAAAGACACAGACCGATATGAGCAATTCCTTCCTGAGAGCCATACACATCTGTAACCTCATTTTCCGACAATGTCACATGATAACGCTCATCAAACCGACGAATCACCGCCTCCACAAGCTCCGGTATCATTTTCAGCGCATACTTATAATTATCTGAATTTTGAGCCGCTTTTATAACCGCCTCCATAATATGCGGATCAGTAGAAAAATCCGGTGTTCCTACAGAAAGGTTATAAACTTTTTTTCCTTTCTTTTCCACTTCTTCTTTTTTTTCATTTAACAATTGAAAAATTCCTTCTTCATAATCCTTCATTCTGTCTGCTATCTTTAAATTCATTTTTCTGTTCCTGCCTTATCTTCATAATTTAAAATAATATTTTTTATAAAGTCAGCATAGCTCTGCCTTACATGTTCCGGTGCTAAAATGCTGATACGTTCACCAAGTCCTGTAACCCATCCGTAAAACTGACCGCTTACCGCCGCCTGAATTCTTGCCCGGACAAATCCATCTTCCAGTCTTCTGATATCTGTTTCCCGTCCAAAACGATCCAGAATGATTCCGACCATGGATTCGGGCAATTTTAAAACCACCGTTTCCATCTCACCTCCAAACATTCCAAAAGTACGGTTGGTATATTCCACAATATCAAATTTCTGAAATGCCTCAACGCCTTTTCGGATTTCTTCGGATATTTCTGTTATACGGCTCATTTTATCAACGCGAAAGTGCTTAATCTTTTCTTCCTCATCATCATAAGCAATGAGATAATAATTTTCATCCTGCCAGGTCAATGCCCACGGGCTTACCCGGTATTTTCTTCCTGACCGTTTAGGCTGAAGTTCTTTTTTGATGTTCCATTCCAGATAGGTAAAAGTTACCGGCGCATTATTCTGAATTGCATGATGAATCCGATCCACATTATAATAAATGCTTTCGTTTTCTGTTTTCACTCTGCCGGCTACAAACACTTGTCTTTGAAGCTGCTTTCTGTCATAAGGTCCTGCCAGTCTTTCAATCTTGGCGATCAGCTCCCGGGATTTTTTTTGTGTAATAAATCGGGATGACGAAACGGCATCGACCAGAAGCTTTAATTCCGGCAGTTCAAATTCCCGGCTCGCAAGATAATATCCTCCGCCCTTTCGTGCCTTTACATTGACAATGTCATAGCCGATCTGCATAAGACACTCAATATCCGCATAAATGCTTTTTCTTTCCGCAGATATATCATAGGCGGCAAGCTCTGTAATCAATTCCTGTGCAGACAAACAGTGATCTTCATCCGTCTTGTCCTGAAATATTTTTAATAGATATAAAAGCTTTAGCTTTTGATTTGCCGACTTTGGCATGAAAGAATCTCCTCCACTTCCCATAGATTTTGAATCTCATAATCAATCCTCAAACCACTATCATTCTTATGTCCTGTCGGGTTGTACCAGCAGCAATCTATTCCTGCCTGATTCCCACCCTTTATATCGCTGGTCAGGGAATCTCCAACAATCAATGTACTTTCTTTTTGAAAATCATTTATCTGCTTAAAACACCCTTCAAAAAAACGAATATCCGGTTTTGCATAGTTCATTTCCTCAGAAATAAAAATTCCATCCATGATCTGGTCAAATCCGGAAAGCCTCAGCTTATTTCTCTGTGTAGAGGATACTCCGTTGGTGACAACATATTGCCTCACCTTTCCCTGTAGCTTTTTGCACAAATTAAGGCTGTCATCTTTGTAAAAATACACACTGCCAAGCGCCTTCTGATACATCGGTGCAATATCTGCCGAAGTCACTGTCTCAATATGTAATTGTTCAAACAGCCTGTCAAAACGTCCGGTTAAAAGCTCCTTCTTGGTCACCTCACCAAGCTCCAGTCTCTTCCAAAAGGAATCATTAATGGAAGCATAAAGCCGGACAATCTCATCATTGATTTCCAGATTAAGATTTTGAAAACAGAATCTGAGCGCATAATCCTGCGATTTATCAAAATCCAGCAAAGTCTGATCTACATCCCACAAAATCGTATGATATATCATGATATACTTCTCCATTATTTTTAAATAGTTTCATCAGAATATAATCCCTTAATAGAAAAAGCGCAAAGGTCATCTTTGCGCTTCCGCTTCTACCGCAGATTTTTCATTACTGCGCTTTCTCATCTTAATTCCGATAAAAACAGCGACTCCTGCCAGCACCACGATGACCGCCATTACCAGCAAATAAGACAAAAAAGAATTAATAAATAAAATCAAATTAGCCATTGTACACCGACCTTTCTGTTTATTGAATAATAATAGCATTACACTTTTTGTAAGTCAATACCATGCCAATGCCCGGTTTTAAGAAATGCTTCCGCCATCTCTTCTGCTTCTTTAATAATCCGGTCATCATACCCCATAATTCCCAGAAGCTTTATAGCATTTCGGGTAGATGCCCTTCCAGCCAGTATTTTATAACTAAAGAAAATATCATTATCTTCAATTTCTTCTGCAAAGTGATAATTCTGATAAACCTCCTCCAACAAATGAGTCAGTTCAATATCATGGGTTGCAGCAAAACAAATACAGTTCTGCTCTGCCATACTCCGCAGAATTTCCGTGGAAGCTGCTATACGTTCTACGGTATTGGTTCCCCTGAGCACTTCATCTACAAAACATAAAACAGGTATTTCCTCTCTATTATTCAGCAAATCAAGTATCCTTTTTAATGCTTTTATTTCGACCATGTAATAACTGCTTCCGCTTTGCATATCATCCCGAAGTGACATGGATGTGCAGACCCTGAACATGCTTGTTCTACAGCTCTCTGCCGGGCAGGTATGAACCGTTTGGGCCATAACCGCATTTATTGCCACAGTTTTTAGAAAAGTAGATTTTCCGGAGGCGTTAGAACCGGTAATCAAAACACTGTCCTTTACTGAGAGATCATTTGCTATCGGCTCTGAAAGCAACGGGTGATAAAGCCCCTTCACATCAATCTCCTTTTGATCCACAAATTCAGGGATACAGCATGGATGCATCTGCCGATACTCCCCTATCGCGATCATTGCCTCAATCCTTCCGAGTACTGTGATCATCCCATCAATTTCGATAATATGCTTCCTTACCTCTGAAAGCATTTGATTAAATTTAATCAAATCCAGATGAAATCCCATACGCACAAAATCAAGCAGCATATCCAACGGATTACCACCGGTATTCGTCATTCTTGCTCCGGACATAACAATATAGGAACCTGTCTTAAACAGCTTCATAGAATTTCTATAGGATTGCAGCCGCTTAAGTTCCTCTTCAAGAACGGGAACCTTCTGATTTTTAAGATTATCCACTGCATCCAACAGACGGAACACATATGCAAAACTGGTAATATACGGATCAATCTCTTTTTGTGCCTTAAAATAAGTCACATTATTATAGATCAAAATACAGACCATAACCACCAGACCTATAGGAATATTTCCGATCAAAATGCCAACAGAAACCAGTAAAAGCACCAATGAAAGGTAATGAGGTAAATTGCTGCGCTCTCCGAGATTATCCAAATAATCTAAATAATCATAGATAGAAAACTTCCCGCATCGGCCAAGCTTTGAAAATACAAACTGAAAGCATACCCTCTGATCCGCATTCTGACAAAAATACTCGATTATTCTTTCGCGTTCTTCCAGTTCTTTACAATTCATACTCGGTTTTCGGAGCAGATAATACAGATACTCTTCTCCCGCCGCGGACCATGTATAATTCATATTAATAAAAATTTCATCCATATTCAGGTCGTTCCAGGTAATGTCATCTACACAAAATCCCTCCTGGTGCTTTCTGAAATAGTGGGAAATATTCTCGAACTGATCTGCTTTGTACTCCTTCTTTGGCAGCATCCCGTACTCTTTATAAAGTCTCTGGATAAAACGTTTTTCATCTCTTTTGTGATCCGCATACCCTTTTAACATCAACAGAGCAAGGATTAGAACCAAAGCCGCTGCAAAAATCAAATATTCCATAATGACTCCTGTCAGGCAGCTGCCAAAGGCGGCTGCCGCTTATTCAATAATAAAATGCCCAATATTACTATTCAGTTCATCTGCAATTTGATTTAAGTGCTTTGCATTATCTGAAATGTCCCCCATAATTGAACCAACCTCAGCCGCAGATGCCGATGTTTCTTGTGTGCTTGCTGCATTTTCTTCTGCAATTGCCGTCAGATCCTGAACAATATCCACTACTTTGATTCTGGATTCGTTCAGTTCCCTGGTCTTTCCGGAAATCGTGCGAATGCTTTCAATTGACTTATCAATTCCATCCTTTACATCCTTAAACGCACTTTCCGTATTTTTCACATACTCGTTCTGCTTTGAAATAACCGACTTTACATCTTCCATGGTTTCAACCGTTCTTTCGGAATCTGTGATAAGAAGATTGATAATCTCTGCAATCTGCCTTGCCGATTCATTTGATTGCTCGGAAAGCTTTTGGATCTGAGATGCCACAACCGCAAAACCTTTCCCCTGCTCTCCTGCTCTTGCCGCCTCAATAGAGGCATTTAAAGACAAAAGATTGGTCTCTTCCGCAATATCTGTGATCATATCCGTTGCTTCTTTAATCTTTAAAGCAGAAACATTGGTAGTGTTCGTCTGCTCATATATTTCTTCAATGGCTTCTCTGGTCTTTTGATTAATCTTGTTTAACTCTTCAAGGATGCCCATTGCCTTTTCCCCTGCACTGCGCATGGTACGGGCATTGTCCCGAAGATTCTCCACCTCCGCATTGGTCTCTTCAATCATGCTTCCCATGACGATCACATTTTCTGTTGCAGACTGAGTCTCCTGGGCCTGCGAGGTTGCTCCCTGTGCAATCTCGGATATTGCCAGTTCTACCTGATCCACCGCCTGTACTGTTTCTTTTGCACTGTTGTTCATTTCTCCTGAAGCATCCTGTAACTGCAGACTCTGGTTGGAAATATCTTTGAGTGCCCTTGTCAATTCATCACGAAGCACTCCGATAGCCCGTCCCATAATTCCAGTCTCGTCTTTCCTCCTATTTAATTCCTCCTGCACGCCGTCTTTATCCGTAAAATCCAGTTCCGCTAGTTTAGAAACCATATCCGTTGTTTTTTTGATCGGCTTCACGATCAGAACCGCAAAAATAAATATAATTGTTCCCCATATAATCAAGGCAAGAATACCGCCTACAATACATTTAACCATCATGGAATGTAAGCTGGAAAGTACTTCATCCTCATCTGCTGTTATAACAATGATATAATCCAGATTTTGACCCACATAGAAAGATGCATATTTCATTACTCCCTTAAAAAGATACTGGATCACATGGGTCTGCGGTCTGTTTCCCGCACTAATCTCTTGAAGGAGCTGTTTCACTGCATCATTTTCCACCGGCTGTCCGATTTTATCGGCGGTAGGATGATACATCATCGTTCCATCAGCCGATACAACATAAGCATAGCTTGAACCCATACCGGAAATACTGATATCCCCCACGAGCTTTTCCAGTCCTTCCGGTGCAAGCGCCTCTTCTGCGCCCATGTATCTTATTTCACCTTCCATCGCATCTCCGGCAAGCAGTGCAAGATCATTCATATAATTCTGGGTAAGTTCCGAAACATTTGACCGAATGGCAGGTACACTTAACAGCAGCATGGTAATCACAGTCGCTACAATTGCAATAATAACCAAAAATACAATTTTGGTTTTCAGCGAATACCAAAAAGCCGGCTGCTTGTTCGATTTTTCTTTGTTGTTCATTTAAAATTCCCCCTGAATGTTTTATATGACAATTTTATACTGCCTGTCTATGACAGTCTGTCTATTATTTCATTTGCCTTACGATAAATGTTCTCCGGTTTATCTGTAACGAAAAACTCGCCTTTTTCGTAAAGAATCCTGCCGCCAACCATTGTCATGATTACATTTTGTTTACTGCCGCTGTACACAAGATTTTTGGCTATATTATTAAGCGGCTGCATATTGGGCTGATTTAAGTCAATCAGTATCATATCTGCGAATTTCCCGGTTGCCAGTACATCTGCCTGAATAAGCCCCATGGCTTTTGCTCCATTTACGGTTGCCATCTTTAATACGGTAAGTCCGTCAACTGCCGCCGCATCTTTCTCTTTTAATTTTGCAAGTCCCGTAACCAGAAACATTTCGCGGAACATATCAAGGCAGTTATTACTTGCCGGTCCGTCTGTTCCGATTGCCACCGGAATTCCTTCTTTCAAATATTCCGATATTGGTGCAATTCCGCTTGCCAGCTTAACATTCGATGCCGGATTTGTGACCGCATACAGTCCTCTCTTTTTCATAATGGCGATGTCCGATGATGTCATATGCACACAATGGTATCCTCCGCCTCCAAAATCAAAGATTCCCAGCGAATCCAAAAATTCCAGCGGCGACATTCCGTACCGTTCTCTGCAGCCGACCACTTCTCCCTCGGTCTCCGCCAGATGGGTAAATACCGGCGCTTTGTATTTATGCGCCAGATCCGAAATCGACATCAAAAGCTCCTTTGAACAGGTATATTCCGCATGAAATCCCAAAATATAAGATTGAAGCGGACTTCTATTATTCAGCTTCTGATACATTTCTTCCACCAGCTCCGGTGACTGACTGAAATTGTTTACTGCTCCCACTTGAACACACCGCATTCCCATATCATCAAAAGCATCTGCAATGGTCTCCGGGGTCAGATACATATCAAATACCGCTGTAATTCCTCCAGACAGATATTCCAAAATTGCAAGCTTTGACAACTCATAAATATCCTCTGGACTCATCTTAGCTTCAATAGGAAATACGCGATTGTTCAGCCACTCGTCAAGAGGCAGATCATCTGCAAAGGAACGCAGAAGCGTCATCCCCGAATGGGTATGTGCATTTTTAAATCCCGGCATTAAAAGGTTTTGTCTGCAATCGATCTCCCGATCCCAGATGATACCGGGAACGGAAAGTTCTTCAAATATGCGATCCGTATCCCGACCATCTCCTACATAAATAATCCTGTCATCCCTGGTCCAGACTTCGCCAAAAAATATATCTTTACCTTCTTCCATGGTGAGAATTCTGGCATTATAAAATCTATAATTCAATTACTTAGTTCCTCCCTCTATAAGATTGTCCGGTCCAAAGCTTTCCGGCAAAAGCTGAGAAAGACTGTAAATCCGATATTCCCTCTCATCTTTGGCCGTAATCACCAAAAAATCATCCGGATCCGAAAATTCCCGCATTACCTGCCTGCAGACACCACAGGGAAACGCAAACTGCGTGCCGTTTTCCTCCTTCGATCCTCCAACAACAGCAATTGCCTTTAACTTCCGACTGCCCTCACTGACCGCTTTGCTAATGGCACAGCGCTCTGCACAAATCGTTGGTGTATAAGATGCATTTTCAATATTACAGCCTGTATAAATACGAAGTTCTCTGGTCAGTACCGCCGCGCCTACCGCATATCCGGAATAAGGAACATACGCCTTCTTTCTCGCTTCCTGCGCTGAGCGTATCAATTCTATAACGGGAATATCCTGAATGTTTGTTGCCTGTTCCATTTGTGCCTCCATATGTAATTATTTCGAGATATTTTCTGCTAAAAAGCACAGATTGATTCTGTCACCAGTTTTTTGAATAAAGGCGCCGCCTTATCCGCTGCAGCCTGTACCTCTTCGTGGGTGAGCGGCTGATCCGTCATACCCGCCGCCAAATTGGCAACACAGGAAATTCCGCAGATCTTCATTCCCATATGATTTGCAGTAATTGCCTCTACAACCGTGCTCATTCCCACCGCATCCGCTCCTAATGCGCGCAGCATCTGAATCTCTGCCGGTGATTCAAAAGAGGGACCTGTCAACTGAACATAAATTCCTTCTTTGAGGGGAATTCCGTTTGTATTCGCCGCATTTCGAATAGCTTCCTGAAGCTTCTCATCGTAAACCTTACTCATATCTGGGAAACGGCAGCCTAATTCATCAATATTGGCTCCCACCAACGGATTTGGAGCAAAACAGGAAATGTGATCCTTGATCAGCATAAAGCTTCCGGCACCAAATTCAGGATTAATCCCGCCGGATGCATTGGTCAGGAACAAAATTTCCGCCCCCATCATTTTCATAAGCCTTGTAGGAAGAACCACATCCGTAACCGGATATCCCTCATAATAGTGAACTCTTCCTTTCATGCATACTACCGGCACATCCTTCACATATCCAAAAATAAACTTCCCTGCATGTCCGGGAACGGTGGATACCGGGAAATTCTTAATCTCACTGTATGCTATTTCTGCCCGGACCTCCATGGTATCCGCATAATTTCCCAGCCCGGATCCTAAGACCAATGCCACCTTAGGCACAAAAGGAAGCCTGTCCTTAATGCTGTCATAACACTCTAATACTTTTTGATAAACCATATTCACGTCAAAACCCCCATTTCTCTTTTCATATTGCATTCATCATATCATAAAAATCCCTCTGCCGCAATGAAACAAAACGTATTTTGCTAAAACCGTAAAAGAGCCGGCTTGAGCCGACTCTTTCGATTAAATGATAATGCATACCATTCCGCCATTAGAATCATTGACGATCTTTTGCATTGTCTCCTGCAGCTTTAACTGACTCTCTTCTCCAATCATGGTAAGCTTACCTGTAATTCCGTCATTTACAAGCTGTTCAACAGACTTTCCGAAAATATTCGTATCCCAGATCCCGTCCTCGCTCTGACTGGAATCGGAGATAAACCGGATCAGATCCTGCGCCTGCTCCTCTGAGCCTACAATCGGTGAGATCTCAGTCTCAATATTTGCACGTATCATATGGATGCTCGGACTCTCCGCACGAATCTTCACCCCGAACTTATTTCCATGCTTAATGACCTCCGGTTTATCTAAACGGATCTCACTCCGCTCCGGCGTTACCACTCCGTATCCCTTTTGTCTTACCGAATCAATAGCGTGGAGAACCTTTACATATTCTTTCTTCATTGCAGCCATTTCTTTGAGCACGGAAAGCAGATGATATTCATTGTCAATATTTTCTCCGACCATCTCGCTCAGCATCTCATAATAACAAGTATCATCCACATCCAGCCAGATCCTGATGCCGCCGTCGGACATATTAATGCTGTCTGTTTTACATTTCTTGATATATGGACCTTCAATGATAATGGGATTATTTTTTACATCTCTGATGCAGTTGTACTGCTTCATGATTTCTTTTACCCGGTCAATAATATCTACTTTCATTTTGTGGCTGGCCGGAAGCATCTCCACCCACTTTGGCATATAGAATTCAATCATGGTAAGAGGAAACTCATAGAGTATATTCTCAAGGATATGGTTAATATCCTCCTTCTTTAATTGTTCACAATTAACAGGCATTACCGATACCTGATATTTCTCTTCCAGTTCCGTTGTAAGATTCAGCGCTTCATCACTGTAAGGTTTTGCCGTATTCATAAGAACTATAAAAGGTTTTTTTAACTGCTTCAGTTCTTTTATGGTTCGTTCCTCAGCAGGGATATAGTTTTCACGGGGAATTTCTCCAAAACTGCCGTCGCAAGTGATCACAATTCCTATCGTGGAATGATCACGGATCACCTTCCTTGTTCCGATTTCCGCCGCATGCGTAAAAGGAATTTCCTCAGAAGACCAGGGTGTCTTCACCATTCTTTCTGTATCATTTTCCATATGCCCGCCGGCGCCATCTACCATATATCCTACACAGTCGATCAGTCTGACTCTTGTCTCAATTCCTTCTCCTAACGTAAGCTTTGCCGCTTCTTTGGGAATAAATTTAGGTTCTGTGGTGGTGATGGTTTTGCCTCCGGCACTTTGGGGCAGTTCATCCACTACCCGCTCCTTTTCGTAGGAATCCGACATATTCGGAAGTACCATCAAATCCATAAAACGCTTAATAAAAGTAGACTTTCCGGTACGCACCGGTCCTACAACGCCTATGTAGATTTCTCCCCCGCATCTTTCTCTTATATCTCTGTACAGGTCATATTCTTTTCTGTTATTTATGTCCATACAAGTCCTCCATCCATACTTAGTTAAATGTATGTCTGCAAAAACTTGTTTATGACTTGAACTTATCGGTTTCCCATTCTCTCCCGCTCTGAGCGCATATAGGCAAACCAGTCCTCCTCACACCTATCAAAAGTTCCATCGTTTTGGAACAATGCTTCATATTGCTGCCAGATGGCAGACAGTACTTTCTTATAGGGTCCCCAATCAATTTCCATCATTTCCTGTGTATAATATTGCTCACAATACCCATCCGGCGAGCTCTTTAAAAAACGGCCGCCTTTGGGTCTTTGTTTTTCATTAAGACTACAGCCCTCCGGAGTCAGCGCAATGCATTCTCCCATGGCATCTACACCGATAAATGTATGACATTTATGCCTCATTCGAAGATAAAATACCGATCCATGGGCGGAGCCAAACCGATCAATGGCATACAGCTCTCTTCCACATTCTTTTTGAAGCAGACCAAGAATTACCTTATATAACTCCTCTTCCTCCAACTGCGAAAGGGATACGCATAATCCCTCCCTGATAAGCGCCTGCTCCATATCCTTAGGCGAAAGAGAACAGCCATGTTCGCGGCAGCACTTTCCCCGACAGCTTTGACATTCTTCTCCCGGCATAAATCCATCCATAACACCACCTCTTCGCTTTCCTGCCTATGTTCTAAAACTGATACAGCGTCTCTCCATTCATTTTGAGCCAATGCTTCTGTTCCTTATAAGCGGGACATATCTTTTCCACCAGATTCCAAAACTCCGGTGAATGGTTCATATGAATCAAATGACATAACTCATGTATGACCACATAGTCAAGGACCGACTCCGGTGCCATGATGAGCCGCCAGTTAAAATTCAGATTCCCCTTTCCGCTGCAGCTCCCCCAACGGCTCTTCTGATCCTTTATATGTATCTTATGATATTCCACTCCAACGATAGGAGCATATTGCATTCCCTTTTTTTCAAAAATTTCTGCGGCCTGCTTCCGATACCATTTTTCAAGCTGTGCACGCTTTTGTTCATAATCCGCTTCATAAGGAACGCACATAATGATCCGTTCTCCGGCAACTGTAACCCGTATTCTGCTTCTGGCTTCCCTGACAACTGTAAGAACCCGGTTATATCCAAGATAAGGCAGTACATCTCCAGTTTCCAACACGGGACGCTTTCTAAGTGATTTCTGCCTGGTATTTAGAAGCCGCACCCGTGTTGCCTCAATCCATTCTGCCTTTGCCTCCACAAAAGCATCGATCCTTTCGATATCCAGCCAGTAAGGCGCTTTCACCACAAGATTTACCTTTTCATCAAAGGATATGGAAATGGTTTTTCTTCTACTCTTAATCAATCGGTATTCCATTACTCTGGTTCCCCGCATTTCAAACCAAACGATCCCGTAGCAATATAATATCTTCCAAAAACACGGCAATCGCCGTCAATACTATTGATATCGCCAAACTGCTGGATATCGTTAGTGATCTTTTCCCAGCTTTTCCCGTCATCAAAAGAACGGAAAAATCCATATATTCCCTCAATCTTTCCACAGATATAAAGGGCTTTATCACTAGACAGATAATTACTTTCCGGTGTGAGCAGTCCCAGTCCTACCCGGTAAACGGCTTCTCCCTCTCCTGAAAGCTTGCTTAAAGACAACATCTGCTCATTTTCTTTTCCTGAAAAGACCATTTTATACAGCCCATAACTGCCAAGCGCAGCATAAAAAACCCCTTCCTTTCCCGCATCGCCCCGGATCTCCGTTTTATTGGCACAATCAATCAGTCCAAGACACAAATCCCGTGAAAACGCAGCACCGCTTATTTGCCTGAAAGATTTTCCCTTATCATTACTTATGTAAGCCGTAAGTCCATCTCCAAACCCATAAAAGCGATCAGGGTTTACCCGATCCGCAAATACCTTAATACGTTCCTGTGTATTTGATATTTCTGCTCCGTTTTGATCATAAATCCTGGATTTCTCAAAACTTTTTCCGCAATCGCCGCTTACGATCAATCCTTTTGCAAACAAATCAATTCCCTCTGCAACGCCATATACAATGGTCTTTGTATCACTGGAAAGAGCCACCCAGCCGGAATTAACATTGGGACATTCTATCTGACGGAAACGTTCATCAAGATAATCGGAAATTCCATAGGGAAGCGCAATTCGTTCAAAATTCTGTCCATAGTCATGGGACAGGATCAATCCTCCTTTTGTTTTTCCTTTCCAGTTTCCTCTTGGCGTTACCACTACCATTTCCGGATGATAATCAGAAAAATCCGCATTAATGCAGGTAATGTACCGGTTTCCATGAGCATCCGCAAAGGAATTTTCACAAACCTGTCCCTTGTCCTTAAATGCAAAACCCCCTAAATCTCCTACAATGT
>JAAVAA010000091.1 GCA_014804285.1 Lachnospiraceae bacterium | reverse complement strand
GGATGATAAGAAAGATTTGCATCTTGGTCAAATTGACCAAGATAATGATCAAGATGTGACCAAGATGATAATTGCTTTTTGTAAACAGCCGCATTCTGCTAAGGAAATCATGGATTATATTAAAATAAATGATAGAAGCTTTTTTAGGAGGCATTATCTTAATCCGATGATTAAAACAGAGCAGTTAAAAATGACAATTCCGGATAAGCCCAAAAGTGGAAATCAGAAATATTATGCGTAGTAATGAATTCATTCACAACTTGGTCAAATTGACCAAGATAATGACCAAGTTGTAATGACAAGAATTTGGAAAAATGATAATTCACTACATGCGTGTAGCGAATTGGAAAGAAGGAGAGAACTAAGTATGACGGAACATCAATGGAAAGAATTGTCAAAATATTTTTTGGACAATGGAAACCGGAAGTTGTCTAAAGAAGAAAAAGAGACAATAAAATTGGCAATAGACCAAGCAAATAATTTAAATGAACTATTACAAGTGGCATTTGCTAGTTTGGCTATTGATGTACACAGGTGATTATTGCGAGTCTATGGTGTTGGGTACAATTTGGATACACCAGCTTATTTTAAATGGCAGATAGTATATATGATTATCTGCCATTTATTGTATCATTTGTATTTATCCAAAAACGGCAAAATTTTGTTGCCATTAACTAAAGATTTATGATTTTAATATTGACGCTATCTATATAAGACAGATAAATTCACCGATAGAGACTTATGTCCTATATTTTAGTGGTAAATAGAAAGGCTTATAACTATGCCAAGACAAATACGAACTTCTGCAAAAGCAGTTATAATTCAAAATGGTAAATTGCTTGCAATAAAGTTGAATGACGGCAAAGAGGAATGGTATATTTTGCCCGGCGGCGGTCAAGACAGTGAGGAAATGCTTCCTCAGACTGTTGAACGAGAAGTAAGAGAAGAGGCAGGAATAGAGGTTCAATGTAAAGAGTTACTTTTTGTTATAGAAGGGGTTCATGGAGAGAGTTTTCATAGAATTGATTTAGTATTTTTATGTGATTACTTGGGAAAAGCCCCAAATGCAACACTTCATAGTGATACGAATCAAATTGGATTTGATTGGCTGGATTTGTCTATATTGAATAGATTACCACTGTTTCCGTCAAAACTTCGCCGTCCGATTATGAACTTTTATGAGGGGAAAGAATACATCAAGTATCTTGGAAATGAAGAGGTAGGTGATCCAGAGTGTTTAGAATAGATGAATTTGTTGATGAGTTAATAGGCACATTAAAAGATGCTCTTGGCGAAAGACTGGTATATGTATGATGATGCGCGGAGTGGGAAACTGCTCCGCATTTTTGAATAATGTGGATGAATTTCATTGAGTGATATTGTACAATGTTCTTGTTGCCTGCTATTGCAAAATTATATGATATCGATTTAAAGCAAGCTTTATGTCAGAAAGTGACTAAATACAAAAAAGCATCACATGGTTTACAAAATTCCATGCCTGGGTGATAGAATTGCAACCGCCTGTAAGTATATACTTGCTACAAAAATAAAGGAGGTCGTGACATGAATGTTGCGGATAGAATTCAAAATTTAAGAAAGATAAAGGGAATATCGCAGGAGCAATTGGCGGAGGCAATAGGTGTTTCAAGACAAGCTGTTTCAAAATGGGAAAGTGAACAAAGTACACCGGATTTAGATAAGATTGTATTGATGAGTGATTTTTTTGATGTAACAACAGATTATCTGTTAAAAGGTATTGAACCGACAAATGAAATAGAACATATGACAGTTGGTGATGTGATAGATAACAAGATATTGACAGATACGAATGGAAAGCGTATGAAGATAATACTTAGATATGTACTGTACGTACTTATAGGGGTACTGGCAGTTGATTTATTGTCGTTTGTTATTTATGTCATTATACATGGTTTGCCAATGTAGGGGGTGACATAATGAAGACAAATAAAGTAATAATTGGTTCTATTGCTGCTATTTTTGTGCTTGTTTTTTCTCAGATTGGTGCGCAGCTGGCTGCCAGCGTGTTTCATTTAATTGGAATTAGTATAGGGATCTGCAATATAATTGCCGGTATTCTTTATGTATTGCTTTCGTATTTCCTGCTAAATGTATTAGTAAATAAATTTCTAAAAATAGATATCAGAATACTTCGTATCACAGTAAATGCAAAGTGGATTGTTGCGGCCATTGCGCTGCCGGTTATTGTTAAGGGGATTTTTTTATTACTGCCAGGAGAATTTGTATCATCAGGAATGGATAAAAATCAGATATTTACTACATTAAGCGCAGGAATTGTATTTACAGGATTTGCTGCCGGATTGGTTGAAGAAATGGTCTTTAGAGGTATCATAATGAGCCTTATAAAAGAAAGATGGAACATAAAGGCAGCAATTCTTGTTCCGTCAGTCTTATTTGCATCAGTGCATTTAATTGGAATGAATTTTTCAGCGTTGAGCTGTATTTTAGTTTTGGCAGCAGGAACAATGGTAGGCATTATGTTTTCAATGATTGCTATGGAAAGTGATTCGGTATGGAATAGCGGAATTGTTCATTCCATTTGGAACATCATAATCATTGGAGGAGGTCTTAGCATTGGTGAAAAAGCAAATGAGTACTCAGTTATGACTTATGTTTTAGATTCAAAATCCTTTGCAATAACAGGAGGCGAGTTCGGAATTGAAGCATCAGTTATTGCACTTATTGGATACATTGTTGTTACGTTAATAGCCTTTGTCATGATAAAGAGAAGGACAAAGAGCTCACTTAATTCAAGTTTGACTTTCTGATGCGGAAAGCCGTAGGAATGAGAGGAACAGATTGAAACCATAAACGCAAGTGAAATATTTTTTTACTTTAGTAATAAGAAATGAGGGTGTTCCAAAAGTTATGAAAATCGGTATCATATCGGATATACATAGTAATATTATTGCGCTCAAAGCCTGCATTTCATACATGAAATCAGTTCCTTGTGATGAATACTTGTTTCTTGGAGATTATATTTCAGATACTCCTTACACACGGGAAACTATGGATTATGTGTATGATTTTTCCTCAAAACATAATTGCTTGTTCCTTAGAGGAAACAGAGAAGATTATATGTTGGAACAAAGGAGGATAATTGATCAAGGTGTTGAAAATGGAAAATGGAGATGGAATTCGGCAACAGGCAATCTTCTGTTTACCTATAGGCAATTGAATGAAAAAGATTTTTCCTTTTTTGACAGTTTACCAATTACCTTCCAGTACCAAAAAACAGGCTGCCCATCTGTAACTATTTGTCATGGTTCTCCGGCGAGTTCTCGTGAAAGATTACTTATTGAGGGAAAGAATACCCAAAAATGGTTAAAAGATATTAATACGAATTATCTGATTTGTGCACATACACATTTGCCGGGTGAACTGGAATATCGGGGGAAACATTATTATAATTGTGGATCGGTAGGAATTGCTATTGGTACTTGTGGTTATGCACAGTGTATGATTATTGAAGATGTTTGTATTAATGGTAAGACAGCATGGAACCCTACTTTTTTAAAAATTCCTTATGACAATAATCGGGTCGTGCAGGATATAAGGATAAGTGGTTTGCTTAGTAAAGCACCATGGTTTGTGAATAGCAATATACAAATTCTCTTAACAGGGACTGACTATTCATCACAATTAGTTGAGTTGGCGAATAAATTGGCAAGAGAAGCGGGTGAACAAGATTTTGCAGATGAGAAGTATTGGAGAGAAGCAGCACAACAGTTGGGAGTACCTGATTATAGGTAAAAGTAATTGGATATATCTTTTCATCTTAAGAATAGTATGTACAAGGGGAAAGTTTCCATGTTTCATGGGACTAAATTTTTTACAGTGAGACAAGGAAGGTATAGAGAAAGGAGTGTTTATTATTATGTCAAAAGAAGTGGAAAACTACATGTATCTTTATGAAAAAATTGAGAATGAGGATTATCAAAAAAGGGTAAAAAACAGTTTTGAGTATTATATCAATAGTGCGACTTTTTACAAACGTTTGGGAATGATATTATCAATTCTGGGAATTGTATTGCCAGCGCTGGCTGCGATTTTCACGGCATGCGATGTAAATAAGGGCTTGATTGTTTTTGCTACGTCAGCTGCGACAGTTGCATCAGGGATATTTGCCTCTTTGAAATGTTCCGATAAACAAGAGGCTTACCGGAAAGCGGCGGAAAATATGAAAAGGGAACTGGTCGCTTACGCGGCTGAACAGGGTGATTATAAGAAAGCCGATGATAAGAATGCAATTTTGTTTGAGCGTATCGAGAGCATTATCCAAAACGGATATGACAGAATTGTAGAATTAGATAAGGAAAGCGAAAGAACTGCGAGTACTTTTAAAAAGTAATCCTTTGAAGAGTAACTACAAACGCATCACGATTAAAACGATAGGAGGTGTTGGATTTTGGAAATAGCAGTTTTCTCTGATATTCATGGTAATTATGCGGCATTTGAACGTTGTATAGAATATGCTTCTTCCCGAAATATTAATACGTTTATTTTTTTAGGTGATTACTTAGGGGAATTTCCATATCCGCAGAAAACTATGGAAATGATATATGCGTTAAAAGAAAAACACACTTGTTTTTTTGTTAAGGGAAATAAGGAAGATTATTGGATAAACCGAAGATATGATAATAATTGCGAATGGAAAGACGGAAATCTAACCGTTGGAGCTTTGCAGTATTGTTATGATAATCAGACGGAAAGAGACATTGATTTTTTTCAAAGTCTTTCGATCTCTCAAGAGATAAAATTTGACAATAGTTCTACAATACTGGCTTGTCATGGTTCACCGAATAGGAACAACGAAAAAATGCTTCCCGATAATGATAAAACAAACCAGATCATCGATGGATGTGCTTGTAAGTATATTCTTTGTGGTCATACTCATTTGCAAGGAGTGATCAAGCGTGATGATAAAGTGGTGCTGAATCCTGGCGCTGTAGGTGTGCCTTTACATAGCGGTGGAAAAGCACAGTTTATGATTCTTCATCAGAATAGGCAGGAATGGACATATGAGTTTATTAGTATAGATTATGATAAAAGGAAAGTCATCAAAGAACTGCAAGAATCAGGTTTAGAGAAGGCGGCACCCTATTGGACGCAAGTGACGAAACACTTGATACTTACAGGAGAAGTATCACATGGAACGGTTTTGGCAAAGGCAATGAAGTTATGTGAGGAAGAAACCGGAAAAAGTAATTGGTGTAGTATTCCCAATAAATATTGGGAAAAAGCCATTGCCGAATTACTTACATAAATGTTAGGAATCGCACACGAAAACATTTTTCGGTGATGTTTGTGTAAGCACAGACCCCAACCAACTTTATGAGGGTGTCCCTCAAGTCATCTCATGACTTTTGGGACACCCTCATTGGGATTAAAGTTCTTCAACAAGCTCACACAAATTGGTATATGCCCGCTGGTCATGGGCTTTCATCCGGTCAATCTGTGCGGCGAACAGGCGTCGGTTCTCCGGCTTTGCCAGCTGGCGCATCTGCTTTTCGCCACGCTCCCAGCCGCCTAAGACGGGAATCATTTCTTCCCAGATGATTTTTGTGATATGTTCAAATTCCTGAGCTGTTCTGTCCAGCTTTTCTGCCTGTACCGGACATTTTTCAGCCAGCCTGCGCAGATATTTGGCGGCATGATGACGTCCGTCGGAGAGGCAGTCCATGGCATCGCCGTGGCACATCATGCGCTCCACCAGTACAGGAAAGACTGCATCCCGGGGGAAATCTGATTCGCGTAAAAGAGCATCTTTCCATGCATCGTAGGCCAGAATCCCCTTGGCTTGTGTCTCACATGTACGCGCCTTTAGCACTCTCGCTGCGTTCTGGAGCACCTCTTTTGGGGAGAGGGGAGGGAGGGTCTCCGTCCCTGGGGCGATCAGTGCCTCGGTCATTGGATTTTCCCACCAGCTACTCGTGATGAAATACCCGTTCTGTTCAAACTGCACCTGTGTCTGGTACTCGGGGTATTCCTGAAACACGTTCCAGCCAAGTAGTGTATCGCCGCCATTCCGGTACCCGGCGATGACACAGGCCTCCGGCGGACCGATGATGCCAAGGGCGATTACGGGATGTCCGGAGTCGATTTCCGTCCGGATGAAATCGGTAAAGTCCTCCTTCTTCATCTCCGGCGTGCGCCTGAGGATTTTCAGGCTTCGTCCCATGATGCGCATCCCGCAGGCGAATAGTTTATCCGGTTGATCAAAGGTAAAGACGGCATCTACATTGCCACCGTCCCAGCAGGCAGTATCCCATACCAGCCGGAATGCCGCGCCGCTTTCGACTATAGCCTGGGTATAATCCACAGGCAGGCCGAGATAGTTTGCGCAGGAGTGGACGCACATAGGGAAAGGGGTGCATCCTTCTGTACCGTAAGCCACCTTAGGTACGCCATATAAAACTGTTGTGTTCAAATTTTCCATTTTGTTATTTATCCTTTCTTTGAGGTCAGAGCTTAATTCTTTCTGGGAAGATCGGGACCGAATACCCCGGCGCATAGCCGTATGGGAGTGGTAGCAGGGCGCTCGGTGCGAAATTGTGACGGAGTATAGCCTGTAAACCGTCTAAATGCCCGGGAGAACACGGTTCTGCCCGAATAGCCGTAATGTATGGCGATATCGATGACTTTATCATCTGTGTAAAGAAGCTGCTGCGCAGCATTTGCAATTTTGCGTTCCTGTATATAGTGGGACAGGGACTTCCCGGTATTTTCACGGAATACATCACGGATATGGGCCAGAGAAAATCCTGTCTGGCAGGCCAGTTCCTCCAGATGGATTTCTTCTTGTACACGAGCCTCCACAAAGGTACAGACTGACCAGATAAGGATATATTGATTCATGATCCATCGCCTCCAATCTGAATTGCTTCGAAGCAATTCAAAGTATAACACAGTTTAAGGAGGCGGCGCGCGACGATTTTGAGGATGTAAGGATTTGGAAGCTAATTTGTGCTCTCTTGCGGGTACAAATTTAGATATTTAAGCTATGATATCGAGCATTACAGAGGTATAATTTTTAATGAAAAGGGCTCCGTTTAGAAAGGGAAAATTTTATGGGAATTATTATATGCGGTTTAAATGGTGCAGGAAAGAGTTCGCTTGGAAAAGCCCTTGCAGAGAAATTGTACTTTTATTTTATTGACATTGAAGATCTGTATTTTCCCCAAACAGATCTTAATTATATATATGCTTTTCCACGTACCCATGAGGAAGTTGAGACAATTTTGTTACAAGAAATGAAAACACATGAAAACTTTATTCTTGCATCTGTTAAAGGAGATTATGGGGAAGATATTTACCCGTTTATTCAGTATGCTATATTGCTGGATGTTCCAAAGGATATTCGACTTCAACGAGTTAAAGAACGTTCTTTTCAGAAGTTTGGCAATAGAATGTTATTAGGTGGAGATTTGTATGAGCAGGAAGAAAAATTCTTTCATTTTGTTGAATCCAGAGACGAGAATACTGTTGAGGAATGGGTAAAGTCTTTAAAGTGCCCGGTTATACGGCTTGATGGAACAAAGTCTATTGATGAGAACGCAAACTTCATTATAGAACGTATACAAAATAAAGAGTGTAACTCCGGATTTTAGATTGGTATTCTTGCATATTTTAGCCAAACAAGTTGATAAAATCGTACGATTTAGATATAATAATAGTACAGAGAAAGGAGTGGTTTTATGTCAGTCACAGCAACAGAACTAAAAAACAATCTTGGAAAATATTTGGTACTATCTGCAACAGAGGATGTTTTTATCACCAAAAATGGTAAAGTAATAGCAAAACTAACCAATCCCTATCAGAACAGGGTAGAGACAGCAAAATCCTTATTTGGGATTCTCCCCGTAGATGCGGATATGGACGAAGCGAAAAGAGAGAGGCTTGGTGCAAAATAAATGAAAGTGCTGATTGATACAAATGTGATTGTTGATGCACTGACGTCCAGGGAACCATGGAAGGAGAGTGCAGAAAAGATTTTCCTTATGGCAGCCAATCGCATTATGGATGTGTACATTACTGCAAGTTCTGCCACGGATATTTACTATCTTGTGAGGAAATACCTGCACAGTACAGAGCAGGCAAAACAGGTGATGGGAAAACTATTCTCCCTTATGGGGATACTGACAGTGACAGAGGATGAGTGCGTGGATGCCCTTGCTTCGGCGGTTAGTGACTATGAGGATGCAGTTATTGAAAGAACAGCAGTAAAAGCAGATATGGACTATATCATTACCAGAAACGTGAAAGACTATCAGGGGGCAATGATAAAAGTGATGCGCCCAGATGACTTTAGTGCCTTAATGGAAGCAGAAGAATAACTGGCAGAAAACAGTCATATTGATTGCAAATGCGGATAATATAAATTTCATATACGGCGGTAAAAAATATGAATCTTACAAATCAACTTTATGATTATCTTCATGATTGCGGTGCAGCGCTTGTTGGCTTTGCGGACATGAGTATGGATAAAAGTCTGATTTATCCAAGAGCGGTTTCTGTTGCTATTCCTGTGCCGGCGGATATAGTGCAGTCTCTTAAAATAGCACCAAGCAAAGCCTACTACAACGCATATAATGAGATGAACGACAGACTAAACAGAATAGTAACAAACGGAGCGGAGTATCTGATAGATAAAGGATATAATGCCGTTGCAATGACAACTGATGTAGTGCAAATTGATCGTGATAAATGGATTTCAAACTTTCCGCATAAGACCGCAGCAACACGAGCAGGACTTGGCTGGATTGGGAAAAACTGTCTTCTGATAACTCAGCAATATGGTGGTGCAGTGCGGCTATCGTCAATTTTGACAGATGCACCGCTTCAGACTGCGGATGCAATTACAAAATCAAGATGTGGCAGTTGTACTCTTTGTGTTAAAGGTTGTCCGGCAGAGGCACTTTCCGGAACGTTATGGGAAGCGGGAATGGAACGAAGCAAGCTGTTTGACGAACAGAAATGTTATCTAAAACAGGTGCAGATTATGACAGAACAAACTGGTATAAAAATGGATTTGTGTGGCAAATGTTTTGCTGTTTGTGCATTCACACAGAAATATATTGACTCTGAAAATTTTGACTGAAATAATAGTGAGGAAAATTTTAGGTAAAATAAATGTTACTAATAGGAAAAACGTGCAAATTTGCATGTGAATTTATTGGCAAAAGCATACTAATATGTGTATAATAAAAGAAAGTTTAGTGAGGAGATGATTGCTATGCCAAATATAAAACCGATTTCAGATTTGAGAAATTATACAGAAGTATTGAAGCAGGTAGATGCTTCAAGCCGCGTATATCTTACACGCAACGGACGCGGAGAATATGGCATTCTTACTATGTCTGAGATAGATGAACTTGACAGATGCCGAGCTGCCTATACACTTTTTTCCAAATTGAAGAAAGCAGAGGAACGGGCAGACGAGGAAGGTTGGATTTCAGCAGAAGAGTTGGAAAAAGAATTGGAGGTAGCAGATTGAAGAACCTGAAATACTCTCCAGATGCTCGTGAGAAGCTAAAGCAGATAAAGCAGTATGTGACACGGGAGTATGGAGCGGACACAGCTAATACGGTTATCAAGGAAATGACGAAGTCTGTTCGTGATTTGCAGCAGTTTGAGAACAAAGGTGTTTCTGTGGAAAGTGTTTTAGGTATTCCTTGTGATTATAGAATGTTATATGCCCAGCATAATTATGTATTTTATCAGGTTAAAGCTGATGTTATAAAGATTACGGATATATATAATGAAAAAGAGGACTTTATGTGGAAGCTCTTTGGTATAAAGACTGCTACGGAAGAAACGGAGGATTATTGGGAAGAGTAACGGCAACATTTCATCAGCGATCATGGTAATATTTTAATTGTTCCGGCAGTACCATAAGAACAATAACCGAAAAAGAACTGTATAAAGCAATTTTTATGTCAGAAAGGCATGTATAAAAGAGCGTATAATTTACTTACACGCTCTTTTAAAATCCCTATTTAGGTCATTTCTTATCTGGCCGTATAAGAGATTCCGTTATCTCTTAAATTACTGATAGGCTGCCCATTGTTCCAATTATTGGAACTCCAGTTATTGGCATTTCCGCCCCCTTTGGAATTCGCGTGCCATATCAGCATTCCTCTGTTTGTTCCCTGTTTTACTTCCATCCAGCGATAATTCGTACCATTTATGGTAATACTCCCCCACGCCTACAAGCTCAATTTTGTTATTTCTGTTAATGCGGTATAGCATCAGTACTTCCGCCAGATTCCAAAGTACAACGTCCCGATCCTGTTCCACTGCATTATAACAGAACACTTCCCTGACAGATTTCATATTCTCATCACAGTATTCATCCAGGCGGCTTATTTGATACTGCATTCTTAAAGTATCTGACAAAGAGAATTTTCCACCCGGACCACTGCCGTTGATCGTATTTTCAATCTGAAATTCCTGTCGTGTTTCTCGTCTTACGGTAGAAAGATTAGACACTTCCTACAATTTTTCAAAAGAGTTTTTAGTTCATTCTGTGGTTTAATTTGTGTTGTTATGTGTGCAAATAAGTTTCTCTCTTTAAGTCATTTTTCTGTTAAAGTATTGTTCATAGGGATCCTCCTGAAGTAATTGATATGATTGTTCTGCCATAAATTGCATTAAATACAATCTATATTTGATTGTACAATAATCATCGTATTTTAGTTAATTTATTTATCTATCTATAGTTCTTCCTATATTGCTGAAAAGTGTTGAAAAAAGAAACAATCAAAATTATTATTATATAGTGTCAAATGGTTGATTGGATATGGTGTGTCAATCCATTTTCAGTTGATGATCCGAGATTGCGAAATGGTGAAAATATGATAAAGGAAATACATGAAAAAGACATTGCAGAATGTGTTAATGTTATAAAAGAAAGCTTTCTTACGGTTGCTGACGAACTGGGGTATACGATTGATAATGCCCCACGATTTACGGCATTTGCTACAACAGAAAATAGACTGCTATATCAATACCAAAATGAGCATAGACCCATGTTTGCATATTATGATGATAGTAAAATCATTGGTTATTATTCGCTGTCATTACAAGATAATAATGAGTGCGAACTTAGATGAATTGGTATATATTGCTTTCCCACAAGTGCAAAAATCTCAGTTTATCCGCGAAGTGATCAAACTGAAAATATGAATTTATAGAAGGAGAAAGGCGTTCAAAAAATATTGGACAGGGAATTTATATTTATGAAAGTGAATTTATCTAATTTTGAAAACTATAGCGACAACTTGTTCGATTTATCAATAGTGCAAAGAGATGTTGGAGGTGGAACAACAAGTAGGGAACAGATAGATATCATTCAGGAATATCCGAATGCGAAATCGCTTATTATATCAGGGCTGAATCAGGAGTCTTTTGAGTATTTGATACAGAATTATGGCAATCCGTTTACGGCAATTTCATTTTGGAAGAATAAACTGATTACTGACTTGTCCCCGTTAAGTAATTTGAATGAGCTTGAATATTTGCATTATTTTTTCAATCAGAGAGCTACAAAGCTATGGGATATGCGAAAAATGAGAATCTAAAAGGACTGGCAATATATGATTTTTCCAGATTACACTCTATAGAAAAAATTGTTACTGCACCTAATATAGAATATTTTTCATTAGGGAATAGAGTCTGGTCAAAGATGGATATAGAAAGTCTGAAACCGTTAATTCACAGCAATATTACACATTTTAGATGGTGGGGGAACAGAATTTTAGATAATGATTTTTCTTACCTGGCACAGAGCAAAATAAAAGAGCTGGATGTGATTATTGAACGATTTAGTGTAGAGGAACTTGCATCAAGGATAGGATTTAATATTTCTGTTACCATAAAAGTACCTATTACTTTTGAACCTTCATACATATCTAAAATTTTGCCAATCCATAAAGAGTTGCTATAATATTTCGGGCTTATAAAGGTAATTGAAGCATAGGAACTGTTCTGCCGGTATTTTTTAATATTCCCTTTGCATCTATAGTGAGCATATAAATCATCCCTTTCTGTGATTTATAAAAAGTGCACCATGATATATTCCTCTTCGTTTTCTCTTAAAATCTCAAAACCGATTTTTAAATACAGTCTTGCCGCATAATTGGCTTTTTGAACAGAAAGAGAAATCGCTAAAGAGGGCGTTTCATTATCTATATGCCCGTAATCATTCATAATGCGAACCCAAACAGCCCCGACAACTTTACCGTCAACCTCCGCAACTAATCCCCTGTCATCTTTTAACTCTCCAAAACGCTCAACATAAATCTGCAATTCGGGAGATGTGATAATGGTTTTGGGCGGAGGTTCGATACCCTCAGGAATAAAAATTGCTTCGTATAGAAAATTATCCGGCAATGGATTTTACTGTTCTTGTATTTCTCGTATCGTAAGTCCATAGGTGACCTCTCTGCTCTATTTTTCTTGATTTGATTATCAATCTACATGATGAAATATTTTTAGTCTTTGGGCTTCATTTGCCTCAAATCCAAACTTTTCATAAAATGGAATCTTATCTGGAAACGCACATAACTCAACAAAAATTTCTGTTCCTTTTACACCATTGTCGTTGATAAACTTTAATAATTCATTTATCATCATTCGACCAATCCCTTTGTGCTGATATTCCGGTCGCACCACCACATCTTTAATGTAATAATCAAGTCCCATATCTCCATTCATACGCGCCATAGCTACAATCTTATCGCCATCCCATACGGAAATACGAAATAGTGTATGCTTCATAGCCAGTTCAGTCTGCTCCAGTGACGGACCATCTCCCCATACAGTTTCCCATAACTCTATAAATTGTTGGGCTGTCAATTCGTTATATTTTAATACTAATTCACTCATAAATATATCTCCACAAATATCGATGAAATATTGAGTCCGGCTTCGGGTATAGAAGTAGAAGTCAGAGCGTAACCCGGGATTTGTCATAATTTTTTCATCATCCAATACGCATCTGCATATTTCCCATTTTCATACTTCATATTATTAGGAAAATGTCCATACTTCTCGAAACCTAAATTTTCATATAGTGCTATCGCATTCTTGTTATCTGCAATTACTTCTAATTCTGCCTGCTCATAACCAATTTCTTTGGCTATTTTCAAAACGGTCTGCAACATGATTTTTCCAATGCCTCTACCGCAATATTCTTGATACAATGCTATTGCAACGCTGCATCTGTGACGGTATCTCCTATACTCGCCGATTCCCATAAGAGAGCAATTTCCAATATGCTTCCCGTCAATTATTGCGACAAGCATCAATTCCCTATCTGAATCCATTATTCTTTGAATGAAGTTCTGCTCTTGTTCAAGTGATAAAGTAACCTCATCAGGCTCTCTGATCAAATAGGGTGTTTCCGATGTTGTAATTTTCAAAAATCTTAACAGATTTTCCGCGTCATTTATTTCTGCATTCCTCAGTATTACTTCATATCCGGTTTTGTCTAGTATCTTCAAAGGCTTAAATATCACAGTTATCCCCCTCGATTGTGATTTGTTGATTTTATGTTTATTACATATCCCGATTTGCGTTTTTAATAGAATACCACAATCACGCATATATTTCTATTAATTTAGCTACAGATATTTGACGGGTACGGTTTTCATTGATATGATAATAGCGGAGGTAATGTCTATGTCAGAAAATGTTGCAAAGTCGAAAGAAAATATGAAGGAGATATTTAGTTATGTGACGCTGGTGATAGGCGCGATGATTGCTGCTCTTGCCATTGAAGAATTTCTGGTTCCGTGTACGATCCTGGATGGAGGAATCGTGGGAATTTCGATTATGATCAATAATCTTAGTAAGATTCCTCTGGGGGTATTGACGCTGGTACTTAACATACCATTTCTGATCGCCGGTATGCGGAAGCTGGGGACCAAATTTATTATCAAATCTGCGGTTGCTATGGTGGTATTTTCGAGTTCTCTGGAAATATTTGCGCCGCTTACGGATATGACGCGGGATTATCTGCTGGCAGTCTGTTTCGGAGGAGTATTTCTGGGAATAGGTGTGGGGCTGGTCATTCGCTCAGGCGGATGCCTTGACGGAACGGAGACGGTGGCAATCTTTCTGAACCGGCGTTTTAATCTTCCGGTGGGACAGACGGTTCTTTTCATCAATATCATGATTTATACGACCGCAGGTTTTCTGTTTGGATTTGACCGGGCCATGTACAGTCTGTTAACGTATTTTATTACGTCGAAAGTGATCGATTTTGTAGAGGCGGGCGTGGAGCAGGCAAAAGCCGCTATGATAATCACGAATGAGGGGCGCGAAATTGCGGATGAGATTTATAAGAAGATGGGACGCACCGTGACAATCTTGGAGGGTGAGGGTCTGATCAGCGGAAAAAAAGCGGTTCTTTACTGCGTATTGAACCGACTTGAGATCTATCAACTGAAGCAGCTGATCAAAGAGGTGGATGCGCAGGCTTTTATTACGGTTAGTGATGTGTCAGAGATTATTGGAAATCATATTAAAAGGAAGGCGGATAAAGATTAGTTCTATTCTTGCAGTTTTTTAGGGGCACTTACTCAAGCTTTGTGTTTGAATAAGTGCCTATATATTTTTAAAATTCAATAATAATTGGCAGAAAAAAGTATGAAACTATTCTTTATTATATTCTAGGCAGAAGCTTCCAAGTTCCAACACCTTTTTCTGAGCCGTCAGGATTTCCTCTTCAGTTCCAGTCCATTGTTTCATATCTTCATGAATTAAGTACAGTAGTCTGTCCGACAGATTTGCCATGAAAGCTTTGGCAACGTCGCCGGACGCGCCCACCAATGCAGTCGTCAATGTCAGATTGTCCATATTTCGCAGGATTGACTGAATTTCAAAATCTCCCACATGTATGAACTCTTCTAATAAATTTGTATTGTCAGAATACATCTTTTTATCATTGTATTGATTCAAAATTTCTTGGCGCGAATATTTCAGCATCTCACTCATCGTTCCATTCTTCTCGCGGTAATCTATGCCGATATAAGATGCAATCAGTTCCTGTAGAATCACAGGAGATTCTCCGGAGAATATTTTTCTGAGTACCGCCGCAACCATTTTTCCTTCCTGTTGTTCCTCCTTCGGCAGAGTCGTAACATAATTTTCAAGGAATCCAAATGCCACATCCATTTCTGCCTGTTTCATAAATAAATTCATGATATAAGGAATTGCAAAAGCAAGAAATTTGCTTCCGCTTTTGAGTTCGGGCACGTAAGATTCCATAGCGAGCAGTCCTTCTAACCTGCTGATTTCACTGCATTTTAGCAAATCATCTCCTATCACGGCAAGCCGGAGCTTTTTCTCGTCATATGTTCCTACCTTGTCAACCTGTATCAGGGTTCTGCCAACCAGCTCATCAATACTGCATTCAAAAAAATCAGCCAGCGTCCACAGCATCTCAATGCTTGGCTTTGATAAATTTCGTTCCCACTTGGAAATAGCTGCTGGACTGATGCTGAGCACTGCAGCCAGCTGCTCCTGGCTCATTCGCTTTGCCATGCGCAGGGAATATATTTTTCCGCCCAGAGCTACTCCATGATACTTTACACTTTCCATATTGATTCCCTCCGACATAAATGATATTGCGAATCTCGACGGTTGGCGCCTTGATAATGTTTTTGATTACGCTTTACAAGATAGAGTTTACTGTTTCATATATCTAAAGTCAAAGGATAAATCATTGAGTTTTTTAACCGATGGTTTCGGGTTCCTTTTCAAATTGGATTTTTCGTTGCTTTCATTTCTACCCATACAGGCTTATATCCAGCGTTTATAGCAACTCGTTTCGATGCTATATTAGACCATGCTGTTCCATAGTAGGGTATTTTATTTCTTTTCAAAACTTCATTTGAAATAATTTTGACAATATCAGTTGCAACGTGCTGTTTTTGTTTTTCCGGTACCACGTCAACACCGATTTGCCAGATATGATCTGTATCGTTACTTGCGGCAGCCACCCCCAGTATTTCATTATTTTCATATGCAGCTACAGCAAGCATATCCCTACGGTCGTTGTCTTGTGAATATCCCATTGCCATGTGAAACCTATGGTCACTATACAGTTTTTTAATATCAGTGCCTTCTAAAATCTCTACATCAAACGTTGGTGTTACTTGGCAAATCTCATTTTCATTTAACAAGTAAAATTCCTCGATTTCACTTATGATCCCGCCATATTTCTTTAGTTCATTCTCCAAAATATTAAGCGGCATGTCAAAACACCTGAAACCACCTATATTTTCTATGTACTTAACCATGAATGCTTCCAATTCTTTATCAACGGCAGCTACAGTACCTTTTCCGAAACATGCCATAAAAAGTAGTAAGTCATTGTTGATGTTACGCCTTTTAAAACGATTATGACGTAGTATTTTGACGCTATTATTACTTTTGTCAAAATCTTCTTTTACACAATTTGTATCAATTGCCAGTTGTTCTTTTAAGGTCGAAATCATTTTCTTTCCCCTTCTATTGTAGGTCTTTACTTATGCGCTTAACATAGGATGCACGTCCCGCCTGTTTTGTTTCTACATAGCGAAATCCAGCTTCGTAATATATTCTTTCAGCTGTTTCTCCGCCAGGACATAGAAAACAATTTTCTATTTGGTTAACCTTGCAATATTCCACAAAGCTATTTATTAATGCTCTTCCTACACCAATATTTCTGTGTTCTTTGGAAACAAGTAAATAGTCAACTCTGCATACATCATCATGAATATGCGCATATGTCATGCCAACAGGTACTTCGTTATAATAAGCAACAAAAAACAGGGTATTACTATTGTCTAATGATTTTTTTGCTACGGCGATTTCCCATGGCTCTCCGGCTTTCTCAAAAATTTCTGGTCCATATTTCTCTTGCCATTTTGAAATTTTCTGAACAGTAATTTCAGTATTAGGCATGATTGTGTTTAGTTCGGACAAAACCATATACCTTTGTGATTCTGACCAGCTTTCAAAACCATAATCTGAAAGAATATTTTTGATGTCTTCAAAATATCCTTCATCAGAAATGGATTGATATATAACCGGTTTCAGCCCTTTTTTAATATAAAACTTTATTATATCGTCAAGAACTTGATTTAAGTCACTTATTCTGTTTTTATAGATTACTGCATGATTGGAATCATAAGAATCTTTATTGTCTTCGTTATAAAACAGAAAACCATATTCACGCTCTTCCCAAAATGTTATTTCTCTAGGGAATAGGTCTTCTTCCTCATATATTTTTTCTAAATTCATATCAATCCCTCATTCTTACGCGAATTGTGAGTTTAGCGTGAGCACATATCTAATTTGAAAAATCATTTTTACATGACATACCTCGCAACTAAGCTCAAATTTGCCATTTTTTAAACATCCAGATTATACAATTTAGATATGATAGTTGTCTACTATTGTCGCACCTTCTGCTGAAGAGAATAGTAGGTAAGAGAGAGCAATAGTTTGCATAAAATCCGGCAATTTCTCAAGGGCGCATTGAGCAAGGTAGATGTTTATGGTAAAATCAAAATGATAATTCTGAAGTTCACGATGACGGGGGCAATATTGTATGAATTATGCAGCTATTCAGTTTGTAAATCTGTTGATAGGCAAAAAGCTGATCCATTTTTGCTGCGAAGCCGATATGCTGGATTTTGATTTTGCACCTCTTGCGCTTCATGCTATGGGGTGTTCAAGAGTAATCAAAAACAATGATATTTTGGTGACTGCTTTGGACTATCTATCGTGGGATTCGCATGATAGTACTCATAATGATGAATGGTTCAATATGGAAAAGTTCAATTCCGAAATTATTGATGGTACGGTAATTTCTGTTGAAATAAGTCCATGCCATGATTTACGTGTTGAATTAGATAACAATGTTGTGATTGAATGCCTGATAGCAAACGCATATCCGCATTATAGTGAAGAAAAGGAGCAGTGGGTGTTGTTTGAACATACAAAGGATCACAGCGGAACCTTTTTAACAGTATATAACAAGAGTATAGATTTTTACATCGGTTAGTTATTTATGAAGGAAAAATATGGATTATCGGGAATTGGCGGAACGATTAGTTAGAAGTGGAGGTTGCATAAATTGCGTATTCAAAAAATAGCTGTGTTTTTATTTTGTCTATTTGTACTAAGTGGTTGTGGCGTTTCGCAAGATAATGAAGAGGCGTTATCAAATGTTGAAGTGCAGGAAACAGATGTTGAGGAAAAAGGCCCTGAAGAATCTGGTGATAGAGGTACTTCTGAAGTGCCTGTTGATGAAGACATGGTGATTGATGAGTATGAACCGGAAAAATTGTTGGATGCGTTTCTCGCCAGCGAAATTCCGGCAATTTATGACGATGAAGATGAATTGGTTATCATGTATGATCAACTGCCGCATGATGAGGATGATTGGGAATGTTATTCTGTCGGAGAACGGATTGACTTGGATAATGATGGTGAAAACGAGCAAATTGTGAATGGACCATATGGAGGTATCTATCTTGATGCAAGAGACGGAAAAGTATATGTGTTAGCGAGAGGGGAGGGAACAGCAGGGTTTTTGTCTTATGCAGACTACGATAATGCAACATGGATTGTTCATAGTGATACTACGCATGCGGGAAGGCAGATGTTTTGGTTGACGCAGTACGATGGCAAAGGGAATATTGTAGACGAATTCAAGTTAATGGCGGGATACTGGGATTCCACGGATGATAAGTATGATGAAAACAGTGATTTTACTTATCGTGACGAAAAAATAACCATGAGAGAATATGAAGAATTGAGAGAAGAAATCTTTGGCTGGTGAGGTATTAAAGTGAATATAAAAGAAATGATTGATATAAATTTTAGGGGAAATATCTATATAGTACAGAACGGAAAAGTTTTATATCATAGAGAAAATGGGTTTGCAGATATGCCAAATGAAATTTCCAATACGGTGGAAACGAAATTTGCAAGTGCGTCAGCGGGAAAAGTATTTGTCGCGGTAGGTATTTTGCAGTTGATTGAACGCGGGAGAATAAAGTTTGATGATACACTAGGCGTGCTGCTTGATATTCCATTAAATAATATTGATAAGGAAGTTACAGTCAAACAGCTTTTAAATCATACGTCGGGTGTTCCCGATTACTTTGATGAAAGTGTTATGGATGAATATGAGGAATTATGGACTGATTATCCTAATTATAAAATCAGGCATAACAGTGATTTGCTTCCGCTATTTATAAATAAGCCTATGATGTACCCCAAAGGTGAAAGATTTCAATACAATAATTCAGGGTATGTATTGCTTGCAATGATTATAGAAAAAGTTACAGGAATGTATTTTGACCAATACCTTAAAGAGAATATTTTTGATATATGTGGTATGAAATCAACGGGCTATTATGAGTTGGATAAGCTGCCGTCAAAATGCGCCAATAACTATATTTATTGCGCAGATACGAGTGATTATCGTACAAATATATTTTCTGTTGATGTAAAAGGTACTGGTGCAGGCGGAGCGTTTATTACAGTAAGAGACATTGTTAATTTTTGGACTAATTTACTGGAAGGAAATCTAATCTCAAAAGAGCTTGTTTCAGATATGCTTAGTAAGCAGAGTGGAGATGGGGCTGATGCAGAAGAAGGGTACTATGGATATGGTATGTGGATAATTGATAATCCAAATGGCAGGGATTTTGCGTATTTTCAAGGCTGCGATCCGGGAGTAAGTTTTATTTCCGAATACAATCCGAATAATGATATTATTTCCGTTTTGGTGAGCAACTATGGAGATAATGTCTGGAGGGAAATGAGAAAAATAAGGGAAGCTCTCTACCAGAAAATTCTATAATAAATCTTTACAATTATCCCAATGCATACCCGAGCAGTTATTTTCACGAGCTATAACATCATTTACTTCATCTATTTTATACCATTTAATGTCATCCACTTCATCAGAGTTTGAAAATGGTGATTTTTTAACATAAGCAATAAATCCGATCATAATAAGCTGCTTAGGTGCAAAATAGTAACTGGATATATACTTACAGCTTATAACATCTTGTCCGGTTTCTTCCTTTACTTCACGCGCAACAGCATCCTCAATCGTTTCTCCATCTATCATATAGCCGGACACGACTGTCCATTTGGTTTCTGATATGTAATTTTGTTTTAAAAGAAGTATTTCATTAAATTCATTGACTACTAACACTTCTACAACGGGAAGTGGATTGTTACCATATATTTTTTTACACAATGGGCAAATCTTACAATCATCATCACCACATTTAATATCTTCTAATTTATGACCACATTCTGCGCAATATTTAAAAATCATATTTTTTCCCTCAGCATCAACTGGTGAATTGTTCAATGGTACTATTTTACTATAAGCCCACACATAAGTCTATTATATTTTGCTTGTATTCTGGAGCGATAAATATTGTGGAGCGCAGCAATTGCTATGCCCTGTCTTTTATAGTGGTAAGTGGAGAATGAAGATGGTATAATCAAATCCGTAAATCGAAGGATATGAAAAACTATAATGGAGAATAAATATGGCACAGCCGATGATGCATTTGCTAATTGCGGATAAAATATACGAGAAATTCAGTTCAATTCATTCGTATGGTGATTTCTTGTTAGGAAGTATCGCTCCGGATGCAGTTCATGTAAAAGAAAATTATACAAGAGAAATAAAAGATATATCACACTATAGATTTAACAGTAAAAGTCATATTGATTACTTTGATACATTTATCAATGAATACAATACATCTGAAAATAATGATTTTGTAATTGGATATCTTGTTCATTTGTTATCTGATATGATATGGTATCATTCCATTAGAGTACCATTTAAAGAAGAGTTTCAAAAAGCACCATCACAGGACATGTCGATGAATGAGGCCTATTATACGGACTGCGAACAAATAGAACAATTGATGTTTTGGGAGAAGAATGTCCCGCGCATAATGGGAGCTATAAATAAAGGCAAAGCATATTCATTAGAAGGATTGATTGATGCAGAGGACGTTATAGTCTGGAAAGAAAAACTTATTTTTGATTACAATAACAAGAAGAATATTTTGGTTCATACCAAATATATATCAGAACTGAATATACGTGATTATATAACAAACTGTGCTGGAGAATGTACTGAGTATTTAAGATGCTTACCATATTTTCAAAGTGAATAATAACGGAGATAAATGATGAGAACAGAAAACGAAATATATGAACTTATCCTGAGTGTTGCCCAAAATGATAGTAGAATTAAAGCTGTTTATATGAACGGTTCAAGAACAAACGACAATGTCCCAAAAGATATTTTCCAGGATTACGATATTGTTTATGTTGTTGAAGAAACCAAAAGCTTTATTGAGGACAAAAATTGGATTAACCGTTTCGGGGAGATCCTTTATATGCAGTATCCTGATGAAAATCCTTATTTTCCCAGTGACAAGGATAATTCTTATGGTTGGCTGATGCAATTTGCAGATGGGGTTCGAATTGATTTGACGGTACAATCTGTAAGCTACACACTGCAACATATAAAAGATGATAAGCTTTGCAGAATCTTGTCTGACAAGGAAAATTTACTGCCACAAATTGAGCCGGCATCAGATCGAGACTATTGGGTTACGAAACCTACAAAAGAACAGTTTCTCGCCACTTGTAATGAATTCTGGTGGTGCACCAACAATATAGCAAAAGGACTGTGGCGGGCGGAAATGCCTTATGTGCAGGATATGACAAATTATTGTGTCAGAACAGAACTTATCAAGATGTTGAATTGGAAAGTCGGGCTGATAACGGATTGGTCAGTAAGTACGGGAAAATCCTCGAAGTATTTGTATAGGTGGCTCTCAGAAAAGGAATGGCAAATGTTTATGGAGACATATTTTGACGGCAATGTTGTTAATGCATGGCAAGCTGTTTTTAAGATGTGTGATTTGTTTAAAACCGTGGCACAGTATGTCGGCGAAGGGCTTGGATACAGTTATAATGAGAAAGAAGGCGAGGCGGCCCTGCAATATTTAAAAAATGCATATGACTCAACATTAAATACAGATTAAAACAATATTTTGGTATATAACGACTTGAGATTTTGGAGGAGAGATAAAATGACCATAGTTTACTTTGTGCGCCACGCACAGCCTAATTTTAACAATCATGATGATTTGACTCGTGAACTGACTCTCCAAGGTTTGAAAGACAGTAAAATGGTAACCGAATTTTTATGGAACAAAGGAATAGATGTCATTTTATCAAGTCCATATAAAAGAGCCATTGACACGATAAAAGATTTTGCCAATGCTAAAAAGATGGAAATAGAGTGTATTACTGATTTTAGAGAGCGAAAGGTTGGGAGTACATGGATAGAAGACTTTGACAGTTTTTGCAAGAAGCAGTGGGAAGATTTTGATTTTAAGCTTTTGGATGGAGAATCTTTGCAGGAAGTGCAAAAACGTAATATTAGTGCATTAAATCAGATATTAGAAACATATGTGGAAAAAAATGTTGTGATTGGCAGTCATGGAACAGCTTTAAGTACAATTATCAACTATTATGACAGTTCTTTTGGCTACAATGAATTTGAAGAGATAAGAGATTTAATGCCATGGATTGTTAAATTTTCCTTTGAACGCAACAAGTGTTTGGAAATTCAAAAATATAATTTGTTTTTATAAAGAGGATAGGTACAATATTTTTGTCACTAAGAAAATGGAAAATAGAAAAAGGGGACAAAACAACCAGATAATGTTAGAATAACTTTATCCAAGAGAAAGGGTATAGGAATATGAGTGTTATCAGCAGTCAGGGTGTCAATGAGATCATCCGAAAAACACTCGGTATCATCAACAATAAGATCATGAGCCACGGTGAGATTACAGGCTATATCTTATATAAGATGATGGAGTATGAGAATACTTATACGGAGCAGAGGTACACAGAGCAGGAGCTGGTGGATTACACCATGCTTGGGATTCTGCACGACATCGGCCTTTTTAAGGAGGACAATGTTAAGAATGTGGCGGATTTTGAGACGAAGAACCTATGGCCGCATTCCGTCTACGGATTTCTTTTTCTGAAGTATCTGTCTCCGATAGGGGACAGGGCGGAGATCGTACTCTACCATCATCTGGATTATAACCGTTACAATTTGATACAAAGCCGCTACCTGCACGTTATCGAACTTCTGAATCTGGCGGATAAAATGGACACCTTTTTGCATCTGAAGGACGAGAGGCTGGATCCCGACTATTTTTCGAAGTATCGGAACATCAAGTTTTCCGGCGCTGCGCTTGATATTTTTCAAAAGGCGGAGACATGTTATGGGATCACGGAAAATCTGGTAAACGGTAAATACCGTGAGGAATTGGATGTGCTTCTGGCAAAGCGAGCCTTTTCCGAGCGGTATAAAAAGGGATTTTTAGAGATGTTAGTCTATACCATTGATTTTCGGAGTGAGCATACAGTGATTCATACACTGGCGACGGTGAATTTTGCGGAACAGCTGGGCAGGCTTTTTCGCATCTCGGGAAAGGATCTCAGAGCTCTCCACTATGGCGCGCTGCTTCACGACCTGGGAAAGATTGCGATTCCCTTACATATTCTGGAGTCTACGGGGCGCCTGAGTGATGAAGAGATGAAGGTCATGAAGGCTCATGTGCGGATCACGGAGATGATTCTGGAGGGTGTGGTGGACGATGATGTTTTACAGATTGCGGTCAGACATCACGAGAAACTGGATGGGACAGGTTATCACAAGGGACTTGTGGCGGCGGATATGACTTTGCCTCAGCAGATTATTGCGGTGGCGGATATTCTGAGTGCCTTATATGGAAAGCGCAGCTATAAGGAGGCTTTCAGCAAGGAAAAGATTCTGGGCATTATGAATTCCGATGCGGATAACGGCAAGATCAACCGCAGTGTGGTGACCACTCTGGAGCGCAATTACGACAATATCATTAAAAAATTTGAGAGAGAAAAAGAAAACACTATCGGGTTATATCAACAGATTAAGGAGCAGTATGCGATCATGATTGAACGGTTTGAACGCTTTAATTAGTTTGCAGTATACAAAAGCTTCACCGGTTGATGAAGACGGCAATACCCTCTATGCGGGGAGTCGCAAGAATGCTATTGACCACTTAGAGACAGCCTATGTGAATGATGTTAGAGGAGATTATCACATGACATTGTATCATGGAAGTAACACTGCAAATATAAAAGTATTAGAACCAAATCAGGCGGATCACGACCGTCCATATGTATATATGACTACAATTGATGTGGTTGCTGCATTTTATTTATGCAATGCTGTAGAAAGACCTTATTATTGGTTTCCTTATGGCTTTGAAAGCGGAAGCAATATACCTATCTATCACGAACTATATCCGAATGCGCTGAAAGAAGTATCGGAAGGTGTGAGTGGATACATTTACGAAGTCTTTGCAGAAGAAGATCAAGTTATTCCGTTCAAAAATATCCCATGTGCGAGATTGGCAACAGAGTCAGTTGAAGTAACAAAATGTGCCCGGGTTGAAAATGCGTATGAGTTATTTATGGAATATGTGAAGCAGGGGAAAATGAAAATCGGTCATTTTGAAGATAAAACAAAGCAGCAATTAGAATGGTGGTATTCCTGCTGTGCCGAATATTTAAAAGAAAAAAATATGATTGAAACCCCGGAATGCTCCTATGCTCTCTTTATAAAGGAAAAATTACCGCAAGCATGGGAAAAATATGAAAGGATGTTAGGCAATGAGCAAAATTGAAAAGATTGAATTATTATTTGGAATGGATATTGTACCCGTATTTGCTGAAAATAATGCATATATCGAGATTATTCAAGGCATCCGGGAGGGATACAAAGAATTGGGTGTGACATTTCCGATCGTTAATCTTAGAGATGAGAACAGCCTGTCTGCACGACAGTATCAAGTAGTAATTAACGGGGAACTTGCGGCGGACGAGACGCTCAGTCAGATTGCAGATGGTACAATGATGGAGATACTTACAAAGCTGAGCTATGCATTTTGTGATTACTATAATGCGAAAGATGAAGAATAAATACAAATAATTTATATATATTTTCTTGCAATGTCTAATTTACTTATGTCATGTTGCTCAATAACTTTTTTCCCCAATAATGTAATTGCCTGCTTGGGACATTTATTGATACAACGGTAGCACATGGTGCATTTATTTCCGGAAACAGCGGTATCATTCACCAATTTGATATTTTTCATGGGGCATAGCTTTTCACACAAACCACACCCAATACATTTTTCGGAATTGATTTTTAATTTATCGGTATAATGTTTTGTCTTGTTGTAGAAATATAGCCTTTGTCCAAGCAGCCCGGCAATATGATACCAAATTCCTAATCCCTCCTGAGGCGGTTTCCCGTTTTTGCTTTGTATAACTGCTCTGCGAATCTTTGTTTCTGCATTTCTGGCTAATTCAAGATTCTTTTCATAGCTTCTTTTTAAAGCTTTTTCGTCACTGATATTGTCCGGCATTTTCAAGTGTAAGCCACCAATTATAACAGCACCGTATCTTTTTAATAATCGTGCGAGGATTCCCGCGCCATCACCGCTAAAAAGCCCCATTGTTGCAATGATGAAAATCTTTTTCCCAATCCAAAGCTGTTGGTTTGTAACAATATAATCATGAAGTATTTTGGGGATATTGCTAAATTGAACAGGATAGCCGATTACGATTTCCTCATCATTTTTAATATGTATGGCAGTCTCATCTTGTTCTATGGAAAACGCAAGGCTGTTACCGTTATATTCTTCTAAAAATCTGTCTACACAATATTTTGAATTACCTGTACCGCTAAAATATATTCCTATCATTCTATCTCTCCGAATTATATTTTCTCTCTGCGTCCTTTTCGGTAGCAAACATTCATGAAGGTGCATGTGCAAAATGCTTCTGCTTGTTATGCATAAATAAGCATGGTATTATTTTCATAAACAGCATCGAGATGTTTGGGTGCCGTTATTTGCTCGCACTTATAGCTTACAATATTAATGCATTTGTGTATACTGCTTTTTAGGGACTGTTTATGTGAATGACAGGATGATAGAGAAGAAGCAATAGGTATTAAACGAAAAAATAGGGATGTGGTAAAAATGAAGAAACCCAAGATGATTTTGTTTGATTATGGACAAACTTTGGTAAATGAACAGTTATTCGATGGCACAAAAGGGACTGAAGCAGTTCTTAAATATGCCACAAAAAATAAATACAATAAATCTGCGGAGGAAGTGCAGGCTTATGCAAACAAACTGAATCAGGAGCTAGGGCGGTTTGATCCTGAAAAGAGGCACTTGTTTCAAGTAGAAGTTCCGAATTATATGTTCACAAAGTATTTATATGAGTCACAAGGAATTGAAATTGCATTAAGCCCGGAAGAAATTGACAATGCATTTTGGGATGCGGCAGCACCGGGGAAACCGACAGAGGGAATCAGAGAGTTTCTATCTTTCTTAAAAGAAAACCAAGTTCGTACAGGTGTAATCAGTAATATCTCATATTGTGGAAATGCCGTTGCTAAAAGGATTTATAATTGTATTCCTGAGAATGATTTTGAATTTATCATTGCAACCAGTGAGTATTTATATCGTAAGCCTAATAAGCGCATATTCGAATTGGCGTTAGAAAAGGCTGAATTGCATCCCGAAGATGCATGGTATATCGGGGATCAGTATGAATGTGATATTGTCGGAGCAAAAGAGGCAGGTTTATTTCCAGTGTGGTATATTGGGGCAATTGATATGAAGTATGAGCCAAGGGAAGATGTCCTCACAATAGAGAATTGGAAAGAGTTAATGGAGTTGTTTGAGAAGCTGGATTAAGAAGGAGTGTGGTGCAATGGATAACTGGTTTACAATAGATGAAATTGATATTAATACATATATTATTAGTGAATATCGGCATTGGGAAGAAACACATTGCTATTTACTGAATGGAATGGATAGAAGTTTGCTTATTGATACAGGACTTGGTATCGCAAACATATATGATGAAGTATTAAAACTTACTGATAAACCGATTACGGCGGTTGCCACACATATTCACTGGGATCATATTGGGGGACATAAGTATTTCTCAGATTTTTATGTGCACGCTGAGGAATTGGATTGGCTGAATGGCAAGTTCCCTTTATCGATTGAAACGATTAAAGAAATGGTTGTAGACCGTTGTGATTTACCGGATGGCTTTAATGTGAATAACTATGAACTTTTTCAGGGTACGCCAACAAAGGTGTTGACGGAACATGATATAATTGACATTGGTAATCGAGAAATTGAAGTATTGCATACTCCTGGACATTCACCGGGACATTTGTGCTTCTGGGAAAAAAGCAGAGGATATTTATTTACAGGTGATCTAGTTTATAAAGATATTTTGTTTGCTTATTATCCTTCTACTGACCCGGAGGCATATCTTGATTCTTTGGAAAAAGTTGCGGCATTGCCTGTGAAGAATGTATTTCCGGCACACCATTCATTGGATATACAGCCGGAAATCTTAACTCGTATGCGAGAAGCATTTAGAAATCTTAAGATGGTAGGAAAACTTCATCATGGTAGCGGCACATTTGACTATGGTGATTGGGGAGTGTGGTTATAAAAAGCATAAAGATGTTATGATAAAATTAATGGAAACTATAGATTATGATAATCATTGGAGGGTGCCATAATGACCAGATCTGACAATGTATTGAATATGCAGATAACAATTGCCAACTGCATGAAGCAGGAATGGAATATTGATTTTAGTGAAGTCAGTGATCTTTTAGATAAATATGATTTGCTTTCCTATATTGATACCTGTTATGAGGAATACAATTCTATGGGAATAAAGGGTATTTTAGAGGATTTGAAGTCCTATATTGCTGCAATAGAGGAGGCGGGCTGATATGAAAGATTTATTTCATGGAACAGCCTATGCCATCAATGATATACAGGAGACATTTACAGTGAGAAAATTTGCTTTATTATTTATCGTTGCCATTCTATTAACATTATGTGCTTGCGGGAAAAACTGGGAATATTTGGAGATTAAAGAGGGTGGTCAGACTTTCGAAGAAATTGCAGCACAATTAAATGAACTTGGAATCAATGGATTTGATCAAGAGATGATTGATGCGATGCAGGAAAGCTGGGATCAGACTCCGGTCGAAATCAGGCTGTCATTTAATAAAACAGCCTGGCTTTTGGAGGCAGTTGGAATGGGAAATTATGATTATGAAACGTGGACATTTACACCTTCTTCAGGAGATGTATACGCCTTTGACATGGAGGTTTTTAATGTAGAGGCAATGTATAGAGATTTCCTGCGGGGAGTTGCCGCTATTGGCGATGGCGAGTTGGAGTTTACCGAGATTAAAGAAGATCTTGATAATGTAAATTGGGAATATGGAACGGGCAGTCGAAGCATAACCTTTCAATGGAGGGGAAATACATATTCTCTTAGAGCTGATGTTCATTATGACTGGTTTGATTGCGATCTCGCTAATCAGTTAAATCAGATTATTATGGAACAGCAGGGGGAGAAACATTTGTATTTTGGCGGCGACGGGTATCAGAATATTTATGTCTTTTATCGTGACGCGGAATGGGCGTCTGCATTTACGAAAGCTACGGGAATGCAATTAGTGGAAACTTTAAAATGAGGAGAAATTCATTAGCCATTTTGATAAAGGTAGTGTAAAATAGTTTGTGTCTTTGGAAAAAATACCTCTTTTTTGGTAAGAATCAAGATATGACAATTCTTATCGAAAAGGAGGATTTTTTATGCCAGCAGCAAAGGAACAGAT
>JAAVAA010000090.1 GCA_014804285.1 Lachnospiraceae bacterium | reverse complement strand
TGGTTCCTTTAGAATTTTGTTTCTTAGCCGAGTTAGTTTTTGGCTGACGGAAAACCAGCTAATGACTCCACTATAGTCGCCTAATTCACTGACTGACCGACCGCTAAAGAGTGAACCATTTCGTCTTAGTGAAGTTCCCAGTTGGGTTTTGCGTCATTCGATAACCCAGCTCATAATAAAACAAATCCTTAAGGAACCAATTCGCGCACGCTTTATCTAGCGTGGTGACGTAGGATTTGTTTTATTATGAGCGGCCGTTTCACATACACATACCCAATCTAAACGTTAATTTAGCAATGCTGTTATTCCACCGTAATAAATCCATAATTCGCTCTACCGTTCTCCCAGATACCAGTCACATCATAGACATAACCTCCCGTGACACCGGTAAGCACAAACTCTCCATCCTTTTTCTCAACAACGACTGTCTCACCCTCCGGTATATTCTCTGTACCCAGAAGTTCAGAATCATAACGAACCACTTCCACCTCTTCAGGCATCTGTGAAAAATAAAGTGTAATATCCAAAGGCTCCGTAATTTTCACATCTGCCAATTCCTCTCCGATTTTCCACTGAAGCACATGGGCTGCGTCTGCAACTACTGCATTACTTAAGTAATCTTTATCAATATAGACCCATTCATATCCGCCCCGGTTCACCATCACAGTAACGGACGCCAGATCCGTAGTATATCCCAGATTCATGGTGGGCGGTTCCGCCGGATCCGGTTCTGTGTATATTTCGTCCACCAGATTCTGATAAGCATCGGCATCCGATGGATCCCCCTGCTCTATCACCTCCACCTTCGTAACCCCCGGATACTGTCCCGGATAAGATTCCAGCATGATCCCGTTTCCGTAAATTTTTACCACATTCCCTTTCACCAACTGCTCCTGTGTAATTTTGCTCCCGTTAATATCATAAATTTCCTCCGGGAATGTGACGGTAAAAACTCCCGCCTGTTCGCTTACAAAGATATATCCCTCTTCCCCAAAAGGAATATACATTGCCGTGACTGCTTCCTGATCCATATCCGCCTTACCGCCTTTTCCCAAAAACATCCATATAAATACGCCTGCCAAAATCAAAATAATTACTGCAATAATGCTGATCAATATTGTTTTTTTATTCATAGTTTCCCTGCTCCTTCTTTTTGTCTTTTTCCAGAAATTCCTTTGCTTCCCTGCACCACTCTAAGTATGCGCAATAAGTTTTAATTCCAAACTCCACGGTGAGAAGATAATATTTGTGGGTGTCATCATCCTCGAGACACTCTTTCAGATCTCTTTCCGCTTCCAGAAGATATTCCATTTCTTTTTCCGTCTTTTCACGAAAATCCTCTATGTGTGCTATCGTCTGGGCTTCTCCCTGTTCGTTTCCGAAAAACAGCTTCAAAAGAGTCTCATAACGAATCTCGTCCCTTTCGGCCGGCTGTTTCAGCCACTCCTTCAGATATTCTCTTCCGGCCTCGGTGATCGCATAGATTTGTTTGTTCCTTTTATTTTCGTCGCATTCCTCCCGAACCGCAAGTCCCCGCCTCACCAATTCACTTAAGGTCGGGTAAATACTTCCATAGCTTGCCCCCCAGAAATACTTTAAGGTGGTATCCATCCGCTTTTTTATTTCATAACCGGTCAGATCTTCATGACTTAACAGCCCTAAAATCACACAGTCCAGCTTTTTTTCTGTTGCCATCGCCACTCTCCCTTCTTCCCTTTTTCTGATATTGCCGCCTTGTGATGCCGGCTGTAAAACTTGCAATACAACTTTCATCTCGGTAAAAGAAACAGATTTTAATTTAATACAAAATGTGCATAAACCGCATATTCATCATAATCTCCGGTTCCCCGGAAATCATGGATCTCCTTTTTGATCCGATATTCTCCTGCCGGAAGCTTTCCATATATCCATTCCCAGCTTAAATCCACTTCCAAACTTTGTCCAGTGGCAATGACATGAGCAATATCATTAAATCCATACTCCCCTTCCAAGATGTCATAGACTCTCTCCCATTTACCGTCATTTTGAACTTCCAATTCAAATTCATCCCCAAAATCCAGCTCTCCTGTAGGTGCATCCGGGTCATACTGATAAAAGACAAGTGTTGCCCCGGCAGATGAAATATTTTTCAAAGAAAATTCAAGTCCCAGAGCAGTAATCTCCGACTCCTCATGATAGATATAAGCGCCACCTTCTCTTTCCGCTGACTGAAAGGACAGGGTATTGAGAATATCCCGCACCTGCTCATGGTATTTGTCCCACCAGTCCTCTACCAAATAAGTGTATGCGACAACACCTTCATACTCTCCATGAAAGGAAATAAAGTCCCAATATTCATGTTCATCATAAGTTCCAATGCTGGCCTGCTGCCCTGCAATATCCGCATTTTCACTTTTCAACCCTGTTCCGCAGACTCCAAATGGCTTAATATAAGTAATCTCAATATATCCTTCCTTCACATCTTCCGGATAAAAATGAATTCCATACATACCGTAAATGAGACTTTCGCTGTCCATCGGACAAGTCTCAAAGCTCCATCCCTCCGGCAGGGAAATGGCAATTTTTCCATAGGGGCCTCCCTGTGCTGCCTCCACAGGGAAAGGATTTTCCGATGTGCTGTCTGCCAAATTCCCCTCTTCTGATGCTTCCGGAAATTCTGATACCTCCTGAGTTTCCGAGCTAAATGCATTCATTATGGACACATTATCTGTCTGTGATTCCGGGACGGAGCGGTCTTGACATCCGCATAAAGTCAATCCCGACAATAACACTGACAGCAACAGGATCATTAAACGTCTATTTTTCATAATTTGTACTTCCTCCTTGATCTATCTGATACAGATACGAAGGAGCTATGTAATTTTATGGATATTTTGCATAACTTTTCAAGTAAAACTATATGGTTATGAACAAAAATACCTTACGTTCAGCATTCCCACCATGCCTGTTTCAAGATTCAAAACATTTTCAGTCCGCAAGGATATTGTCAACCACAAACTTAATATCTTTTATTTCTCCCTCCATTCCCAGATATTCCGTTTCCTGTTCTGAATTTTCGGGATTCCACTGTACATCACTTGGATAGCAGAGAATGTAAGTTTTATCGCTGGTAGAAAACAGATAACGGTACTGGACAAAATCATATCCCTTTTCTATGAATTGTTCCGGTGTCATGGATTCCTCATAGCAGACGATATAAAACAGGACACCGCCGTCAAATGCGTCTATCCCTGCACTGACATCTTTTCTGACCTGTGTGTGATAAACAATATAATTCTGACCATTAGCTTCTACAGAATATTTTCCTTTCCAATCATCGGGCAGGATCAGTGTAAGATTGATTTCTTCCAACTTTATCATTTCCTGCTCTACTGGCACTTCAACCACTGTTTCACGGGCAAAGGCAAACGCGCCTGCACTAAAGCTGCAAGCCATAAGCACAAAAGCTGCGGCGACAGTAAGGAAGCGTCTTATTGTCTGACGGTGATGCAGTTGTCTGTAATTTGGGATATTCTCTGCCTGTTCAACAAGCCGGTCATCAATGTTCCCAATATGTTCGGAAAGCTGTTTTTTATTCATATTTTGATACCCTCACTTTCTAAATACTTTTTCAACTTACGGCGCATTTCGTATAGCATGGATTTTACCTTGCTTTGGCTAAAACCTGTATATTTGCAGATAGTTTCGATTGAATCAAAATACCAATACCGCCGTATAAATACATTTCTTTTTTCTTCATCTAACCGCCAGAGAAATTTGTTAATCGTATTTTCTATGTTCCTTTTTTCGATTTCCGACTCTATGCTATCCGTTCCAGATACGCAGTCACCTAATTCTTCTAATGATGTGACTATAGCCGGATTTCTTTTGGCAGCAGAAATATATTCATATTTTTTCAAAGCCAGATTTCTGACAATCCTGCTTAGAAATACAGAAAATTTGTTTGGATGTTTATATGGAATTGCATTCCAGACTGCAAGGTAACTATCATTGATACATTCTTCCCTGTCTTGGTAGTTTGAGAGAATGTTGTTTGCAATATGATTACAAAGTCCGCCATATTTTGAAGATGTTTCTGCAATCGCGCTTTCATCTCTTGCCCAGTAAAGACTTACAATCGTCTCGTCATCCATAGTATGTATTCACCTCCTTGTCATTTTGTAGCTAAACAGCCTCCATTATACTAAGTACGGATTTTGTCATTTTGGTTGTAAAAAAAATAAAATTCTTTGTTTTGCAGAAGAATTATAGCATATCTTTTTTATCGCAATTCAATTTTTAATATCTTCTAGGTAGGAATGAGGGAGATTCCGTAGTAGTCGACATTCGTGGTAATGTGTATAACTGGCTGTCTTATGGAATTGTGGGTAACCCTGTTTGCAGGACGTGGGAAAGCTGCTCTTTAGCTTTTCCATGTGCTGTGAACAGGGTTATCCATGATTCCATAGCCTGTTATGCACATTTCCGCAATGCTTCTTTTGTTCCTCCCGGCGCGGGGCTTCTCCCGCTAACTGACTTTCCTTTTCGGCTGGTTGCTTTTCTTTCCCTCCCGCCTTGCCCTCTGCTGGTCGGCTTTCTTCCGGCGGTATGCTGCAAGCTGTTCCGTTTCCTCCGGCGTGAGGTCTGCCCCGGTCCTTTCCAGTGCCATAAGCTCTATGCAACATTGTCAAGTGATGAGTTTAATTTTGTCCATCAAAAAAAGCAGGGACTCTCTCGAGTCTCTGCTCCTAAGCCGTTACTTCTCTATCACAAATTCAAAAACGAATTGTCACATTAAATGCCCTCCCCGGATCAGCTGCGGTTTGAATTGCTTGGGAAATCTCTTCCAGCGGAAATTCCTGTGTAATAATGGATTCCAAATCCCATTTTTTGCTTGCCATAATTGTCAAAACGTCCCTGACATCCTCTGGGAAATAACCACCGGAACCGATAAGGCTTTTCTGGGCATAGGTTAAATGCAAAAGATCAATTTTACGTGGCTTATTGTTTACCGCCACGACAACAAACCGGCTGATAATTTTTCCGTACTGCATATAGGATTCCAAAATACTTTCTGCTCCGGCTGCATCAATCCAGCAATCAATATCAGGAAC
>JAAVAA010000089.1 GCA_014804285.1 Lachnospiraceae bacterium | reverse complement strand
TGGCAGGACAATAATATGCCGGACAGTCTGTGCCCGTTCAATCCCTCCTGCCGTTTTCTGTTATGCTTCAAAGTGAAAATCCGACAGAAACTGTCTTGAACGTGCAGAACGCACACCTGTTAGAATTCCTTTGATGAAATCATTTTAACAGTTCTTCGAAAAGATGTCAACATCAATTTTGTTTTTCGCAAATCCTTATTCTCTTCAGCTCTTTTTCTCTCCACATTTTTGCAGCTCTATAAGTTTATCCTGCCATTAGACAGTTTTTTATGCAACTAATATTTCTCCTCGTGTCTTTATATACAAAAAGACAGCCCTCAATATCCCTGAGAGTTGCCCCTTTCTGCTGTCTATATCACATTATCGCCTATTTCTTAGACAAAAATATATCTATTCTCCAAATAATTCGGAAGCTATTTTTTCTTCTTTTTCATTAAGAGCCTTCTGCTTCATTCTTTCCTTTTGGAGGGCTCGCAAAATACTTTCTACGTCCTCTGGTGAGAACATAGAGATTGCATTTATTAATCCGTCTATGCTATCTTTATTTACAACAAGACTTCCTCCACCAGCTAATGCAATTCGAATACAATTTTTAAGATCACTGCAATCCCCCAGTTTTAAGGCATTTGATTTGTAATCGCAGATAAATTTGGTTCCTCTGTAATTAAGAATACCCGTTTCATCTGCCAATCGGAAATACGTGTTTGTATATGCGGTTTCATCGGAATATTTTGGTACTGTGCGGCCAATATATGATGCCTTCTGTGCGGCACTGGCAGCTTCTATTTTGGCATTCCATTCTGCCTCCAATTCTTCCAGTGTCCATACATGCTTAATCCAAAGCCAACTACCATTGAAATACTCTGCATAGGGATCGTGTATGCGCTCTTTATTAATTCCTACCCGCTCACCATTTTCGCCCTTTCCCATGTCAGGACAGCCATTATTGGTCCAAGCATAAAAATCCATAAAGTGATCCATATCAATTTTATCTTCTAAGAAATCATTCCAAAAGATCTCCCTTACAGCAAAACGAAAGTTATCCTCCTGCGGAAAGTTTGAAAGAAACTTCATAATCTTATCATATTGTTCCTTGCTATCCAGCTTTATCTCCCACTGGATTTTGTCTTCTCCTATCTTCTCATCAGGATTATTAGGATTCCTTTCTCCCTCCCTAACGCACCTTATGCATTCCGGCGAATAATAGGTGTAAAAGACCGAACCCAATTCTCCTGGCCTACTACCGGAATATGTACCTTTAGTATAATTTCGTACATTTTCGGATATAGTATCTTGGTCTTTAAGCAGAGCGCTGATCTGCTCTTCTGAAACAGACAATACTTGGGGCTGTTGAAGATATGAATTGATTACTTCTTCATTCTCAGAACAATCCGGAACAGGTTCCTCTGTCTTAACGATTGGCGGGATATAACAAGAATTTAACATTGGATTATCCAATCGCCTTGTAATATTCTTGTTAATATATTCTTCTTTGTCAAACGCAAAAAGTCCCGGTGCGAAATCTGTTCCCCACGATAATTCCTGATCTTTACTTTTCAGAGGAGATTTCGTTTGTACGTTATAGCGTGCATTGTTCCTTTGGTTTGTTAATAATGCTTCAACTGACATATATGCTCCTTTCAGTAGTCCCTCTACCATTCAGAACCACGCACATTCCTAAAAAGATCCATCTAATTTTTTCAATATACCATAAAAATAGACAAATAAAAATATTTTTAGCACAAATCGACGGTTAACAGCACAAAACGACGGTTTCTCACCATCGTTTCTGCTTTCCCTATTCTTTAGCAGCATCATTCCCTTATCCAAATTGACATTTCACATTTTATACACTACAATATATTACAGTCGTAAGACTTAAGGAGGATTCAAAGAATGAAGGCATTACCGCAAATTTCAGAGGCAGAATTTGAAGTGATGAAAATCGTATGGAAACACGCACCGATCAGTACCAATGAGATAACGGATAAATTAACACAGACTACCAAATGGAGTCCCAAGACAATACAGACTTTGATCAAACGACTTGTGACAAAAGGAGCTCTTTCTTATGAAAAGCAAAGCCGGGTATTCGTTTACACGCCTCTGATAGAAGAAAGGGAGTACATCGGGCAGGAAAGTCACTCATTTCTTGCGCGTTTTTACGATGGAGATATTACCGCAATGCTTTCCGCTTATCTTGAAAATGATAAACTCTCCGAATCAGAAATAGACACTCTGCGTTCTCTTCTCCTCAAAGGAACAAAAAGCAGGAGGGATTAACATGGCAGATTTCGGAATACGTTTCTTTCTTTGCAATATTTTAATCTGCATCATAATTGGCATACTTCTCATTGCAAAACGAGTATTAAGAAACCACCTGACAAGCCGGATGCAGTTCAATTTGTGGTTCCTGCTGCTTGGATTGTTAGCAGTTCCGTTTATCCCTATTCGTCCGGTTGGATTTTCAAAAATTTTATCATTGATAGACAAGTGGAAAAACGCTACATCACCCAACACAGAAACTATTGCGGAAGCGGCAGTAAATGTGAGTTCGATTGGCACTACAAAACAGATAAATGACTTTGCGCTGTCCGTAAGCAGCAAGACGCCATCTGTTATCGGACTCATACTATTTGGAATATGGCTGATTGGCATCTTTGCAATGCTGCTGTTAGTAATTAAATCGAATGCTCGTCTGAAAACCTTGAAAAAATCTGCGCTCCCTTTGCAGAGCAGGGAAGTCCGTATGTTATACGGCAACTGTCTGAACGAGCTTAAGATAAAACGGGACATTCCCATTCACAGCACCGCCTTTTTGAAATCCCCTATCATTGTAGGATTATTCAGACCTTGTATTTATCTGCCAATCCACCTGATCTCGGATTTCAATGCTGCGGATATGCGGTATATGCTGCTACATGAATTACAGCATTACAAACACAAGGATGCCATTGCAAGCTATCTTATGAACTTTTTTGGCATACTTTATTGGTTTAATCCTTTGGTATGGTATGCGCTGAAAGAAATGCGTAATGACAGGGAAGTTGCCTGTGATACTTCTGTCCTGAAGATCCTTAACGAAAATGACTACGAAGATTATGGCAATACATTGATAAATTTTGCAGAAAAAGTTTCACTAACGCCTTTTCCCTTTGCCGCAGGAATCAGCGGAACCATGAGACAGATGCAGAAAAGAATCATCAATATTTCCTCTTATCAAAAACCTTCTGTCTGGACAAGAATAAAGGGAGCCGGAATTTTTGCCATCATTGCGGTTTTACTTTTAGGGCTTACCCCGATGCTCTCCACCTATGCGGCAGAACAAAGTTATTATAAATGGAACGCATCCTTTGAAAAAATTGACTTGATTGACTTGTCTGCATATTTTAATGGATATGAGGGAAGTTTTGTCTTATATGACCAAAAAAATGATACATGGAGCATTTATGACATGGAGCATGCCACTTTACAGACAGCGCCAAATTCTACATATAAAATATATGACGCACTGTTTGGATTGGAAGAAGGCATTATCACACCCAAAGATTCTTTCATGGCATGGAACGGAGCAGATTACCCATTTGAAGCATGGAACGCTGATCAGAATCTGTATTCTGCAATGCAATCCTCCGTTAATTGGTACTTTCAGGAAATAGACAGACAGCTCGGCACATCTGCCCTCCGCAGTTACATTAAGGAAATAGGATATGGAAATGAAATTATAAATTCAGACCTTTCCTCTTATTGGATGCAGTCAGCACTAAAAATTTCCCCGGTGGAGCAGGTTGAACTTTTGACAAACTTATACAACAATGACTTTGGCTTTACCCCGGAAAATGTAAATGCTGTAAAGGATTCCATCTGCCTTTTTTCATCTGAAAACGGAAGTTTTTACGGAAAAACCGGAACCGGACGGGTAAATGACAAGGACATAAACGGTTGGTTTATTGGATATATAGAAACCGCTGACAGCACATACTTTTTTGCCACCAATATCCAGTCCACGGAAAATGCCACCGGCAGCAACGCATCAGAAATCTCCTTCTCCGTTTTATCCGATATGGGGATATGGAAACAATAAAAATCTGATCTACAACTATTCATTGAAAAAATAATGCTCCCCTTTAAGTACCCATGTAAAATGCTGTTACTTTAAAGGGAGCATTATTTCTTTTCATTGTTCCGTATTTCTTCTTTACCCTCAAAAACATCTCCATGCTGACCAATAAAATAATTTCCGTATATCTTCTATTTCCCCAAAATCCTCAATCGAAAGATTCTATTCCTTTAACAAATCATTGATTGCAAGTATCATTAGTCTATGTGAGCTTGATTTGTCATCCAAAACATCTGCAATCCAAATCTGTCCTGTTTCTCCAAGCATAATTCCCTGAGAATTGACAAACATTTCCACACAGTCCTCTTCTTCAAGATACGAAAAAAATTTTTCGCTCAAATTACTGTCAAAATTATTGGATGCGTCTAAAAACGCCTCACTATCCGTATACGTCGTGCCGGATATTGTAATAGGGTAAGAAATTTCAGAAGAAATAGTGAGCCAATCATGTTCCATAAATGATTGTTTTACATATGCCGCATAATCTTCCACTTCTGTGCGGGAAATATCAGTTGCACTACTATAATAGCTGTCATTGACAGATATTTTAGTTCCCGAATTTATACTCTCAACCGTCTGCACACTGCTTTCTTGCTGCCCCATAACAGATTTATCCTTGTTTATAATTTCATTTTCTTTTACTTGTCCACAAGCAACAATATTCAAGATCATTAGAAAAACACCTGTTAATATAACTATCTTTTTATTCTTTTTCATACATACCTCCCAGTAAGTCATGCTATATTTCTGTAATATCCCCAGAGACATCCGATCTCACAAAGTTTCTATAAACTCACTAATAAATCTCTATCCAATCTAATCCTTCTGTAAGAGTAACTGCGTAGCTTTGCACTTTGGTCTTGTACTCTTCTTCGGAAATTTCGTTTTCTTTTTGAAAATAAGTATATACTGATTCTTCTCCCTCCGAATGCCAAACTGCGGAAAAAAAATCTACTAATTCAGGTGTAAATCCGTCACTTCCTATTCTGTAAAAATCAACTCCGGATTCTGCAGCACTGTAGCTATAATATACTCCTATAATTCCATTTTCATAAATCGAGAAATCTGTCCTGTACCCAAACTCCATTTCTGGGAAAATATGAAATACATTCGTTCCGTCATAGCCATATATGTCATAATTACATGGTGAAAAAGCAGGATTAGAAACACCAATGCCATCCTCCCCACCAGCAATAAGAAGTTCCTTTGTCCCATTTCCGTCTATATCATAAAATGCGTAAAATACTGCTTTCTTGCTTGTACGGATCTCAGAACCAATGTCCTCTCCAAAACTGCTGTCATAATTATCTGAACCCAGGAGGTCTATGTAAAAATCATTCTGAACCATATCTCTATATTCCTCTAAAATATGATTATACATATCTGTTTCTTCATAGGTTTCTGCTGCATTGTCCTTATTTCCATTTTCTATTGAATCGCTCTTGTCCTTCTCTGTACTTATATGATATATAATTGCTAAAACATTATACTTAATCTCTAACTCCTCAGCTATTTTTTGTACTTCGCTTCCATAGAACTCTATTATTTCCTCTTCGCTCAAACCGTTTATATTATCCACTTTAATGTATCCATAATTCTTTTCTTGATAGTGGCGCAGCCAAAATACTTTTTCAGACTCATCTGTTACATTTCCATCAAATTCAAAGTAGGGAACGCATAAATACTTATTTATGTTATATTCGCTATTTTCTATTTTTACATTCAGCCCTTCTTCAAAGAAGCCAATTATTTCGTACTCGAAGTCTTTCCCCAAATAATTAAGGTTTATGCAATCTCCTACAAAATAATAAGATTTATAATCATTACCAAGAATAACAGGTATCTTCTCATTTCTTTTATACTGAAAATCAGATTCACAAAATCCCCTGCCCTCTCCTATAAAATCCAAAAAATATTGATAGGCATTTAAATTTACCTCAATGCTATTCAATGTTGAAATAAAACATTTTTCACCTTCAATCTCAATTTCCTGGTTTTTGATTGGGGCTCCATCATAAGTTTCCAAAAAACCATCATCCATATCCCAGTAAAACTTTGCTTGAAGCGGCTGATTATAAATTTCATAAAATTCAAATTGATTATTTAAAATCTGATTAAAAGAAACCATTTTCTCTAAAGAATCCTGACTTGCAAAAAAATCTGATAACTCTTCTGCACTGACATAATCATCAACCACCCCAACCAGACTTAATTCCCGGTGGGATTCAGGATTTATCTGCTCTGTTTCATCTGCCACATCTGTCTGTTCCGGTCTTATTGTATCTGTTAATTGTTTTGTCTCTTTCTTACCGTCAAAGTATAAGATAATCTGCTCATCGGGTTGTTCATCCCCGGATAGGATAACTTTCACATAATCCTCATACCATGTGACCTTCCATATACTGCCGCGTATGCATCCACCGTCATCAAGCAGCTCAAAGTCTGCTTTGGATATTCTGTTTTTACCCTCATAGAGAATCAGCCTCCCTGAAGCAGAACCAAACGGAAAATCCGCCTCTCCGACAGCCTGTAAAACCAGTTCATGAGTTCCATCCGGTGAAGCAGACGTGTCTACCCTTGTTATTTTGTAATCCGATACATAGACGAAACTCCCCCAAAGCACAACAATTATAATAAAGGTGGCAGCCACAAAGCCTAATATAAATTTCATTATCTTTTTCATTGTTCCGTATCCTTTCTTCTTTCAACTCCATGCGATACCCATAATTACTCTCTGACAATCCGGTATTGGTATTCCGGTATATTTGAAATCCCGTCCGGATAATCCTCCGAAGGAAACTGCTCCTGATATTTCATTGCATATAAATATTCATACATCCCATTATAGTCCAAATTTTCCATATGGTCTGCATCCCATCTTCCGCCTACGGAATTTCCAGCTCCTTCTGCTCAATCGAATTGGATAAATACCTGAATGTACCATCCGCAAATGGCTGCACCACGATAATATTGGTAAAAGCAAGGTCAGAATTGTAATCAGCCCATACCCCATCTACAACAAGCGTAATTGCTCCATCTGAGTTTTCCACGTCAGCAGAGCTGACGCTATAATCAACAACTTCTCCAAACGGCGGGTACTGCCTTCCAAAAATCATATCATACTCATAACTGTTACTCTTCTCATCAAATCCACATTTTTCCCGTAGTTGCTCTACTGACACCGGAAAATATGTAGTCATTATCTTTTCATATATGTCCGCAGGTATTCTCCCGTTTTCGGTCTTCAAATTTTCTCCGGTATGTATCCGGTATATATCTTCAAACATACAGGGCATCAGGATATCTTCTACATTATTACTATCCCAGTTTGTGACAAGTACATTGTAATTTACATAGCTTAACCCATATACATATTTAGCTGTTAATTCCCTGCATTTATCGGAAAGTGGTTTTATTCTCCAGTATTGGCGCAAGCTGGAATGGGGTATCAGATCTTCATGCGCATAGATAAAATATCCTTTCTCTGTCAACTTAATTTCTGCTATATCGCTGACTAAGGTATCCTTAATTTCCGGTATACCACCCTCCTGCCAGCCAATTCCCACATAATATGTCTGTAACTCATTGTCCCTATATATAAAAGTGACAGCTCCAATAAGACCATCCCGGTTTACATCAAATATAGTCACCATTGCATCTTGTTTCTCCATATATGCAGTATAAAAATCCTCAACTTTCTCATAATTTTCCATATTGGTGTTTTCTGTAACGCTTACATAGCCTGCTCTTCCAAGAAGCGTAACCACTTCCCGGCACTGCTTTCTTGTGAACTCTTTAATATTGGAACCAAAGGAAAAATCAGTTACAAGTTCTATATCTTTATACACTTCCCTGACCTGCTCTGCTGCCGTCAACGCAGTATCTTTTAATTCATCTTTTTCCGCTTTGGTTATCAGGCAATTCTCCGCTTGCGGAAGAAACCAGAAAGAGTTTTCCGTTTCTCCGTATATCTCAATCCATTCTTCCTGTGACAAACGATCAGAATGCCACCAAAGATCACTATCATCATTCAAAGAAATCATCTGATTCGATACATACTGAAAACAATCTTCATTTATTGGACGGATTACTGTTCTATGCGAATATGCCATAGAAGTATTACTATTTGGACATACTGCATTAACGATAAGCGTGATGGTTCCATCCTGATTTTCCGTATACCCTACCACTTCCGGATACGGAATATCAGAATATTCAGCCTCATAAAAGCCTCGGGGTCTATATTCATAAGCCATGTCTTCTGATAAATATGTTGTTTCCTGCCGAAGCATTTCCCTGCCTATATTGAAATATTCCGTAATGACATTTTCAAATACTTCCTCCGGAATCTGATAAACTGCCCCGACTCCTAAATTTTCATCTGCAGTATAAGGAACAGGCTGCTTATTCAAAATCGGATAAAAAGTGTCAAAAATATCATAAAAATCTAAATCTCCAAAATCTTCCTCATTCCAATCAGTGAGAAAAATATTGTTCTGTTCGTAACCGACTGGTAAGATATACTTTCGGTTCAATTCCCTGCACTTTTCGTCTAGCGGCAATACCCGTAATGCAGTATGCTCCGGTGTATCACTCAGCGTAAGTACAAAATTTTCATCTGAGAAATAGCTTCCCTCAAAGAGTAAATACCCTTCCTCTGTATATTGCCATATATCAGCCGGATAGCTTACCATGCTTTTATTTTGGAGACATCCGTTTTGGTCATACTGGTAGTACCCTCTGACAATATCTACATTACCGTTCTCTGTTTCCATATCAAATTTCTGAAAGCTCAAATCCTTGATCACTATAATTGTCAGCTTTGCATTTTTCTTTTCATCTACCGCTTTACAAAACTCCACTACCTGTTCTGCTCCAACCATGTCAACCTGATTTTCGCTATCAACGGCTACATAACCATTTTCACCAAGCCTTGTAATAATACGCCGCAGTGTTTCCAGACTACAGAGTGTATTTGTTTCTATTGCTTCCTCATAAATGTCACGGTAAACTGCCGCTATACTCTCTGGATCATAGAAATCGCCTTCATTTGATGGGTACACTCCATTACTCGCCACTATTTCCCTAAGCTCCGAAACTTCCGGCGATCTATCAGCGCAACCAACTATCATAAGAATAATTGTGCTAACCATTGCAAATAAAGGCAGGATTTTATTCTTTTCCCATAACATAGCCGCTTCCTCCTTTTACATTTCAAATATTACCAATGTAAGATTTCATATTAAAAAAATTTGCATTCGGCTATAATATTACACTTGTAAGATTTATAAGTCAAGTAAATTATGAACCGGGCTTCACCAAGCAAGGCTTTTCCGTGTCCGATTGAATGCGTTCAGACGGACAATGGACAGCAATTTACCAAACGACTCAGTTCTTATGGTGGTTCGGATAAACCTACCATTTTTCAGGTGCGCCTCATGGAGCATGGAATCAGACATAAGCTGATCCGTCCCTTTACACCAAGGCATAATGGCAAGGTAGAACGAAGCCACCGCAAGGATAATGAACGTTTCTATGCCACTCACAGCTTTTATTCCTTCGAGGACTTCAGCAGACAGCTCAAGCTTTATAATCGTAGGGACTACAACCACTTTCCTATGAGACCGCTCGGATGGAAGACGCCAAATCAAATGCTGGAAGATTATTTATCGTCACTGTAACATATGTTTGACAAACCTACAAGTTTAAAAACAACAGAATCCGTTCTTGTTACATCATTCGAACCCAATATGTAACAGCCAACCTATTCACCCGGAACAACCTCTGAATTTTTCAGCACGATCCCGTACAAGCTGCTGGC
>JAAVAA010000088.1 GCA_014804285.1 Lachnospiraceae bacterium | reverse complement strand
GAGGTTTTTTCGAACTTAGTGCTGTTACGCTTTTTATAGAACGAGAGTGTGGCGACGTAGAATTTGATTTCTATCCGGGTTTTTATATTGATCTCTGTATCCCAGCTAAACGTTAATTTTATTTATTTGTCCCCGCGGATCATTGGTAAGTTTGTGAAAAGCAGCAAAATGATTACTAAAAATTTTCCCAAATATTGCATCTGTCTTGCAAATATATTATACTATAAGCATAAGGGAAAAGTTCAACTTATATGTGCAGATGGAGATTCTGTGCAGGAAAGGAGTGCTCGTGAGAATATCAGGTGTGCAAAACATGAACTTTTTATATGGAAAAATAGCCAGCGGCAGAAGGATTCAATCGGCTGCTGATGATGCGGCGGGGCTCGCTATTGCGAATAAGTTAAAGAGAAACAGCAATGGGCTTGATGTTGGTGCTTCCAATATTATGGATGGGATTGGTGTTGCCAATATTAAAGAGGGAGCGCTGGGAACCATGCAGGAATCCTTGCAGAGAATCCGGGAACTCAGTCTTAAGGCTTCCAATGGATTATATGGTGATTCTGAAAAGCAGATGATTCAAAGTGAGGTGGATCAGCTTTTATCCGATATTCAGCATACGGCAGTGGGGACACAGTATAATGAGATGAAGCTGCTTGACGGCAGTATGGCTGATATGAACATAGCTGCCAATGCAGATGGAACCGGTTTGAAAATCCAGATGGAAAATGCGACATTGAAGTCACTTGGACTGGAAGGATATAATGTTACCGGCAAATTTGATATTGGAGTTATTGACTCCGCTATGGAAAAAATCAGTATAGCAAGAAGCAGGCTGGGAGCAACCACCAATGCGCTGGAGCATAGCTATAATTATAATACGGGAGCTTCGCTCAATTTGACAGCTTCCAGGAGCCGCATTGAGGATTTGGATATACCGATGGCAATTTCCGAGCAGAAGAAAAACAAATTGCTGGAGGATTACCGGATGGGCATGCTTCGTAAAAAGATGCAGGATGATTCCTTGGTTACGAGGATGTTTGGCATGTGATTTGATTAAATAGTATCGGCGTAGGAAAGTAAATTTCCTACGCCGTTTTTATAGTGGACGGCTCTCAAAGCGTGACGGACATTGTAGCAATAAGACGGCTTACGAAATACGGCAGCGTTTATTTCTGCAAACAGGTGACGAATGAATGTCCGCAAAAAAGCATATACTTCCGTAGTGGGGTGCATGCGATGAGAGGTAAAGGCTTTAAACAAAAAGTAAGAAGAGTGGGAGCCGGAGTACTGTTTGTTGTGTGTGTAGCAGGAAGCATTATGTATTTTGGACAAAACAGAGTTGCTGCCGGAAAGCAGGAAGATCGTAACTTGATCAGTATCTTTTTCAAAAAGCAAATGGAAAGGGCGTATTTTCAGATGCCGGCATTTTTGGAGGATAAAAAGGGAAATGAGGAGAGTGTGGAAGGAATATTGATGGTCTGGATACAGAAGCAATTACCATTGTTTTGGTATGCACAGCAGGAGACGGGGGTGCAGCTGGCAGTGGAAGATACCTTGATGGTGGAGCAGATGTTACAAAAGGAAGGTGTGGATGAGGATTATAAAAATATAGATGAAGAAAATTTAGATTATGGAAAAGATGCTCTTCATATAGAAAATAGTGTGCTTAAGGAGATGGAACGGGAAAATAGTTTACATAATGTAGACCTTGAACAGGCTTTGGGAGAAGAAAATCGCCAGGCACAGGAAAATGCGGATTCGGAAATGGCAGACAACAGAGTTTTTCAAACTGCAGTCTATCCGGCATATACCTATGACTGGTCGGAAGAATGGAACTATGAAAATTTGATCTCCAATTTTTATGCAGTGGACAGTTCAACTTTATTGAAAGAAGAATATTTGGATCTGGATAAACTTCTGCATCAGGATTTAACGGTAGACAAGGAAGTAGACGGACCTCAGATTTTGATCTATCATACCCATTCAAGAGAAGCATTTATTGATTCGATAGAAGGAGACTCTTCTACCACCATTGTGGGAGCAGGGGATAAGCTGGCCTCCCTGCTTCAGGATAAATACGGCTTTAAGGTTTTGCATCATACGGGAGAGTACGATGTGGTGAGAGAGGACGCATATGCTAATTCCTTGCCGGAAATTGAAAAGATCCTGGAGGAAAATCCTTCTATTGAAGTGGTGATCGATCTGCATAGGGATGCTGTTTCGGGGGACAGAAAGCTGGTCATGGATCTGCAGGGAAGACCTACCGCAAGGTTCATGTTTTTTAACGGACTTAGCTATATCCGCAAAAGCGGAAGTATTGAATATCTGGAAAATCCATACATTCAGGATAATCTGGCTTTTTCCTTTCAAGCGCAGGTGGCGGCAAATGAGTACTATCCGGGAATTGCCAGAAAAGTTTATCTAAAAGCTTATCGCTATAATCTTCATTTAAAGCCGAAGAGCATGCTCATCGAGCTTGGAGCCCAGAATAACACCGTGGAAGAAATCATGAATGCCTGTGATCCATTGGCACACATTCTTGCCATTGTACTAAATGGTATGGTATGATAAAAGCGAAACCGTGCTCTGTACGGGCATGGCACGACTAAAGGAGACAGGTATTATGGCACAAATTGACCAAAGTAAGATTAGAAATTTCTGTATTGTGGCTCATATTGATCATGGGAAATCCACGTTAGCAGATCGAATCATAGAAAAAACAGGACTTTTGACCAGCAGAGAGATGCAGGCACAGGTTCTTGACAACATGGATCTGGAAAGGGAGCGTGGAATTACGATCAAGGCGCAGACTGTCCGGACGATCTACAAAGCACAAAATGGAGAAGAATATATTTTTAACCTGATAGATACACCGGGACATGTGGATTTTAATTATGAAGTCAGCAGAAGCCTTGCAGCCTGTGACGGCGCTATTTTGGTAGTGGATGCCGCTCAGGGAATTGAAGCGCAGACATTGGCTAATGTTTATCTGGCGCTGGATCATGATCTGGAAGTTTTTCCCGTGATCAATAAGATCGACCTTCCAAGTGCAGAGCCGGAGCGGGTTAAGAATGAAATTGAAGATGTGATCGGCATCGAGGCACAAGATGCTCCGTTGATATCTGCCAAAAACGGTATTGGCATTGAACAGGTGCTTGAAGCGATTGTAGAAAAGATTCCGGCACCCGGAGGAAGTGCAGATAATCCGCTACAGGCGCTTATCTTTGATTCAATTTACGACTCTTATAAAGGAGTTATCGTATTTTGCCGCATTATGGAAGGAAGAGTGAGCAAAGGGACAAGCATTCGAATGATGGCTACCGGAGCTCAGGCGGATGTGGTGGAAGTGGGATATTTCGGAGCCGGACAGTTTATTCCCTGCGAAGAATTAAGTGCCGGGATGGTTGGGTATATCACTGCTTCCATTAAGAATGTAAAGGACACCTCGGTAGGCGATACTATTACGAATGCTGACGAACCATGCAGTCAGCCGCTGCCCGGTTACAAAAAGGTTAATTCCATGGTTTATTGTGGGGTATATCCGGCAGACGGTGCGAAATACCCGGACCTTCGGGATGCGTTGGAGAAGCTGCAGTTAAACGATGCTTCCCTGCGTTATGAGCCAGAAACCTCTATTGCTCTCGGATTTGGATTTCGATGTGGATTTTTGGGTCTTCTTCATCTGGAAATCATACAGGAGCGGCTGGAGAGAGAATATAATCTTGATTTAGTAACTACTGCACCGGGTGTTATTTATAGAGTGCACCGGACAGACGGCGAAGTGATCGAACTGACTAATCCTTCGAATTTGCCGGATCCTTCAGTGATTGAATATATGGAAGAGCCTGTGGTGTCAGCGGAGATCATGGTGACAACGGAATTCATCGGACCGATCATGGAGCTTTGTCAGGAGCGGAGAGGCAGATACCTGGGGATGGAGTATATTGAGGCTTCCCGCGCACTGTTAAAATATGAGCTTCCCTTAAATGAAATTATATACGATTTCTTTGATGCCCTAAAGTCCAGATCAAGAGGCTATGCTTCTTTTGATTACGAGCTGAAAGGTTATGAACAGTCTGAGTTGGTGAAGCTAGATATACTGATTAATAAAGAAGAGGTGGATGCATTGTCCTTTATTGTTCACAGGGACAGTGCTTACGAGCGCGGACGGAAAATGTGTGAAAAGCTGAAAGAGGAAATACCAAGACATTTGTTTGAAATTCCCATTCAGGCTGCGGTAGGCGGAAAGATCATAGCAAGGGAAACGGTCAAGGCAATGCGTAAAGACGTGCTTGCTAAGTGTTACGGTGGTGATATTACCCGAAAGAAAAAGCTTCTGGAAAAACAGAAGGAAGGGAAGAAGCGCATGCGTCAGATAGGCAGTGTGGAAATTCCGCAAAAAGCCTTTATGAGTGTGCTTAAGCTGGATGATAAATAATGAATCTTGCTGAAAAAGAATTGAGTATTTATGTTCATATCCCTTTTTGTGTGCAGAAATGTCTATACTGCGATTTTTTGTCTGCACCGGCTTCGAAGGAGGTTAGAAGACACTACGTAGATCGCCTTATCAGGGAGATCAAGGGAGAAAGCGAAAGTTATGTAAACTATAAAGTGAAAACAATTTTTTTGGGCGGAGGAACCCCTTCTTTGCTGGAACCGGCACAGATAGCAGGAATTATGAATTCCATCCATGAAAACTATTCATTGGAGAAAGACTGTGAAATTACGATAGAGGTTAATCCCGGAACCTGTTCAAAGGAACGGGCGGATGCGTGGAGAAATGCCGGAATCAACCGGGTCAGTATAGGACTTCAGTCTTTAGAAGATATGGAGCTTAAAGCTTTGGGCAGAATACATAGCGCCGATGAATTCTATGAGACCTATGAAGAAGTGGTTAAAACAGGATTTAATAATATAAATATTGATCTTATGACAGCGATTCCGGGGCAGACCATGGAAAGCTGCTGTAAAACCCTGCGGGCAGTAACAACTCTTAACCCTGCACCTGTTCATATCTCAGCATATAGCCTGATTATAGAGGAAGAAACGCCCTTTTTTGAAAATACACCGGTATTGCCGGACGAGGATACCGAGAGGGAAATGTATAAAATAACGAATGATATATTATTTAAATCAGGGTATCAGCGATATGAAATCTCTAATTATGCAAAGCCGGGGTTTGAATGCAGACATAATGAGGTATATTGGCAAAGAGGTAACTACGCAGGCTTTGGTATTGGTGCTGCCTCTCTTGTGGAGAATGTCCGGTTTACAAATGGAAGGGATCTGAAAAGATATCTGGAAAACGGTCCGGTGAAGGAAAACAGGCAGGAGTTGTCCCAGGAGGAGCAGATGGAAGAATTTATGTTTCTCGGTCTTCGTATGATGCAGGGGGTAAGTGAGAAGAAATTTCAAAGGCTTTTTGGCAGAACGATAGACCAGGTTTATCCGGGAATCGTTGATAAACATATAAAAAACGGACTCCTTCAGCGTTTTTTTTATTTGTTGGAAAGAGAAGAGAGGATTATGCTTACGGATCGTGGAATTGATGTGAGTAATGTTGTTATGGCAGATTTTTTACTGACATAATGAATAACAGTTGCTATTTACAAAGGATATTTGTATAATAAGTTTATTGGAAAGGCACTAGGATACCTGCCCGGTCATAGAATATTAAAAATGACTTTGGGGGCGCCCTTGTGAAAACTTTCAGGCAGCCATTATCAGCGGCGGAAGAAGCACATTACATACAGGTGCTGCAAAAGGGAGATTGCAAAGAAGCTGCTGCAGCCAGAGAAATCCTGATCGAGAGGAACCTGCGTCTGGTGGCCCACATTGCCAAAAAATACCAAAATGTTGATGAGGATATGGAAGATTTGATCTCCATCGGCACTATTGGACTAATTAAAGCGGTGTCTTCTTTTGATGCCGGGAAAGGGAAGCTGAGCACTTATGCTTCCAGATGTATTGATAATGAATTGCTGATGCTGTTACGTTCCAAAAAGAAAAGCTCCAGAGAGGTATCCTTGTATGAGCCAATAGGAACAGATAAGGAAGGAAATGAGATCAGCCTTCTGGATATTATTGAGCTTGATCAGGAAGATATTACGGAACAGATGGAGCTATACGAAAATACTAAAAAGCTTGCCGGATTGATCGACCGCGTTCTGACAGAACGTGAAAAAGAGATCATTTGTTTAAGATATGGTCTTTTAGGCGGAAGAGAGGTCACACAGCGTGAGATAGGAGAAGCGCTTCACATTTCCAGAAGCTATGTGTCTCGAATAGAAAAAAGGGCTTTGTTAAAACTCAGGGAGGGCTTTGCCGGTGCCTGATGGGGGACGAAAGGTATGCAGTTTAAAGAACAGAAGAGTTAAAGAGGGGAATGCGGCTTGCACGTCCGATTTATAATAGGAACGGAGTGCTTTTGTATGAACGTGATTCTAAGTTGACGGAACAGGGTATTGCCAGTATCAGGAATTTCGGGATGATCGGTATTTATTTTCTTGAACCGGCAGAACCTGTACCGCCGATGACGGAAGATGATGTGAAGTTCGAACGTTTTCAAACTATTAATGTTTTTGCTATTCAGGATGATCAGACCGGTTGTATTATGCTTTCGGGACAATTCGGTTCTGGATCTTGGAAGCCGGGTGCAAGAAATGTGGAAATATTATATTATAAAGTCTAGGGACATTCGTCATGTAGTGGAACCGGATATGCTAAAGAAATATAACGGAAAGAAAGTTGAGGTTTGATAAGATGCCTACCATTGAGGAAATGTTGAAAATTGCCAAAGATGCAGGAGCGTCAGACGTACATATTACGGTGGGGGTACCGCCCAAGATGCGGGTCAACGGAAAGTTGATCACTATGGATTTTGACCGGCTGCTCCCGGCGGATACCAAATTGCTTTTGGACGAGATTATGACCGAGCAGCAAAAGGAACGTTTTGAAGAAAGCGGAGAATATGATATGTCTTTTTCCATTATCGGACAGGGAAGATATCGTGCCAACGCCTATAAACAACGTGGCTCCGTAGCACTTGCACTTCGATTGGTGGGAACACATGTGCCGTCAGCGGAGGCGTTGGGACTGCCGGCTTCTGTGATCGACCTTTATCAGCGCAAGCGGGGATTGGTACTTGTGACCGGTCCTACCGGAAGCGGAAAATCTACCACACTGGCAGCGATTATTGATAAAATTAACAGTAACCGGGAATGTCATGTGATCACTTTGGAGGATCCCATAGAATATCTTCACCAGCACAGGATGTCCATGGTCAATCAGAGAGAAATTGGTCTGGATTCTCGAAATTATGCGGCGGCACTTCGTGCTGCACTGCGAGAAGACCCGGATGTAATACTGGTAGGAGAAATGCGTGATTTTGAGACCATCAGTGTTGCTATCACGGCAGCGGAAACCGGGCATCTGGTTTTATCCTCTCTGCATACTATCGGAGCGGCAAGCACGGTGGATCGTGTGATTGATGTGTTTCCGCCCCATCAGCAGCAACAGATTCGGGTGCAGTTTGCCAATGTGCTTGAGGCAGTGGTTTCTCAACAGCTTATTCCCAAAGCCGATGGGAGCGGGCGTGTGGCAGCTTTTGAGGTGCTTCATGCGAACCATGCAGTTCGAAATCTGATTCGTGAAGCTAAGTCTCATCAGCTGATGAGTGTTATGCAGACAAACCGCAAAGCGGGAATGATTGTCATGGATGAAGCGATCATGCAGCTCTATGCCCAGGGGCAGATTACAAAGGACATGGCGGTTCAGTTTGCACAGGATCCTGATGGAATGGCGAACAAGCTGCATTGACGTATTAATATCGGACTTAGCATCGCATTAGCGGCGCGTTGGCGGGGAAAAGATTTATACCCACCTATTGCGCTGCTATTGTTCCAATATTGCTCTGCTGAAAGAAATTTAAATTGGCAGTAAATAAATTATTTAGGAAATTTAATAAATATTTTATTGTATTTTGAACATGTTTCCTGTACAGTAAGCATATCGAAATCAGAAAAGTCTTTTTTCTATTTTTCAAAAATTCTCAAAACAAAGATTTCAGAAAGTAATCCCAATTGATACAGTTCAAAAGGAGGCGCCTATTGTTCAGTACAGTTATATCCGGTGCTGTTTATGGAATTGACAGTTACCTTGTTCACGTGGAAGCAGACTTATCTTCCGGGCTTCCCTGCTTTATTATGGTGGGAAATCCGGGCAGTGAGGTAAAGGAAGCAGGGGAGAGGGTTCGCGTTGCACTTAAAAATTCCGGTATTCAGATACCGCCTATGCATATTGCGGTCAATATTTCACCCGGAGATGTCAGAAAGGCTGGCACAGGATTTGATCTTCCGGTAGCGGCGGCAGTTCTTGCAGCAATGGGAAAAGTGCCGCCTGAAAGTGTACAAGATAAACTTTTTTTAGGTGAGCTGAGTCTGGACGGGGCGCTGAAACCCGTTCGCGGAGTTTTGCCGATTGTTACCTGTGCAGTAAAAGAGGGGATACGATGGAGTATTGTACCGGAAGAGAATGCAGAGGAAGCGGCTACTGTACGGGAAATGAAGGCGGTGGGTGTAAAAAGTCTGAAGCAGGTTATAGAATATCTTAAGCAGCCGAAAGCAAAACAGGATCAATTTATTTCTCCGGCCGGACAGCGTCTCCGGGAAGAAACAATAAAAGAAAGAGAAGATAAAAGTAAGCCGGATTTTATACAGATACAAGGGCAGGAGCAGGCAAAACAGGCAGCGTTGATTGCAGCGGCGGGATTTCATCATATGTTGATTGTTGGACCTCCCGGATCGGGAAAAACCATGCTTGCAAGGCGGATGCCGTCAATTCTGCCGCCTCTTTCGGAAGAAGAAAGTCTGGAAGTGTCTGCATTGTACAGTATTTCCGGGAAACTCGCCAGAGGAGAGGGGCTTATGACGCAGCGGCCTTTTTTAAGCCCGCATCATACCATTTCGCCCCAGGCACTTTCCGGAGGCGGGAAAATTCCACGACCCGGTGTTATCAGTCTGGCTCATCGGGGAATTTTATTTTTGGACGAGCTGCCGGAATTTAAAAGGCAGACTTTGGATTTGCTGCGCCAGCCTTTAGAAGATAAGGAAATTCAGATTGCCAGAAGCAGCGGATCGTTTACCTATCCGGCGGATGTGATGATGATCGGCGCTATGAATCCATGTCCCTGCGGTTATTATCCGGATCGGAACAAGTGCCGCTGTACTCCAAGTGAAAGACATAATTATTTAAGTCATCTTTCGGGACCGATTTTGGATCGAATCGATATCTGTGTTCCGGTTCGAAAGGTGGAGATCGATCAGCTCCAATCGGGAAAAAAGGGAATGAGCAGCGAGACGATGCGGAGGAAGGTTATGGAGGCAAGAGAACTGCAAAGGGAGCGTTATCATGGAACTTCTTATCATTACAATGCAGAGTTAAAGCCGGGGGATGTGGAGAAATATTGTATCTTGGGAAAGAAAGAGAAAAAGTTTGTGGAGAAATTGTGGCGTTCCATGGACTTTAGTGCAAGAACTTATCACCGAATGTTAAAAACCGCAAGAACGATTGCAGATCTTATGGGCGGGGGTGATATCAGGGAGGAACATTTGATGCAGGCAGCATGTTATCGTCCCGGAGATTTGCTGGAAAGGTAATAACAGATGAAAGAGCAGGAAAAGGCATATCAGTTTTGGATCCATAATTTACCGGGAATAGGAGATAGAACCATCGAAAAACTGCTTTTAGCATTCGGAAGCGAGAAGGCGGTTTATGAGGCGAGAGGAAAAGAGCTTTCAAAAGTGCTGGATGAGGATAAAAAGAATGCGGTCAAGGACTTCACGGATAATTGGGATCTTCAGGGCGAGTATGAAAAGCTCCTTGAACGAAAAATCCGTTTTTTAACCTGCAAAGATCGGGAGTATCCGTCCCGACTTCAGAAATTGAAGCATCCGCCGTATGGAATTTACTGTATTGGAAATCTGCCCGGAGAAGAAAATCCGGCAGCAGCAGTGATTGGAGCTAGAGAATGCTCGGAATACGGGAGATTCATAGCCAGGGCGTTTGCGGGCAGGCTGGCAGAGGCAGGGATAGCTATTATCAGCGGCATGGCACGGGGGATTGACGGAATTGCCCAACAGGGGGCGGTTGACGCCGGGGGAGCGACTTATGCGGTTTTGGGGTGCGGTGTGGATATCTGTTATCCGGCGGCTAATATTAAGCTTTATGAAGAAATTATAGCAACAGGGGGAGGAATCTTATCTGTGTTTGTGCCGGGAATGGAACCCCAAAAAAGAAATTTCCCGGAGAGGAACCGAATTGTAGCAGGACTTTCGGATATTCTGCTGGTGGTGGAAGCAAGACAGAAAAGTGGTACATGGATTACGGTAGATATGGCATTAGAACAGGGAAAAAATGTGTATGCTGTACCGGGAAGGCTGACAGACCGGTTGAGTGACGGATGTAATTTATTGATTCGTCAGGGAGCCGGAATTGCGCTTTCGCCGGAGGATCTGGTACGTGAGGTGGAAATATTGACAAACCGGCAGGGAATGAGCCGAAAGGAGAACGAGAAAAGAACAAAACAGCAGAATGCCAAAAACGAAGAAGGAATATATAAATTCCTGGATTTTTCGCCACGGACTGCAGATGAACTTTTAAAGCAGATGCGGGAGACCGGAAAGGATGTGGAACTTTCGGAAGTGCTGTCGGAACTGATTTTACTGTGCATGGAGGGGAAAGCGAGGCAGGAAGCCGGATGCTATGTGAAGACCGGGTTAAACGGGAAGTAATCGATAACAGAGTAGAGGTATATTTAAAATGACTCAGTTTCCGGACACAGTTAAATGTTAACTTAACGGCATTCCCGGCATGAAGTGAAAACTCTTCTACGGGCATATCCATTGATAAGTTAGAATAATGCATTTAAAAAGTGGAGCCTATATGCTATAATCCCATCTTTGACAGTTTATGACGTTAAAAGTCCCCACAATTCCTTTATTTACAGGGAAAGTGGGGATTTGTTATGATTTCATGGAATATAGTATTTTATTCTCGGTCTTTATTTTTTTTCTGAATTGTTTTCATCTGGCGTTTCGTAATAGATTCATAGTCCGTTCTGAAACCACATAT
>JAAVAA010000087.1 GCA_014804285.1 Lachnospiraceae bacterium | reverse complement strand
TCGTGAGTTGATTGGTCCATGGTGGTTAGTCCTCCTCTAAAAAACTACTAGTTTTTTCGTGTTTTTTAGAGTGTCTCACAAATATGCTGACTAGCCAAGGCGGGAGATTTGACCTTTACTACAATAAGAAGAAAAGGCAAAAATATACATTATTTGATAGTATAGATTTTGATGACTTTCAGAAAGTGGCAATTGCTTATTCCGGAGAAAATCAATTTTTTGGAAGAGAGGTAAACCATGCCAACAATGATGAATGGCTGGGAGTTTATCCTTTTTATACCAATGTACAAAAGGAAGGGGTAAAACTATATGGAATAGAATGAAAAGGGAAGTATTGGAGATTTGGCAAAAAACAAATGAAATATCAAAATTAATATTGACATCTTTCCGAATACCCGTTAGAATTAAATCATCAAAGGAATTCTAACAGGTGTGCGTTCTGCACGTTCAAGACAGTTTCTGTCGGATTTTCGCTTTGAAACATAACAGAAAACGGCAGGAGATATTGAGCGGGCACAAACCGTCTAGCATATTATTGTCCTGCTACAGAAAGTCCGTTATCTGTTCGAGAAAGACAGGGAAGCACTTCTAGATTTGTATAATGCGCTGAACGGGACAGAATATCGGGACTCATCACAGCTTGAGATTGTGACGATCGAAAGTGCGGTTTATGTGGTTATGAAGAATGATTTGGCCTATATACTGTCCGGCACGCTAAGCATGTATGAGCATCAGAGCACATACAGTCCGAATCTGCCGGTACGGTTTCTGATCTATCTGGCACAGGAGTACCAGATGGTGATAGAGAAGGCGGAGAAAAGCCTATATGGATCAGGACAGATCAGCCTGCCTACGCCGCAGTGCATTGTCTTTTATAATGGCGTGAAGGAGATGCCGGAAGAGCGGACGCTGAAGCTGTCGGATGCTTTTGAAAATAAGAAGGCGCGGGCGGATGTGGAGCTGACTGTGCGGATGCTCAACATTAACTACGGGTATAATAGACAACTGATGGAGAAATGCAGGATTCTGGAAGAGTATTCGAAGCTTGTGGCCGTGATAAGGGGTTGCATGGCTGTTGAGAAGGATATACAGACAGCCCTGAATCGGGCGGTGGATTCCTGCATAGAAAAGGGAATCTTAAAAGAGTTCTTGCTGAAGAACCGTGCGGAGGTGCTGGGAATGTTATTAGAAGAGTTTGACGCGGAAAAATATGAGAGGACGATACGGAGTGAAGGAAGAGAAGAAGGAAAGGTTGAGGTTAACAGGCTTGGCATTCTTCTAACAGAGGCAGGACGGAGCGACGAATTCTTAAAGTCCCTGTCGGATCGGGAACTTCAGAAGAAGCTGTTCGTTGAGTTTGGGCTGGAGAAAGCATGACATTAAAGTGCGGATAAATTACTGATTTGGATCATCACCATGTCTGTAGCAATGGGAGGAGCAATCACCTCAAGCACAATGTTGTCGTTAGAAAACGGCAGAAAAAGATGCGGAAGAAGAAAATGAACTGATGCGTAATAAGAACTAAAAAAAGGACACCGTTCCTTTCGGGGAGCGGTGTCTTATTACATAGGACTGGGGAAAATCCCGGCTTTTTGCTATTATTTTTTAATAAAATGTGGTATGCTGAAGAAAAGTAATATGAAAGAGGTTGATTATATATGGACATGGAACGAATAAAAATGCTTTGTCAGGATGTGACGATTGAAGTGACACAGCATATTTTGATGAGATGCTAACAACGAAATATTACTTATGAAGAAATAAAAGAAGTGATTCGCAACGGCGATATTATAGAAGAATATCCTGATGATTATCCATATCCGAGCTGTTTAATATTAGGAATGACAATAAAGGGACGAAGAATACATGTTGTTGTTGGAATTGGAGAAGATAGTCTTTGGTTGATAACATCATATGAGCCTAATCCGGAACAGTGGGATAGCGAATTTAGAATCAGAAAGGAATGATAAAATGAGAAAATGTTTTTATTGTAAAGGAAATATGATTGATGATTTCAGCAATTATATGGTGGATGTGGATGGACATTTCATTATTGTTCGCAATGTGCCATGCCACAAGTGTAGCCAATGCGGTGAGGTTTCATACAGTGGTGAAGTGGTGGCAAGGCTTGAAGAAATTGTGGCAAAGTTAAAAGAAGTATTGACAGAAGTGGCAATTGTGGAATATGCTGCGTAATTAATATATTTGGAAACAGTGAAGTAGATAGTGGTCTTCCGATTAATATGGAAGTTAAAAGTGAAATTGATCCGGAAAAGATGTTGAGAGTTAATGGCGGTGCTGTGTTACTATCATATTTTCGCCCGATTATAGCAGCTTTAACTATGCAGGCGGGTATAAGACCTCTAAATAATAAAAACTGATGCGGAATATGAATAAAAATAAGACACCGTTCCTTTTGGGAAGCGGTACCTTTTTCTGCTTAGTCTGTCCAAAATTTTGTAAAAGCGGTGATTGATGCTGGAGAGAATCAATTTCTTGGAAGCGAGGTAAACCATGCCAACAATGATAAACAATTTGCTTGGGCAGTATACAGGTGTCATGGTCTATTTACTTATGATTTCAATGAGGAACATAATACGGATATTAATCCTATCGCAAAGAATGATGTACATTTTCAAAAATGGCTGGCGTTTATCCTCATTATACAAATGTACAAAAGGAAGGGGTAAAACTATATGGAACTGCATAAGAAGTGAAATATAGATACTAAAAAGATCCTACCTATAGGTAAGATCTTTAATTGGTTTGTTACATATAAGAAATAACGACTTAATTACCCTTAGGTAAAATTATCTATTGGATATACGCACCATAACATAATTTATTTCGTTTGTCTAGTAGGAAAATTTAGAAACTCGATAAATTTTCACAAGGGATTTCAAATTTTTGTATGGTTCACTAGATAAAGGAATTACTAAATATGACGATCCCTGTATTTCAGACATAACAACTCCATAGTGGCCATCGCCTATCTCGGCACAGTATGGAAAATCATATCTTACATAAACAATATCACCCAAAGAAAGTTTAGATGGATAGTTTTTGGGTTCATATTTTTTCTTTTCGTTTTTTTGCTTTATATACTTGTTCTTTGATTCAGCATCATTTTTTGATTTTTAATGAAGCATATAACGACTGTATTTTTTGTCTTTCTCAACACTCATTAGTGTTCTCCGATTACAGTTAAAATATTTAGGTATTTAAATCCCAATATTGACATTATACCATACCGTTTGGTGTCTGCTCACAGTATGTAGTGGTTGGAGTTTTCCGTTGGTATGATATCATCACAATAGAAGTAAGTGAGGTAATGCTTAGAGAGGATCTTAAGTGTATCCTCTCTATTTCTTTTGGGGCAGTTCATTTCGTGGAGCTATTATTTAGCGCTTATATTTAATTTGCAGAAAGACTGTCATATGTGAAAACTATAATTAAATATATGACAAAATGTGAGAAATTATAATATGAAAAGAATGTGTATATTATGTATAACTCGCAAAATGAGTATGATTGTGAATGATGTTGCACATTTGATTAAAATATGAGTAAAAATGTGAGTCGATATTGAAAAACATAAAAGAATGTGATAATATGTAGATGAAAATTTATGGATTAAAATAAAATGTGAGTTATATTTGATAATATTTTGCGAGAGAGGTATTTGTAATGCATGAAAATTATATTAAAAATAGTCATTATGAAGAAGATGATGTGCTTTTAACCTCTGAGTCTGAACTTATTATTCGCAGATTTTTAACGAAACAGATGGTTCAAATATTACTTTTACTATTGAATTATAGTATGACTAATAAAGAAATGGCTGAGAAGATGAGATTATCATCTAGTGCGCTTAGTAATATTCTTCAAAGAATGAAAAAGTGTGAAATAGAATTACTTGTAATGGAAAAAAAGGAGAAATATATTTTATATTCTTTAACACCTATTGCGAAAGAATATACTGAAAAATTTTTAGTTGTAAAAGAAAAAAAAGATTTAAAGGTTATACAAATACATGAAAATGAAACTATTCAATTAATAAATTGTCGAAATGCACTTAGAAAATTGAAAGATAAACTTGGCAAGGAATGGGAGGCGGATTTTTCTTATTGGTGTTTCCGCTACTATGAGAATGGCGAAAGGGGTAAGATGCCAGAAGTTGATAGTTTTTTTGAGACATTAGAAGATTTGATTATAAATGAACAGTTTTCCCAATTTGAAAGTATTATGGATGAATTAGAAGATGAAGTTTCAAGGAAAAATTGTTTAAGATACATTAACAAGTATATCGGTATTAGACGACTGTGTTTTTTAGATGAAGATGATTGGAAGACTGCTTATCAGTTTATTGATGATATTTTTCGCGGAGAAGAAATGTGTATTAGTTGTAGTTTTTTGGAAAAAAGCGGAGATTTAACAAAGGAAGACATAATTAAAATGTCAAACGGTATATTTGAAATAGTAAATTGCTCATTGAAAAAGAAAATGACAAAAGGAGAATTTTTAGATACTTGGAGTAAGTATTTTATTTCACATGAGAAGTTAGCTTATTATATTGCAGATAAATACAGAAATAAATATCTTAATAGATAATCTTCTTTTGAACATTTTCGATAAAAAGAAAGCAGAAATGGGAGAAAACGAAAATAACTAAAAAGGCAGAATATGCGGTTTGAAAAAGTAGGGATTATAGTATCACTAATACGTTAACAAGAATAAGTAGGGTGTAACTTATGAAAAATCTAAGGTGGCTAAAGATAATAATATATTATATAAGTCCAATATTCTCATTTTTAGGAATAACTCTGTTTGATATTCCGGTTGCAATTAGGATATTAATTGCAATCGGTGTATTGGTGTTTATTTCTGCATGTTGCGGAGCAAGTTATCTTAAATATAGAGAGAAGAAAAGTCTTTCGGAAAAATTAAAAGGATTAGCAAAAAATTTCTCAGAGTTGGATGATGAGTTAGATGAGCAATCAGAAAAAATCAAAGTGGAAGAGGAATATGAGTTAAAAAAGCAACTTAATGAAAAATATAATAAAGAGCTTAAGGAATTAAGAGAATATATTATTACTGCAATAATAGTTCTTGGCATTTTTTGTATACCAAGAGAACCTATGATAACATTAATAGACAAAATAAACGAGGTGGTTATGGCTCCGTTTGAAGAATTATCTGGGGAGCATGAAATACCAGTAATAGCGGTAGAATCTATACCATTACTTGAATCGGGATTAACATCATCAACACCGGAGGCACCACTAGATCCAACACCAGAGCCAGAAATGGCACCAACAATAATGCCAGAGTCAATATCAGATTTATTACCCAGTTCAGAATCAGATTTATCGATAAATCCAAAACATGAACCAGAACCAACGCAAGCATCAGGTGGTTTATTAAAAGAATCAGAACCAGAGGTAGAAACATCGGCAGAGCCGGAACAAGTACCAACATTAGCACCAACATCGGAGTCAACGTTAGAGCCAGAGTCAACGTTAGAGCCAGAGTCAACGTTAGAGCCAGAGTCAATATTAGAACCAGAGTTAACGTTAGTGCCGAATTCAACGTCAGAACCGAAATCAGAATCATCATTATCATCAACACCAGAGTTAACTCCGATGCCGGAATTAGAATTATCATTATTGAAAGAAACAGCATCGGAGTCAGAAGAACTATCAAATATGATAGAAGATGATGAGTATATCAAGTTTAAATTAATGTATCCAGATGGATACCCTCAGATTGATGATGATGAATTCGACACTTTATATAGTTTGATATTTTATTCTGATGAGAGCAATTTAAATGAAAGAATAAAATCAGATATCGCTATATGGAGGCATAGCTGTGCTGTTAATATGTCATCAAATAATGTTTTAACGTCGCAGGGGAGAAATGTGGATTATTACACAAAAATTGAAGAAAGTTTTTCAAATGATAACGGAAGGCTTTTATCATCCGATTTATTGGACGAGGTAATCAAGGGAAAAGAAGAACTTTTGGTTTTATGCCCAAATGAATCATTAGCATGGGATATAGCTAAGCATTATGGAACATATGCTCTTAATTATTTTTATCAATCAGAAGAAGAAAAAGATGCAAGGAGTATATTATACCTTTCTATGAAATCAATTTACAATGCGCAGGAATCATTAAAGTTCGAAATGGATAGTGAAAGTAAAGAAGAACGAATTGAGTATATCCAGTCTGAATATAGGAATATTGCTAAATGTGAGATTATTGATGATGAGGTGCGTATAAAAGCTTATGATATTCTAGAAGCTATAGGTAAAGCATTAGATGAGCCAAAATAGAAACATATTGGCCGGATAACATTAACAATCGTTTCTTGATAAGCTGAATAATTGATTTTATCATAAAAATAATATAGCAACAGAATAAAAATAAGTGATAAGGAGCTGCCCTTCGGGGCAGCGTTTTTGATGATTTATGATAAATAGAATGCCTCTAAAGGTATAAATGAGACGAACTATAATTCATTACATATATTTACATAATATGATAAAATTTCCTCGATAAGATTTGGAATTCTAAAGATACAGAGGATGAGAGAACTATGAAAAATATATTAAAATACTTTATGTACGGAATAGTTATTTGTTTTGCGCTTGGACTTATGTTTTACTGCATAATATTTTGGAATAAAGTTGTTTCTTTGGTAACAGGCTCGTATCCCGCTGTTGGAAATTATTATATTTCTTTTCACCAGGATGAAGATGATAATGTAACCGCATTAGTATACTATGAACAGAATATTTATAATGAACCGATTGATTTGTCAAATTTAAATCTTTATGTAAAGAGTAATAGGGGTTATTTTATAAATAAGGATGACATATATGATGATAACCAAATAAGGAAAATGTTGTTAGAACAAGGATTGGCGAAAATAATAGATGAAAATATAGCAACTAAAAAAGAAATTTCATATCAAAAAAATGCAATAAAAAATGAAGTGGGCATATGGGAGATAGAAGAGAAGAATAAAAGTTTTATAACTCTGCATTCAATATATAATAAGTTAAAATCTTTTATTAGAAGTAATTTAGGAAGGATTATAAAATGGATTATATTTACGGGAATAGGTGTTAGCACATTATTTCTTTTATTAAAAAAATGGATTTCAAGAAGGAGGATTGATACTATATTAATGGGAGGAATTTCATCTGGTAAAACAACGGTATTAAAAAGGATCGAAAAACCAAGCATAACTGAAGGAAAATTATTGACAGAGGTTACGACGACAAAAGCTGGACAAATTATCAAATGCGATAGAATAGCATACAAAAATAAAGACATTTATCCATATTTATTTGATAATCAAGGAGATAATTATGGAGAAATGATTGATGCAATTAACAAATTTGGATTAAAAAAGAGCGATAAAAAAGTGATGGTTTATGTGATTTCATTCACTCAAAAAAATTCTTCATCTGATTTTGATTATAAACTGGCAAACAGCCAAATCAGTAAAGCTGCTGTATTAATCAAAAGCTTTAAAACAAGCCGTTCGTTAAAAAAAGTAAAAAAAATAATTGTGTTTTTTAATAAATGTGATTTATTGTATGATAATGAAACTGAGTTTATTAAGAATAAAAAGAATATTGAAGATCTATACAAAAAAACAACAGATTATAAAGAGATAGATGATTATGCAGATACGATTATTTATGGAAGTGCGCTAAAAGGTTGGGGAATTGATGATATAAAAGACGAGATATTAAGTATTAATTAATAGTGAGGATAAGTATATGATTTTACATAACCTGGAACCACTTATTATTTTACCGTATAAAGATAAACAGGACATATTGTTTTTTTCTGGTAATTCAATAGAAAATTGCTCTAGTGTTTTAAAAGATATGGTTTATTCTGAATTGTCAAATAAAATTATTAAAGATAATTTGATAAAAGTAAAAGTTGGCTTTAATTATGTGATAATTTTTCATATATACCCAACGGATTATAAAGAGAAGTGTAGTGGAAGAGGTGGACAAAATTTAATAATAGGATATATTATTCGAAAAAAAGAATTAATTACAAATTTCGATACTATTATTTTTGAAATTGAAACATTTTTCGAAAACGTAAGGATGTGTGCGGGAAAAAATGTACCAACTGATTTTCTGTTAAATGTTAACAATGGTACTGAATTACGTATAATTGAAAACTTAGACTGCTGTATAAAAGAAATATATAATATTTTATACGGGCATTACCGTTGTTCTGCTTTAATGAAAAACCAAAACAGAGTATGTATTTTACACTCGAAAAACGTGAAAATAAATAATTTTGCTCAAGGTGATTCAATATCTAGACTAAGGTGTGTATATAAATATATACTAAAACAATCAATTATTAATAAGGAATTTTGGATTTTAGTTGATTGTAAAGATGTATATTATTATGATTTGAAGAATACGCATTTGATTAATTTTATAGAAAAGAGTAATTGAGGAAAATTTTTAAATGAAATGTTGCTTCAAAAAGGAAGCCTTGATTTTAAAAGATTTATAGCAAATGATGAAAGGAATAATGATTATGAAAAAACAACCGATTTCTTATGATGAATATAAAGAAGAGATTATGAGAATATACAGAGACCTGCGTCGTGAAGGATACTATTATAATCTCTTAATTAATTTATTTGAGGAATGTATAACAAAAGATATGAAAGTTATACCTGTTTATCTAAATACAGGATATAAAGATGATGGTAAAAAAAGATTACACGATAGATTACAATATGCTGATTCGCACAGTTTGCAAGATATAATTATTGTACCACATCATTATACATATGAGAATACGACAAAACCATATGTTTCAATAGAAATAAAGAAACCTAACTTCCTTCAAGGTGGAGATTATAGACCAGTAGACATAAAAAAGTATGATGATCAGTTATATGCTGAATTCCATTATTGTAAATATATAATTTTTACAGATTGTATTTCGTGGTATTTTTTGGAAGAGAGCAAGAAAACTAATAATCCCGATATATATTTATATGATGATATAGGTTGGAAGAAAGACGTTATCGAGTGGGAAAAACTTAAATTAACGATATCTGAATTTATTAAAGGATCTGTAAATTATTGAAATGAATTAAAAAACTGATTTTAATTGGGGAAGTATTGTAATATAAGAGAGGTAAACAAATGTCTGATACAAAAATGTCATTAATTAATTTAGATGGAGCAAGCGATGTAGTTATTAAACTTTTGGATATGCTCCAAGATGCTGTTGGCTGGATGGTCGCCCCACATGGTGAAAGAAAAGATTTTAATGAAGCATTGGATATATATAAAAAGTCCATTGAAGAAGACGAAAAATTAGATGGAAAAATAAAAGCTGCAAAAATATCATCTGCAAGAAAAGAACTGAAACAATACATAAACCAAAGTAAAGTAATAGCGTATGCAATAGAAGACTTAGATCAAAATGCAAAATTAGAAGTGGAAGATGATTGGCTGTCATATTTTTTCAATTATGCACAGAATATTTCAAATGAATCTGTTCAAAAAATTTGGGCAAGAATTTTAGCAGAACAATGTAATGGTGATACGAGTATTAACCGGATGCTTATACATACTTTGTCTTTATTAGATACAGAATCTGCGAAGGCGTTTGGAAATTTATGTAGAATTACAATGCATTGTCCAAACCCTAACACATATATGCAGCTAGGAAATAAATTTGTTTCAAAATTTGTACCATTGGTATTATCACCTGTTTTATATGGACTTAATTTAGTGTTGCCGGAAGATGATGAAAAACATATTGCTACAAAAAAATATGTAGAATGTGTACCAAGTCCAAATGATTTAGCAGTTTTACAGGAAATAGGATTAATTGAATTACCAGAGAAAAGAGGTATTGACTTTGAATATCCTTATAATTTTGGATTAGTGCATCATGACTTTAGTGGAAATAATAATTCATACAAACAGACGGAATTAAAGGAATATATTATAGAGTATGGAAACCAAAAATATATTGTCGAACCTAAAAACATAAATAAGGGTGAAGTGATAAAAACAGATGGTAAAGAAAAATTAACAGAAATAATTAAATTTGGCAGCGTAAAGTTTTCTACAGTTGGTGAAACACTTTATAAAATCCTAAATGTAGAGAAATTAGAAAATTTTGAGCCAATAATGAGGATATGTGTTGAATCACAGAAGTTCTGCATGAAAAAGATTCAATAGTTAAAATTCTATTTTAGTGGAGGTATGCAATAAAATGTCTAGTAAAGAAAATAAAGAGAAATGGAATTTATATGTATTGAGATATGATTACTCTGGTAATTACTACGTTGGAACTACTATAAACTTTGGAAGAAG
>JAAVAA010000086.1 GCA_014804285.1 Lachnospiraceae bacterium | reverse complement strand
GATGAAAAGAAATCCTTGAGGAAACAATTCGCGAACGCTTTATCGAGCGTGTTGACGAGAGGCTTTCTTTTCATCTGAGCGGATGTGTCTTACATATGCATACCCAAGTTAAACGTTAACTTAGCCATAAATCCCTAAAAATGAAGTAATTTTACCAAAGGGATATTCCCCCTCAATTAAGCCAAACTCAGGGTCATAATATTTGCCATCATATAGCAAGGTCCAATGAGTGTATCCCTCATGGGTATGGACAGTAAGAATGGAAAAAGGGTATGGCTGGGGATTTTTCTTAGATATTCTTGTATTTCTTGGGGCATGGGGAATACCATATTTATCAAGAATATCTATTAGCTGGCCGATACTTGTGGGACCGTCTGTTTTCATGTCATGGATCACCGTTTCGATTGTCTTATTAGAAATCATAGCAATACATGCCTGGCCGCAGGTTGAAAAGTTGATTTGTTTTATTAATTCCATATACGTGATCTCCTTGTCTTTTGTCTCCAATAATGTGATTATTTTACGAAAAGTTAGTGAACGCATCTGTTCTGGAAACGCTTTCTGTGTGGATATGAACATCCATGTAAGTTCTGCCGTTTTTTTCGTAAACATGTTCAAAGCACGAAAGAACATTATCTTTGGACTTTTCACGAAAGCCGTCTGCCTGTAAATAATCTAATATTTTTTTATAAGCATTTCGTATTCTTTCGCAGGCTGCAAAGGGGTCATTTATTGTAATGACTGCATATTCAGCTTCGGTCTGATCTGCATATTCGACACCGGGGCAATCCGTATCAAAGCCATCCGGTAAAATGTAGGCGGACACATATCCCCAGAGCCCAAATCTGTTTTGTAATTCAAAGGAGACATATGGAAAATCCCAGCCGATTCTCTGAGCATTGGGATTGAATGCAAGCAGTCCGGATTTTTCTGCCCAAGATTCCATATACCTGTTTACATCATTTTCAGGGTTGGGAGTGATCATCACATATCTTGCCATGCGGAAGCCTTTTATTGTTTTTATGGTGATCTCCGAATAGATTTCCTCATGGTCTGTAAGGTTCTCCCGGATTAAAGCATCTATTTTGCATGAAAACATATCACATAAAGAAATAAGCTTATTCAGTTCAGGTATAATTTCATCTGTTTCCCATTTTGATACTGTTTGGCGGGAAACGGACATTTTTTCTGCTAATTGCTCCTGGGTAATTTTCTTTTGCTTTCGTAAAAACTGAATATTTTTTCCTATGCTCATGATCATTCTCCAATGTATAAATTTTGCCAGTTGACTTTATTACTGAGAGGAATGCGCCTAGTGGACAAGTAGTGTGCTGATTTGTGCCGGATACTCATTCATTGTTACATATCCAAACAAAAAAATACACCACTTTTCAAGAACTTTTTTGTAAGGCTTTGCTGCGTGACGGTTTACATTTCTGAGGAAGTGTCGTTGTAAATCTAATTTTATGTAGATTTCCTGCCAGAGTATGTTAAAATATAACACAGTTCAAGAAAAATAGAATTTGTAAATGTTTGACCTGCTGGTAATAGATCAAAAATTCAGTGAGAGGAATAAAGAAATAATGGAGAAAATCGAACGCATCTCATGCGGAAATGGAAATTGCTATATTATTTCAGACGGGGAAAATGCTGTTTTGGTAGACACATATCGCAAGGAATACAAGGAAAAAGTATTAAATGCCTGTAAGCCATATAAAATGCGTCTGCTGGTACTTACCCACGGACATATGGACCATGTTCAAAATGCAGCATTTCTATCAAAAGAATTACATATTCCCATTGCCATGTGCAGGGAGGATGCTGATCTGATACAAGATAATATGTTACAGCCATTGGAAGCACAAAGCATCATGGGAAAGATTGTTCTGTCAGTATCTGTAAAAAGTTTTCAGAAAGATGTGATACCGCCTTTTTCTCCGGATATCTGGTTATCGGAAGGAGATACTTTACATGATTATGGAATACCTGCCAAAATCATAGCAGTTCCCGGACATACCAATGGTTCTATCGCAATTGACGTTGCTGAAAAATATCTGATTGTGGGGGATGCGCTGATGAATATGTTTTACCCTTCTGTTTCCTTGCTGTACCATGATAAGGAAGTTATGTTGAAAAGTGCGGAAAAAATCAGTAAGCTGGGGAAGAGGACCATTTATTTTGGACACGGGAAACCGTTGAGCAACAGGATATGGGTAAAGGGAGATAAAGACAAATGAAAAGAAAGCAGATCATAGCAGAAAATGAAATATCAGAAATCAGGGAATTTGTTCTTGGAGGGGTTCCTCAAAAGGTGGCTATAGACGGGAAGAAAAGAAGCAATCCGGTGGTGATTTTTCTCCACGGCGGTCCCGGATCGCCAATCCCTTTTTCCGTAGGATGCAGAGGCATGTTTCCGGAGATCACCGAAGCGGTGACAATGATTTATTGGGATCAGCTGGGGTGCGGCATTAATAACTGCCCAATTGATGATAGCTTTCAAATCCGGAATTTTGTGGAAATGACCAAGGATCTTATTGCTCAGATCAAGCAGTTATTTCCTGAAAATAAATTGTTGCTATTTGGTGTGTCATGGGGAAGTATATTGGCATTAAGGGTAGTGACGGAATATGAGGTTCCGGTGGATGGAGTGGTTACATACGGACAGGTTTTGTACAATCTTACCTTTAATGAAGAGGTCTATAGGGCACTGGACGCCTCCGCTATGCCTGTAAAGAAAAAGCAGGAACTTCAGGAAATCCAAAAGCACAGCAGCCATACTGTTGATGAAGGAAAGAACGTGATGAAATGGATTCAGCAGTATACCGAAGGGTATCAGTGTAAATCCGGCGGAAAGCTGCCGATTGGAAGTGTCATCTGGGGACTTTTGACCAGCCCGGATTATCGTCTGAAAGATTTTAAGGCAGTAGTAGTTAATGGATATATGAAAAATACATCATTGATGAAGGAACTTTTTCAAATTGATTTAAGGAGTGGACTTAAACAGGTGCAGATGCCTTATAGGATTCTTCAGGGAAGTACGGATCTGGTGACGCCGACTAAGATGGTAATGGATTTTGTGGAGGAAACAGGGAACCCTTATGTCACATGGCGGGTGGTTGAAAACTGCGGACATATGCCGGACGATAAAGGTATGAATGAGATTGTTGAGACTATTCTGAAATGGAAAGATTGAATGTAGAATCTGAAAAAATATGATGGAACGCTTTCGCAAAGACAGCGTGATTGCACAGATACGTTAACAGATCAAAAGATAAGCGGCTGCCAGTAAAAGCATCAACAGTCCCCATATCAGTGTATGTACAAAAAACATCATTTTGTCCATGAGCCTGTTTAGAGAAAGCAGGAATTTGAGGCGTGAGTGTTTCAGGCGGCGTTCATAAACAGGACGCAGTTTTATAGCTGGAATCCAGGCGAGGATAAAGCTTAGAATTAAAAAAATAAGAAAAGTAAGTTCTGTCCGATTCATGCTCATTCATTCCTTTCCTGAAATTTCGATGATGTAATGTTATATCGATAACTATAGCATAAAAAAGACGAAGCGGAAACAGCCGCTTTTCTTTTTATTTGAGTAATACCGTAAGAATGTGTTATCATGGTGTTATCATGAAGAGCGGCAGGGAGGAATGAAAATTGAAGCTTACCAAAAAGAAGATCGGTCTGATAATTATAGCAGCAGTTATAGTAGTGGTGTTATGTGGGATATGCGCGATTCTTATTCCTTCTTTCGGCGGGACACCATCCTATTCGGAAGAATATTGTTCCTTTACGCCGGAAGATACCTATAGCTATGATGGGAAATTGGTTGCTCATCAGAAGGTAGAAAAGGGTGTTGATGAAAGGAACATCATTGTTGAAATTAAAGACAGCCAGACCGGAGAGCTGGTAGGCAGTTTTTCGCCGGCGCGGGCATGGGATTTCTGGGGAATCTGCTGGGAAAATGACAGCTACAATATCTGGACGCAGTCGGGGGATGTTGGCGTATACTGTTGGCGGTATCAGGATGGAGTTTGGGAATGCGACTTTTCCCATCCTGAAAGACCGGAGTATATCATATCCAAATACGACAAATATAAAGAATGATTAATCGGAGAGGAATTTATCGTGATGAAATACAGAAGCAGGCTTTTTCGGTGGAAGAATCCTTTTGCAGTAGAAGAAACCGAAGAATTATTTCTGAAGGCAGTTAAGGAAAACTGCCGCTTCCAATATGACCATTGTGAGCCTTATCGGAAAATCTTAAAACATTTTCAATTTTCGCCGGAAGATTTAAGGGAAAAGAAAGACATCGAAAGCCTTCCTTTTCTTCCAACGTGGGTGTTTAAAAATCACACCCTTTTTTCTATGCCGGAAAGACGGATGCTGATACAGGCAACGTCATCCGGAACGAAGGGGAAATTCAGCCGGATCGGATTTGAGTTTGGAGGGCTGTTTTGCGGGCTTCGGATGGTCTTGAAAATCGGAGGCTGGCGGAAGTTGTTTTCCCTGTACCCGGTTCATTATATCGTACTTGGTTATAAGCCGGCCAAAGGGAACAAGACGGCTGTGACAAAGACGGCATACGGAGCAACACTATTTACCCCTGCTCTTAGCAGAACTTTTGCGCTTAAGAAGAGGAACGGAAGTTACGAACCGGATTTGGAGGGCGTGATTGCAGCAATTGTAAAGTACAGTACGGGACATTTCCCGGTACGGTTTATGGGATTCCCTTCTTATTTATATTTTGTGCTACAAAAGATGGAAGATGAGAATATTAAGGTGAAGCTGCCAAAGGGCTCCAAAATACTTTTAGGCGGCGGCTGGAAGCAGTTTTACACAGAGCAGGTGGACAAACAGACCCTATATGAACTGGCGGAAAAGATTTTGGGGGTAAAAGAATCGGAGATTGTAGAGTTTTTCGGTGCCGTGGAGCATCCTATCCTGTATTGTGACTGCCCCAGTCATCACTTTCATGTGCCGGTTTACAGCCGGGTGATCATACGGGATGTAGATACCTTAAAACCAGTCAAAACGGGGGAGGTTGGATTAGTAAACCTGATCACGCCTATGGCGCTTGCAACCCCTATTTTGAGTATTATGACTGATGATCTGGGCGTGTTACATGAGGGAAAAGAGTGTGGATGCGGCATAGAATCGCCCTATCTGGAGATTCTGGGGCGTGTAGGCTTTAAAGACATTCAGACCTGTGCTGCAGGGGCAGCTGCTTATCTGGAAAACAGCGAAAAGAGTGAGGGAAAGCCATGATACTTTATAAAGGTAAATTGTATGAGACAGCGGATCAGGCAAAACTGCTTGGTCAACTGGAAAAAGACATAAATGACACTCGTGTCAATAAACGTCTGGATATTTCCAAAGTGATTGCTGCAGTTGATGTAATCGGACAAAAGCTGAAATCCGGTGTATATAATGATAAGATTGCAGCTCTCGGCATGGAAGGGATAGAAGAGCAGATTCAGACGATAGCAGCCATGGCTGCCCGGGAAAGTCTGGAATACAGGCTGGATGTTGAGCTGGGAGAATTGAAAGAGCCGTTTTTGAACGGACAGGCAGTAAAAGGAGATCAGAGCGGTGAACTGGAGGCAGTGGATACCTATGTTTATCCATTGGGAACTCTTTTTCATATTGCGGCGGGAAACCGGGAAGGGCTTCCGGTCTACAGTGTGCTGGAAGGGCTGCTTACAGGAAATATCAATATTTTGAAATTACCGCAGGCAGATCAGGGATTATCCATAGAGATTTTGCAGACACTATTGGAAACGGAACCGTCCCTTGCAGAATTTATTTATGTGTTTGATACGCCTTCCACGGATTTGGACGCAATGTGTGCTATGGCACAGATGAGTGATGGGATCGTGGTCTGGGGCGGTGATGAAGCAGTGGCAGCAGTAAGACGCTTTGCGCCTGCGGGTGTACGGTTGATTGAGTGGGGGCATAAGCTGAGTTTTGCGTATATTTCCGGGCTGAACGAAATAGAAGAAGAGACACTTGATCGGGAATTACAGGCGTTGGCAGAGCACATTGTATCCACCAGACAGATCCTTTGCAGTTCCTGTCAGGTGATTTATCTGGATCAGCAGGATCCGAAGGCGATACAGGAATTCTGCCGTAGATTCCTTCCTTATTTAGAGCAGGCAACACTGAATTTTCCGGCGAAATCGCTGGGGATGCGTGCGGAACTTGCTATGCGCCGTTATTGTGAGATCCTTCATAAGATCATTGTAGAAGAGGAAGTTTCGGAGCGCCAGGTTTTTGCGGGAAGGAACTGTAGCCTGACAGCCTGTGAAGATATGGAACTGGAGCTTTCCGAAATGTTTGGAAATTGTTTGGTCAAACCCTTGCCTGCAGATAAAATGATGGAGGTTCTACGAAGAAATAAGGGATATTTGCAGACAACAGGGCTTTTGTGCCCGGAGGAAAGGCGCCGGGAACTTACTAAGCGTCTGGCAGCCTGCGGCGTGGTACGCATTACCTCCCCGGGAAAAATGTCTGATACCTTTTTGGGTGAGGCCCATGATGGGGATTATCCGCTGCGGAGATATGTGAGAGTCATAAATGCAAATTAATGTTTAGATGGGAAAAATGTACTTGCTATCTATAAAAGCCTGTGATACAATATCCATCGGTAACAAACAAGTGTCCGTGAGAGAAAAACATTCGCGGACTTTTGTACGCCAATCTACAGCTCCGCCACAAGCCGCGGAGTATATAATTGCTCATTTAAAAAGACAGGTGCAGGAAATGGGAACCAGATATTTCGTGGTGAAGGAACAGGCGGTGCCGGAGGTGCTTCTTAAGGTGGTGGAAGCCAAAAAGCTTCTTGATACAGGACGGGCGCATACCATCAATGAAGCGGCAGACAGGGTAGGAATCAGCCGGAGTTCTTTTTACAAGTATAAGGATGATATTTTTCAATTTCATGACAATGCGCAGGGAACTACCATCACCCTGACCTTTCAGATGGAGGATGAACCGGGGCTTTTGTCGGATGTGCTTAAGATTGTCGCAGAGTTTGGCGCAAATATTCTTACCATCCATCAGAGTATTCCCATTAACGGAGTGGCATCCTTAAGCTTAAGTGTTCAAGTGCTTCCCACAACGGGAAATGTCTCGGAAATGCTTGAAGCCATGGAACGGCAAAAGGGTGTTCGAAATGTCAAAATACTGGCAAAAGAATAAACGTGAGAAATTTTTTCTTAAAAGAATGGAGGAAACGATATGATACAGGTAGCGGTTTTGGGATACGGCACGGTTGGAAGCGGTGTTGTGGAAGTAATCGAAAAAAATAAGCAGGAGATCAACAAGAAATCAGGAGAGGAACTGAATATTAAATATATTTTAGATTTGCGGGATTTTCCCGGAGATCCTTACGAGGATAAAGTAGTTCATGATGTGGAACTGATTTTAAATGATCCGGATATTCAGATTGTTTGTGAGACCATGGGAGGAATCAAGCCGGCATATGATTTTACCAAAAGGGCGCTTATGTCGGGAAAGAGCGTGTGTACCTCCAACAAAGAGCTGGTTGCGCTTCACGGGCCAGAACTGATACAGATTGCACACGAGAACAAGTGCAATTATCTTTTTGAAGCAAGCGTGGGCGGCGGAATTCCCATTATCAGGCCGCTGAACTATTCCTTAACAGCGGAAAAAATTGATGCAATTACCGGTATTTTAAACGGAACTACAAACTATATATTAACCAAGATGGAACGGGAAGGTGCGGACTTTGATGCTGTTTTGAAGGAAGCACAGGAAAAGGGTTATGCGGAGAGAAATCCGGAAGCGGATATTGAAGGTTATGATGCCTGCCGCAAGATCGCGATTCTTTCTTCCCTGATGTGCTGCCGCAATGTAAAATACGAGGATATTTATACTGAAGGAATCTCTAAGATCACGCCGGAAGATTTTGTTTATGCGAAGGCAATGAGAAAGACCATCAAGCTGCTTGCCCAGAGTAAGGAGCAGGACGGAAATATGTATGCTATGGTAGCCCCGTTCCTGATCAGTTACGATCATCCTCTTTCTATGGTAAATGATGTGTTTAATGCGGTGTTTGTCCATGGAAATATGCTGGGGGATTCTATGTATTATGGCAGAGGCGCCGGAAAGCTGCCTACAGCAAGCGCGGTGGTATCGGATGTGGTAGACTGTGCAAGGCATATAGGGAAAGTGATCATGTGCTTCTGGGATAACGAAGATGTGGAACTCACCGGAATTGAAAAGGCAAGCCGTCGGTTCTTTGTACGGGTTTCGGTGGAAAAGGAAATGGATGCATTGCACATTTTTGAGAGCGCGAGCGTAATTGAAGCGGATGTGCCCGGAGAATTTGCTTTTGTGACAGATCTGATGACAGAAAAGGAATTCAATGAAAAGGCCAAAAAGGTTGGAATCATCAGCCGTATCAGAATCGAGGAGTAGGGAATAAAATGAAAAAGAAGAAATATGTGGTAGTATTGGGAGACGGTATGGCGGATGAGCCCATCGAAGCGCTTTCGGGCAAGACGCCTTTGGAGTATGCGGATACGCCGACTCTGGATCGGCTTAGCAAGGTTTCGGAAATCGGGCTGGTGCATACCATCCCGGAAGGGATGAAGCCCGGGTCTGACACGGCGAATCTTTCTGTGCTTGGGTATGACCCTAAGAAGTATTATTCGGGACGTTCTCCGTTAGAGGCGCTTAGTATCGGCGTACCTATGAAGGATACGGATGTGGCGCTTCGATGTAACATTGTGACGCTCTCGGACGGGGATGAGCCTTTTGAAGAAAAAACGATCATTGATCACAGTTCGGGAGAAATATCCACCGAAGAGTGCAGTGTTCTTTTGGAAGCTGTAAAGAAAGAGCTTGAAAGCGAAACCTATCAGTTTTATGTAGGGACCAGTTATCGTCACTGCCTGATATGGAATCAAGGCAGTGTAATTGAACTTGTACAGCCTCATGATGTGCTGGGACAGGTGATCGGGCAGCATCTTCCTGATGATGAACAGCTTCTTTTTATGATGAAGAGAAGCTATGAGATCCTGGCGGAGCACCCCATCAATATCGAGCGGAAAAAGAAAGGCTTAAACCCGGCCAATTGCTGTTGGTTCTGGGGAGCCGGAACCAAACCGGCGCTTTCTTCCTTTGAGGAAAAGAACGGACTAAAGGGCATGATGGTTTCGGCCGTGGATTTACTGAAAGGGATTGCGGTAGGAGCAGGAATGGGTGTCGCGCAGGTGGAAGGAGCCAACGGCGGACTCCACACCAATTATGAAGGAAAAGTACAGGCAGCGCTTACGGCCCTTCGCGGAGAGTATGATTTTGTTTACATACATGTGGAGGCGCCGGATGAGATGGGACATCAGGGAAGCGTGGAAAAAAAGGTGCAGGCAATTGAGTATCTGGATCAGCGCGTGATCGGACCGTTGACCGGAGCATTGGATGAGGAGGGCGTGGACTATCGTCTGCTTGTTATGCCGGATCATCCTACGCCAATCCGGGTCAGAACCCATACTTCAGACAGCGTACCCTATCTTTTGTATGACAACAGTGCGCTAAAGAGCGAGACCTGGAATTACAATGAAAAAGATGCAGAAGCAGGAAGCTATATTGCAACGGGGCATACCATTATTGACAGGCTTTTGGAAAAAGAATAAAAGAGGAGTTAAGTGGAGAAATGAAAAAAGTAGTGAAATTCGGAGGAAGTTCTCTGGCAAGTGCAGAGCAGTTCCGGAAGGCGGCGGATATTATTCATGCGGATAAGGAAAGGAGATATGTAGTACCTTCTGCACCAGGCAAGCGTTTCACGGAAGATGCAAAGGTTACGGATATGCTTTACGGCTGTTATCATTTAGCGGAAGCAGGTGAGAACTATTCCAAAGAATTAAAGGAAATAGAGGCAAGATATCAGGAAATTATTGATGGACTGGGATTATCTCTTTCCTTAAAAGATGAATTTAAAGTGATCGATAAACAGTTTAAGGAAAAAGCTGGAGAGAATTATGCGGCATCCAGAGGGGAATATCTGAACAGTATTATTATGGCGGCATTTTTAGGATATGAGTTTATTGATGCGGCGCAGGTGATCCGTTTTGATGAAAACGGGGATTTCGATGCAGAAACCACCAACCAGATGCTTCGCGAACGGTTAAAGGATATGGAACATGCAGTTATTCCCGGGTTTTATGGTGCCTATGCGGATGGCAGGGTAAAGACCTTTTCAAGAGGCGGTTCCGATATTACCGGAGCCATTGTTGCAAGAGCGGTAAAAGCGGATGTATATGAGAACTGGACGGATGTTTCCGGATTTTTGATTGCAGATCCGAGAATTATTGACAATCCGGAGGCGATTGAAACGATCACCTACCGGGAACTGCGGGAGCTTTCTTACATGGGAGCAGGCGTGTTCCACGAAGACGCTATTTTCCCCGTAAGAAGAGAAGGAATTCCTATCAATATCCGCAATACCAATAAGCCGGAGGATGCAGGAACATGGATCGTAGAGAGTACCTGTCAGAAATCCAGATATGTGATCACGGGAATCGCAGGCAAAAAGGGATTCTGTTCGGTCAATATTGAAAAGGCTATGATGAACTCGGAGATCGGGTTTGGCAGGAAGGTTCTTCAGGCCTTTGAGGATTATGGAATTTCTTTTGAGCATGTGCCATCCGGCATTGATACCATGACGGTGTTTGTCCATCAGGATGAATTTATTGATAAAGAACAGAAGGTAGTTTCCGCTATTCACAGGCTGGCAGATCCGGACTGTGTGGATATTGAATCCGATCTGGCCCTGATCGCCGTGGTTGGCCGGGGGATGAAATCCACGCGGGGAACGGCAGGAAGAATCTTTTCCGCGCTGGCACATGCCAACGTTAATGTAAAGATGATCGATCAGGGCTCCAGTGAGTTGAACGTGATCATTGGTGTGGCGGATGATGACTTTGAGGATGCGATCAAAGCGATTTACGATATTTTTGTTTTATCTCAGCTGTAGCAATCAGAAGTATTCCCGCAATCACAGCCCAAAGCAGGTAAGACTGTATCATGGGAGCAAAGCGGCAGCTTTCTCCCACCCAGATGGTATAGATATCTTTGTTGAGGTAAGTAGTGGGCAGAAGCTTTGCAACAAACTGAATGCCGGAGGGCATATTATCATAGCTCAGTCCCATCATGCCGGAAAAGAGCATGAAAGCAAAGTAAAGGATCATAACGACGCAGTAGGTAGGACCGAATTTTTTCAGAAAGGACGCAACTCCGTGGGCAATGCAGAGCAGTATGATCGTAAGGGCAAGCATGCTTACGGTGTATATTACTGCGCCGGAGACTTTGGGCGACTCCAATTCAAAAAAGAGGCCGCCATAAACAAAGTAAAGAATAAAAACGATCAGGATAAATATCAGTTCGGCTGCAATCCGATTGCATAAGGTGACGGAAGAACGGATCCCAAACAGCTCTAACCGTTCGGGGATTCCCTTTTCCATCTCCTGTGCTCTTGTGGCAGCATAACCCATGAGAGCAATTGCCATAGGGATAACAACTCCCATGCCAAGAAAGACGGAAGTGGAAATTGTACAAAGAAGGGCAGGGTCCGTAACTTCCATAGTAACGCCGCGAATAATTATATAAGACATCAGTATGGGCATGACAATTCCAAAAAGATGCACATAGGGATTGCCGGTTATATTTCTCAGCTCAAATAGCAGCATCTGCAGAGTCAATGGTTTTCTGATTTTATTTGTCATAGTTTATTCCCTCACTTTTCATGGATAACATTTTCTTGGCATTAATAGACAGGATTTCGATATCCCGGCTGCTGCGCTTGTAATTTTTGTTGTGTGTAAGTAATCTGGAGGTGAGTTCCCTTTCATCGGATTCATTGTCACAGGACAGGGCAATCAAATGGGCGGGAGCTGCCAGTCTTTTATAATCATTAACTAAGGTTTCATTTTCCGGTGTATTATCTAAGATGATCACGGCTCTGCCGCAATATCTGCGGAACAATTCTTCTGTTTTTCCATAAGCAATGACCTTTCCTTTATCCAGAATCAGAAGTTTGTCAACAAGGTTTTCCAGCTCATCATAATAATGAGAGACAATGCACAGACTGGCATTTTTGTTCCGATACCAATTAGTCAGCTTCTCCATCAGTTTTTGGCGGGTTTCAAAATCCAGTCCCGATGTGACCTCATCATAAAAAGTCAGAGGAGCTTCCTGCATCATGACCAAAATGATGGTAAAGCGCTGCTTTTGTCCTCCTGACAGCTTGGTATACCTTTTCTTAAGACATTCTCCAAATTCAAAGTACTCGATCAGTTCCTGAAGCTTTTTATTCTTGGAGATCTTTGTTTCTAAAATTGCTTCCATAATGTATTTTACCGGCATGGAATCCGCATATTCATTGAACTGCATATGAACGGCAATTTGATCCCGTGTAAGCGCGGTCTGAATGGTTCCCTGATAGGGCACCAGTCCCAGAATGCTTTTGACCAGAGTAGTCTTACCGGCGCCGTTGGAGCCGATAATGCCGATCCGCTCTCCCTCTTCAATATGGATAGGCTGGTCAATGTTAAGGGCGGTCTCGGGTCCGTAGCGGACAGTCAGATTTTCGATGGATAATAACATTTTTAAGTCTCCTTCCCGTGGCTTGCGTTGTTACACAGCGTATTTGTTTATGGCGCAAAGGCAAATAGCGCTGTCTCTGGTAAAAATAGTATCAGAAGGATATGAAGTTCCGATGAAGCCGGAATGAATCTTATATTCAGATTTCATGCCGATGAAAGCGAAGGATAGCGAGGACGCTTTCCCCTTCGTTTGAGACAGACAGGGAGGCGTTTGCTGCGCGGGCATAGTAGGAAGCCAGATATAATCCCAGTCCGTGTCCGCTCGAATCGTTATTTCCGCCGACAAACGGATCAAAAATGTGAGGAAGCAGATCTTCCGGAATACAGGTGCCGTAATTTTGTATCTGTATCGTTCCGGGGGAGGTGCGGATTTCTATTTTTCCGCCGGGAGGAGTGTAGTTTACTGCATTAGATAACAGATTATCCAAAATCAGTGATGCAATCCGTTCATCGGTGGATACTTTTTGGGCAGTTCTCGAATCACAGACCAGAGTCAGATGGCGGCTGCCTAGGATAATTTGATAGGACTGAAGACAGGAATCAAGCAGAGCATCCAAATCGGTTTCCTGGATATGAATCTGATCCTTAAGCCGGTTCAGATATAAAATGTCTTCAATAATTTTCCGCATGGAAAGGAGCTGCTCCTTTACCCCTGGCAGGTAAAGGTCTCTGTCAGCATATTTTCCCACCCGGCCAATCATGCCGTCAGTCAGAAGAAGGGCGGCGGATACCGGTGTTTTTAATTGATGGGAGGAGGCGCGCAAGAAAACCTCCTGACGCAGATTTTCGGCCTCCAGCTTCTGATTTTTTATTTCCAGTTCTTCATAGCTTTGCCTGATCAGCTGCTGGGATGGGGCAATGATTCCCTTAGCGTAAATACGGGAAAAGATAAGCACCAGAAAAAGAACCGCAGCAATAAGGAAGGGGAGGCTTTGAAGGATTACGGGGCGGATCTCGTTGATATCGGGAGTCATCACAGGAAGGAAGGAAAGGACCAGAGAATCCTCCAACTTTTCAATGGCAATGTAATTAATGTAGCTGTTGTTGCCGTCTTCAACACCGGTTTCCAGAATGAACATGTGATCAGAAATGGAGTGATAGCGCAGATATTCGTTGAAATAAAAGGAATCCGACTCCTGCAACTGCAGCAATTTGATTTCTGCCGGAAGCGCTATGCCGGAAAGAGATTCGGACAGAATGGAGGCCCACTCATCAATGGACTGCTGCATCTGAATGGAATGATTTCTGTCTGTATCCGAATCTGTCATCTGGAAATCCTGAAGTAATATTTGGTATTCATGCAGCTTTTCCCGGAGGCGGGTATCCGTAAGGGTAAGTTGAAGGGAAAAGGTTTTACCGGCCAGAAAAAAAGTATCTCCCTGATTGGGAATACGGAGGGAGAAACATGCGGTAGGGTTTTTGACACGTATGTTTTCATAACTTCCCGTGGTTACAAAAGTACGATGCTGCTCACGGATAGATTTCAGATTTTCGTCCATAAGATGATCCACATAGAGAGACGGAAGCATATAAATAAAGTAACCTATGAGAAAAAGAAGCAGACAGCCTGCAAGAAGCAGACTGTAAGACAGATTTTTGTGTTCTAACTTGATCTTCATTTCAAAGCCTCCCTGTCGAATTGATAACCTACGCCGATCACGGTCTTAATACAGGAAATTGGCAGCTTTTTGCGCAGGTTTTTGATGTGCGCGTCAATGATCCGGTCATTTCCGATATAGTCCTCATTAAAAATATTCAGGATCAGTTGTTCTCTGGTATATACTCGATCCGGATGCTGATAAAGTGTCCGGAGCAATAAATATTCGCTTAACGTAAGGGAAAGACGTTTTCCCTGATACATTGCACAGTATGCCTGTTCGTTTATGACAAGCCCGTCTTCGCATTCGGCACCGCCGAGAGCGGAAGCAGTTCGCCGCAGAATGGTTTCCATGCGTTTTAATAGAATGATAGGAGAAACCGGCTTGATCACGTAGTCGTCTGCATAGTTGTTAAAGGCTTTGACCTGCGTCTGCTCATCATCGAGAGCCGTAAGCATAATTACTGCCGTTTCCGGTTTTGCGGCGCGGATGTGTGAAAGCACCTGGAAGCCGTCAGCACCGGGCACCATAATGTCTAAAACAGCGATGTCATAATTTCCGGAGTCGATCAGCCGGATAGCATCATCACCCCGGGAGACGGAAACGACATGATAACCGGAGAGCTGCATGTATTCAGCCAAAACCTCACGGATAGTAGGTTCGTCTTCCAGAAAAAGTACCTGATAGGGGGATTGATTCATGATAGATCTCCTTTCTGCTGATGGATGACAGTATACCATGTTCCTATGAATTTCGTATGAAGATGAGAATTTTTGAAGAAAAATGTTGCGTCAATAAAACGATGAAAAAAGCGCTGCCGGAAAGACAACGCTTTTAATGACAAGGGAATTCAGATATTTTCCGTGTGAGGAGGAATCAGGGCAGAGGCTCTGCTTTCATGGAAGCGAAATCGATCTGCTCGTCCCAGAGGAATTCCAGATATTTCTTGGCAGTATCCGGGCGTGTGGTGGTTGCGGAAATGCCGAATATCGGTACGAGGATGTCATAAGAATTTGTTTTTTGAACAAATGGAGAATCCTCTATAAAAATTCCTACAGGGATGGGCTGCTCCATGTTTTCCGGATGACGGTGTGTTTCCGCTTCCTTTATAATATCATCGACTGAAAACGCGCTGCTTTCCGCAGCGGAAATGAGAGCTTCGTTTTCGTAGTCTGAATTTTCATTGGCCCGCTCCATCGGTGCCTTATCTATATAGTAAAGATGATCTTCGTATTTTTGAAGCTCATCAGCCGTGTAAATCGTTGTCAGATCCAGAAACATTTCATTATTGGCATAATTGTTGAAAATTTCAGAATCGAAAGCCGCAGCATCCAGATCTTTGGTCTGAACCAGAGCAATCAGTTTCTGGGAGGTGGCCATATCATATTGGGTTGCCGTACGGTAAGATAACGTGGAACTGGTATCGATAAAGCATTCATAAGTATCAAGGTCAAGTCCGGCATATTCCCCGAAGGCGCTTTCCATGGCTTCCTCCGAGAGATTGACTGAATTAAGCATAATGCCGTAAAATGTATAGTCCTTTGCGGAAAAAATATCGTGGAACAAAGTGACCAGAGAAAAGACCGCAACAAGGAATACAATAGTATGTATCTTGTAATAATACCAGAAATATTGCAGCTTTTCTTTAAAGGGTTTATCTTTCAGTTTTTGCTGCTGTTGACGGATTTCATCCTGTACCCCGCGGGTGGGGATTTGTTCTTTTTCTGTTTGACTCATAAGCGTTCCTTCCTTGCACGGATTCCGGCAGTTTGCATTCATAATTAACATCATAGCGATTTTGAAAATGTGTGTCAATGGCAGGATAGAGTATACCTCTAAAAAAATCATAAACAGTTGATTAAAATATTGAAAATGCATTTGCGGCTGTCCGATATTACTTGAAAGTTTCCGGAAAATATACTATGATTAAAACTATACATTTAGGATGGAGGTCTGATATGAACGAAACATATGTGGAATGGCTGGTTAAACGAAAAACACCTGCGTACATGACATTGCTCAAGTTTTTGACGATTATTCTGGCAGCGGGTTTTATCTTGCTTGGATTGCTTGGCTATATTGTGGCAATGCTTATTGGCATTGTGCTGGGCATTGTGGCATATTTTGTTAGTCTGAATGCGAACCTGGAATATGAGTATCTTTATGTGGATAAGGAATTGACCGTGGACAAGGTTATGGCCAAAAGCAAACGTAAGCGGGTGGCGGTATTTGATATTGGAAAGATGGAGATTTTAGCGCCGATCAAGTCATGGCATCTTGATAATTATAAGAACAGACAGGACAAGACGGTAGATTACAGTTCAGGGGAAGAGAAGCAGCCTGATCACAGATATGTTTTTTATTATGACGGACAAAAAAGAGTGATCATTGAGCCTAATGAAGAGATGATAAAAGCAATTATTACGGTTGCGCCCAGAAAAGTATTTAAAGATTAAAGTTGAAATGGATAAATGAGGATAAATCACAGGAGGAGAGAAAATGGGTCAGATAATTGGAGAAGGCATTACCTTTGATGATGTACTGCTGGTACCGTCTTATTCACAAATCGTTCCGAACGAGGTGGATTTGACAACATGGCTGACAAAGAAGATCAAGCTTAATATTCCTATGATGAGTGCGGGAATGGACACGGTTACCGAACACAGAATGGCAATTGCAATGGCAAGACAGGGAGGAATTGGCATTATTCATAAGAATATGTCCATTGAAGCCCAGGCAGAAGAGGTTGATAAGGTGAAAAGATCGGAAAATGGTGTTATTACGGATCCCTTTTCACTTACCCCGGAGCATACTCTTGGTGATGCCGATGCACTAATGGCCAAGTTCCGTATTTCCGGCGTACCGGTTACAGAAGGTCGTAAGCTTGTGGGAATTATTACAAACCGTGATTTAAAGTTTGAAACGGATTTTTCCAAGAAGATCAAAGAATCCATGACCTCTGAGGGGCTGATCACAGCAAAGGAGGGAAT
>JAAVAA010000085.1 GCA_014804285.1 Lachnospiraceae bacterium | reverse complement strand
CAATACAATTTGACCAAAAAAAATATTTATTTTCCCGGCAGATCTAACATCTGTGCGGCGTTTTATGATAAAATAATCTTTTGATTACAATGCCATTACACAAATTGCCAATAATAAGAAGAGAGGAACCTATTGTGCTAAATAAGCAGATCATTAATGAAATTGCCGGTCCCACCATTTATAACAGAGGCTATGAACTATTCTGCCAAAAGAAAGTACTGACTTTTCAGTCCAAAAAGCAGGATGAAGAAATTTTCATGAAAGCCGTTGTGCAGGGCAGCGGAAGAAAAAAATACAGGACAGAGCTTGTCTATAATACATTTCATGAGTATCTGTCCGAATGCTTCTGTGACTGTCCCGCTTTCTACAACTATGACGGTATCTGCAAACATTGCGCCGCTGTACTCTTGGAGTGTGAGAGTCGTCTTGGCATGCAGCAGACCATTTTTGACTATATAGAAGAACCGGGATCCATCAATCAAAAACGCAGCCTCTCAGACTATATTGTTCCTGATGGCGGACGTTTTTCCCCTAAGTCCCGTTCCAAAGAAACAACTTCCATCATCAAAGATCTGCTGCGGCGCCAGAGAATAAAGTCCACCCTCCCTTTAATGCAGGATGCGCCCTACGAAAAGGTATCTCTGGAACCCCATTTCAAATGCAATGAGAACGGCGCTACAGTGGAATTCAAAATCGGAATAGACACCCGATATGTCCTCAAGGATGTGTTTGAGTTTGCCCAAAATATAGCATCCTGCGCAGAATATTCCTATGGAAAAAAACTAAAGTTTACACATACCTTAAGCGCCTTTGAGCCGATGTCTCAAAGAATCGTAAAATTTATTCTCGACTGGGTGCAGGAAAACGGCAGTCGCTATATTGAACGTAATTATTACTCCTACAAGCCAACATTTTTGAAATTACGTCAGATACCCCTTAACGGGACAGACACGGAAGAACTCTTTACCATATTAAAAGACAACCCTATCCTAATTGATTTGAACGGTTCCGGTGAAAAAATCTGGTATCAGACAGACAACCCGTCAATCCGCCGCTTATGGGTCATCGGAAAAAGAGATGGCATTGAAGTGAAATCTGAGCCCTTAACTGCAATTTATTCTACCCATACTGTTTACACCTTTCAAGATGGACTTATCCACCTCGAAAGCAGAGAAGTTCTTTCGCCAATCCAGGACTTTTTATCCTGCCTTTCTGAACTGCCTGAAACCACATTCTATGTTGACAAAAGCGACATCCCCATGTTCTGCCGGGAATTGCTTCCTCTTTTGGAGAAACATTATGAATGTGAACGGATAAATTTCAGTGAAGCCGATTATGGTGTGGAACCCGTTTCCTTTGAAATCTATCTGGATGCACCGCAAAAAGATTTCATCACTTGCAAGGTCTATGCCGTCTACGGAGAAAGAAAATTTGAAGTCTATAAAAAGGATGAAGAACGCTCCGGGCGGGATGCCGTTAAGGAGATACAAGTTGGAAACACGGTCGCCTCTTACTGTAACGCCTACGATGAAAATGAACGCGCAATGGTCATCGCTGGAGATGAGGATAAAATCTACGAGTTGCTTACATTGGGAATTCCCCGTTTACAGGCGCTTGGCGATGTGTACGTCTCTGATGCCCTAAAGAAAATCCGTGTAGTATACAGCGGTAAAGTGGAAGTAGGCGTATCTTTATCGGAAGATCTGCTGGAGATGACCATGCATACCGCTGAATTATCCAGAGAAGAACTCATCGAAATACTATCAAAATATGACAAAAAGAAAAAATATTTCCGCTTGAAAAACGGCGACTTTATCCTTGCAGATGATGAGGGGCTCCAGACGCTTCTAACACTCAGGCAGGATCTGAACCTGACTAATACACAGATGCGCAGCGAAACTGTCTCACTGCCCCGATACAGGGCTCTTTATCTGGATCACATGCTTCAGGAATCGCAATATGTATCTTCCAGCTGTAATGAAGCCTTTCAGGCACTGATCCGGAATATGAAGACCGCCGATGAAAATAATTTTGAAGCGCCGGCCAGTCTGGAATCTACTTTGCGCCCCTATCAAAATGCAGGCTTCGTATGGCTCAAGACCTTATATCACAACGGTTTTGGGGGCATACTGGCTGATGACATGGGACTTGGTAAGACACTGCAGACCATTACATTTTTGCTGTCAGAATATCTGGAAGCAAAGTTTTCCGATAACCGCCGCGTTTTGATTGTCACTCCGGCCTCTCTGGTTTTTAACTGGAAAAATGAGTTTTCCCTCTTCGCTCCCGGGCTTCCCGTTAAAATGGTGACAGGCAGCGCAGATGACCGCAGGGAGCTTATACGCAGTTCACAGAGCAGAGATATTTTAATCACTTCCTACGAATTGCTGAAAAGAGATCTGGAAGCCTATGAAGGCATTTCATTTTTCTGTCAGGTTATCGATGAGGCACAGTATATAAAAAATCATAATACACAGGCCGCAAGAGCCGTCAAAGCGATAGCGTCAGATTGCCGCTTTGCTCTCACCGGAACGCCGATTGAAAACAGGCTGAGCGAGCTCTGGAGTATTTTTGACTATCTCATGCCCGGGTTTTTGTACGGCTACCAGCGTTTCCGTACAGAAATCGAAATACCTGTGGTGCAGACTCAGGATGAAGCCGCCATGAACAGACTTCAAAAAATGATCCGTCCCTTTATCCTGCGGAGGCTGAAAAAAGACGTTCTTACCGATCTTCCGGATAAACTGGAAAAATGCATGTACGCAACCATGGAGGGCGAGCAGCAGAAGCTCTACTATGCTCACGTCCAGAGAATCCGCATGATGCTGGACAAACAGTCTGATGAAGAGTTTAAGACAGCTAAGATACAGATTCTTTCCGAGCTCACCAAATTAAGACAGCTCTGCTGCGACCCTGCCCTCATTTACGAAAAATACGAGAGTCCCTCCGCCAAGTCCGCCATGTGCATAGAACTGATTCAAAACGCGGTAGCAGGCGGTCACAAGATCCTTTTGTTCTCACAGTTTACCTCCATGCTGGAAAATCTACAGGCAAGACTGAAAGAAGAGGGCATATCCTATTATGTGCTGACAGGTTCCACACCCAAAGAGCAGCGGCTGAAGCTGGTCGAGGACTTTAACCGGGATGAAACCAACGTGTTCTGCATTTCGCTGAAAGCAGGCGGAACCGGGCTGAATCTGACCGCTGCAGATATCGTCATCCATTTTGATCCATGGTGGAATCTGGCAGTACAGAATCAGGCCACCGATAGGGCACACCGGATCGGTCAGACAAATGTCGTGAATGTCTATAAGCTGATTATGAAAAATACGATCGAAGAAAATATCCTGAAGCTGCAGACACGCAAGAAAGAATTGGCGGAGCAGGTACTTTCCGGAGAGGATCTGGGAAGCGGGAGCTTTACGAAGGAGGAATTATTAGAGCTACTGACGTAAGAATCACAAATAATATTTATAAAATTTTTTCTAACCCACCTAACAAATCCAAAATTTCTAAGACTATATGGATGAAACATATGCCGGAGGAAGCTAAGATTGAAAAAACAAGAACTGCTAAAAATGGTTGACAAGGATCTGCTGGAAAAATTATTTGGATTTTGCTATGCAAGAACAAGGGACAGCTATGAAGCCCAGGAATTATGTTCTGATATTATTTATGCACTTGTCCAAACCGCTGGTACCGAAGGGGACATTACCGATGCCTATTCCTACATCTGGAAAATTGCCCGGAATGTATATGCAGATTTTTGCAATCATTTTCGCAGGCACGCGGATCTATTCTATGAGGGCGACCCGGAAAAAATTCTACCATTAATTTCCATCGATGGGCAAATGCAGGAACAGAACGATACCGAATTATTAAAGAATATCTATCGGCAGATTGCTTTTCTGACAAAAGCCTATCGCGAAGTCATGGTTGCCTTTTATCTTGACGGCCTTTCGATCAGGGACATTGCCAAAATGCAGAATACCAGCGAAACCGCAATTCGTCAAAGACTTTTTTCGGCACGGAAAACACTGAAAACGGAGGTAGAAAAAATGGAAAATCCTACAACCAAAAAGCCGGTTGCACTTGATGACATTAATTTCACAATATGGGGATCAGGTTCTCCCATATGGGGCGATCCCAGAGAAGTATGCACGAGACTTTTTTCAAGACATATTGTCTGGCTTTGCCGCCAAAAACCAAGAACCGCCAAGCAAATCTCAGAAGAATTAAATGTACCCACTGTTTACGTTGAAGAAGAACTTGAAATCCTGACAAGGGGAAAAAACGGTGAATACGGTATGCTCCGCCGCCTTGATAATAGAAAATATGTAATCAACTTTATTCTTCTGGATAAAGAGACAATAAGCAAAGCCCATAATATTTACATTGTGCAGCTTTCAGAAATCTCTGATGTGATTGAAAGGTTTATTCAGGAAAACAAGGAAAGATTTCTGGCTTTTCCCTACCTAAACCACAAAGTTGACTTGAATCTCATCCTCTGGCAGCAGATTCATGTAATGTCAAGCACGTTTGCCAACACCGTCTATCAAATTTTGAAAAAAGATTATTTTTCTGACATCCCAAGAACAGAGCGTCCTTTCAACATTTTCGGATTCGAGTACAATGGGGCAAATTACGGCGGCGGCTGCGATGGCATAAGCGCTGCGAATATCTGCGGATATGCGCAAATCTATCTTAGTAATATATATATTAAACGCATTAAAAAACATTTTCATTGCGGTCATGATCTTGCCAACGATCCCGAACTCCAGCTTGCGATCCAGGCTATCAATGGTATAGATATTAAGAGCCTTTCCGAACAGGACAAAGAACATGCGGCGAAGGCAATTGAATGTGGTTATTTATACCGCGAAGGAGATATCCTTTATACCAAAATACTTGTAAACAATTTATCCGATTCCAATCGTCTTTTTGAAATCACAGAGGAACTTACAAAAGATTATTTCAATTCATCTGCCAAAAAAGTTGCCGCCGATATTGCAAAATTGATATTCGATAATGTACCGGAACATCTTTTGGGAGAATGGCCTCATGCGAACACGCTGGCAAACATGCCGATTCTGGATTCTCTTGTGGATATCTTAATTGACAAGGGCATCTTAGTGCCGCCAGAAGATGGCATTGGAGCGGAAGGATGTTGGATGAGTGTATCTTAATCTCCGCTCCAAAAACAAAACTTAAGAGTTCTGAAGCATCTGCTTATGATACTGTAGTGTGTACAGGTCGTAATAGCGCCCCTTTTGATACAGCAGCTGCTGGTGATTGCCCTGCTCCACGATCTGACCATGGGACAACAAAATAATATTGTCCGCATGCTGGATGGTAGAAAGCCTGTGAGCCACGATCAGCATAGTGCCGATATTCTTCATTTTTTCCAGACTGTCCTGAAT
>JAAVAA010000084.1 GCA_014804285.1 Lachnospiraceae bacterium | reverse complement strand
GAGGTTTTTTCGAACTTAGTGCTGTTACGCTTTTTATAGAACGAGAGTGTGGCGACGTAGAATTTGATTTCTATCCGGGTTTTTATATTGATCTCTGTATCCCAGCTAAACGTTAATTTATTCCGATTTAACCTCTTTCCAAAGGCTGTTATACAGATCATCCCCTTCACTCCCCAAATACTGGAAGGTCTCCAGATTTTCATATTGGGAGAGATCCGGAAAAGCAATTTTTGAATTTTTAATATCTTCATCTTCGATCAAAGCTTGTGCAGCCACATTGGGGGTAGAGTAGGTAATGTATTCAAAATTCATCAGCGCGATATCTTCGCGGCACATAAAATCAATAAATTTTTCTGCATTTTCTTTGTTGGGGGCATTTTTCGGAATGACCCATGAATCAATCCATACGTTGGTTCCTTCTTTGGGAACCACATATTCCAGACTTTCATTTTCACGCTGGGTATAGATTGCCTCACCGGAATAAATGACACCCAACGCGGCTTCGTCACCGATCATTTTGTCACGAACCTGATCGATCACATAAGCCTGCACTAGCGGCTTTTGCTCAATAAGGGAATTTTTGGCAGTCTGTAACTGTGATTCATCCAAAGTATTCATGGAGTAGCCATTTAATTTTAAGGCAACCATGAATGCATCCCTTACAGAATCCTGCATCAGAATATTGTCTGCGTACTTTTCATCCCAGAGGATTGACCAGCTTTCTACAGGGTCAGACACCATGGTCTTGTGATAAAGGATACCTACGGTGCCAAAGCAGTAGGGGACAGAATATTTGTTTTCAGGATCAAATTCTTTGGACTGTTCAAAGTATTGTTCACCGATATTCTTAACATTGGGGATATTGTCAAAATTAATCTCGGCCAGAAGGTCATTGTCGATCATCTTCTGGATCATATAATCGGAAGGGCAGATAACATCGTACGCAGAAGCACCGGTTTCTACCTTTGGGTACATAGTTTCATTGGTATCAAATTCTTCATAAACTACCTTTATACCGGTTTCCTTCTCAAAAAGGGAAAGTGTTTCCGGGTCAATATATTCTCCCCAATTGAAAACAATGACTTCACCATTTTCACCGGAGGTACTGCCGCAGCCGGTAAGCAGCGAGAGTACAGCGAGTAATGAAAGTACAAAACATAAATATTTTTTCATCATAAAGCTCCTTTCTTCTCCTGATTTTCTGCCGGAACCCGATTTACCAAGAAAAGCAGGATAAGTACGGTCAGAAAAATAATCGTGGATAAAGCGTACATTTCAGGTTTGATTCCTTTTTTAACTTCTGTATAAATTTTGGTGGAAAGAGTATCTACCCCGGCGCCCTTGGTAAAGTGGGTGATGATGAAATCATCCAGCGACATGGTAAATGCCATCAAAAATCCAGAGAGCACACCGGGAAGGATATCCGGAAAAACCACCTTGAAAAATCCGTACACAGGTCCGGCTCCCAGATCCAGAGCCGCTTCATAAGTATAAGGATTTATCTGCTGCATTCTCGGCATGACACTCAATATCACATAAGGAATACAGAAGGTGATATGAGACAGTAAAATGGTGCCAAGCCCAAAGCGAAGTCCCAGGCTGATAAACAACAGCATTAAAGAAATTCCGGTGACAATTTCCGCATTGATCATGGGAATGTTTGTGATTCCCATAATAATAGCACGGGATTTCTTTTTCAGGCTCATAATGGCAATGCAGGCAATGGTGCCGATGACAGTGGATACAATTGAGGCAATTAGCGCAATCAACAAAGTATTAAATAAAGCCTGTATGATATCTCTGTTCTGAAACAGTGCGCTATACCACTTTAAGGTAAATCCTCCCCACTTTGCCCGTGTCCGGCTGCCATTGAAGGAAAGCACGATCAGGGTGACGATGGGAGCATAAAGAAAGATAAAAATAAGGGCAATGTATATCTTTTGCAATAGATTTCTTTTCATAAGAACGAACCCTCCCCATCTTTGTCAAAAGCCGCAGTCAGGAGCATATTTAAGATGATGAACAGCATCAGCACGATGGAAAGTCCGCTTCCTAAATGCCAGTTGCCTGCCTGTGTAAATTCTTCTTCGATCACGTTACCGATCAGTAAAATCTTGCTTCCCCCAAGAAGCTTACTGATGACAAAGGTAGTCAGTGCCGGAATAAATACCATTGTAATACCGCTGATGATGCCGGGGATGCTTAAGGGCAGAGTAATTTTTAAAAATACTTGCAATCCGTTGGCTCCCAGATCTCTGGCTGCATTGATCACATTGATGTCTATTTTGGACAGGGCATTGTAGATCGGCAAAACCATAAATGGTAAAAAATTATAAACCATGCCCAGGATAATAGCGTAAGGCGTGTTGATGATATTCAGCGCCGGTAAATGGAGAAAATTCAGTATACTGTTTATTACCCCGGTCTTTTCAAGGAGTGTCTGCCATGCCAGGGTACGCAGCAGAAAATTCATCCACATAGGTAAAATGAAAATCAGCACAATAAAGCTCTGGCGTCCGTTTTTCTGGCGGGATAAGATCATGGCAAGGGGATATGCCAGGAAAAGGCATATCACAGTAGCAATCAACGCCAAAAGCAGCGCAATCCACAAGGCTTTCGCATGTTCCGGAGTGGAGATTGCCAGCACATTTTCAAGGGTAAAAGATCCCCTCCGGTCAGTCAGTCCGTAATAAAATACCATACCAAGGGGGACAAGGATAAAAATGACAGACCAGATAAAATAGGGTGTTCCTAACAGCTTTTTTTTCAATGATCCTTTTTTATTCATTGGTTCCTACAGCCTCCTCATCCTCTGAAGCGGGTTTATTCATGATCTGAATATTAAAGGGATCTACATCAATACCGACTTCGGTGCCCACCGGATACATTCCGGTAGAGTGCACCAGCCACTCATAGCCGCATGCGGTAACTTCCATTTCGTAGTGAACCCCCTTGAAGATCAGATGGGTCACTACTCCCTTAATTTTCTCGGAGGCGGGAGAGGACAGAATCACATCTTCCGGGCGGATCACTACATCCACAGGTTTGTTTTTACCGAAACCGGTATCCACACAGGGAAAACGGGTGCCGAAGATCTCTACCAGTTTATCTTCGATCATAGTGGCATTTATGATATTACTGTCCCCGATAAAATCAGCAACAAAAGCATTTTCCGGTTCATTGTAGATTTTTTCGGGGGAGCCGATCTGCTGGATATATCCCTGATTCATAACCACGATGGTGTCGGACATGGTAAGAGCTTCTTCCTGATCGTGAGTAACATAAATAAAGGTAATCCCCAGTTCATTTTTTAAACGGATCAGCTCATACTGCATATCCTGACGGAGCTTTAGATCAAGGGCACCCAAAGGCTCATCAAGAAGGAGCACTTCCGGTTCATTGACAATAGCTCTGGCAATGGCGATACGCTGCTGCTGGCCGCCGCTTAGAGAATCCGGCATACGGTTTTCAAATCCGTCCAGATTCACCAGCTTCAGGGCATATTTTATTTTGTCATCAATATATGCCTTGCTCTTTTTCTTGATTTTCAGGCCGAAGGCGATATTTTCAGCAATAGTCATATGGGTAAAAAGAGCATAGCGCTGAAAAACAGTATTTAACTGTCGTTTGTTTGGAGGAAGTTTGGTAATATCTTTTCCATCAAAGACCACACTTCCCTTATCAGGGGACTCAAAACCGCCCAGAATGCGCAGAGTTGTGGTTTTTCCACATCCGCTGGGACCTAAAAGTGTTAAAAATTCATTTTCACGGATATAAAGATTCAGGTCATCCAAAACCATCTGGCCATCAAAGGATTTACTGATATTTTTCAGATCGATCAAAACTTTTTTCATGTGTGGTCTCCTTAAAGTATATTAAAAACTCGGCGGACTGCTTACCCAGATTACTACGGCGCCGGTTTTGCCGTCTGCTTTTATATAGTGAGTTGTCTTTGCGGTGAAGTAAAAGGATTCTCCCTTTTTTACCCGGATAGATTTTTTCCCAAGGATTAAAGTAATGCTTCCTGAGAGTACATATCCGAACTCCTCACCCTCATGGGGATTATCCGGATAAGTGGAGCCTCCCGGCGCAAGGGTAAGACGGATTGGTTCCATCATGTTTTTTTGGGCATTGGGAATGATCCATTCAATTTTGTTTTGAAGTTCTTCATCTATTTTCTCAAAATAATCATTCTCGCGGAAAGCAATTTGTGTATCTTCAAAGTCCTGAAAAAATTCCTTAAGATCCGTACCGAGGCATTGAAGAATGTCCACTAAGGTGGCGATGGAAGGGGAAGTCAGGTCACGCTCAAGCTGTGAAATAAATCCCTTTGAGAGCTCGCAGCGATCAGCCAGTTCTTCCTGTGTAAGCCCCTTCTGTGTTCGAAGATCCTTGATTTTACTTCCGATATGGATACTGTTGTTCATGTATAGTCCTCTTTTTTATATTTTCTTTTTGTGATGAAATTATAATAAACTTTGAGTTTAGTAAAACTAAACGCTGATATTCATTATACAAAACTAATGTGCTTTGTCAATATCTTTTACTTAAAAAGTTGAGAATGTTTTTTAGCGTTCCATTTTGTAAGAAAGGGTGGTATAATTTCCGTAAGGGCACAGACAAGTCAAAGATCCTGCAGCAAGAGGGAGCAGGGATAAAAGCCCTAAGGAAAGGAAGGCTTATTATGGGAAAAGAAAAATATGTTGCATATGTATCCACGTACACATACGGAAATAAGAGCGGGCATGGAATCCGAATTTATGATGTGGATATGGAAAACGGAAGATTTTCAGAAAAGGATCAGGTGCAGATTACCAATTCTTCTTATGTGACCATATCCCATAATCAGAAATATTTATATTCTATCACTGATTTTGGTGTGGAGTCTTACAAGATTCTGAAAGACGGAAGCCTTGAGATTTTAAATCATGCCCATATTAACGGAATGAGGGGACGTCATCTTTCTACGGATTATGAGGATCGTTTTTTGTTTGTGGCAGGATATCATGATGCCAAGCTGACGGCGCTTCAGGTAAATGAGGACGGTTCCATCGGAGAGATCACGGAGGAGATTTTTCATAAGGGACTTGGGAGCATTGCGGAGAGAAATTTCCGTCCTCACATCAGCTGTGTGAAGATGACCAGAGATAATAAATTTTTGTGTGCGGCTGATCCGGGGATGGATCACGTGGTGGTATATGAGCTGAACCATGCTACAGGAAAATTACGCCAAGTAGACATTATCAGAAGCGAACAGGAATCCGCCCCCCATCATTTGAAATTTTCCAAAGACGGAAAGTTCCTGTACATTGTTCATGAACTGAAAAATTATATTGATGTATATACTTATGAGCAGGACAGCCATGGAAATCCTGTTTTTGAGAAGATACAAAATGTTCCCACGCTGAATACCTATCATGCATCCGGATCTGCTGCATGTGCACTGAATTTTTCAGAGGATTTTCAGTATATCTGCAGTTCCAATGCCGGTGATAACAGTGCCGTTGTTTATTCCATCGATCAGGAGAGCGGTATGCTGAATAAATGCTTTTGCCTGCCGGTGAGCGGAGATTATCCAAAGGATGTGACATTGTTCCCGGATAATAGGCATCTGGTTTCCTTAAATCATGAATCAGATACCATGACCTTCTTTGGCGTTAATATGGAGAAGGGAATCATGGTTATGAATGGCAGGGAACTTCGGGTGGATCAGCCTAACTGTATTATTTTTTATCGTCTGAAATAAGGAATGACAGGGAAAGACTATGCATTACAACTGTTTGATCGTAGATGACGAAGAAGATCTTGCGAAAATGACCTGTGAGTATTTTCAGCTTTTTGATGTGTCCTGTGCATGGGCGGGAAGCATTTCGGGTGCGGAGGAATTTCTTTTGGAAAATCAGGTAGATCTGCTGCTTCTTGATATTAATCTTGAGGGCGAGAGCGGATTTGTACTCTGTAAAAGAATCCGGAAAGCTTCAAAGATACCAATCCTGTTTATCAGTGCCAGACAAAGTGACGAGGATGTGCTGGCGGCGCTCCAGATTGGCGGAGATGATTATATCAAAAAGCCATATACATTAAGTGTTCTTTTGGCTAAGGTAAAGGTGATCCTAAAGAGAATTTCCTGGTATCAGCAGGCAGAGAATGAAGGATCCGATGAGGAAGCGGATAGTCCCGGCTTTAAGTGCCCGGACAATTTGAAAGAAGCAGGCAATAAAGGGCTGTATCTTGAAGAGGCAACTATGAGTGTGGTTATCCATGGACAAAAGCGGGAGCTTAAAGCAAAAGAGTTCCAGCTTCTAAAGTGCCTGTACGATAACCGAAATACGATTGTGACCAAGGAGCAGCTTTTTGAAGAGGTTTGGGGAGATAGCTTTTATGGGGACGGAACGCTGAATGTGCATATCCGAAGACTCCGGGAAAAGCTGGAAGATGACCCGGGTGAACCAAAGCTTATTAGAACTGTTTGGGGAACCGGTTATATGTTGGAGGTTTAGATGAAGATCAGATATCTGACAGCGGGATTTACCCTGCTGATGCTGCTTGTAATTTTTCTTTTTATCCGGCAGATAAACACAGGAGAAGAACCGGTAGTTGATATGGTTTATTATAACAGAGAATTAAAACAGATTGATGAAGCAATCAAATCCGGTATGGAAAGAGAGGACGTGGAGGCGCATTTTGACTGCAGCCTCCTTTTTTTAACGGATACCGATTGGAAGGGCAGAGTAAATGATGCCGTCACAGAAGGAGAAATAATCCTTGATTATGAGAATGATGGGCAGATTGTGGGAAAAATCATATGGAACCGGGAAAACAGGATGTATCTGAAGTGGAAAAGACAGACTTTAGGAAAAGCAGTCTTGTTGTCTCTGCTCATTTTGATAGCAGGGGATCTTTTGTTGCTTTTCTTATATTGTGCGTATATCCGCCCTTTTCAAAAGCTGGAAGCATTTTCGGCAGAGATTGCCAAAGGAAATATGGATCTGCCCCTTCCTATGCAGCGTTATAATTTTTTCGGGGCTTTTACGGAAAGCTTTGATCTGATGAGGGAAGAATTAAAAAAGGCAAGGGAAAAGGAGCTTCAGGCAAACCGGAGTAAAAAGGAACTGGTGGCGGAGCTTTCCCATGATATTAAGACACCGGTGGCAGCGATCAAAGCGGCATGTGAGGTTTTAGAGGTGACAGAAACTTCTGAGGATACGGCAAGAAAAATACAGATCATTGCAGCGAAGGCAGAGACCATAGAAAAGCTGGTAAACAATCTTTTTCATGCAACATTGGAAGAATTGGAAATGCTTAAGACAGAACCCTGCGAGGAAAGCAGCCTACTGATTCCGCAGATGTTTGAAAATATGAAAGGCTATGGAGACATTTATCACGGTATGGAGATTATACAGGAAAATGAGATACCATCTTGTCTTTTGATCATGGACAAGCTCCGTTTGGAGCAGGTGGTGGATAATCTCATTTCAAATGCCTGTAAGTATGCAGGGACATCGGTACATGTCAACTATCAGGATATTGGAGAAGGAATCACAATCCGGGTAAGAGATGCAGGCGAAGGAGTGTTAGAAGAGGAGCTTTCAATGGTGACGGAAAAGTTTTACCGGGGAAGCAATACAAAGGGAACATCCGGCGCAGGGCTTGGACTTTATCTTGCAAAATGCTTTATGGAGCAGATGAAGGGCGGGATAGAGTGCTATAATGACCATGGATTTGTGGTAACGCTTTTTCTGCGTAAGGTTTAGATTTAAGAATCAGTTAAGAAATGTGCAAGGTTTGGGAAAAGATTTTTAGCCTTACAGTCTTTATGATAAGGGAAAAGAATCATGGGAGGTCAAAATGGAAGTTATATTAAAGGCTAAAGATCTATGCAAGACTTTTTCAAATGAAAGTATGCAGCAGCATGTACTTAAGAATTTAAATCTGGAGATCAGGCGGGGAGAGTTTGTGGTCATTATGGGAAATTCCGGATCAGGGAAATCCACATTGCTCTATGCTTTGTCTGGAATGGATAAACCCACGCTTGGAAGTGTCCGTTATAAGGACGAGGAAATCACGGATTACAGCAATGACCGGCTTGCAGTGTTCCGCAGGGAGAACTGTGGATTTGTGTTTCAGCAGAATTATTTAAATGACACCATGAGCGTTTTGGACAATATCATGGTCAGCGGTCTGCTAAAAAGCAGAGATAGAAAGGCTATTGCCAGAAAGGCGGAAAGTCTGCTTGAAGAGGTAGGGCTTAATGAGCAATCTTTTCATAAGTTCCCTTCCCAGCTATCCGGAGGAGAGGCGCAGAGAGTGGCAATTGTGAGAGGATTGATCAACGATCCGGAAATTTTATTTGCGGATGAACCTACCGGGGCATTAAACTCCGCCAATACGGAAAATGTGCTGAATGTGTTGTCATCTCTGCACGAAAAGGGACAGACTATTGTTATGGTGACGCATGATATCCGTTCGGCAAGAAGGGCAGACAGGATCAGTTATTTACAGGATGGTGTCATTACAGGAGAACTGGAATTGGGGAAATATGCAACCGGAGATGTGGCAAGGCACGAGAAACTGCGCCTGTTTTTGAAGGAAATGGGGTGGTAGTATGTATCGGAGCTTTTTTATTGCAAAGAACAATTTGAAGAAAAAGAAAGGTGATGCCATGGTACTATCAGCCCTGATTGCCATCGCGGCGCTTCTTTTATATGTAAGTCTTCATGCCTTTATGAATATGGGAAAGGTAGTGGATCAACTGTATGAGATATGTCAGACTGCAGACTGGTATATGCTTAATTTGGAAAGCAATGTGGTAGGGATAGAAGATTTTTTTGATAATTATGAGCAGGTGGAAAGATTTGAAGAAACACCCGCTTATTTTACAACAAACGGCAAATATGGCTTGGATGAAAAGGCGGAAAGCAGCTTTTATTTTCTTTTGGCGTCTGTAAATGAGAAGCGCAGTGTATGTAGTATTTATCCGAAGTTCGAAAAAGAACTTTCTAAAAATGAGATACTGCTGCCTTACTATTTCAAATCAGCCTTCGGCTGTAAAGAACGGGATATGATCAGGCTTTCTTTTGGCAGCGGGAAAGAATATGCGTTTGAGATTGCAGGCTTTGTGGAAGATCCGCTTTATGCCAATCCTTTAAATCTCGCAGTTTACAAGTGTTATTTATCCGATGAAATGTTAGAGTACCTAGCTGAAGAGGAACCGGAGCTTGTTCCTTATATGGAGTACAAAATAAGGCTGAAGGAGGGAGAAAGCAGCTTGACTTTTACCAGGGAAATCTCTTCTGAATTAAATAACGCACTTCCTCATGTTGATGATGCATTTAATTTTTCCTTTGCTTGGGAAGCAATGCGCGGTGGTGATACGATGATGAGTATGATCGGCATGGGAATTGCAATGGTCTTTGCAGTGCTTTTGCTTGTGATTGCAATGGTAGTAATACGGTTTTCCATTGGGAATTATTGTGATATGAATCTAAAAAATATCGGGATGCTGCAGGCCTCCGGTTATACTGCACGTCAGATTACCCAAAGTTTTGTGATGGAAATGGGACTTGTTTCTGTAGCAGGAAGCTTTTGTGGAATTCTTCTGGGGGCATTTACAGGGCCTGCCATGGGACAGCTTCTTGCATCGGTTATGGGACTTTCGTGGACTATTAGCTTTGACTTTTTCAGCGCGCTGATCGCTGTTGTCTGCTGTATTTTTCTTACATTGGCAATTACATGGGTAAGTGCCGGAAGATATGGCAGGACACCAATCCTGGATGCCCTTCGGGGAGGAATTATGGCGCATAATTTCAGAAGGAATTACTTCCCATTAAATAAAGGTCGTCAGCCTCTTCTTTTTGCGCTTGGAATGAAAAGCATCTTCAGCACAAAACTGAGAAATCTGGGAATTGTTTTCGTGGTGACGCTTTTGGGTTTTGCCAACTGTGTAGGATTTTATATGTACCAGAACTTTGTGCAGGAAACAGAGATGCTCCGGAAGCTTACAGGAATTGAGTATGGGCAGGCCGGATATGTGGGAGAGGGGCTGGATGAATTAGGAAAAGAAATTGAGGATTACCCACAAGTAGAGAAAGTGACTTATGGCAGCTCGGCCAATATTGTGGTTTACCGGGAAGACCAATCGACGGATGTGACCTGTGATTTCTGGAAGGAACCGGAAATGAATGACAATGAAATGCTGCTGGAAGGAAGACTGCCGGAGTATGACAACGAAATTGTACTTACCGCGGCCATCTGTGACAGTATAGGGGCACAGGTGGGAGATACCATTTATGTAGAGGGCACGGAAGGAAAAAAGGATTATATTCTTACGGGAATCGATCAGAAAATCAATAATATGGGCCGCAAGGCTTTGATGTGCTATGAGGGGGCGCAGCGCTTGAATGGAAGCTGCGTGACAAAAATGATTTATGTCTATGCCAAAGAAGATTATAGCGGACAGGAACTTTTGGAGATTCTCTCAAAGGATTACCCGGACCGTGAAGTCACTGATACGGAAAAAGCGTCAATGAATTCGCTGGCATCGGTAGCCTATGTGATTGGGCTGATATGTGTTATTTTGGTGACGGTGACGGTTTTGACTGTAATCTTAATCGTGTTCCTTCTGGTGAAGACCAAGATTGTCAGAGAACGAAAAAATTACGGGATCTCCAAGGCGCTGGGATTTAACACTTGGCAGCTTTGCCGGCAGACCTTGTATTCCAACCTGCCGGTTATGGCGGCAGGATCGCTGCTTGGCTGTATCTTATGCAGAGCTGCGGGAGAGAAGATTGCGGTGAGCTGCTTATCTTTCTGCGGAATAAAAAAATGCAGTTTCCAGACGAATCTTTTCTGGATGCTGATAACAGTGTTAATGATCTGCATTACATCCGCTTTCGTGACGCTGGTCTGCTGCCGGAAGATTAAGAAGATTGAACCGGTGAACATGCTTGTTGAGGAGTGAATGGTTAGTTGGAAGATGCGCATGTAGGACATCCGCTCAGATTAAAATAAATCCTGCGTCACCACGCTCGATAAAGCGTTCGCGAAATGGTTCCTTAAGAATTTATTTTAATCTGAGCGGATGTCTATCATATGCATATCAAAGCTACACGTTATGATAGAATTCCTTCATATAATCAACTCTTGCTGTCATATTCAACATGCAGGCATCCAATAACGTAAGCGCGGTCATGGCTTCCACAACTACCACAGCCCTGGGAACGATCACCGGATCGTGACGTCCTTTGATTTCTACGGTTATATTTTCCCCATTTTTGTTTATGGTCTCCTGAGGGGAGAAAATGGAAGGGGTGGGTTTTATGTGAGCACGGAGGATCAATTCAGATCCATCACTGATACCGCCCAAAATGCCGCCTGCATGATTAGTTCTTTTGGAAACAGAGCCATCGTCATAGTAGAAAGTGTCATTATTTTCAGAACCTACAGCGGTGGACACTTGGATCCCATCTCCGATTTCCACAGCCTTTACAGCACCGATGGACATAATGGCTTTGGCAAGATTGGCGTCCAGTTTTTCAAAGACGGGATCACCAATGCCTGCAGGAAGTCCTGTGGTAATACATTCAATGACTCCGCCGCTGGAGTCTTTTTTCATCATGCATTCTTTCAGATAGGCAGTTGCACGGCTGTCAGCATCAGAATCAGGCATGCAAGTGGCAGTGGAGTAAATGGCGTTCCGGTCAAAATGCTCCAGATCAGCACTGACTGGACCGATGGATCTGGTATAAGCAGTCACAGTAATTCCTAATTCTTTTAAAAGCTTTAAGGCAATGGCGCCTGCTGCCACACGGCCTGCGGTTTCACGCGCAGAAGAACGTCCTCCGCCGGTATAATCCCGAAATCCGTATTTGGCATCGAAGGTATAGTCCGCGTGTCCGGGACGGTAATAGGAAGCAATCTCACTGTAATCGGAAGACTTCTGGGAAGTATTCCGGATAAGCAGAGAGATGGGAGTTCCGGTGGTCCGACCTTCAAAAACGCCGGAAAGGATTTCCACCTGATCGGATTCTTTTCGGGGAGTGGATATAGAACTTTGACCGGGCTTTCGACGGTCAAGGTAAACTTGAATATCTTCTTCACATAAGGATAGCCCGGCGGGACAGCCATCGATGATGACACCAAGCGCTTTGCCGTGGGATTCCCCCCAGGTGGTGATCTTAAATATTGTTCCGAATGTTGAGCCTGCCATAAATAATCCTCTCTTTCGCAGCTTTGCAAAACCTGCTTTCACAGTTAAGAATATGTTTTACATTTTTATAAAAGCCGATCGCTCCGCGTTTAAAACGTTTCTCAATCAACTTTTATGGTAGATTATAGTCGAAATCGAAAAAAGTAGCAAGAAATAAAGAAAAACAGTTGAAAAAAGTTCAAAAATCAGCAAAAAAACAGAAATTACCTATTGTAGAAAATGATTTATTTGTGTATTATATTATGTAAATCAGTTTTTTGTACATACATTGGGGGAAAAATGAGAAGGAGTCGTCACGAGAGGACAAAACAATTTTTTATCAATATGGGGCGGAGAAGCAGGTTGCTGAAAGGACCTGCTATTGTCGGTCTGGCAGTTTGTATGCTTTTTCATCATATATGGGAATATTGCAGAAAGGGAACCAAACGGTTTGTCTGTACGGCATTTATTCTGCTTTGCTTTATGGTAGGAAACAGCTTTGCTTTTCCGGTATTTCAGGATGCAAACGGGTTTATATCCGGCGAAGAGAAAATAGAAGAAGTGACGGTGACGATTGACTCGGATATTACCTTTGCGAATGAGCAGCAGATATCTTATGATGATATCGAGATCCTGGACGATGAAGATGTGCTGGAAAGTTTTGAGGATGTAGAGCATTATGGACTGGAAGATGCGGATAAATATCTACTGGATGATATTTTAAGTGAGGATCAGCAGATGCTTCAAAGCGAAGACGCCGAGCTGCCGGAGGCGGAAGAGCAGGCGGATGATAAGGAGCAGGAGGCGGAGTTCTCAGGAGATGACTGGAAGCTTGTTTTAATCAATAAACAGCATCCAATTCCGGAAGATTACGCTTTCACACTTGGTCCGATTAAAACCATTAAGGGAGAAATGCAGTGTGATGAGCGGATTATAGAGGATCTTCTGGCAATGATGCAGGCGGCTTATGAGAATGATGGTATTATTCTGGGCATATGTTCGCCTTATAGGGATATGAACAGGCAGAAGGTTCTGTTTAATAGGAAGATCAAGGCGTATATGGAAAGAGGTATGTCTTATATGGATGCCTATGCATTGTCTTCACAAACGGTTACTGTTCCGGGGGCAAGCGAACATCAGATCGGACTTGCTGTTGATATGGTATCGGATACCTATCAGGATCTGGATGAGGGCTTTGCGGATACGGATGCCGGTATCTGGTTGAAGGAGCATTGTAGCGAATATGGATTCATTTTACGCTATCCGGAGGGAAAGGAGCATATAACCAGTATTGAATTTGAACCATGGCATTTTCGTTACGTGGGGAAGGAAGCGGCAGCTGTTATTATGGGAGAAGGGATTTGTCTTGAAGAATTCTGGGACAAATACATGTAGTTTTTGACAGCATGAATCGACAGCAGAGAAAGGAACGAAGATAAATGTACCGGTTGTTAAAACAGGAAGGAAGAGCGAAAAGAGGAGAATTTACAACCGTTCACGGAAATATACAGACGCCGGTCTTTATGAATGTGGGAACGGTGGCTGCAATTAAGGGAGCTGTTTCCACAGAGGATTTGGAACAGATCCATACACAGGTAGAACTTTCTAATACTTATCATCTCCATGTGAGACCGGGAGATCAGATCATCAAACAGCTTGGCGGACTTCATAAGTTCATGTCATGGAACAAACCAATCCTAACAGATTCCGGAGGCTTTCAGGTGTTTTCTCTTGCCGGACTTCGGAAGATCAAAGAAGAAGGTGTATATTTTAATTCTCATATTGATGGACGGAAGATTTTTATGGGGCCGGAAGAGAGTATGCAGATTCAATCAAATCTTGCCTCTACCATAGCGATGGCATTTGATGAGTGTGCTCCAAGTCTGGCTGACCGTGCTTATGTGCAGGCTTCCGTAGAGAGAACAACCAGATGGCTGCAACGCTGCCAAAAGGAAATGAAGCGTCTAAATGGACTTGAAGATACAATCAATAAAAATCAGCTTTTATTCGGTATAAATCAGGGGGCAGTTTACGCGGACATTCGTATTGAGCATGCAAAGAGGATTGCGGAGATGGAGCTGGATGGGTATGCAGTTGGCGGTCTTGCAGTGGGAGAAAGTCATGAAGAGATGTATTATATTCTGGATGAAACAGTTCCTCATCTTCCTGCTAACAAACCGACTTATCTGATGGGGGTTGGAACGCCTGCCAATATTTTGGAGGGTGTGGAGCGCGGAGTGGACTTTTTTGATTGCGTATATCCCAGCAGGAATGGACGCCATGGACATTTGTACACCAATCACGGCAAGATTAATTTGTTTAACGCGCAATATGAGCTGGATCAGCGCCCCATTGAAGAAGGGTGTTCCTGTCCGGCGTGTAGAAGATACTCCCGTGCATATATCCGGCATCTTCTGAAGGCAAAGGAAATGCTTGGAATGAGGCTTTGTGTGCTTCATAATTTATATTTTTATAACACGATGATGGAAGAAATCAGAGATGCTCTGGACAGGGGAGAATTTGCTGCATACAAAAAGAGAAAGCTTGAGGGGATGCTGAGCGGGAGATAAAAATCCGAAAAAGGCTTGTCTTTGACAAAGTAATTGTGTATTATATTTGTTAGACTCGGCAGAAGGCTGAAACAAATCAGGAGGAAACATTATAATGGGTATTTTATTGTCAGAAGAGGCAGGAGCTGCAGCAGGCGGCGGTATCATTATGGTTGTATATCTGGTACTTATTTTTGCATTTGTTTATTTCTTTATGATTCGTCCGCAAAAGAAAGAACAGAAGAAAATGGCAGCTATGTTATCGACACTTGAGGTGGGAGACTGCATTCTTACAAACAGTGGTTTTTACGGGATTGTCATAGATATTACGGATGACACGGTAATTGTAGAATTTGGTAATAACAAAAATTGCCGTATTCCTATGCAGAAAACAGCCATTGCTCAGGTAGAAAAGGCAGATGCAGAATAAAATTTACCAGAAGTAAGGCGCAGTTTATCCTGCGCCTTATTTTTTCCGTAATTCTGTGAAGTTTTAAATGAAAGATAAAAGAAAAGGAGATATATGATGAAACTGAATATTGTTTGTATACCCGGAGACGGGATCGGACCGGAGATTGTAACAGAGGCCAAAAAGGTGCTAAATAAAGTTGCTTCCGTATATGGACATGAAATGATTTATACAGATATACTGATGGGAGGAGCATCCATTGATGTTCACGGCGTTCCGCTTACCGATGAGGCAGTAGAAACTGCAAAAGCTGCGGATGCGGTTTTAATGGGATCAATTGGTGGAGATACCACAACTTCCCCCTGGTATAAGCTGGCACCGAATTTAAGACCGGAAGCAGGACTTTTGGCGATCCGAAAGGCATTGAATTTGTTTGCAAACTTACGCCCGGCAGTACTCTATGAGGAGCTTTCAGATGCATGTCCGCTTAGGAAGGATATCAGCGAAAACGGTTTTGATATGCTGATTATGCGGGAACTTACAGGCGGTCTTTATTTTGGAGAACGCTATACAACAGAAGAAAATGGTATAAGGAAGGCTGTGGATACTTTATCTTATGATGAAAATGAGATCCGCAGGGTGGCGAAGAAAGGGTTTGATATTGCCATGAAGCGCAGGAAAAAGGTGACAAGCGTGGATAAAGCTAATGTATTGGATTCCTCCAGATTATGGCGGAAGGTTGTTGAAGAGGTTGCGGCGGATTATCCGGAGGTTACCTTAGAGCATATGTTGGTTGACAATTGCGCTATGCAGCTTGTAAAAGACCCGGCGCAGTTTGATGTAATCCTGACGGAAAATATGTTTGGCGATATTTTATCTGATGAGGCAAGTATGGTAACCGGTTCTATCGGAATGCTGGCATCGGCATCATTAAATGACAGCAAATTTGGTCTTTACGAGCCAAGCCATGGTTCGGCACCGGATATTGCAGGAAAAGGAATTGCAAATCCCATTGCCACCGTATTGTCGGCGGCGATGATGCTGAAGTATTCCTTTGATCTGGATAAGGAGGCTGCTGCAATGGAAGCGGCAGTAAAGAATGTTCTGAAAAAGGGATATCGTACGGTGGATATTATGTCAGAAGGATGTACAAAAGTCGGCTGTGTGGAAATGGGTGATTTATTAGCAGATGAAATTGGATAAAAAATTTTCATGGGAAGATGCGGCATTTTGGCTTATATTTGTGGGAATGGCAGTTTATTACGGATGGAGGCTGTTTGCCCTGACCCCATGGTATGATGAGTTATATACATATTATTGCTTTATCAGTAAAGGTCCGGTTTATGCAGGGATTCACTGGCCGCTACCCAATAATCATGTAGGATATTCCGTTTTGTCAGCGATACTTGATTTGTTTGGAAATTCCTACATAGGACTGAGAGGCGTATCCTATTTGTGTGCAATGGCTAATTTGTATTTATTATACAGAATTGCTTCAAAATGGATGGGTGGTTTATGGCCATTATCTGTGGTGATCTTGTATTTATCTATGAATCTGGTCAATCAGATGGCTGTTCAGGGAAGAGGATATACCTTGGGAATTACCTGTTTTTTGACAGCATTTCTCAGCATGATGGAAATCTGTACAAAGAAGGAGTGCGGTAAAAAGTATTATTTCATTTATGTACTTTCGCTGACACTTGGACTCTATACAGTGAGCAGTGATGTGTACTGGGTTTTGCCGCTGTGTCTGGCAGGAGGGTGCTATTTGCTGCTCTCGGGCATAGCGGAAAGCAAAAGCAGAAATATATCTTTTTTCAGAACATTTGCTGGGGCAAGGCTTCTTAAGCTGGTGGCAGCCTCGCTGGCAGCGGCAGCGCTTACGGTTTTATTATATGGTGTTATCTGGCTGGCAATCGGATCAAATCTTTTGATAAAGGATGAGACAGGGATCTATTATGGACTTTCTCATGTAAACATGATATTGAAGTCTCCTTTTGCGGCAGTTAAAAGGGGAATGGAATATATGCTGGACACACCCTACATTCAGAGTGAGTCAAGAACCGGATTTGTAAAAAGGCTTGGGGAATTTCTTCTGCTTCTTTCCGGATATTATTTCGGACAGCTTGCTTTACCAGTTATAGTCATATGGTGTGCAGGGTTATTTATGCTTATATGGCAGATTGTATGCAGAATACGGGAGAAG
>JAAVAA010000083.1 GCA_014804285.1 Lachnospiraceae bacterium | reverse complement strand
TATCAGAAAAGAAATTCGACAGCATAAAAGTGATGCTATTCGACAGCAAATTTCTACATATCTGATTCATATCAGAAAAGATTATTTCCCCATAGACACAAGATTTTTTACAGCCTCGAAATAAGAGATGCAGCAGTTGCAACGACAATACAGATCAGCAGGACATTCCAGCGCTCCAGACCTGTTCCTATTCCTGCCCCCAGTGCTGCAATAACATACCATATATATTCCATAGGCTTTTCTCCTCCAATTCTACAATGATATAAATTTTAATAGCGAAGGAGGATCCTCAAATGGTTCCGGGAACAGGCTTAGGAAAACAAATCCTTCATCTGCCGCACTTTGCCTGCAGTTCCTCCCACTGTCTGTCTACTTCCCGCTGAAACTCTGCAATCAGTTCTTCGTTTCCAGGCTTGAACAGGTGGCGGAAGCGGCGTTGGGAACGCAGGAAGTCTTCAATGGGCAGCTTTACCTTGGGCTCATAGCTTAAAATCCACTTTCCGTCTATCACTTCATACAACGGCCAGTAACAGGTATCAATTGCGGTTCTGCAAATATCCATAAGGTCCGAAGGTTCATATCCCCAGCCTCTCGGACAGGGGGAAAGGACATTCAGGAAAGCGGCGCCCGGTGTGTAGATCGCTTTCTCCGCCTTTGTGTGCAGATCCTTAAAATTATTTGTAAAAGTGGTCTGTCCAACGTAGGGGATATGGTGTTCTGCCATAATCGCTGCCAGATCCTTTCTGATCTGTACCTTACCATTGGAAACCTTACCGGCAGGCGTGGTGGTGGTATCCGCAAACTGGGGAGTTGCAGAAGAGCGCTGGGTTTCAGTGTTCATATAAGCACCATTGTCATAGCATACATATACCATGTCATGTCCGCGTTCCATAGCGCCGGAGAGGGACTGGAAGCCAATGTCATAAGTTCCGCCGTCGCCGCCAAAGGTAATAAATTTATAGTTTTCCTTAATTTTTCCACGTTTCTTTAATACCCTGTACGCAGTCTCAACGCCGGAAAGTGTTGCGCCTGCATTCTCAAAAGCGTTATGAATATAACTGTCCTCATATGCAGTGTACGGATACATGAAAGAAGAAACCTCCAGACATCCCGTTGCATTGCCTACAACCGCCTTGTCTCCTTCGTGCAGCGCACGCAATACTCCGCGAACTGCGATGGTGCCGCCGCAGCCGGCACACATTCTATGCCCCGGAGCCAGTCGTTCCGGTTTACTCATCATTTCTTTAAAATTATATGTTTCCATATTCAGCTCCTTAAACCTATATATTCGTACATATCTGTTATCTTGTGATCCTCTGCGATCTTCTCTAAATTTGCATAAATCTGACAGAAATCTTCCACAGTGATATCCCTGCCGCCAAGCCCATAGAAATAATTCACCGTTTCTGCTGTCCCTTTTGCCTGATAGAGCGCAGCCCTTACCTCTGCGCCCAGAGGACCGCTGGTAGCGGCGAACATCTCTGAACGATCCAGAATGGCAACTGCTTTCACGTGTGCCAGTGCTTCCGCAATTTCTTCCTCGGGAAAAGGGCGGAACACTCTGATTTTCAACAGACCTACCTTCTTACCCGTGGTATTTCTGATTTGCTCAATGGCAGCCTTGCATGTGCCTGCTGCAGAACCGATGATGACAACTGCATATTCCGCATCCTCTAACCGGTATGCTTCAAAGAAACCATATTGCCGTCCCGTCATAGCCTGAAAGCGATCTGCGACTTCTAAAATTACTTTACGGGCATTGATCATGGCTTCCCGCTGACCACGTTTGGTTTCCATATAATAGGAAGATACAGCATAGGGACCTACAGCCAGAGTTTCTTTCGGATTTAAAAGATAATGTTCCGGCTCTCTATCGCCAACAAATTTTTTGACCAGATCATCCTCCACCAGCAGAATGTTTTCTACTCCGTGGCTGGTGATAAATCCATCCTGACAAATCATGACCGGAAGCATCACGTCTTTATGTTCTGCTATCAGAAACGCCTGCAAAAAATTGTCATAGACTTCCTGATTGGACTCCGCGTAAATCTGTATCCATCCGCTGTCTCTTGCACCCATGCTGTCGGAATGATCCGCATTGATGTTAATAGGACCGGACAGGGCACGGTTTACAAGTGCCAGAACAATGGGAAGCCTGTTGGATGCAGCAACATACAATTCCTCCCACATTAAAGCCAAACCGCAGGAGGAGGTGGCTGTAAGCGCTCTTGCCCCTGCTGCCGAAGCCCCAACGGTGGCGCTCATGGCGCTATGCTCGCTCTCCACAGGAATAAATTCTGTGTCAATCTCCCCGTTTGCAATATAATTTGCCACATATTGGGGAATCTCTGTGGAAGGAGTAATAGGGAATGCCGGCATGACATCCGGATTAATCTGTTTTATAGCATAAGCTACGGCTTCGTTGCCGGATAAACGTTCTCTGACAGCCATTTATTTGCCATCAGTTTCAGAACGGAGATTAAAATGAGAAGAAAGATTTTGGCGCTGTTCATGGCAGCAGGAATTTAATAAAACGGGGAAAAGGAGCCTTGGCGGGCTTCTTTTTTTGTCCCACTGCGATTTGCAATTCATTTTATACATTTTCAACTTGAAAAGGGACTGAGCATTTTGGTTGACAACCAAAATGTAAAATGCTAAAATAGCACCATCTTAAGGAGAGAGGTGAAAGGATGAGAAGATAATTTACTTTTGATTACATGAAGCTTTTTATCAGTGTGGGTAATAATACACGCACTGGTTTGTCATGTTGCCAAAAGTGGATTATGTTCTCATAACCTCTCTTTTTGTGTGCATAGAATTTTATTGTAAGTGATGATTGCAATATCGTCCTCCTGATATATGAGGTTATAGGATGTAATGAAACTGTTTGGCAACAAAGGGTTTCTGTTTTTTTTACTTGAAATGTATGTCAAATGGATAGAGCGTGTATGAAAAACGATCGAGGAGGAATGTATATGGCACAGATAAATGTAAACAATCTTACATTTTATTACGAAGGAAGCTTTGATAATATATTTGAGAATATATCATTTTCCATTGATACGGATTGGAAATTGGGCTTTATAGGTCGCAACGGAAAAGGCAAAACCACCTTTTTAAATTTACTGTTAGGGAAGTATTCCTATAACGGCTCAATAGATACCGCTGCGGTATTTGATTATTTTCCATATCAGATTACGGAGGCGCAAATGCAATTGCCTGCCGCTGACTTTATGGAAGCACTCAAGGCAGGCTGCGAGGAGTGGCGTGTAATCTGTGAGCTGACGCAATTGGGCGAAAGCGCAGAGATTCTTTACAGACCATATAAAACGCTAAGTTTTGGAGAGCAGACCAAAATTATGCTGGCAGTTTTGTTTTCCAGTGAAAATAATTTTCTGCTGATTGATGAGCCGACAAATCATTTGGATCATGATGCCAGGGAAAATGTGAAGGCATATCTGGCTTCCAAGAAAGGGTTTATTTTGGTATCGCATGACAGAGATTTGCTGGATGCCTGTATTGATCATGTTTTGGTGCTGAACAGACAAAGCATTGAGGTGCAGAGAGGGAATTTCGCGGGATGGTGGGAAAATAAGCAGAGAAGAGATCAGTTTGAACAGGCGGAGAATGAAAAGCATCTCAAAGAAATCAAAAAGTTGAAACAGGCTGCGTCACGCACCGCAGAGTGGGCGGACAAAAACGAATGTACCAAGATCGGATTTGACCCCATAAAAGAACATGATAGAAGTATAGATACGAGGGCGCATATTGGCGCAAAAACAAAAAAGATGCAGAGCAGGGTAACGCAGATGGAGATGCGCATCCAAAGAGAAATCGAAGAAAAGGAAGGACTTTTAAAGGATTTAGAGATGCCTGTAGACTTGAAGCTGGTGCCGATTGCCCATCATAAACAGGTTCTTATAAATACGAAAGACTACACCTTGAAATATCAGGATAGCGATAATCCGGTTTTTACGGATTTGACCTTTACAGTCACTCGGGAAGAACGAATTGCCCTACATGGGAAAAACGGGTGTGGAAAGTCCACGCTGATTAAGATGATTTTGCAGAAAACAGGCTTAGGGGATACCGATATGACAATTTTAGAGGAAGGCCAGAAGAAAAAGGTGCTGCTTGCGGCAAGCTTACTGACACCGGCACATCTTTATATATGGGATGAACCCTTAATCTATATTGATATTTTTTCAAGAATGCAGATTGAAAAATTACTTTTGAAATATCAACCAACGATGCTGTTTGTGGAACATGATGTGAGATTTCGGGAAAAGGTTGCCACGAAATCGATTGAACTGTAGGGCAGATGGGAGAAAAGTATATGAACAATGTTTTTATAGAAGGAATTCAGGGAATGGGAAAATCCACGCTGCTAAATTGTATCAACTCTGCCGTTCCAGAATTTCATGTTTGCAGAGAGGGCGATTATTCACCGATTGAATTGGCGTGGTGCGCATGGATGACGCAGGATGAATACGGGCAAGTGCTAAAACGCTATGAGCCGCTTCGGGCTGAAATCGTAAAGAATACCGTTCAGGAGAAGGAGCGCTTTGTCGTTTCCTACACGAAAATCATCACGGACATTCCGAATTTTCATAAGGAATTGGAGAAATTCGAAATATATAACGGAAGAAAATCATTGCAGGATTTGAAAGCTATTATTTCTTCCAGATATTCAAATTTTTCAGAAACAGGCTATCTGTTCGAGTGTTCTTTTTTTCAGAATATCATGGAAGATTTGATATTGTTCCATCAGTTAAGTGACGGCGAGATTGTAGAGTTTTACCGTGAGCTGTATGCCAAGATAAAGAAAGAACAATTTCTCTTGCTATATTTATACAGCGATGAAGTGGAAGAAGCGATAAAAGCTATAAAAGAAGAACGCAGCGATGCTCAGGGGAATGAATTGTGGTATTCATTGATGCTGGAATATCTGGTTCACTCCCCATATGGAGAAAAACACGGATATCGCACGTTTGAGGACATGATAGTGCATTTCAGGCATCGGCAGCAGTTGGAGCTGCGCATTATAAGAGACATTATTGGTGAGAAAGCGGTTATCCTCCCTGCAAAGAAATGGAAGATGGAAGAAATCATAGCGGTTATATGATGGGGAAGACACAAAAAACTTCCAAAAGGACTTACAATGATCTGGAGAATATACTTAAAAACGGACTTGAATCAGGTTCTGGAAAACCAGTTATAAGCATCAATAATACAAAAGAAATAAATTTTTATAGAATAGAATGAAAGAATACAGTCCTAAAAGGGAACCAAGCAGAGGTAGAACCATACACCTGTCTGGTTCCCTTGTTACATATCAGTGCAAAGAGCATGAAGGTGTTTGGGGAGGAAATCCTGATTTCGGAAATGTTTTCCCGGCATTTCATGTTAGAATAGCATAAAAGGAACTCCTGCAGGAAGTACTTTTGAAAGGCGGGTAAAATGGTCTTAGATTATCTTGACAGGATTCAGCTTGCGCTGGATTATATGGAACAAAACCTGAAGACGGATATCCATTTGAAGGATTTAAGCAGAATGGCAGGCTATTCGGAAGCTTATTACAGTGACCTTTTCAAGAAGGCCACAGGCATGCCTATCGGGCAGTATCTGGTGCGCAGAAGGCTTGCTCATGCCATCTGTGAGATTTCGGAGGGAAGAAGAATGCTGGACATTGCGCTGGAATACGGCTTTGACACCTATGCCGGTTTCTATAGGGCTTTCTGCCGGGAATATGGATGCAGTCCCTCCGATTATCTGAAAGACCATCATCCTGCCAGACCATATAAAATTTGTTTAAAGCAGGAGGAAAAGATTATGTTGTCAAAGAAAGGGATTCAGGGACTTTTGTCTCATTGGGGAATGGAACAGGAAACAATCAGTGAAATCTATTATGAAGGGAGCGGCAGGGTTTCTGAGAACGATTTTCAGATAGGGGATGAATATATTCTGAAGATTTCGGCCATTCCGGGCGGGTTGAAACGTCATGCAGATATTTCGCGGGCATTAAGGGAATCAGGCATTCATGTTACGGAGCCGGTTCCTGCGAAGGATGGCAGGTTGGTGGTGCAGGATGGGGATATCTTCTGCATTTTATGCCGGAAAGTAACGGGAACCCATTGCGATTCCAGAGCACTTTTTGCCAAGGGGGACGAGGCGATGGCATATCGCTTCGGAGAAATGACTGGAAAGCTTCATCAGGCTTTATCCGGGCTGGATTTGGATATCTGTCAGGAAAATCATCTATATGATTCTGTGCACACATGGGCGCTGGAGGAGACGCGGAAAAGGGTGGATTTGCCTCTCTCTTTTGTGAAAGAGTATGAGCGGAATTTCGGAGCCTCTTATGAGAAGCTGCCAAAGCAGGTCATCCATCGGAACATGAACCTGAGCTATATTTTCATAGAGGAGGGCAGCATGACCGGCATCACGGATTTTGAGCTATCGGAATACTGCATCCGCCTCTTCGACCCCTGTTATGCGGCTACGGGGATTTTATCGGAAAACTTTGCGGACTGGGAAGAGTGCATCTTGAAATGGCTGCCATTGTATCGGCAAATCCTGAAAGGATACGATGATGTGGTTCATATGACGGAGGAGGAAAAGAAGGCTGTTCCTTATGTGGTTCTTTCTATCCAGATGATTTGTGTCGCGTATTTTTCTCAGATGGAGAAGTACAGTGACCTGGCCAAAATCAATGAACATATGCTGATACGGCTGTTGGAGCATAGAGAGGAGCTTTGCTTCTCATTTGGCAAATAGCATTGCTGTCATTGAAGCAGAAGGCTAAAAGGCAAAAAATTGACGGATTTACAAAAAAATTGCGAATCCGTTAATTTTATGATAATATACTGTCAAACTGATTCATGAGCATGTCAGAAAGATTAAGGCATCAGAAAAGATGGGAGTGAAGTATATGCAGTTGTGGGAAGAAAAAGCGCTGATCAGGGAAGAGGGAAGAAGTGAAGGAAGAGCAGAAATGCTTGTAAAAAGTGTGGAAGCCATGAAGAACTTTGGAATTGACCTTGAAAAGGCTTGTGAAGGGATTGGAATAACGGTGGAAGAGTATCACAGGGCGAAGGAAGGCAGATGAGAAATAATTGCCACAAACGCAAAAAAGCAGAAGGCGGTACACGCACGTGTACACATGCTTTCTGCTTTTTTGTGTTTGCAGCAATGATATATAAAAATGAAAGGAACGTGATTGTCATGAGTTCATTGAAAAATGAAGATATTTTACAAGACGCAGGAAAAAATAGGAGGTAAAATGGCTTTTAACATAGTTCAAGTTTGAAATTGGAGGTAATCCACATGAAGAAAGAAACAAGAACAGTGGTATATGATGATGAATTAAGGATTGAAGCATATCGCTTTGAGGGAATCATACAGCCTTTTCCGAGCCATTTCCATGAGCATTATGTCATAGGATTTGTGGAGAAAGGGGGCGGGTACTTTCCTGTAGGGACAGGGAATATGCCATAGAGGAAGGAGGCATCGTACTTATCAATCCGGGGGACAGCCATGCCTGCGTCCAGAGTGACGGAGGGACATTTGATTACCGGGGTTTTAACATTTCAAAGGAGATCATGCTTGATCTGGCGGAGGAAGTCACCGGGAAGAAAGCACTTCCTGGTGGGAAACGGGAGCTTCCGGGATTCCGGGAAAATGTTATCTATGACGAGGAGGCAGCCTGCCACCTGCGACCGCTCCACGAGATGGTCATGAAAGGGACAGGGGAGTTTGGGAAGGAGGAAACACTGCTGTTTCTGCTTTCGTATCTTATCCAGAATTACGGGCAGCCCTTTGAAAGCTGCATCCCGGAGTGCAGGCAGGAGATTGAAAAAGCCTGTGAATATATGGATGCGCATTTCATGGAACGCATTTATTTAGACCAGATATGCCGATGTGCAAGGCTTAGCAAGTCAACGCTGCTGCGAGCCTTTACAAAAGAAAAGGGAGTAACGCCATACCGATACCTTGAGACGATCCGTATCAATGAAGCAAAAAAAATGCTGTCCGAAGGGATTCCCCCTGTGGAGGTAGCAATCAGGACAGGTTTTTCAGACCAGAGTCATTTTACGAATTATTTTAACCAGTTTATAGGGCTTGCGCCGGGGCTTTTCCTTTCAGAATACAGCGGAAAGGAGAGTCAGAAAAATGAATGAACTCGCGAGGAGGTGTGAGGAGCAGATCATCAGCCTGTTCCAAGACAGAGAGACTTTAGTTTGCCAAGGCTGGATACTGAAAAAAATGGGAGGCCATCTTTGCATCTACCCACTGTATTATAAGTATTCACAGGGGAATGTCCCGGATAATATACGGAAATGCGAAGAAATCAGCTACCGGAGCAGATTAGATTGTGTATTCCGCATAGTGGAACATACCAATTATTACCTGAGTTCTATACTAATGAACAATGGATATGTGCTAAAAGACTGCGGCGTGGTAGGTGAATGGGATCTTACAGAGAATGCCGAAGGTTTGCACACGTCAAGGAAAACGCAGGGCAACTTGTTCCGCCAAAACGGGCCAGGAGAGGAAATTGCAGAGTATATTATGGCAGATGCAGACACGGTTATCGGCATAAAGCAGCAGGAGCTTTTATTCCTGCCGGACGGAAACCTGCAGGGTGTAGGTATAGAAGATATTCTACAGTTTTCGGTTGATAATGGAGTTACAAGGATACTGGCAGATATTCCGGGAAATGAAGAATTACCGGAACAATATGTGCAGGCAGGCTTTCACAGAACCTATCTTTACCGCTGCTATCAAATGAATGAACAACATTTCACGGAGGAGAAAGCGTCCAAGGAGCAGGAGGAAAAACACTTCAAAAAGTAGGAGGATTAAAATGGACTTACAGAATGAGAAATGTGTCATGGTGATTGACGAGAACCTGCCGCTTGGTGTTATTGCAAACACAGCGGCTATCATGGGCATCACGCTCGGAAAGCAAATGCCGGAGGTTGTGGTGCAGATGTGTATGACAAGACGGGTAACGGGCACTTGGGGATTATTGAATTTCCGGTGCCAATCTTAAAGGGCAATGTGGAGGTGATTAGAGCCATCCGTGAAAGGCTGTATGAGCCGGAATTTTCAGAACTGACGGTGGTTGATTTCTCTGATCTGGCGCAGGGCTGCAAGACGTATGATGAGTTTATAGAAAAGATGAAGGATGTTTCAGAAACGGAATTGAATTATTTCGGGATTGCCATCTGCGGTGCAAAAAAGAAGGTCAATAAATTAACCGGAAGTATGGCATTGCTGAGGTAGCGCATTATTTATTCCCGCAAGCAACGAGCCAAGTGGTTGCTTGCAGACATTTGACTCCTCTCGTTCCCGAAAAGTAGTCTTTCGTTCCATCCGCCCGAAAAACGCACTTTTTCTGCCGATATAAAAAGGTAGATACCTTTAGGTGAACACCTATATGGATTTTGGATATAGCAGTTGTAGATGATGAAAAATGAAAGAAAAGATTGGGAAGGAGAAGAATTATTATGAGTATTTTAGGAGTAAACGGCACTTTGGCGGGGGCATACAGCAACGTAGACAAAACACAGAAAGCAAGTACAGGAAGTGGCGTGAGTTTTGCAGAGCTTGCGGCTGCAAAGGCGAAACATCAGGGATGGGGGTTGACGGAAAACAGCAGTCTTGTAAATTATTATGCCAGCACGCACTGTTCGCTCAAGGAATTTACGGATTACTATGAGTCGGAGCTGCAGGCAAAAGGAATGTCTCCGATTGATTATTCACAGGTTGTAAATGGCGCTGGAAGTTTTTCAGACGTATTTCCGGATTATCAGGTGATTACAAAGGTCGGAACCAGCAATGTGCAGCAGGGCCTGTGGGAAAGAAATGATTTTCCGTTTGATAAATATTTTGATAACAGCACGACAGTTGACGAATTGAATAACTGGAGACCGACAGGAAAAAATCCGAAGATGTCCGATCCTATTTCGCAAAGGCGGATGCAGGCAGTCGGCCCCATGAAAATAAGCATTGTTATTCCGGAAAAGCTGCAGGAGAAGATGGATGCCGACCCTGAATATGCCAGAAAAATATATGCCAAAGTTGCAAAATGGAAGACGGATTATGACAGGTGGGACAGGGCAGCTGTGGCAGCTTTGGGACCGAGAGCACAGGAAATTGTAGCGAAACCGTGGGAGATAAGTTATTGTCTTGTTCTTGACGAAGAAGGAGAAGTTAAACAAAGCTGTGTTTTCGGCGCTACAGGGGGAAAACTCATTGGTCCCTCAGAGGAAGAAGTGCGTCAGTTTAAGGCAGAGCAGGCGGCAAAGAAGAAAAAACGTGAGGAATATGCCCGTTTGAATGAGGAAGCTGCACTGAAGCGCAGGCTGATGGAGCAGGAAGCAGACGAGAGGTATTATAAGACCAGTACAGTAAAAAAGTTGGTTTCGGTTGCGGCTTATACATATGAGCAGACCATCATGGAAGCGGCGGATATTTTGAAATAAAGCAGGGGGGTACCCGGACTTGTTATAAGGGAGCATATAGTGTAATATTACACATAGCAGTTCTAAATGATAGAAGAACTGCTAATTTTTGGGGTAGGAAAGGTATAATAGCGTGGTTACTTTTTATATAGTCCGGCATGGGAAACCTTGCTGAACAGTTTGGGCAGAGCATAATACAACTGAATTTTAACGCTCAACTAAGCGTTTAGTATTGAGTTAACGCTTAATATGTTCTAAATATATTCTTTTTTTGATATACTGCGGTCACAAATATAACAAAGGAGATTTATTGTATGGATCAGAAAAGAATAGGTGCCTTTATTGCACAGTGCAGAAAAGAAAAAAATCTGACACAAATGCAGCTTGCCGAATTATTAGGGATTACCAATCAGGCCGTTTCCAAATGGGAAAACGGAAGAGGAATGCCGGATGTGTCGCTTTTACAGCCTTTGTGTGATGCTCTGGGTATTAGTTTAAATGAGCTTTTTTCGGGAGAGCATATATCAGCAGAGGAATACAAAGGAAAGGCGGAGGAAAATATTTCCAAGCTTTTTAAAGAAAAACAAATTGCTAACCTTAAGCCTGTAAAATACTTATTTTCCATATGCGCTAATGCTACTTTGCTTGTAGCAGTGATTGAATTAGCTGTTGGTCTTGTTGGGAATTTTTTTAATTCAACTATCTTGAAACCCATGTTAATCAATGTTTCTGTATGGCTGATATTGTTTTTGGCTTCAATGAGTAAGCTGGTATACGATAGACAAAAATTGAAAAAGTTGAAGCATTCAGGTGCTTGTATAGACTCCGAAATAGAGGACATGATTCCGGCAGCCTGGATTAGAGTAGGAAACTACATCAGTTGCAGAATTGTCTGTCGGTTTATTTATGAGGGTAAGGAATACAAAGCAGTAAGTAACTATTATGTTTTGACACCATTTAAGCGAAAAGAAGATTTATATGCGAATGTTTATATCGACAAAGATAATCCTGCCAAATACAGTGTAGAGCTTTTTCAAACTGGTCGATAATTTAACATATTGACATCCTGCTGCTTATAAAGGAAAGCCTGCAATCCTACGGTATCGGTTATGAAATAACAACTTACACAAACAGTAACAATCTTTTGTCTGACATTACGGAGGATGGATTCTTTTATGACCTGCTCCTGCTGGATATTGAGATGCCCAATGTGACTGGCATGGAACTTTCCAAAAAGATAAAGCCGTTTCTGCCCAATATTAAAGTCATTTTCATAACCTCTCATTCCGGTTGCCCGTTATGTCTGTTGTGGAATATAAATATAAAAGTCTTGCTACCATTGAAGCAGAAGACTAAAAGGCAAAAAGTTGACGGATTTACAAAAATATAATTGTAAATCCGTTAATTTAATGTTAAAATACATTCAAAGCATACGATTTCTATTGCGATGACTGCGGATGCATAGTCGTGTCTGAAAGATCTATTTCACTATTCTTGAAATCCTGCTTGAAAACCCAACGATATGAATATGGCAGGAAGTGTAGTGAAAT
>JAAVAA010000082.1 GCA_014804285.1 Lachnospiraceae bacterium | reverse complement strand
TTTCAGGAGCAAGGGCCTGCTTTAAGATTTGATCCAATTTTTCATCTGTCATATCCTATCGCCTCCAATTTTTCCTTTAACTGTTTCTTTGCTTTCCGCATCCGGCTCTTGACGGTTCCCTCCGGCAGTCCGAGGATCTCGGATACCTCGTTTATCTGCATATCCGCCGAATAATACAAATAGATTGGTATTCTGTACTTTTCAGGCAGAGATGCAACTAATCCCTGAATCATATCTACCTCATCCTGCTGTAAAACAATATGTTCCGGTGAAATTTCATTGTCTTGACCAGAAATCTCATATCCCTCATCGGACATCTCGTCCATACTGTCCATCGGAACCAGTCTCATCCTGTTTGCATATTTTTTCTTTTTATTCTTCCATAGGTAAATTGAAGTGGATAAAGCGTAACTCTTTGTATTCTGCACAGAGTCTAGTCTTTTCTTTTTCTCCAGCAGTTTGAGCATTGTGTCCTGATATAGTTCGTCCCCATTTTCTGCGTCTCCGGCTGTCATCCGGCAAAACCGCAGGATATCCTTTCCAAACTTCAGGACAAACCGCTCGAATTCGTCATTATTCATAGCAGCCATCCTCCTTCTTCCTTCAAGTCGACTTGCAAAGATTTGCCCTTGCATCTATATATTGTCGTGACTCTATAAAAAAGTTTTCCGACTTTCAAAAAATCTTATTATATTTCTGCAACATCTCGAAGCAGGCGTTCCCATGCGTCTTCATGTTCCACGTAATATATGGGACACTTCTTACCGCCGCAGTCATAATGCCGCAGAATATCGTTTACCGTCAGATCATATTTGTCTATCAGCCACGCCAATGTATGTACCAGTGTATCATAAGTTTCCTGTGTAAAAGAACCATCATCGGAAACATAACAGCATTCTATGGATATAGAATCCTTATTCCTTGTCTTCACCGCGTATGCCTGCTCGTCAAAGGGAATACACTGCACAATCTCTCCGTCATAACCGATGATAAGATGTGCACTCGCTGATGTTTCGTGTGTCAGCGCCAGATTAGAAAAATAGCTTCTGTTCTGTGCCGCCGATGTACCCGGATTTGCCGTATAATGCACAAAAATACTTTTTACTTTCTCCAACTTTGTCCCCGGACGTGAAAAATCATTGATTTCCAAAAAGTTCTTAATGATCTCTGGTGATGCCACCTGCTCTTCCGCAACCTCATCCGATATGCTCTCGGTCTGTTCCATGCTGCTGTCATCACGCAGCAGCTCTAAAACATCACGCTGCACCCACTGATAAATCGCTCCTGTCCAAAAACAAATCAAAGATAAAAATATTGCCAAAATGATTGCTGCTGTCATTCTCGCAAGATATTCCTTCCTTTTCCTTGCCCTGCGCCGTCTATAATTGCCGCTCCAATCCTTATATATAATTTCCGCTTTCCTATACGGTACATTTCGCTGTCTGTTTACTTGTGCCTGTCCCACTTTTCTTCCTCTCTTCTGTGTTTCCCGCGCGAAATAATAAGCGCCGCAAATTCTTCCGTTGTATTCATTAGACGTCAAAAAATCTCTTTTGGTTTCAAATAAATGCACAAAAACTGCTTTTTATAATCGTTAATTTATTCTTTATCATCTCCATCTTTTTTCTTTTTGTTTTTTGCAATCAAAGCTGCACTGCTTACCACAAGCAGCAAAACCACAATTACGCCTATTGTGTCCATATCCATGTATCCTACCTCCTGCTTCTTCTAAGTCTGCTTGCAAATATTTACTCTTACACTTATATATTGTCATGACTTAGATAAAAGTTTTCAGATTTTCAAAAAGTATATCTTTCCTTGTAAAGTATCATTTGACAGTTTTCTATCATGTGTGGCAGATGCAGCTATCAGTGTGTAAGCAGCACGTTTTTTGTAAATATGGGCAGAGGTAATCCATTTGTAAACAAATTCCTCATAGTCCTTCATTTTGGATATCAGATACAACATATATTCCCAATGTACTTTCAAGTAAAACACAAATTTTTGTTTGATGTGCCTATAACTGGCACGCTATATCTATCGCCATCTGCGTTCCTCCAAAGGAAGATGCCCAACTGCCAAAAAAGGAACCAGGCAGGCATATGATTCTACCTCTGCCTGGTTTCCTTTTTTCCTCTTATTTTCCAAAGATGTTAGGTTTCGAAAAGACTCTGCGCACGCTTCACAAACGGTTTACATTTATTTTTCTTTTGGCTGGTACAGGACATATGTCACCGTACCGTCCTCGTTTAAAGCATACACATTAATCAACAATGACTTCAATCCATCTTCCGAATAGGAATACCCTTCAATCTGATACGTTCCTGTCGGTGTCTCTGGTGTCACAAAATAAGACCCGCTGCCCGAACCGACATCTTCTCCCAAATCGTATTCATAAAGTACCATACCCTCTTTGTCAGGTGTATAAATCCTCCTCGTCGACTCAATCGGCGATGCGTATTCATCAAGATTTTCCGGCGTAAGTTTATTCATAAATTCTTCCACTGTCAAATCCGCTTTGTCCTGTTCCGGTAGCGCTGAAGGAGCATCCCATGAAGCGCGCAGCGCCTCTAAATATGCCTTTGCAGCCTCCGGATTTCCTTTACTCTTATCAATCGGCAGCGTAAACAAGGCGTTTAACCCGTTATAGTCCAAATTTCGGCTAAGGCTTCCGCTGTTTTCGTCATAACAATATGCGTTTGCATCATAAAATGTCCCCGCACTGACACCGACATAAATTCCCTTGTCCGCAAACATCTCAATATTGTCCATCTCCATAATCCGATACTGAATACCGTCCTTTACAATCGCCGAATATCCGCCTCCCATGCTCATAATACTATACTGCTTCGGGTCTAATCCGCGAATATAATGTGACGCATAAAATTCTTCCTTTCCATATTCATCAGAGGACATAGCGGGCATCGGCGTACCGTCCATATGCTCAATCGCCACAACCGTATAAATTTTATCCTCCTCAATTGTCCCTGTGTCGTCCGTCATCAGATAGTCGCTAATGCGCTTCCCCGCAACGCTTCCTAACAGCGTAACGCGATAACCGCCGCTCTCCTGTGTTTCGTTGACAAGTACTGCATCCTCGCCTATAAACGCGTTTTGTAAAGTATTGTTGTTTGTTTCCGCTGCAATTTCCGCCGGACTTAAATACCGGCGCGCCGCTGCGACTGTAATTGAACCTAAAAGCAGTGTACACACCGCCACCAATACTGCCATCGAAATTCCTTTTTTATAATGCATATTTTTCCTCTCCTTTGTCCTCCGAAGAACCTGCACATTCAACTGTTCTGAGGGCACATCCATCGGAATAAGCGAAGCTTTTAACAATTCATCCATATTGTCTTTCATGACCATATCCCTCTCTTTCCTCCAACTTCTGTTTCAAGATTTTTTTCGCCCTGTATAATCGGCTCTTAATCGTTCCCTCTGGCAGTTTTAAAACCGCTGCAATCTCTGCCAGCGGCAGTTCCTCCATATAAAACAGTAATATGGGAAGCCTGTATTTGTCCGGAAGCTGCCCGACCGCACTACGGATAAAACCACACTCCTCCTGCTCAATCACTTCCTCCTCCGGCAGCCGCGCCTCCGATACAGGTTCTACGTCCATCTCCTCAACAGATTTGGTTACTCCCACAATCCGCTGCCTGACTGACAGCTTACGTTTATAATTCCTGTAAATGTTTACGGAAATGCCCATCAGATAACTTTTCGGATTTGTCTCAATCACCAGCTTTTCACCGATTTCATAAAGTTTGAGAAACGTTTCCTGATACAATTCTTCTGCCTCATCGTGGCTGCGCGTTACTGAACAGCAAAACGAAAATAAATCTTTGCCATAATCCTGTATATATTGTTCAAGTTCTTCCTGCCTCATCCATAACCTCCAAGTACGCTGGCTGCCTCATGAAAACAGCCATAAAATAGGATACCCTATATTGTAAAGGGATAACTCCCTTCACTGATATAGGGTAACCAGCTTGAAAAAGGTTTCACAACTTTACAATTTAATCAACGCATCTTGTCACCGCCGGCTTTATAGAGCCCGGTATAATCACTTTATACTGCTTCATATTTTCTGATTTAAGATTTGATCCCAATCATCGGGCTTGTCAAAAATGAAAAATATATTGTCATGGCTTAGATAAAAGTTTTCAGATTTTGTTGACTTCTTTATGCTTGCAAATCTAAATTAGCCCCAATTCCCACCTGTTCTTTTGTATTTACCTTAACCACCTTATCTTCTTTGGCAGCTTCGATAATTGTCTGCATATCTGTATCATACAAATGAATCGCGCCGTCTTTAGATTCGGCTATTCTTTCTTCTAAAAGCTGCTCTGCTCTTTTTACCACTTTCTCCGCAAGCTGCTCCGCATTTTCACGGGCTTTTTCCTTGGAATTCTCAATCTGTTCTTCGGCGTTTTTCTGCGCTTCTTTGCGGAGTTTTTCGTTCAATTCATCTTTTCTTACTACAACGGTAAAACTGGAAAGATTACCATTTTCATCTATATAGCCATGCCTGCAAACCGCAGTATATCCCATTGATTTTTCGAAATTATCAACCCATTTGGTAGCAGATTCTACATCTTTCAATCTCTGTGTATATTCCTTTGCTGTTTCAGTGCTTCTCTGTGTAGCTGCTGTTTCTTTTATTTCTTCTTTTTTGCCTGCTTCCTTTAAGTCGACTTGCAAAGATTTGCCCTTGCATCTATATATTGTCGTGACTCTGTAAAAAAGTTTTCAGTTTCGTAAAAAATACAAAACAGGCATTGCCGCTTCTGAAACTAAATGGCAATGCCCATCTTCCTTTTTGAGTGTCCCGCTCTATATTGATGATATTTTATTCTTTATCATCTCCATCCTTTTTCTTTTTGCTTTTAGCAATCAAAGCAGCACTGCTTACCACAAGCAGCAAAACCGCAATTACGCCTATTGTGTCCATATCCATGTACCCTACCTCCCTAAGTCTACTTGCAGATATTTACTTTTACGCTTATATATTGTCATGGCTTAGGTAAAAGTTCTCAGATTTTAAAAAAAATATATAATTTATGAATGTCTTAAAAGAATATTTTTATATATCCTCCATACAACATATATTCCCAATGTACTTTCTAGTAAAACACAAATAATTCCGCACCAAAAAAATATCAAACAAAGTATCCCTGTTGCCACAAATACCAAGGCACATTTTATATATAATTTTGATATTTCATTATTATATCCCTGTATATCTTTCACTTTTTCTTTTAAACTCTTATCTCCTGCCCAAAAAGTAAGGGGTTCTCCACTATTTTTGTTGTAATGCCCCATTACAAACAAAGGGAATGAACATAAAATACAACAAACCAATCCAACTATTCCTTCCATAATCACGATTCTTCCTCATTCTGCTCAGTCCTGCCTTGCTGTCGGCTCTCGTTCTGTTCCACATGTTCAAGATTTGCTTTATTATAGCTTATCACTTCCGCAAATACAAGGTTGCGAGGCACCCTCATCGTTTACTCGAAGTATCGGCACTTCTTTTTCAAGCTGTTCCCTTTCTGTCTTCCATGCTTTGGCTGTTCCTACTATCCCATCTATCTAATCATTTTCTGCTCACTATCACCAATAAGCCTGCTTTTCTATATCTTCAAATCCAGATTCGCGCCAACCTGTGCCGGCTCTTTTACAGTAGTTTTGCCTGCATCCTCTTCCTGGACGGCCTCGATAATTGTACGAATATCTGTGTCATTCAGATAAATCGCTCCATCTTTGGAAACAGCAATTTTTTCTTCCAAAAGCTGCTCTACCTTGCTATAAGCAGGTTCATTTTCTGACTTTTCCTCTGTTACTTCCTCTTCATTTTCCGCTTTCTTTTCCTCTAATTTTTCTTTCTTTTCTGCTGCCTTTTCTTTTGTCTTTTCAAGCAGTTTCTCAGAATTTTTTTTCCTTTCTTCCCGAAGCTTATCGCTCAAATTTAACATACCATCGTTTCTGGTTTGCATTCTGCAATGATATTTTCCGTTCTCATCAATATAACTATGCTGATACACTATGGTCCAGCCAGTGGCTTTCGCTATGCTTTCCGCCATTTTAGACATAGACTCAACGCCTTTTATCATGTCTTCCATATCCTTTGCTTTTTCGGGATCATTCTGCATTTTTTCCAAAAGTTGAGGATTAACGGTCAGTGACTTGCCGCTTTGGGCTGATGAGCAGGCATTTCCAACCCTAAAATCTACGCTTGGAACAAGTTTTGCTAGTCCATTTGCATAATCAGTTGTCTTTTTTGCCTTACTACTTCCCGCTGTTTCTGTTGTTTTTTCTGTTTCCTTTTTCTTTGCGCTGTTCGCTGTACTGCTTTCTGCTATGTTCTGCATTGCATAGCTGCTATAATTCTGCTTCCTGGCTGCATAGTCAGGAAGATTCCCGCTAATTTCCATTGCCATATCATATCCTCCTTGATCTTGTAATTTGAAGTCCCTTTCCTGTTATGCCTTTAAGTCCATATTAGCACCAACATGTGCCTGTTGTTTTGTGTTTGCCTTGCCTGCATTATCTTCTTTGGCAGCTTCGATAATTGTCTGCATATCTGTATCATACAGATAAATCGTTCCGTCTTTGGAATCAGCTATTTTTTCTTCTAAAAGCTGCTCTGCTTTTTCCGCCATTTTCTCCGCAAGCTGCTCCGCATTTTCACGGGCTTTTTCCTTGGAATTCTCAATCTGTTTTTCGGTGTTTTCCTGCGCTTCTTTACGAAGCTGTTCGTTTAACTCGTCTTTTCTCACCACTACCGCAAAACTAGAAAAATTACCATTTTCATCTATATAGCCATGCCTGCAAACCGCAGTATATCCCATTGATTTTTCGAAATTATCAACCCATTTGGTAGCAGCTTCTACATCTTTCAATCTCTGTGTATATTCCTTTGCTGCCTGCGGATCATTCTGCATTTTCTCCAAGAGCTTTGGGTTGACATCAACAACATTCACTTTGCCGTCCTTATTTGTATTAAGCCCATATCCAGTTTGCAGCTTTATGTACGGTACTTGTTTCTGTAAAGATTTTAAATACTCCTCATTGCTGCTTTTCTTTGCTGTTTCAGTGCTTCTCTGCGCAGCTGCTGTTTCTTTTGTTTCCGCTTTTTTGGCTGCTTCCTTTCTTGATGAAACATATGTATTTTCATAAACACTGTTGTAATTGCTCACTCCTGTGATTGCCATAATTATATGTCTCCTTCCATACCTGCGTCATTTTTTCATTTTCTGCACGGTTGCTACTCTATACTTTCAAATCCAGATTCGCGCCAACCTGTGCCGGCTCTTTTACAGTAGTTTTGCCTGCATCCTCTTCCTGGGCGGCTTCGATAATTGTACGAATATCTGTGTCATTCAGATAAATCATTCCGTCTTTGGAGGCGGCCATTTTTTCATTTATAAGCTGTTCGGCCTTATTATAAGCTGATTCATCCTCTGCATTTTTCTCAGTTACTTCCTCTTCATTTTCTGCTTTCTTTTCCTCTAATGTTTCCTCCAATTTTTCGTTCTTTTCTGCCGCCTTTTCTTTTGTCTTTTCAAGCAGTTTCTCAGAATTTTTCTTCCTTTCTTCCCGAAGCTCGTCACTCATGTTCAGCATAAAGTCATTTCTGACAAGGGCAATCTGGCGGTATTTTCCGTTTTCATCTATATAATCATGCTTAAATACCACACTCCATCCACTGGCATTCATTACGCTGTCCAGCATATTCACCGCTGATTCAACACCTTTAATCAGCTCTTTCATTTCTTTTTCCTTTTCCGGATCATTCTGCATCTTTTCCAAAAGCTGCGGATTGATTGTCAAAGTTTTACCATTTTGAGCTGTTGAAAAAGAATTTCCAATCTTAAGTTCCACACTTGGAACTAATTTGGCCAGTTCGTTCGCATACTCTGCCGTACTCTTTGATTTACCGCTTCCTGTTGTTTCTGATGTGTTTTCAGTTTCCTTCTTTTTCGTGCCACTTGTGGCACTACTGCTTGCAGAACTACTACTTGCAGCACTGCTGCCTGTCATGCCCTGTGCCGCATAGCTGCTATAATTTTGCTTCATGACTGCGTAGTCCAGTAGATTCCCGTTAATTTCCATTGCCATAATTTTTCCTCCTTGATAATAAAAATTTGAAATCCATTTCTTTTAAACGAAACTTTTATAACATTTTAAGCAATTCAAAATACCAATTATCCATTGTGCTTTCATAAGGAATTTGTACTATCCCGTCTGTTGAATTGCTTTCATAAATACAAGCTTCTGCTGCGCCGCCACAGCCCGGCAGCTTATAAAATCCGCCAAAAACAATCCATATTTCTCCGTCTGCATTGTTTTCTTCCAAAAAATTCTCAAAGGCTTCCCTTTCAACATAAACATACTTGTCATCATATGAAATCATCCGGCTCAATTCCCTGGTATCATTGGAAACAATTCCGGGTTCTCCATCATAATTTCCAATCAAAATATCACTGCTTTCATTGCAGCGAGCATAAGAATGCGTATGTACAGCCAGCAATGCAACGACAATTACCAGAAAGCCCCCAGCTGCCATGCTCCTGCACAGCCATTTTCGGTATGGACGGAAACCTGCGATTTCCACCAGCCTCCTTTTCATATCTGCAAACCCCTTTTCCCCCACATAAGTGGCGGCAGGCGATACGTCCTCCTGTCCAGAACGAAACAGTTTCAAACTTTTGAGCAGTACTGAGCCGTACTCATGTGCCGTCTTTTCACTGTTCTGTATACATACCCTGTCACAGATGTCTTCCATATCTGCCCGGAAATGCCTTTGAAAGATAGTCAGGAATGGATTGATCCACAGAAGACACCGCAGTATATCCCATGCCAAGCCGAACCACAAATGTCCTAACCGGATATGCGTCTGCTCGTGCTGTATAATAATCTTTAGTTCACTCTTGCTGTAACTGTCTGCCATCACTTTAGGCAGGACGATTTTCGGCTTTAGCAGCCCAACGGTAAATGGCGTGATATTCATGTCTGTAACATAAATACAGACGTTTTCAAACATAACTTTTTCCATTCCGTCAACAGTCCTTTGAAGACGCAGCCGTTTTCCAAATATGCAGATGGCAGCCACCAGAATGCCTGCCATATAAATGCGGTCAGCCCACAACCATGAAACGGTTACTGCCATAATCCGCCATGTTACTCTTAGTACAGCTTCATTTTCATAAAATAGCTTTAACCTTCCAAGAAACGGAATGATCAGGAACAACGCCCACAACATCCCCCTGAAAAAAACTCGTTTTGAAAAAAGCATTTTCCGAAGCAGCATCACAATTCCAATCAGTGCAAAGGAAAAAGCCGCACACCGAACAAGCTGGATAGTGTAATAAACTGTACAAAAATTTATAAGGCCGACTAATTGTCTCCAGTCAGGCATGGCATTCACCTCTCTTTGTCCGAAGATTCCGTATTATGTTCTTTGCTTTTCTCCAGAATCTCCTCCAGTTCCTTTATCTGTTCATCCGTCAAGGCAAAGCTCTGCAGCAGCGCCGCCATTGCATTTGTCCCGCTGCCGGAAAAATAGCTGTCCACAAACTTCCTGCTTTTCTCTTTCACGCATTCCTCCTTTTGTTTCAGCACATAGTAATGGTAAACCCTTGAATCATGCTCATCTACGGTGTATCCAAGAATATCCTTCTGGTTCAGGCGGTTCATCAGAACCCGCACCATCCTCTGAGACATATCCACATTCCCCTGCATCCTTTTATAAACCTCGGATGAGGTCAGCGGAGTACCGCTCGCCCAGAGTACTTCCATGATCTGCCACTCACTTGGTGTAATTTCTTCTTTTGCCATGTGTTTGCCTTCCTTTCGTTTTCTTTTGACAATTTATATATCGGTCAATCATCGTTAATCATTAATAGTCGTTGACGTTATTTTTGTAATTAGAGGAAGCAGAGTCTGCATCCGCCAAACGTTAAAAACAGAATTATTTGATATTATTTAGAGTTCTGACCAAATTTCTCCTAATTGTATAAATTGTTGCTCCGTAATAGCATATAAGTATCAGTACAATCAGCAGACCGGGAATCATCACACCGAACTGAAATCCGGTACTGCCGATATAAGTGAACACTTTATGCCCATACCTCACAACAAAAGAATAAATCAACATAAGTGCAATCATAAATGCAATCACGCAGGGCGTGAAGAAATAATACAGACTTTGCCTGCTTACCATCCTTACAATATCGTCCCTGTCCACACCAATCTGATATAAAGTGCGATATTGCATACGATGATCAATAGAATCTGCCACTCCATGCAAAGCCAAAACTGTCATGCAGATAATAAAAAAGATGATCCCGGAATAAATACCCAGCAGGCGGATACTGGTTACAGTCAAAACAGTATCATTATTTTCCTGCGTACGGAAACGGATCGGATCTATAAAACTGTAATAATGTATGTCCGTATCATATTTCGCCTCATATCGGTCAAAAAGATACTCATAACGGTTCCGGAAGGCTCCTGAAATCTCCTCCCGTATGGAATCACAGAGATTATACGGAATTACAGTTTCCGTATTTGCATAATAACAGGTACGTGCCAGATGAAGCGTGTCACATACGGCGTCAGGGAACACCAGCACGCTCTCGCCACTGTTAAACAAATACGTTCCTAACGGTTCATTGTAAACCGCCGTATCTGCCAGTACCAATACCGACCCATCGTCTAATTGAAGTTTCCTTGTGCCTGTGCCGATACTTTCTTCGGTACTTTCCATGTCCATTTCATAATCCAGGTGCATAAAAAACTCGTTATCCGCTAATGGAACCGGTTCAAAGCCTGCCATCCCTCGCATGGCATTGTACTCTGAAATCTTCATAGCCAATCTCGGAAGGTCACGCCAATATTCTCTGGTATCAACCGTATTAAAATCCCTCTCCCACACAAAATAACTTCTCTGGGATACTTCCTCTGACACTGCGACGCCATGTTCCTGCAGTATATCCCCTATAAAGGAAAAGTTAATCTCAGGAATATCTTCCATTTCATCAATATACATATAAGTGTTGTATATCATGATGTCATAAGGCATCCGATAGTCCAGATACCCCGCCCCGATCTCCGCCAGCATGGGTAGGATCACAAAAGCCACAAGCGAAACCGTGATCGCCAGCGTTGAGATAGAAAGTATCCTTGCAGTGGCCGATATTTTCTGGAACAGATTGCCAAGCAAAACAGAATTGATATTGTGGTTCTTCCAGGAAATGCTCTTCTTCCAGGAAATGCTCTTTTTCCCTATCCTGCACTTTCGGATTACGGTTATGATAAAGGCAAGCGCATTATATAAAGCGAAAATTCCTGCAATCGCCGCCACAATAGCCACAGCCTGATAGCGGTTGCTGATTTCTTGGGGGATATTTCCGGCAAAGATGCCACTTATATGAGAAAACTGATACAAGGCTGCACCGACAATCCCAAAACATATCAGTGTAATGATAAGCGAAACAAGGTAGCTGCCTTTCTTTTTCTGCTGTCCCTCATTTGCCTTCTTTTCATTCAACAGGTCTATGAGCCTGATCTTATAAATCCTGCGAATATTCCATGCTCCAACCAAAAGAAAGGCTGTGCCAAAGAACAGCAGAGTTATCATCACAGTATCCGGATAAAACCCAAGGCGGAACTCCCCTGAACCGGCAACGGTTCTTATAACAAAAGTCGTCATCATTCCGGACAGCACCGTCCCTAAAACACAGCCTGTAAGTACAGCCACAATACCAAAAACAAAAGTCTCACCGAAAAACTGCTTTGCAATCGTCCTTTGCTCCATACCGAGAATCATATAAACCGAAAATTCGCGGCTGCGCTGCTTTAACATATAGGTATTGATATAGAGGATCAGTGCAACGAGTATGATGGAAATCGCCAGTACCGCATACCGGATCGTATTTTGAAACAACGTCAACGAATAATTACCGTCTCCACCTAAAATGTCGTTGTACCGGCTCGTCAGGGAAAGAAAGGCAAAGAACAGCGTACTGCTGATGACAAGGGTAAAGAAATAGACCACATAGTCCTCCAATGCCCTTTTTATATTATTTCTGAAAAGTTTAGCATACATCGCTTTGTCCTCCTCCCAACATTGTGAGGACATCCAGTATCTTTTCAAAAAATTCTTTACGGGAATCGCTGCCTTTCAAAATCTCAGTAAAAATCATACCATCCCGTAAAAACAAAATCCGGTTCGCATAACTGGCAGAAAAGGCATCATGAGTCACCATGAGAATTGTAGCGCCAAGCTGCTCATTGATGCCCTGCATGGTACTGAGCAGCATCTGTGATGAATGACTATCCAAGGCTCCGGTAGGCTCATCGGCCAGAATCAGTTTCGGCTTATTGATGATAGCCCTTGCACAGGCACAGCGCTGCTTCTGACCGCCAGATACCTGATAAGGGTATTTATCCAAAATGTCCGTAATGTTAAGGCTTTCCGCTATTTCATATACTTTACCGCCAATTTGCTCCGCAGGCACTTTGTTAATGGTAAGAGCCAGTGCAATATTTTCTGAAATCGTCAGCGTGTCCAGCAGATTAAAATCCTGAAAAACAAAACCGAGATTTTCCCTGCGGAACCGTGCCAGTTCCTTCTCTTTGATTTCCGTCACATCGGTTCCATCCAGATAAATGTGTCCTGCACTGACGGTATCAATCGTGGAAATGCAGTTGAGAAGTGTAGTCTTGCCGGAGCCGGAGGCTCCCATAATGCCGACAAATTCCCCGTTATTTACCGAAAAACTAATGTCATTAATCGCTTTTGTAAGATTTCCCTGATTTCCATAAAATTTCTGGATATGCTCCAGTCTTAGAATTTCTTTCATAATCATTCACCTCGTCATTATTGTAAAGGAAAACTTTTGCCGTTTGTATCAGGTTTTCTTACAAAGTTCTAACAAAAATGTAAGAAGTGCAGGGATCTAGTCCTGCACTCGCTGAATAAAGTCATTAATATGAAAGGAAAGCCGGACGACGGTGCCGCTGCCATTAGAATCGGCACAAATCCCAATTCCTAATTTATCACACAGCCGTTTACACAGATACAGTCCAATGCCTGTGGAACTATGTGCTACTTTTCTGCCGTTTTGTCCGGTGAAGCCCTTTTCAAAGATTCTCGGCAGGTCACCGGCATCTATTCCAATCCCATTATCCTGCACACACAGGATAATCTGATTGCCCTGATACTCAGTATAGAATTTCAGTACCGGTTGCTTAGTTCGGTATTTGACGGAATTGACAATAAGCTGGTTAAGAATAAAGCATAACCATTTTTCATCAGAATAAACAATATCGTCTGTTTCCTGCAGGTCAATTCCAACTCCGTTTTGCAAAAGCAGATACTTATTTTCTGCGATTGACTGGTGAATCACATCAAACAGACGAATCTCCCGTACGGAATAATCTTTTTCCGTATGTTCACTCCGGGCATAATAAAGTGCCTGCTCCGTAAAACAGTTTATCTTTTCAAGCTCCACCAGTAATTCCTTTGTTTCCGGCAAATGGACATTTTCACAGAGAAGTTTCATTGCTGTAATAGGTGTCTTGATCTCATGTACCCACTGTTCCACATATTCCCTATACTGCGTCCGTTCTCTCCTGACTTCGGCAACCTGTTCCAGCATGGACTTTCCTGCCAGTTTCAAAAGCCTGTAATACACCTGGTCATCAGCACGCTCCGGCTTTTCCATGACCTCGGAAAGCAAATAGCGTTCTTCTAACTGCTCTGCAAGTTTCAGTAGCTTTTCCATCTGCGTCTTTCGGCTGTAATAAGCCATTACAAGATGGGCTGTCAAAATAACAATCCAGATAAGACAAATGAGAACGATGCTGTCAAAGCTGTTGCCGGTCACATGCAGGAATATGACCAGCCCGATCATACAGAGGAAATTGAGGAGCACAATCGGTAATTTTTGTTTCCAATAGAGTTTTCCGTTCATATGGTGTACCCCTGCCGATGCTTTGTTTTAATAAAATCGGTCACCCCAATAGCAGACAGCTTATCACGAATCCTGCCTATATTAACGCTTAAAGCGTTATCGTCAACATAAAGCCGGTTATCCCACAAATACTCAACAATATCAGTTCGGGCACAGATTGTTCCGGCATGCTTAAACAGATAGTACAATATTTTCAGTTCATTTTTGGTCAAATCGGCTTGTCGGTCTGCATACTCTATTTTACTGCTTTCCAAATGCAAGGTGATTCCGCGGCAGGACAGTGCTTCCTGTTCTGTCGCAGGATACGCCCTTTTTAGCAAGGATGCTATTTTTGCCAAAAGAATTGCCGTGTTATATGGTTTTGTAACAAATGCATCTCCTCCAAGCATGATACTGTTCAGCTCGTCCATATCTGTATTACAGCTTGTGACAAAGATGATCGGTACATTGGAAAAAGTACGGATTTGCGAACATACTGAAAATCCATCATTTCCCGGCAGCTTTATGTCCAGAAGAATTAAATGCGGCTGGAAATATTTCACCTGCTCCATAACAACCGGAAAGTCATTTATCGTTTCCGCCTCATAACCATTCCCGGTCAATAAGTTTTTTAACTGTGTCTGTATCACAATATCATCTTCGATAATAAGTATTCTATGCTTCATGCTGCTGTCCTCCCAATTTATTATATCGATCCAACTGTTCGACACAAAGAACTCTTCTATGAACATAATATTGATAAAAGGCAAGTGTACCTTTCCGTCTTATTTTTTATGTCTTCAGCAGTGACACCGTAATACAAATATATCTTTTTTAAAAGCTTCCTTAACTTCTTCATGGTTTTCTTATCCCCACTGCATGATCCGTCAAGCATCTGCCAGATAGTTTCCACACCTATTTGTATCCGGCCATTCTCCGACCACACAATCTCGTATATGTGGAAATCCATGGGGAAAATATCCTCTGCAATCTCCTCCGCCCTTTTATCCCTTTCCTGAATCTTCTCCCAAAACGCCTTTAAGGCTTCCATATCCCCTCTTTCGGGTGTCTCCAAGTTCATCAGTTCCCCCAGCAAATCCGGGCGATGGCGCATGATAAGGGATGCCTTTAAGCACCTCCTCTGTTCCTGATAATTAAAAGACTGCTGCGAAACCTCCATAGCACCGTACTCCTGTTTCAGCCATTCCACGACTTCTTCCAGCGTATGGGGATTGGCAGTAATTTGCTTTTTGATTCTGTTCCTCTTTATTTCGCGGAAATAATTCTGTATACGTGTTGAAAGCTTTACCTTACCACCTTTTCCAGCAATAAAAATACTTGTCGGTCCATCTGCTCCGCCTATAATGGATATGCCGCCTGCGCCCTTGCCCATATCTATATCCCCTATTCCAAAATATATTGAAGTAAAACCGGTCTTACATAACTTCTCCATCAACCACTAAAACTACTTCTGCATACTCATACTTTTCGCTTAAGATGCTTTTATACTGTTCAATCTGCTCCTCACCCACTTCTCCATTTGTTTCTATTGATAATTCTATCGAATACTGCCCTGTTTCTTCATCATAAGTCACTGTTGCATCTGCTGACTTAATGTCTTCTGCACTCATGAAGTTCTCTTCTGTCACCTGCCCCAGATGATTGCAATATTGCTCAGTTATGTCGCCTTGTGTTGCTATATCATCAAGGTTCACTGATACAGTATTTTCCTGCAAAACCTCATTTTCTACCGTTTGCATATCTTTTGTGCTGGTTATCATTCCACAGCCTGTCATTAACAATACACACATTATTGCTAACAAAAACGCTGCTCCTTTTTTCATCAACATTTCCTCCCTATTTAATATCCCTTTATGGAAAAGTGTCCCCATTAACTCCCCCACATACCGGAATTTATGTTTCTTACCCTACTTCCTCCCACTCCATCTCTAGATACAGCTCTCCTGTTTTGGCAAAATGGAGAACACATTCCGCAACCAGATTCAAATCATTGAGTGCATTTCGCTTGAGAACCGGAGTCTGTCCGCCGATATTTACAGGAGCCTCTTCTTCGGATGTATCATATTCGGGATTAACAGGCATATACATATGAGCCTCTTCATCTTCACCATATGTGTTAAAAGCCAAAGCCGCCCAATTATTATCAATATCTACAGAAAGAAAATCCTCTTCGCCATATTCATCCAAAGCCAACCATGCAGACCTGCAATGATTTTTCCGAATTTTGCACACCAGTTTGTCCACAGCTTCTTGTGTAATAGGTTCACCTTCGTTATTAAGAAACTGAATAGCAAAATTACCCATATAAATTCACCTCTTATTTTATCTATCATTTACCTTGGCAAATACCGACTTGTTAGTGTATTTATAGCCAAATTTTAATAGGTACACAATTCTGAAAAGGAAGATTAATATTGTAACTTCTCTCCCCAAAGCCCTGATTCACTAATCTGTTGTAAACCAGAGAAGTCTGCTAACATACTTTTTTATAAACTAACATCCCATTACCATAAGGATCATCTTCTGCTCCAAATTCTTCCCTGACAAATTCATAACCATTCTTTTCAAGAACTCTTACCGAAGCATTATTCCCATGCATAACTCGTCCATATAAAATACTAATTTCAAAATTTTCAGCTACATACTCTGTCATTGCCATTAAAAGTTCAGTAGCATATCCTTTTCCACTATACTTTTCACAAATTCCGTAGCCGATTTCCACTTCATTTAGATTTCCTTCAACTTCATTTACACCCGTATCCCCTATCAATTCGCCTGTACTTTTTAATTCAACAGCCAATACATACGGTAAATGTTTATTATTGACACAATCAGTATAGAAATTGATTGCTTCCTTTGTTTCTTCGATATCTGCATAACTTTCATTTGGAATCCATTTTTTTACTTCTTCCTCCAAATGATTTTTATACAAACATCGGGCATCATCAAGCTCAAATTTTCTAATTTTCAAATGCTCTGTTTCAAATATGTACTGCATTTCCTATTCCTCTCTGTTATAATTTATTATTAAATTCTTGGTAACCCCTTATAAATACTAACTTTTTAATTCCTAGATGGAAGAAAGCACCAAATGAATTACTTTGTCATTTGGTGCTTATCTTATAGATTTCTTCCCTGATACTGTATCGTTACCACATAAACCGTTTTGCGCGATTCGTCAATGCGGAATATGGCAATATAGTTATCAATCAACAATTGTCTGTAACCCTTTCCGGCATATCTGCCCTCATTTCTCTCCTGATGAGACTGCGGAAAGGTGTCTAAACTTAAAACAGCTTTCTTAATTCTGCCAGCCTGTCCCTTTGCATTTTCAGGAGCCAATTTCTCATTTGCAATGTATTCGTATATGTTGTCTAATTCGCGTATTGCTCTGGGGTTAACCTTTACCTTGTATTTATCCAAAATGCTTTTTCTCCAATTCTGCAAAAACTATCTCTGCCTCGACTGCTTCTTCCCCGTTTGCAATTTCCTGCTCGGATTCGTAGATAGCTTGGTCAATGCGGTTAATTCTTGCAAATTTATCATATAATTCGCTACTCATTACAACCAAATCGCTATATCCGTTTTTGGTAATAAAAATAGGTTCCTGTTCCTTGTGTGCAATATTAGAAATCTCAGTTGTATTGCGTAAATCTTTAATAGGCATGATAAGAGGCATAATGCTTCGCTCCTTTCTTTGACACAATTATAGCATAATTATGTGTTGAAAACAATAGAAACATACAATATAATTAGGTGGAAGCTTTTGGATAGCAATTTACATGCAAAGCGAGGAAAAATGGTGAAAGATTATAAAATAGACGAATTGATAGCAGACTTGATGATAAAATGTGGGGTTGGAGCTGTAATTTTTCCAATTGAACCGGTATCTGGCGGTTTAATGCATAGAATGTACAAAATAAGAACAAAATCCGGAATATATGCAGTGAAACATCTGAATCCTGAAATAATGGGAAGGAAAGGTGTACATGAAAATTTCGATCGAGCAGAAAAAATTGAATGCCTTTTGGAAAAAGCGGATATTCCTATCGTTCCTGCTCTGACAGTTCATGGTCAAAAAATGCAAACTGTAGGCGGACACTATTTTTATATATTCAATTGGCAGGATGGACATATCACTGATTGGAACAATATTTCAAACGACGAATGCAATATAGCCGGAAATATTCTTGGGAGGATTCATGCAATTGAGCCCCGGAATATTTCTCATAAAGAGCCGGAATTAAGTAAAATTAACTGGCGCGAGTATATCCATAAAGCGAACGAAGAAAAAAGCGAGATTGCCTCTCTTTTGGTTGACAATGAGAAGCTTTTAAGCTATGCCGAGGAGGAATTGAATAAGGCAAGAATATCTTTGCCCGATATTATATGTGTATCCAACGAGGATATGGATCCCAAAAACATTATGTGGGATAACGGTAATCCATGGGTAATCGATTTAGAATGCCTCGACTACGGCAATCCGATATCCCATGCACTCCAACTGGCACTTCAATGGTCAGGCATTACAACCTGTAATATGGACATTGAAAAGATGGTTGCCTTTTTTGACGGTTATCTAAAGGCGTATGATAATTGTTTTCGAGCGTACAGCGGTGTATTTGGGTTGGCATATACTTGGGTAGAATGGTTAGAGTATAATATTCAAAGATCACTTGGAGCATGTATTGATGAAGCCGAAAAAATGATGGGAATTTCTGAGGTACGAAACACGGTCGAGAGGGAGGCTGTAAAAAATCTTGTGTCTATGGGGAAATAATCTTTTCTGATATGAATCAGATATGTAGAAATTTGCTGTCGAATAGCATCACTTTTATGCTGTCGAATTTCTTTTCTGATAATAGTATTGCCAATCTTCTAAATCCTATACAAGGTTTTTGATTTTTTTGCATACAAAT
>JAAVAA010000081.1 GCA_014804285.1 Lachnospiraceae bacterium | reverse complement strand
TGAAAAGAAATCCTAAAGGAACCAATTCGCGAACGCTTTATCGAGCGTGGTGACGTAGGATTTCTTTTCATCTGAGCGGACGTTTTACATACACATACCCTATCTAAACGTTAATTTAACTATCCTTTCCACACAGATTCCCGCAGTATTAGTATTCGCTTTTTTTCTCATTTCGTGTATAATAGAAGGTAGTATTGTGGGAGAGGAGAGCGGGGGTTGAAATGCAAAGGATATTAGTAGTAGATGACGCGGAGTTAAACCGTGAATTGCTGCGTAATATACTGGATGATGAATATATTATTGAAATGGCGGAAGACGGGGAGCAGGCGCTTGATAAGTTTTGGGAATATCAAGATGACCTGGGAGCAGTTTTACTGGATCTTCATATGCCGAATATGGATGGATTCGCGGTTATTACAGAGCTGAAAGAAGAGGGGTGGCTTAAGAAAATTCCGGTGCTTATCATAAGCACTGAGCTTGCCGCAGAGGTCGAGAGTCAATGCCTTGAGCTTGGAGTAGCGGATTTTATTCGCAAACCATTCGTGAGTTCAATAGTCAGAAACCGGGTCAGAAACACCATAGAACTGTTTGACAGTAAAAAACACCTTGAGCAGACAATAGAGGAGCAGAAAAAGGCACTGAAAAAGAGAGACCGTATTATTCAGATGCAGGCAGAAAAACTGCAGGAGGCGGAGCCGTTTAATCGATTGATGATGGAATACAGTTCGGCGATTATGGAAGTGGAGACAAGACTCAGAGTGTTGAATGAAGAATTTTCGCTGGAATATAACCGAAATCCTTTTGAGTCGATTAAGAGCAGATTAAAATCGCCGGCAAGTATTTACGAAAAACTGGCGCGGAAGGGATGCCCGGTTACCGTGGAGAGTATCAGAGAGAATTTGAAGGATGTAGCGGGACTGCGGGTGATTTGTTCTTTTCCTGATGACATTTATCATCTGGCGGAATTGTTAGTTAAGCAGGATAATATTACTTTACTTGGAAAGAAGGATTATATCAAAAGTCCGAAATCGAATGGATACCGGAGTCTTCATCTTATTTTAAATGTACCGATTTTCTTATCAAATGAAAAGAAATATATGAAGGTCGAGGTTCAGTTTCGCACCATTGCAATGGATTTTTGGGCAAGCTTAGAGCATAAGCTGAAATACAAGAAGGATATTGATAATACCGAGGAGATTGTGGGACAATTAAAGGCCTGTGCTGATTCCATTGGGGCATTGGATTATCAGATGCAGGAGATCAGGGACAAGATTGACAGTTCCCGGGAAAATGAACCAAAAAGAAAATAAAGATTTCAGAAAGCAGGAAAAGGAAAATGATTATTGATTTTACAGCTATGGAGAAAAAAGTCCTTCATGAATTTAAGGGCGGAAACAAAGATTTTGCTGCACAGATGCACGTGGATGAGTTGGGTAAAATTATGAAGGGCAGCTTGGAGCCGGGAGCATCCATTGGAATGCATACTCATGACACCAGCAGTGAGATCATATATATACTGAGCGGAACAGCTTCTATTTTGTATGATGACGGAACAGAAGAGATAAGTGCTGGAGGCTGTCATTACTGCCCCAAAGGACATAGCCATTCGATGCGGAATCTTTCGAATGAAGATTTATTATTCTTTGCAGTGGTGCCAGAGCAGTAATACTGAAGCAACAGCATTGAAGCGGTGGTGCCGAAACAATAGTACTGGAGCAGTGGCACTGTTCCAGTGAGAAGATTGAGTTATGTAAACCTATATAGGAGGAAACGGTATTGCAGCGCCTGAATCAGGATATCAAAACCGGACAATTGAATCATGTCTATCTTCTTTATGGGGAAGAGGCGTATTTGCGCAAGCAGTACAAGGATCGACTTAAGGAAGCCATAATAGGTGATGATACCATGAATTATCACTATTATGAAGGGAAAGGTATTTCTGTCGGAGAGATCATTGACCAGGCGGAAACCATGCCCTTTTTTGCAGATAAAAGGCTGATCGTTCTTGAAAACAACGGATTATTTAAGGGCGGAGGAGAAGAACTGGCGGAATATTTGAAAGCACCGGCAGATACGGTGTATTTCCTTTTTGTAGACGCAGAAGTGGACAAGCGCAGTAAACTTTACAAAGCCGTTTCGGCAAAGGGATGTGCGGTGGAATTCGGTATACAGGATGAAGCCACATTAAAACGCTGGATTCTTGGGATGGTGAAAAAGGAAAATAAAAAGATTTCCGAAGCCGCCCTTAATTACCTGTTGGAGATGACAGGCACGGATATGGAGAATATACGAAGGGAGACAGAAAAACTGTTTTCGTATTGTCTGGACAAGGAGGCCATCACAGAAAGAGATATTGAGCAGATATGTACCAGACGGATTTCCAGTCATATTTTTGAAATGATAAACGCCATTGCCGATAGAAGACAGAAAAAGGCACTGGAATTATACTATGAGCTGTTGGCACTGAAAGAACCGCCTATGCGGATATTGGTTCTGATTACCAGACAGTTTAATCTTCTTTTGCAGGTCAAAGAGCTTGCAGGAAAAGGATATCAGGGCAGGACAATTGGCGAAAAGGTGGGACTGCCGGGATTTATCGCCGGGAAATATGTAACTCAAGCTTCCCGATTTAAGAAGGAAGAACTGAGGGAAACCGTGGAGGCCTGTGTGGAGGCGGAAGAGGCCATCAAGACAGGCAGATTGAATGATAACATGAGCGTGGAACTTTTAATTATTAAGTATAGCAGCAACATGAAAGGAAGGAAATAAGAAATGAGCATGATCGATGAAGTAAGAAGTCAAATGATGGAGGCTATGAAGAACAAGGATAAGCCCAGGAAGGATGCATTGTCCATGCTGCTTTCGGCACTGAAGAACAAGGCAATTGATAAGCGTGAGGATCTCACGGAAGCGGAAGAGTTTGAGGTGGTCAAAAAGGAAATGAAGCAGACAAAGGAGACCATGGAGCTTGCTCCTGCCGACCGCGAGGATATTAAAGAAGCCTGCCGTGTGAGACTTAGCGTATATCAGGAATTTGCACCGGAGGAGATGAGTGAGGAGGCTATCCGAGCAGCAGTTGCTGAAGTGCTTGGCAGTCTTGGGATTACAGAGCCTTCCGGTAAGGACAAGGGAAAAGTTATGAAGGAGCTGATGCCCAAAGTAAAGGGAAAGGCTGACGGCGGGCTAGTCAATAAAATTGTAGGAGAAATGCTTAGCTGAAGATGAAAAGTGCATTAACGACCCTGTGTTATATTGAAAAGGATGATCAGTACCTGATGCTGCACAGGGTTTCCAAGAAAAATGATGTAAATAAGGATAAGTGGATCGGCGTGGGCGGGCACTTTGAGGCAGGGGAAAGCCCTGAGGAATGTTTGCTGCGCGAGGTGAAGGAAGAGACCGGATTGACTCTGACAAGCTGGAGATTTCGAGGAATTGTAACTTTTTGCTATGTGGAAGACCCGGCAGAATATATGTGTTTATACACCGCAGACGGATATGAGGGAACTCTCACAAGCTGTGAAGAAGGAGTTTTGGAATGGGTGGCAAAAGACCGGATCAGGGAGCTGGATCTTTGGAAAGGTGACCTGCTGTTTTTTGAACTTATTGAGAAGGATGTCCCTTTCTTTTCCATGAAGCTTTGTTATCACGAGGATGGTACTTTGTACCGGGCTGTTCTGGATGGAAAGGAACTTATATAGGAATGGAGAGCTTGGATATGATGACAATCCTGATCGTAGAAGATGACAAACCGCTTAATGACGGTATTGCATTATCCTTAAATGAGGCAAAGATTCTTCAGGCGTATAACCTGAAGGAAGCGCGTGCTTTACTGAGTGAAATGGTAGATTTGATTATTCTGGATATTAATCTCCCGGATGGGAGCGGGCTTGATTTTTGCAGGGAAATCCGCGCTTTTAGCTCGCTTCCCATTATTTTTCTTACGGCCAATGATATGGAACTTGATATTGTAGCGGGGTTATCATCGGGAGCTGACGATTATATAACAAAGCCCTTTTCACTGGCAGTACTTCGGGCGCGGATCGACGCCGTAATGAGACGGCATCTGCCGTCATCCGATGTGTATGAACAGGGAGACTTTTTCTTTGATTTTGTAAATATGATATTCAAAGCCGGGGAGACAGCAGTAAACTTAAGCAAGACAGAGCAACGGCTGTTAAAGCTTTTGGTATCCAATAAGGGGATTACGCTTTCCAGGGATAATTTGATTGACCGCATCTGGTCTGACGGCGCTGAGTTTGTAGAGGAAAATGCGCTCTCCGTGACTGTGGGGAGGCTTCGCCAAAAGCTTGACGGGGCACCTATTAAAACTGTTTATGGAATCGGTTATGTCTGGGAAGTGTAAAAACTTCCTGCGGAAAGTTTTACTTTAGATTCAATAGTGTCATGGAGGATAGTAATGACCGCAATCTATATAGTGTGCATTGTCCTGCTTATCATTGCGGTGACCGTGATGTATGTAAGGACATCAAGAATTTTGAACAGAATTGACAGAATGCTTGATCGTGCGATAGAAGATACTCTGACGGAAAATGAATTTTCCGAAGAAAAGTTATCTAAGGTTGAAGCAAAGCTGTACCGATTTTTGCAGATAGGAAAGATGGACAGGCAGCAGGCCATGCAGGAAAAGGATTCCATCAAAGAGCTGATTAGTGACATTTCCCACCAGACCAAGACCCCGGTGGCAAATATCCTGCTTTATACGCAGTTGCTGGAAGAACAGGGAAACTTAGGGGAGAAGGAGCGGGAGCTTCTTTCTCATATATCTGCCCAGACAGAAAAGCTGGATTTTTTGATCCAGTCCATGATCAAGCTTTCCAGACTGGAAAATGGAATCATAACCGTAACACCTAAAGAGAATAGCGTGGAGGATCTGCTTGGGGAGATTGATTTTGGTTCGGCAACAGCTAAGGGCATTTCTGTTTCCATGGAAAACACACCGGGTCTTACAGCAGTGTTTGACCGGAAATGGACAGCCGAGGCGTTGGGAAATCTGGTGGATAACGCAGTGAAATATACACCGCCCGGCGGCTATGTCAGAGTAAGCTCCAAAGCCTATGAAATGTTTATCCGCATTGATGTGACGGACAATGGTATGGGAATTGCATCAGATGAGATCACAAAAATATTTCAGCGGTTTTACCGCTCGCAGCAGGCAGCAGACGAAAAAGGAGTAGGAGTCGGACTTTATCTGACAAGGGAGATTCTGCGCAAACAGGGTGGATATATTAAAGTATCATCGAGACTCGGACAGGGGGCTGTATTTTCTGTTTTTCTTCCGAAATAGAAAATCTGTCAAAACTGTTAGAATTCAGAAAGAATTGAGAAAGAATCATTTGTTATCGTAGTGTATGTGAAAATCACATACACTATATTTGTTTCACAGAGGAATGTATTCCAAGCGAATATATTCCAGAAAAATATGTTTCAGAGAGGTAAAAGCACATGACTATTTTAAAGACATTGGATCTAAAAAAGTATTATGGAGACGGTGATACTCAGGTCAAAGCGCTTGACGGCGTGAATTTCAAAGTGGAGGAAGGGGAGTTTGTGGCAGTGGTAGGCACATCGGGAAGCGGCAAATCCACGCTTCTGCATATGATCGGCGGGCTGGATCGTCCCACAAGCGGAAAGGTGGAAGTGGCAGGGAAAGATATTTTTACCTTGAAAGATGACGAACTGACGATTTTCAGGAGGCGCAAAATCGGGTTTATTTTCCAGAGCTACAATCTGGTTCCGGTGCTTAGTGTATATGAAAATATTGTCCTGCCTATTAGTCTTGATGGAAATAAAATCGATCAGACGCATATAGAAAGCATCATTGAAACCTTGGGATTGCAGTCCAAAGTGGGTAACCTGCCGGGGCAACTTTCCGGTGGGCAGCAGCAGAGGGTTGCTATTGCCAGGGCACTGGCCTCAAAACCTGCTATTATTTTGGCGGACGAACCTACCGGAAATCTGGACAGCAGCACCAGTTTGGATGTGATGGGGCTTTTAAAGGTGACCAGCGATAAATTTAAGCAGACCATGGTGATGATCACCCACAATGAGGAAATTGCCCAGATGGCGGATCGGATCATAAGGATTGAGGACGGAAGGATAGTGGGTGATGGAGATGTTTAAGGTGAATAGTAAAGCTGCGGTACGCAGACTGTCAGGAAAAAGCTTTGCCGCCGCAAAATCAAGAAATGTGATCGCTGTAATTGCCATTGCACTGACAACGCTTTTGTTTACGGCGCTTTTTACCATTGGAAGCGGAATGGTCGAGAATATCCAGCGTCAGACCATGCGTCAGGCAGGGGGCGATGGAATGGGAGTACTCAAATATATTACGGATGAAGAGTATAACAATGTCAAAGATCATAAGCTGATCGAGGAAATCTCTTATAACCGGCTTTTGTGCGATGAGGTTTTAAATGAGGAGCTTTTAAAGCGTCGTGGGGAGCTTTATTACATGGATGATGTGGGTATCAAGCTGGGCTTTTGTGAGCCGGTAGGAGGGCATAAGCCTGTTGCCGAAAACGAGATCATGCTGGATACCAAAGCAATTAAGATGCTGGGAATGGAGCAAAAAGAGGGTGCACCTGTCACTTTAAAGCTCCTGGTGCACGGAAAGGAAGTAGAGCGTGACTTTGTGCTTTCCGGATGGTGGGAAGCGGATCCGGTATTTAGCGTGTCCATCATGGTGACATCAAGAGCGTATGTGGAAGCACATATTGATGAATTATACAATGATTATAAAGACAGTAAGGAGCTGACAGGAGTGATCAACAGCTACATCATGTTCAAAAACTCTGTGGGGCTTGCAGATAAGCTTGACCGGGTGATCATGGAGAGCGGTTATTCCCCGGACGAAAATGATCCCAATTATATCGCTAATAATGTAAACTGGAGTTATTTTTCCACCAACCTTGATATGGACGCGGGAACTCTGACTGCACTGGTGCTGGCGGTGCTCCTTATCATCTTTACCGGATATCTGATCATCTATAATATTTTTCAGATTTCAGTAATCCGGGATATCCGTTTTTATGGACTGCTAAAGACCATTGGCACTACGGGGAAACAGATTAGGAGCATTATTCGCTATCAGGCGCTTCTTTTATCCGGCATTGGCATTCCCATTGGACTGATTCTGGGATACTTGACAGGATGCAGGCTGGTTCCGGTGATTATGGAATATAGCTATTATGCGACTAATAACTATCAGGTTTCCATAAAGCCTTTGGTATTCATAGGAAGTACCCTGTTTGCCCTTGTCACAGTGGGATTAAGTACAGCGAAGCCGGGGCGCGTTGCAGCGCGGGTTTCACCGGTGGAGGCAGTGCGGTATACAGATAATGATCATACCAGTGCGAAAAGCAGGAGAGCAGGAAAGCGGGGTATGACAAGCAACAGTGCAGGGCATCGAAACGTAAAAGGTCAGCAAAGGAAACTGCGCAAATCCGAATATGGCACAAGGATAACGGGAATGGCAGCGGCCAATATGGGGCGCAACCGGAAGCGTACGATTCTTGTCATTTTGTCTATGACGTTAAGTTTGGTGCTGTTTAACACCATTTATACTTTTTCTCTTGGGTTTGATATGGATAAATATTTAGGTAAGTTTGTGGATACGGATTTTCTGGCAGCTCATGCGGATTATTTTCGGTATCGGTTTGCCGGAGCAGAAAATGAGACTTCAGAGAGTATGATAGAGGGCATTGAACAGCAGCCCGGATTTGAACAAGGCGGACGAATCTACGGGAATATCAGAGATAAGGAATGCTTCCGGATAGAATATGACGGGGAGGTATACGAAGGAAAAGATAATTTGGGAAATTATCTCTGTGCCCTTTATGGAGCGGAGGATCTGCCCCTTGAGCGTCTTTGGGTGCTGGAAGGCGAGATTGATATGGAAAAGCTGAAGAGCGGAGATTATATCTTAGAGGGTGTGGATCTGGATGATCATGACAATCCCATGTGGGATGAATGCTCTCATTTTGAAATTGGGGATAAGGTGACACTGCATAACTATAAAGGAGAATCCGAAAAGGCTGAGGAGCGGGAATACACCACCCGGGAATTTACAGTGATGGCAAAGGTGGCAATAAGACAGTACACCAATTCCTGCGGGGTCAGTTATGCATTTAATTTTTATCTTCCGGCGGAGGTTTATAAGGAGATGGCAGCAGTGCCCGGTATCATGAACTATTCCTTTAATGTCCGTGACGAGGATGAGGAAGCGATGGAAGCTTTTCTGGCAAATTATACGGAAGAAATAGAACCGGTCATGTCCTACAGCTCCAAGGGAAGCAGAAAAGGGGAATTTGAAGGGATGCGCAACATGATTATATTGGTAGGAGGCGCTTTGAGTCTGGTAATCGGATTGATCGGCGTCCTTAACTTTGTCAATTCTATGCTGACCAGTATACTGACCAGACGAAGAGAATTCGCCATGCTGCAGTCAGTGGGTATGACCACTTCCCAGCTCCGCAGGATGTTGATGATGGAAGGATTATACTATACGGCAGGCGCAGGGGTAGTTTCACTGGTTTTAGGAGTATTCTTTTCAAAGGTCGTTATCCCGGGACTGACAAGTGGATTTTGGTTTTTCACCTACCAGTTTACATTGATGCCGCTCCTTCTTACCATTCCGGTGCTTTTGGTGATTGGCCTGGCACTTCCGGCAGTGGTGCTGGGAAGCGTGACAAAGCAGAGCGTGGTGGAACGGCTGAGGGAGATGGAGTAGGGGCGTTTACAATGGTAAATTAACGTTTAGCTAGGGAAGGAAACTGAGTCGTTTCCGATTTCTATGGCGATAGCGCCTTTCGGAATTTTGGGAACCCGGCTGTCACAAATGCCGATTAACTGCCGGCTAAATATGCTGACCGTCAGGCTTTTCGCTGATTATTCAACATAGCTTCCGCATTTAGCAGGTTACTACTTCTCAGTGTAAAATGAACTTCCCCAATTAAAAACGTATGTGAAAGACTTATAGAATTTTTAGCGTCAAAATCAAGAATCCGACCCTCGGTAAATGTGCGACCTGTTTTCTTTGTTCGAAGCGCAGCAAGTTTGAAAACAGGTCGCTAATATCATTACTGAGAGCGGATTCTATGTTTTTTTAAAGAGTATGCATTTATCAGGCAGAGTATAATAATTTTTGGGTGTGTCCAGCACGGATAATTGCGTAATATAAAAATTTAATGTATAATTATTAAAAAATTATAAAGGAGTGGTAAAATGGAGTATGTAAAATTAATTGGCATTTTAATCATTGTCCTGGGCTTTGCGTTGAAGCTTGATGTATTGGCTGTGGTGCTGGTTGCAGGAATCGTTACAGGGCTTGTTTCCGGATTGGATTTTGTACATATTCTGGAAATCATCGGTCAGTCTTTTGTGGGCAACAGACTGATGTCCATTTTCCTGATTATTTTCCCGGTCATTGCAATTATCGAGAGATACGGGATGAAAGAAAGAGCGGCATATCTGATTGGGAAGATTCGAAATGCATCTGCAGGTAAGGTATTATCTATTTGGATGATCATTCGTTCAGTTGCATCGGCATTGAATATTCGTATCGGCGGACATGTGCAGTTCATCCGCCCATTGATCCTGCCAATGACATCGGCAGCAGCAGAAGCTTCCAAGGGCAGCAAGTTGACGGAAACGGAGGACGAAAAAGTAAAAGGGCTTTCCGCAGCAACAGAGAATTTCGGAAATTTCTTTGCCCAGAACTGTTTCCCGGCATCAGCCAGTGTAGTATTGATACAGTCCGGTCTGGCACTTGCCGGATATGATGTAACTTTATCAGATATTGCATCTTCTGCCATTTATGTAATGGTTATTTCAATCATATTGACGATTATACAGGTCATGCTGTTTGACAAAAAAGTGAGAGGAGGAAAGAAATCATGACAGACTTTTTGGGGATTTATTTTCCGGAATTCTTCTATGTTCTCTGCGGCGTTGTCTGCTTTGATACAGCATTTCGTGCAAGAAAAAATGAAGAGGCAAAAGTGGGAACCATTCTCTTCTGGACATTAACGGGTATTATTTTCATGCTTGGCAAGATTCTGCCGCCTGCGGCAGTAGGAGGTATGCTGGTAATTATGGGCGGCTTAACGGTTACGAAACAGGTTAAGATGGGAAAATTCACAGAATCAACAGCAGAGTTCAGGAAAACTTCCAGCGAAAAAATCGGCACAAAGATTTTTCTGCCGGCTATTTCCGTAGGGGTGATTGCGCTGGTGCTGTCTTTTGTGAAGTATAATGTGGTGAAGGATGGCGTGGCAACTCCGACGGCATTAAACGGTGCGATTATGACAGGTGTTGCTTGTGTGATTGCATTGATTCTGGCATTTGTAATCTGCAAACCGAAGATATCTGAGACAAGAGAAGATACTTCCCGCTTATTGATGCAGGTAGGGGCGGCCTGTCTGCTGCCACAGCTTTTGGGCGCATTGGGAAGCGTGTTTTCTGAGGCCGGTGTAGGGGATGTAATTTCCGGCATGATTTCCTCGGTAGTTCCACAGGGAAACATTCTTATCGGCGTCATAATTTATGTATTGGGCATGGTAGTGTTTACGATGATTATGGGAAATGCATTTGCTGCATTTACTGTCATCACCGCAGGAATCGGCGTTCCGTTTGTTATTTCTCAGGGCGGAAATCCGGCAATCATCGGTGCTCTTGGTATGACGGCCGGATATTGCGGAACTTTAATGACTCCCATGGCCGCTAATTTTAACATTGTTCCCTGTGCGGTTTTGGAAACGAAAGACCCTAAGTGGTCAGTCATTAAAGCTCAGCTCCCGATGGCGCTGATGATGATTGTAGTTCATGTGATTTTAATGATGATTCTAGGATTTTAGAAAAAAGGAAAGAAGGAGCAATAAATGAAAGTGTTAGTGACGGGATTTGATCCATTTGGGGGAGAGCCGGTGAACCCCGCAATAGAAACTGTAAAAAGGCTGCCGGATACGATTGCAGGTGCAGAAATCATTAAATTGGAGATTCCCACAGTTTGTCATAAATCTCTCCGGGTAATTGATGAAGCGATTGCGGAATATAATCCAGATGCGGTACTGTCAATTGGTCAGGCTGGCGGAAGACCGGATATTACAGTGGAACGTGTGGGTATCAATGTGGATGACTGTCGGATACCAGATAATGAGGGGAATCAGATTATCGACGAACCGGTTTATCCAGACGGACCGGATGCATATCTGGTAACGGTACCGATTAAGGCTATGGTGCAGAAGATTCTAGAAAAAAATATTCCTGCATCTGTTTCTAATACGGCGGGGACTTTTGTGTGTAATCATGTTACCTATGGCGTCTGCCATCTGATTGCAACCAAGTATCCGGGAAAGCGGAGCGGATTCATTCATATCCCCTATCTGCCACAACAGGTTATAGATAAAAAAAATATGCCATCTATGTCGCAGGAAATGATGGTGGAGGCGATTGAAGCTGCAATTGAGGCTATCGTGGAAACAACAGAAGATATTAAGGTGACGGGCGGTGCGACACACTGATGAAAAAGATGTTTGTGTATGGAACTTTGCGTACAGGAATGTATAACTATGAAAAATATTATAAGGGTTTTGATTCCTTTCGGGGGTATGGTTATGTAAAAGGGACGCTTCATACCCTTAACGGAAAGGAATATCCGGCGTTAACGCCGGGGGAGAGTATGATTCTGGGTGAAATTCATGAAGTGCCGGATGAAGTTCAGGATAAGGTGGACTGGATGGAAGGCTTTTTCGGTGAAGGAAATTCTGAGAATGAATATGATAAAATAATCAGTGTGATTTATGACGATGACGGAAAGGTTTTGGATAATCTGCCGGTTTACTTTTTCAATATGAAAAATCCGGAAAACAGACAACTTCTGGGAGATATCATTCTGTGCAACGATTATGTGTCATATATAGAAAAATGCAACGGATAGATTCATGCCCGGCAAAATAATCGGCATATTCTTTTGTACGCAGTTTCAGTAGAAAATAAAACCGGTCGCGATAGCAGTCGCGGCCGGTTTTTGGTATATATTAAAAAATCTATTTTAACAAATTATCGTTCAGCTGATTTGCAAAAAGAAATATGAAAACCCGGATAAAATCAAATTCTGCGCGGCCGTCCTGCATATGCATACACACACTAAACGCTAATTTAGTAATTTCGCTATAATGCAGGTTTTCCTTGACGAACAATCCTTAAAATGATATATTAATGATATTAAAATAATATCACAAATCATGGAGGATAAAAATACAATGGAAGAGAAGAAGAGAATTGACATTACAGAAAAAGAAATAACTATGGCGAAAGGCGGGACAGCGCTTATTCTGGTACTGTTGGGATATGTAGTAGATATTGCGGTGATGGTAGCGGCAATCATTTTGCTGGCTGCTGAAATCTCCGAGGTGGGAGGAGGTATTTTACTGGTATTCAGTATGATTTTTCTAGTGGTCATGATCATTTTAAGTACAGGATTTCATGTGATTAATCCTAATGAAGCAATGGTATTTACCCTATTTGGCAAATATTATGGTACAATTAAAAAGCAGGGATTTTATTACTTGAATCCATTTGCGTCTGCCATCAACCCGGCAGGGAAGACTACGGTCAGCACAAACACGAATGGGAATGTTTCGGTCAGCACGGTAGGTGTGAAAAAGATTTCCACTAAGGTCATGACCTTGAATAATGAAAAGCAGAAGGTCAATGATGTGCTGGGAAATCCTATTATTATCGGCGCAGTTGTAATCTGGAAGGTAAAGGATCCCACCAGCGCGGTTTTTCAGGTGGAAAATTATAAGAAATATTTATCTACCCAGTGTGATTCTACCATAAGGAATATTGCAAGGCTTTATCCTTATGATGTGATGGACGAGGGGGAAACCGAAGAAAAGACACTGAGGGGCAGCAGTCAGGAGATTGCAGAGAATATGACCAGTGAGCTGCAGGAGCGTGTGAAGGATGCAGGGCTGGAAATTATTGAGGTGCGTATCACTCATTTGTCTTATGCGGAGGAGATTGCAGCTGCAATGCTCCAGCGTCAGCAGGCGGTAGCAATCATTGCGGCAAGAAAGAAGATCGTGGAAGGCGCAGTGAGCATGGTTAAGATGGCAATTGACGAGCTTGGCGAGGAAGAGATTGTAGTTCTTGACGAGGAGCGGAAGGCGGCGATGGTAAGCAATCTTCTGGTTGTGCTTTGCGGGAACAAGGATGCCCAGCCTATTGTAAATAGTGGAAGCATCTATTAAGGTGGAGAACTTTTTTGCCGGAAGGATTATGGAAGATGTTATGGAAAGGAAGTGAGAAAGCATGAGGGAAGATTGGAAGGAAAGTCTGTCTTTGGATGAACTGGAACAAAGAGAACAGGAATTGTTCGAACGGCTTCAGCGCTTAAAGGCGATGGAGGAGGAAATCCGTGATAAGGAAAAAAAGCTGAAGGAGACAGAAAAAGCTAAAAAGCAGATTTTACTTCGGCTTTCTCCTTCTCTGTGGAATGAAATTGCCAGATGGGCAGAGGAAGATTTCCGGTCAATTAACGGACAGATAGAATATCTGCTCAGTGATTGTGTGCGTCAGAGAAAGAAAAAATAGGAAGGAACGGGGCTTATGAAAAGAAAAAGTATAAATGCGGTAATACAGCTTTCTGATGAACAGAAAAAACAGATCACAGATGAGATTAAGGCTTTTTACCTGGATGTGCGGGGAGACGAGATCGGTATCATCGAACAACAGCAGATTCTGGATTTGTTTGTGGAACAGCTGGCGCCGATCGTATATAACAAAGCTCTCGACGATGCACAGAGATGGTATCGGAATCAGCAGAATAACATGGAAGCGGATTATTACCTGCTTTATAAAGAGACCCGCTAGATTAATCTATGAGCCTGTGCTATGCAGACAGGGGTACTTTCTACATAAAGCAGTAAGCTGGTGGATTTAGCTAAATTAACGTTTAGATAGGGTATGTGTATGTAAAACGTCCGCTCAGATGAAAAGAAATCCTACGTCACCACGCTCGATAAAGCGTTCGCGAATTGGTTCCTTTAGGATTTCTTTTCAT
>JAAVAA010000080.1 GCA_014804285.1 Lachnospiraceae bacterium | reverse complement strand
GGCCGCACTGTTCGAAATCAAAAGCAACAAAAATGATGAATGCGATGAAAGAAGCAAGAGTGATAAAGCAGGTAACCGGAGCAGGAGTTGGCAGATATGAGTTTATAGAGTTATAGATGTGTCAGATAAAATCGTTGAATGAATGAAGCAAATACTTTAGTTGATAATAAGTGGTTTATATGGAACTGGAAATTCTTGGCTATAATAACACCATTATTCCGGCATATTTTCCAAAAGTAATTATAGAAGAAGTAGATGCAAAGATGATTGTAGTATTGTGGGTAGCAACCGGTATCTAGAGACCGTATAAAGTACCGGAGCATGTAACTGCGAAGAAAGAGAAAAAGCACTACTTGACAATAGACCAAATTTTGACGCGACAGAGAATGATATTTCGGTCGCATTGCTGATAGATCATCTTAATGAAACAAAAAGCAAACTGGCAAAACAGGTAACAGAACGTGGAGTGATGGCTTTGTTTTTTGCGTATAAACAGAACTTCGTAATGAGACGGGCGAGAACAGAAAAGAATTTTCAGTTCATACGGGGATACCAGTCTGCACATTGGAGAACTGGAAGGCAGGTTCATTTAGAGGTTGGCGGACAGGATTTTTATATTGATCTCTTATTTTACCATTTGAAATTACGCTGCTATGTCGTAATAGAATTGAAAGTCTGTGATTTTGCATTCAAAAATATAAATGATAAGGTTTGAGAGTATACTTTTTAATTAGAATCGGATATAATATTTGTATTTACGAAGGGAGATGAGAGATATGGAAGTTGCAGTTAAGACAACAGATGAAGTAAATGAGAAGATTGCAATGGAAACTCTATTCTCTTATCTTGATAAAGGAATTGATGATATGGAAGCAGGAAGAATGCATACAGTAGATGAAGCATTTCAGATTATCAGGGAAAGAATGAATTTTGCGGGTTACAATAAATAAATATGGAAAATAATGCCTCCAAGTCAAGATTGATTTGGGGGTTTTGTTCTTTGCTTTTGTTTCGAAGATTTTATATGACTTTGAAATGTATTTGAGAGAGGTGATATAGAGTGTACAAAGATCCATTTAAGGAATATATCAAAGAATCCGAACCGGCAAAGCGGGACAAGGGCTACGCTTGGCATACGGCCATTGGACTGCAGGCGGTTGACGGACTGAAGACATCAGAATATCTGGTGTATACTGCCGTCCGGAATATCGAGGGGGAGATTTCCTTTGAAGAGGCAAATGAGCTTTTGCAGACCTATTACGAGGAAAATCCTACTTGTGATGCGTCAGACCGAACCGAGGAGGCTGACAAGGTTTCCGCACGGATTGCCGCACTTCTTTCCGAGCGTGCCTTTAGCTTTACGCCGAACGAATATCTTTCCATTCACCGGAAACTGTTTACTGGCATTTATTCCCACGCAGGGCGTATCCGTGATTACAACATTACGAAGAAGGAATGGGTGCTGAATGGAGCGACCGTGCTCTACGGTAGCGCCACGGAGCTGCGGGCGACGCTAGACTATGATTTTTCGGAGGAGAAGAAGTTTTCTTATAAGAATCTTTCAATGGATGAGATCATTCATCACCTTGCGGTATTTGTATCCAGACTGTGGCAGATCCATGTATTCGGTGAGGGCAACACCAGAACAACGGCAGTATTCTTCATTAAGTATCTGCGCACGCTGGGCTTTGATATAACGAACAATATTTTTGCCGAGAATGCGTGGTATTTTCGGAATTCGCTGGTCAGGGCAAATTACAATGACTTGAAAAACGGCATTCACGAGACGACGGAGTTCCTTGAGGTATTCCTCCGCAATCTCCTTCTGAGCGAGAATCATCCGCTTTATAACCGGGCATTGCACATCAGCGGGACATTCAAAGAACCGGAAAAAGCGAACATTGACTCTAAAAAAGTGAACATTGGAGAAGAAAAAGTGAACATTGAAGAGGCTTTCACGGCAAAAACTGCTTCTCATGTTCAGAAATTACAAGAGGCTTTAGGATCCGAGGCTGCATTCGGAAGATCAGATGTTCAGCGGGTACTTGGCCTAAAGCCGACAAGAAGCTCGGCACTTTTGCGTGAAATGGCAGAGCACGGAATCATTGAGCCGGTGTCCGGGCACGGAAAAGGCAAGTATCACTTCCGGTAACCGGAGGGTTGAGACGATTGAAATTCGGACTTATTTGGCATCAATCTGGAGCATAACCTTGCGGAAAATCGGATTTGGGAGCAGGGCATTAAAAACGGAGGAAAGAATTTTACTGACTTCTACCTGACCATTGTCATAGTAGATCTTCACATCGTCAAAAACAAGAAAATATTCATAGTGCCCGTGGATAAACTCGGAAATTTGCCTGGACAATTTGCCAGTGGCTTCCACAACATCAGAGATATGTTTTTTCTCTATGCAGAAGCATTTGTAACGGATATCAATCTGGCGGATAAAGGCAACCATTTTGTTGAAAATGCGGCGGCGTTCATCAACTGACATATTCACATAGATTTCTTCTTTACGGATGATGGGACCCGTATGTATGCAGAGGTTATCCAGATTCAGGTATGAAAGCTCCTGATTTAGTCTTGAAATGGCGGGCTGGACATCTTCCTGCTGATTATGGAAAACCATTGTGATTATGTAATAAGGCGAATGATAGCTGTACTCACCGAAGTCGCCGGATTCGTCTACAAAAATACTAAGCTCTTTCAATACATTGTCACCTCTGTAGATTTTGTAAAAAAATGGCGGGGAACTTCCCCGCCCTAGATGGACCTGGGTCTTGCGACCAGCCCAAATGAAATCATTGATTTCGTTGCTAATAGTATATGTAAAAACAACTGTAAATGCAATAGAAATTTATAGAAATTGAAAGAAAAGTTAAGATGTAATATGATTTACCAGGTTAGGAATGGGGATAGTGGTAATCTCATAAAATGCGGTCATATGACCGCATTTTTGTTGACGAAGGTATTTTTCTGCTGTATTATGTAGTTGATGATTACTATAAAGGTCCAAAGCAGGATTTGGACTCAAGCCGTCCGGGCGATGTCTAGGATTTCATGAGGATGATTTCGCATAGGAGAGGAGATGGCTTCAATGAGAAAATATTGTGATAATTGTGGAAAAGAAGTTGAAACAAAGATCATAACGAAAAGAGAAACATATGATGTCTGTGGAGAATCCATCGAGGTCGATGCACAGGTATTGGTATGTGTAAATTGTGAGGAAGAATTCTATTCGGAAGAACTTGATAATGCTACACTTGTTTCTGCATATAACGAATACCGTAGAAGACATAAGCTTCTTCTTCCTGAGGAAATTAAGAAAATAAGAGAGCAATATGATCTTAGTCAAAGAAGTTTTGCAAAGCTTCTGAACTGGGGAGATAAAACAATTTGCAGATATGAGAATGGATCTGTTCAGGATAGAGCGCATAATAGTTTGCTCTTATTTTTGCGTGAGCCGGAAAATATGCGGATATATCTTACAGAAAATGAGGTTGCGCTTAGCCAGAAACAGCTAAGCAAATTATTAGAGACGGTTGATATGCTTGAGCAAAATGAGGAGTACCGTTCGAGTAGAAAGCTCTTTCGTCGGTTTTTTACGAGGTTGCCAAGTGAAGAAAACGGTTTCAAAACATTTGATTATGAAAAGTTTTGTGCGATGGTTCTGTTTTTTGCGTATAAAAGTACAGAATTATTAAAGACAAAGCTAATGAAACTATTAAATTATTCAGACATGATTTTCTATAAAGAAAATGGAATTTCTATTTCTGGTGTACGGTATGCGCATCTTCCGTATGGACCAGTACCGGAGAATTTTGATATTCTTCTTGGAACGATGGCTGCAGATCATATCGCACATATCGAAGTCTTTTATGACAATGGATATGAAAAGCATCAAGTGATTCCGGAGGAAGAAATGCCTGAAGGAATTCTTACAGAAGATGAACTTGCAGTGATGGAGCGAATCTATCAGAAATTTGCAAATTATGGATCAGTGGATATTTCAAATTATTCGCATAAAGAGAAAGGTTATAATGAGACACAGAAGGGCGAAATTATTTCTTACGCATACGCTAAGGATATTGAGCTGGATTAAAATTTTTTACAGAAAACAGCAGCGGCTTACCGAGAGCGTCCACGGTAGGCCGCTTTTTGCTGTCAGCCTATTTATAAAAAGGTTTATCGTAGCCATCCTCGCAAATCAAGATGTCAGGCATCCTATCTGGGAAAGGGTGGCTGTTTTGTAGTGGTGAGTTAAAGGAAGCGATGCTATGGATTAGCGTGTCGAGTTTAGAAATTTGACGAAAAAAAATACCAGAAATTCCATTGATGATATTTCTTGGTACAAAGCATCAAACCACATTTAGAAATGATTATTTGAATCCATTCAAGCATATACGAATAAAGTGATGAATTGGGATATAAAATATGCTATAATAAGGAAGAGGGTAAACTATGGAAATTGATATTTTAATAGATACATTGACTGACTGTTTAGTATGTGCTGAAACAGGAGAGGAATGTGATACAGAGTATCGTCTAGTAGCCAGAACGATTACGAAGCAGGATGCAAATGAATTAAAAGAACAAGGCTGGAAGTTTGATTGGAGTGTTCCTCACCAAAATGGGTACGAAGTATATGAATTGTTACTGGAGAATGATGATGAAGTGCAAGGTATGATTGCATTGAAACATATCAGGGAACAGTATTATACTCATGTAGATATTGTAGAGGCAGCACCGAATAATGTTGGAAGAAACGGTAAGTATAAAGGTGTAGGTGCGCATTTATTCGCAATTGCTTGTAAACTTAGTTGGGATGCAGGAAATGAAGGATATGTACAATTTACAGCAAAGACAGATTTAGTATCGCATTACATGAAAGAGTTAAATGCAAAAATGATAGATTGGCATACGCTATATATTGACTCGTATGGTGCTATTGCGTTGATTAACAAATACTTTATGGAGAGTGAATGATATGATAGTAGCGGAGAGAAAGCAAAAGACTATTATGGATAAATTTGACAAATTTGGTGAAGAAATGCCAGATGGAAGATTAACAGCACCTTCTGACGGTAAAGTTTATCGCTTGAGAGAAGCGATATTGTTATCAAAACAACTTGGAAGACCGTTGTCGCAGGAAGAAATGAAAACATTTGAAGTATAGATGGTTGGAATAATGCCTCCAAGTCCAGACAGATTTGGGGGCTTTCTTCTGTTCAATTTATTGGGCATGCCCATATTTGATTCCCAAAAATTTATTTGGAAACGTAAAACTATGGTACAATGTCAAGTAGTAATGTATGCCATAGTAAGGGTCAGACTTCAAATCGAAACCAGTCTATGGTTCGTCTAAGAATGTAGATATTTTAAATGTGTACGATTATCAATAGCGTGCTTATGATGAAGTGGACTTTGGGGATAGTATTCCTTTTGGCGCTGAATTTAGGTGTCTTATGAAAGCCAATAACATGCCTTTGGAGGATATTTTATTATGTATAAGGATTCACGCAAGGAACGAGTAGAGATTTTTGAAGAGACGAAACATCTTTATTGTACAAATAAGAGATTGATTGATTCTATAAATTTTTCCAAACAAAATCAAAAGGTTATTACAGAGGGTGTGCAGATTACTACTTCCACAGATAAATATAATAAGCCTGCAAATGTTGTGGTATCACAGAGGAGAAGTCTGGCAGCAGCAAGCCGATATTCAGACCAGAATGTTTGCGTACTTAATTTTGCATCTGCGACTAACGCCGGAGGTGGTGTCACGAAAGGCTCAAATGCACAGGAAGAAGCAATCTGTCGATGCAGTACGTTATATCCGTGCATTTCTGATAGCCGGGTGGTTAGTCAATTTCACGATAAGCACCGTAAAGATTTAAAATCCGGTCAGATAAACGCTTTATATAATGATGATTGCATTTATACACCCAAGGTCACCGTGTTTAGGGATGATACCGATACACCGGCGTTATTACCTGAGGAGCTCTGGTACGAAGTAGATGTAATATCTTGTGCGGCACCGAATCTGCGTAGTAAGCCGAGCAATGCTATGAACCCGGATTCTGGCAGTAAGGCAGTCAACATAAAACAGAGTGAATTATTGGATCTGCATAAGAAACGTATGAGCAGGATTCTTGATATTTTAAAAGCGAATGGCGCAGAGGCCGTAATCTTAGGAGCCTTTGGATGTGGAGCATTTCAGAATTCTCCCGATGTGGTAGCAAGAGCTATGAAGGAGATCGTTAAAAAATATCTGTACAATTTTAAGACCATAGAGTTTGCTATTTACTGTCCACCAGGAGACACAAAGAATTATGATGTTTTTATGAGAACATTATCATGAGCAAACGGAGCCGAACAATTATGCACTATGTAATCGGAGATATTTACAATGAGACGTCAAGAATACAGAGAAAGAAAAAGCAGAATATTATATTATTGATGCTATGGATTGGCGCATCAAGTTTGGAAATTTGACCAGAAAATTGTTAAATGGGACAGCATTAATTTAAAAGAGGAGACATAAGATGATTGATATTACGACATTTGGAGCAGTAGGAGATGGGAAGACCATGAACACCGCAGCCATTCAGGCGGCGCTGGATGAAGCAGCAAAATCAGGCAGTATGGTTTACGTTCCTGCCGGCGTTTTTCTTACAGGGACGATAGTATTGAACGGTGCATCCCTGCATTTGGAGAGTGGCGCAGTGCTAAAAGCCTCAGGCAATATGGAAGATTACCCAGAGCAGCCCTATTATCACAATGAAATGGGAGTATTGAGGGCAATGCTGGTGAATCTGGGACATGATAATGTGACGATCGAAGGCTGTGGTACAATCGACTTCAGCGGGTGTGATTTCTATGATATGGAAGCGTGGAATGTTCCAGACGGTAAGGCGGCGTTTAATGAAGAACAGATTAAAGAGTGTACGCATCCGATAGGAATTCGTCCCGCACAATGTCTCTTTTTTCATGCCTCAAAAAATATCACCATACGTGGTATACGGGTCATTGACGCTCCTTGTTGGACATTGACATTCAGTGAGTGTGAAAATGTGAAGCTGCTAGGGCTGACAATTGATACCAATTTGAATATCCCGAACGATGACGGTATTCATATCTCCGCCTGCAAAGGCGTGATAATTTCAGACTGTCATATTTCCAGTGGTGACGATTGCATTGCGCTGTCCAGTATCACAAATTGGGAAAAGCCCTGTGAGGACATTGTCATCACAAACTGTGTACTGCGTTCGTGCTCGAAAGCCATTGTTATTGGCTATATTTACAGTATTGTGCGCAATGTGTTGATTTCGAACTGCATCATTAAGGAAAGCAATCGCGGGTTGTGTTTCATGTGCAATGACGAAAGCTCCTTGGTGGAGAATGTTCGTATTAGTAATATGATGATTGATACCAAAATTCGTGCCGGTAATTGGTGGGGTAACGGTGAGCCGATTTTTATGATGGCAGTGAAGCATGACCATCATATTCCCGCCACACAGCATCCGCACACAAGAACAGAGTGTGCAATTCGTAATGTACATATTGAGAATGTAACCTGTACGGGCGAGAATGCTATGGGTGTGTACGGCGCAAATGGAAATATTCGAGAGGTGGAGCTGTGTAATATTGATTATACGCGCAAGCCGTCTGCCAATATTGTACTAAAAGGGTATGCTTTTGATTTTTCTCCAAGTGAGATAGACTTTGAAGTGCCTGCTGACTGCGGGCTTTATATTGGCGGTAAGGCGGAGGTTAAGTTGGATAACATGAGGATGCATCAGTGGAGCATTATTCAGGAGTGATTCGGATTACAAAAAGAGATAATGTAAAAAGAATACAGATGCTTGGTAAGTGCAAATAAGATAGCGCAAGTTCAAAAATGATAAAATATGAACTTGTGCTATTACTTTATGGGTTAGTTTCTTTACAGGGATAAGAGAAATGGAGTTTATACATAAAGGAAATGCCGGACATGCATTGCGAAGAAGCGTAACATATGCTATGATACATATATCGCAATGCGTGGAGAGGCATTTACACTCGCGGTTTTTGACAGCAAAATACGAAGGGGTGAAAGGCTTACGTTGGAGAAAAATGTAGAAATTGTAACAGACAGTGATAAAAAGAAAATTGTAAGAATCCACGAAATCAGATTTAATATACATCGGATCCGATCTGCCGGATGAATATACCGGGTCGAGATATACCCACAAGCTGATGGGAACACTCGCAAAAGCAAAGGCTAACGTGGCTCAAGGAATTCCTGAATTGTTGGAAACAGCCGGAAGCAAACGTTTTTGGGAAAATCGGGATCAGAGGCATATCAGAAATGCTCGGTATGGCTGGTATAGATACGATGCATGTTTTGAACTTCCTGTTTATGGTGAAAAGGGAGAATTCGAGAGGTATAATCGTTTTAGGGCAACAATATTGATCAGGCATTCTGCAGATGGAAAAAAGTATCTTTATGATATTCTGGACATAAAAAAAGAAACGAGCAACTCCTTCAACTCATAATGAGCCTACCAGANACAAAACCCATTTCTCTTTGACAGAAAGGTAACATAGAAGATACCGTTTTGTCAACTGATTTTTCNAGTTAGAGAATGNATANTGACATCATAAACATAAAAAAGNGGAAAATTAATATGGATATAGCAAAAANAATAACGGAACTNCGTGAAGAGGCGGGCGAGAACAGAAAAGAATTTTCNNNTCATACGGGGATACCNGTCCGTACATTGGAGGATTGGGAGGCAGGGCGNCGCACCCCGCCGGAATATATTCCGCGACTGATAGAGTATCAGATGAAGTATGAGAAGCTGGTGAATAAAAAGTAATTTGAGGGGTTACTTATGGTAAATGANCANGCAAAAGTTTTATATCANAATNNCAAAAGAAATGAGAAGANAGATTTAGGCGNAAGAAGNCAGCGGANCNAAAAAAGAAGAANCCGCATCATTGGTATAGNCNCACTTGNNTTGTTNCTTNNNGCCTGTGGNGCACCGTCAGNAANAGCGGAAGAAANGCAAAGCGCNGAAACAAAGGAAGAACNGAAAGAGTGGCCNNAGGANCATGACAGCTGTGAGGTGCAGGAGCTTGGCGGATATCTGTATGATCATACTTCCGTAAGTGTAAGCCCCTATGCCAGTGCGGAAATTACGATAAAGGATTANGAAGGGGANCNGNTGGAGACCGACTGGGATGAGCCGTCAGCTTTTCAGTTCGCGGGAGAGGCGGATGTGACATGGCGGTTTTACAATTCTCTTGCGGAAATGGAAGCGGCGNTAAANGANGCGGCNANGCAGGAAANGGATGTAGANNCTGNTTCANTTTCTGTANTATACCTTCCCNATGACNGANAACGACCATGCCCTNGANTTGTACTANNTTCTGAAAAGAAGATTTGATNCAGAACGAGCATCCTCTGACAGCATGGAGCNCAGACAANGGNAAGCTNTTTTATTATATACAGGAAACGCTGAAAGAGGAAGACGGCTATNAGTTTGGCTATCTGCAAAGTCGGAGTTCGAGGGTCAATCTTTATGTAAAAGACAGGACAGCATATGGACTTACCCTGATGAGCACATCCCCGGAAGATGATGAAGCCCTGGAATATGTGTTTGAAGATGTTTTCCAGCACTACGGTACTCTATGGTACGGCTCGGGGCTGAGTGAGGAAAACCTGTATTGGATTGACCATGATGAACGGCTGACTGAACTGGAGAATCCGAAGCGCAGCTTTCTGGAGGTCCGTGGAATTGATGAGAATAGGGAAGACGCGGGAGACGAAGGAATCATGCGATATTTTGGTCTGCTTGTGGAGGCTGATTACGAGCTGCCGCTTACGGAGGATGGCAAGATGCTTTCCCTGCACTTCTCGCTTGCCGAGGAAGATGGGAATGAAGAAATTACTTTTTCCGATTATATATATGATTTCAGAAAAGATTCCATTATTTCCGCCGCCAGGTCTTTGGCGGAAAACGAAGATGAGGATTTTGCGGATGAAAAAGAAATGCCTGCGGAGAAGGAGGCTGCGGAACTTCGATACTNTCTCCTGAACGGCTTTTGTATGGATGAACCTTATGACATGACAGTGACGGATATGGAGACCGGTGAAGTATTGCAGGAGCACAGGGTATCTTTGAGTATTGAACTGCCGGATACAATTACCTATCCGGATTTAAACGGTGACGGTTATGCAGATATGCGGGTCGGTGCACCGGCTCATATAAACGGCGCAAAAGCGGAGGAGGAAGGCTATACATCACCCACGTATCTGCTCTGGGATTCTCAGACACAGCAGTTTGTGCGCAAGACGGAAAAAGAGGTGGAAAACAGCAGACAGGCGGTGGCAAATGGTTTAACGGAGGAAGAACAGAAGGATAAGACCAAACGGGANAGGAGAGATTCTTTTGCGCCTGTTCAGGATCTGCCGGAGTGGGCAGAACCGGAGGACTATATTAAACTCACGGGCGACAAGATGCTGGAATATGAGGTGCAGGATGGAGACAGCCTTTGGCGTATCAGCAAACGTTTTTACGGAACAGGATACAAGTGGGCGACAATCGTGCGCTCTGAGGATGCACCGAAGGATCCGAATTGTCTGCTGGTAGGTGAGACGGTATTTATGCCGGAGATTTTTTATATCCGCAAAGATCCGTATTCCAGAGGCGGTCTGAGTTCCGAAGGAAGTTTTCAAATTGAGCAGCCGGATGGGTTTGCCTATTATTTTCTGGATGGCGATGTAACTTATGCATCTTGGAGGGAAGAGAACCAGATCCACAATCTGCCGGTAACGAATCCCGTGGGAGAAAATCCGTTCCACGAACCGGAGGATTGGGAAGCATTTCAGGCGGAGGCGATACGGTGCAGCGAAGAACTTTGTCCGGGAAGAGTGTCGAACCTCACTTTTGAAAAGAGTCATATGGAGGATGGCTGCGACCTGTATGGGTACTACTTTGAGTATGATACAGGGGAAGAAATTCTGGAATATGTGGATTTCTTTAAGTTTGGCAAAGCCAATATGGCAGAAGTAATCGGTGTACGCGAGCAGGAGCCGAACACGGTGCTGGTGAATACTGTCCGTTATATGGCAGCCAGTTTCACCGATTATGGCGGCAAGCCGGGCATGGGCTGGGGTGATGACACAGCCCCTAATGTAGGTGCGGATAAATGGAAGTACCCTTACCTTCACAACCTGTTCGAGGCGGCGAAGGAGCAATTTGAGACTGATAATTGAAGAAACAGCTCCTATGTATGAGACATATATGCGACTGAAGAAAAGTGTGGCTGTAGCTTTTGTATAATGCCTCCAGGTCAATAATGATTTGGAGGCTTATGTTTGTAAAATCAATGCTTTTATGGTAACATAAAGTATATTGAATATTTTTGACATATATGTACAAAATCTTCAGTAAAGGAGATCAGGTATGGATATTAAAAGAGATAAGTATTTGAATGATCTAATCAACAGAATGAATAATGGAATGATNAAAGTAGTAACAGGTATCAGAAGATGTGGAAAATCATACTTAATCTTTGAAATTTTTAAAAANTATTTGCTGGATCAGGGGGTTTTGGAATCACATATTATTACGATTGAGCTGGATCAAAGAAGAGATAGGAAGTATCGTGATCCGGATATTATATTAGACTATATAGAATCATGTATTGTGGATAAAGAACAGTATTATATTTTGTTGGACGAAGTGCAGATGTTAAGTGAATTTGAAGAAGTGTTAAATTCGCTGCTTCATATCAAAAATGTGGATATATATGTAACCGGAAGCAATTCTAAATTCTTATCAAAGGATGTGATCACTGAATTTCGAGGCAGAGGTGATGAAATTCATATCTATCCATTGACTTTTAAGGAATTTATGCAAGTATATGAAGGAGATATGTATCATGGATGGGCAGAGTATATTGTTTATGGGGGTCTGCCTCTTACCGTAACAATGAAGACGGAAGAACAGAAAATTCATTATCTGACTAAGCTGTTTGATGAGACATATTTAAAGGATATCATTGAGAGACATCATATAGAGAAATCTCAGGAACTGGAAGATCTAGTTAATATTTTGGCATCAGCGATCGGTTCTCTTACAAATGTACCCAAAATTGAAGCGACTTTTAAGAGTGTCATACAGTCAAATATCAGTGCAAATACGATTAGGCAGTANATTGAGTATTTGGANGATGCNTTTGTTGTAAATAAAGCGAATCGCTACAATGTTAAGGGAAGAAAGTATATTGGAACGCCTGTCAAATATTACTTTGAGGATGTAGGGCTTAGAAACGCCAGATTAGGATTCCGGCAGATTGAAGAAACGCATATTATGGAGAATATTATATACAACGAATTGCGCAGCAGAGGTTATTCGGTAGATGTAGGAGTGGTAGAAAAGAGAGGAATAAGCAAAGAGGGAAANGCAGAAAGAGTGCAGTTAGAGATTGACTTTGTGGCAAATTTGGGAAGTAAGCGCTACTATATTCAATCTGCATTTGGTATGCAGACAGAAGAAAAACAAGCTCAGGAAAAGGCTTCNCTTATAAATGTAAATGATTCTTTTAAGAAGATAATTATTGTTAAGGATGTAGTAANTGTCACCAGAGATGAGACTGGAATTACAACNATGAGTATTTATGACTTTCTCTTGAAAGAGAATAGTTTAGAGCTTTAGAAANTCAGGAGGAGACTCTATGAAAAAATTAAAAATAGCTCTCTTACAGATTGCACCNACAGGAACNCAGCANNGNAATNTGNANAAAGGAACAGAATANTGCAGAAAGGCAAAGCAGCANGGGGCAGACATTGCTTTATTTCCCGAAATGTGGAATTGCGGGTACAGGATTCCCGANGACNTAGNNGAATTAAAGAGTCTGGCGGTTTCNGCAGACGGAGAATTTGTAAATACATTTCGCGATCTGGCAAAAGAGCTGGATATGGCCATAGGGATTACAATTCTGGAACAGCATGAGCCATTGCCGAGNAATACGNTTTGNTTATTTGACAGNCATGGGGAACTGCAGTATATCTATNCGAAGGTNCANACNTGTGATTTTGAAGANGAGTGNCGGTTAGATGCAGGAGATGANTTTTATGTGACAGACTTGGATACTGCAAAGGGCATGATAAAGGTGGGATCAATGATCTGTTATGACAGAGAGTTTCCGGAAAGCGCCCGTATTTTGATGCTGAAAGGGGCGGAACTGGTTTTGGTTCCCAATGCATGTCCGATGGAGATTAACCGTCTGTCACAGCTTCGGGGGAGAGCATATGAGAATATGCTTGCTATTGCCACCTGTAATTACCCGATCGATCAACCTGATTGCAACGGGCATTCGACTGTGTTTGACGGAGTTGCCTATCTTCCGGAATTATCCGGGTCACGGGATACCTGTATCTTGGAGGCAGGAGAGAAAGAGGGCATTTATATGGCGGAGCTGGATGTGGATATGCTCCGCAGATACAGGGAGAAGGAAGTGCATGGAAATGCTTACCGACATCCGGATAAATATCATATTTTGACGGAAGAGAACGTCACGTATCCTTTTATAAGGAAGGCTAAAAGGATNGANCAANGGTTAAGAGAATTATGAANATTGAACTTGAAGAGCTNACAAATCAGAATGTTGAACNGGCAAGAGGAATTGACAGAAGNGATATAAGTCCCNAATTTGTNGATGATTTAANTACGATAATGGAATATACGAATTACGGGGTTGAACANCATTGTATAGGTCANACTTTTGTTATCAAGAAAAATGATATATATATAGGATTAGTTATGCTNGGAGAAGCGATAGAATGGGAAACTGATCCNCCTGAAATGAAAANNGAGCCTTTTTATCGCCTAATGGGGTTTGTTATTGANAAAAAGTATCGNGGAAAAGGAATTGGCGGTAAGGCNNTGGAAATGNCAATTGCTGAAGTTTATAAAGATTTTGGAGTNAGACCAATAGCNTTAGGATGTCATAAGGAAAACAAGCTGGCGGCGNAATTCTACATAAAACATGGATTCAAGAAAACGAANTATATGGANGGAAATGACATTTATTATTTAAGATATCCCGATAGATAACTTCTCNTTGTCAGGNTTGTGCGGACGACCTGTAGAGGAGTACCCTNCTAATCCTGTTACACAAAAACGGCATAGCTNACGCTNCGCCGTTTTNTGTATAGNAATCATTATTGTACAACACCGGTTCCGGGNCTTGTCCAGATNATCTTTTCGTTGATCATTTGATCAATATCCATACCGATAATCTGGGAGGCTCTTTCTTTTACAGCCNCCTCNTTGGGNGTGCCGAGATTCTTNTAGATCTCATAAGNGGGTTTCTTNTTTCCGTTCAGGTCATACAGNCCGAGAGCAAGGTGGCTTTCCATTTCGTGAGCATCGTCTGTCTGACGGAACANGATAAAGGCATCAATATCCGGGATGGAGGCTGCTTTTAAGTAGCCGTATGCAATGGACGCTTCCTGCGCTGCATCTCCGAAGCTGGAGGTGTAGCCGATTTCCGCAATGGAAATGCTGCGAACCTCTCCTGCCGGATTTAAGAATTTTGACTGATGCATGTAGTCGATCAGAATATCAATGTTCTGCATGGTAATATACGGTGAGGTAAGGCTGTTCTTTACCCAGGTTTCCGGTCCGTTCCATGCGTAGGGGTCATACAGTGGAGAATTATACGGGTGGAAAGAAAGTCCCCAGTCAATATTTCCTTCCCGGATCATATAGTAGTTGAACTGATCCAGATAATCCTTNGAGAGGAAACTGCCGGGATTGGATTTCCGGTTCCATTCCTGATCAATGGAATTATAAATCCGGACATTGGCATTTGCACTTTTCAGTTCGTTGTAAATAATGCGGAATGCCTTGACATAAATATTTACATTGTAATCCAGCGAAGTGGAATTGCTGTACCACCAAGAAGTCCGGGCATTGACTTCATTACCAATAATCCAGTTGTCAACCTGTCCGCAGTCCATTTTTCCGGAGTAACGCTGTCCCAAAAAGGCTCCGATTGCTTTCAGATGATCGGTACCCGCAGCGTCCGCTATATTGATAGCATATCCGTCACAGGAGCCTCCTTTCGCAGAAGGATGGATTAAATCCTGTGAATAAGCTCCGGTTCCATGATTTAAAAGCACCATTGTGACCTGCATGCCATAGCTGTTGAAGGCTTTGACGGCTCCGTCATAATTGCGAACCATAGGTCCGTCAAAGTAATAGGTCTTTCCATTGTAATCAAAAGGGATTGCTCCGGGAACAGACTCGCCAGAACAAATATCATCTAGATGCATGTTATAAACGACCTGTTGAATGCCGAGATCCTGAAGCCCCCCATCAGTAATTCTTTCGATTTCCGGCAGAATGCCCTTGATTCCTACATTCATTCGGGGCGAGGTCAGCGTTGCCAGCGCTTCCGGATTTGTGATGTAGTGCTCGTCACTGACCTGACGCATTTGTCCATTCCGTTTAACAGCAACTAAAAATTTACGGCTTAAATTGGATTCGGAAGTATTATAATTCAGAGGAAAGCTTACGGAAACGGAAGTTCCGGCTTTGACAGAAGCAACCACATCTCCGGTAGGTCCGTCCAAATAAACCTCGTCAGCATAAATATAAAATTTGCCGTCATCGCTGGAGGGAATACTGCTGGCTGTGATCTGGCATACCACGTCAGATCCTGAAATCAGGCAGGATTCAATGGAAACAGGACGGTCTGATGCTTCTGTGTATATTGGCTGGTTCAAAATTGCCATAAGACTGCTGATGATGAGAAGGGTAGCAGCTATTATCATTCGTTTTTTTGCTCGGTTCATAATTCCTCCTTTGTAAACTTGGATTAGCAGTATAATCATATCATAGAATTCTTTGCTAAGGAATAGATACTTTTAAGCAAAGTTATGGTACAATTCCTATAATGGTTTGTATTATTTGGAATCGTAAGAAACTTCAGGAGGCGGTTATATGTCAGGAACAACGAAGCCGGCGTTGGAAGCATCGCTTAAGAAACTTTTACTCCATAAGTCAATTGACAAAATAACTATTAACGAACTAACGTCTGATTGTGGCATCAGCAGAATGTCTTTTTATTATCATTTTAAGGATATTTATGATTTGGTGGAATGGGTGTGTGTTGAAGATGGAAAAAGAGCGCTTCAGGATAAAAAAACGTATGATACCTGGCAGGAAGGATTAACTCAGATTTTTGAAGCGGTTATGGAGAATAAACCATTTATACTCAATGTGTACCGCAGTGTCAGCAGGGAGAAAATTGAAAGCTACCTGCACAAGCTTACATACAGTCTGATAGAATGTGTTGTCGAAGAAAAGTGTGCAGGACATGATCTGGCAAAGGAAGATCGAGCATTTATTGCGGAATTTTATAAGTATGGTTTTGTGGGAGTTATGTTAGACTGGATTGATCGCGGAATGAAAGACGATTACAAAAAAATAGTAGAAAAAATGAGCGTTACTCTTCATGGAGCGGTAACAAATTCAATTCATAATTTTGAACAGGAAAATAAAACCTGATTTTTATCAAAACGGGCGGAATGATAAATAACTTATCATTTCGCCTGTTCTGTAAATAGAATTTAAAAATCAAAGGAGATAAAATGCAGCTATAAAGAACAGCAGACGATTAGAAGAAAGGTGGAATTAACATGTCTGGTAAAAAAAATGTTGGATTAGGCGTAGCAGCCATTGCGGCAGGCGCAGGAGCAGTTATTGCAGTAAAAAATCACAAAAATGCTGAAAAAAAGTCAGTCAGAAAATCAGCTGAGGATCTTGAGAGAGCTGAGTACCGTAACACAGAAAGAGGGAAGGATCAAAAAAACAGTAAAGGTATCTATTATACAAACGGTAACTATGAAGCTTTTGCAAGACCGAGAAAACCGGAAGGCGTGGATGAAAAAAATGCCTATATTGTAGGAAGCGGATTAGCGTCACTGGCAGCTGCCTGCTTTTTAGTTCGTGACGGCCAGATGCCGGGATCACACATTCATATTTTAGAGGCAATGGACATTGCCGGTGGAGCCTGTGATGGGATTTATGATGCAACAAGAGGCTATGTAATGAGAGGCGGACGCGAAATGGAAAATCATTTTGAATGTCTGTGGGATTTGTTCCGCAGTATTCCTTCCATTGAAACGCCGGGGGTATCCGTACTGGATGAGTATTACTGGCTTAACAAAGAAGATCCGAATTATTCCCTGTGTCGTGCAACTGTAAACTGCGGTGAGGATGCACATACAGACGGAAAATTTAATCTCAGTCAGAAGGGCTGTATGGAAATCATGAAGTTGTTCATGACGAAGGACGAGGATCTGTATGACAAGACCATTGAGGATGTATTTGACGAGGAAGTATTTGATTCAACCTTCTGGTTATATTGGAGAACCATGTTTGCATTTGAAAATTGGCACAGCGCATTGGAAATGAAGTTATATTTCCAGAGATTTATTCATCATATAGCCGGACTGCCGGATTTCAGTGCACTGAAATTTACAAAGTACAATCAGTACGAATCGCTGATCCTTCCTATGCAGAAGTATTTGGAAGCAGCNGGCGTGGATTTTCAGTTTAACACGGAAGTAACAAATGTGATTTTTGAGTTTGAAGATGGCAAAAAAATTGCAAAAGCCATTGAATGTAAGGTTAAAGGCGTGGAAAAAGGGATCATGCTTACGGAAAATGATCTTGTGTTTGTCACCAACGGAAGCTGTACAGAAGGAACCATATACGGAGATCAGAACCATGCGCCAAACGGTGATGCTGAGGTGAGAACCAGCGGATGTTGGAGTCTGTGGAAAAATATTGCAAAACAGGATCCGGCGTTCGGACACCCGGAAAAATTCTGTTCCGATATCACAAAGACCAATTGGGAATCTGCAACGGTAACTACATTGGATGACAAGATCATTCCATATATTACTGATATTTGTAAAAGAGATCCGAAAAGCGGTAAGGTGGTAACCGGCGGAATTGTGAGCTGCAAGGATTCCAGCTGGCTGATGAGCTGGACTATTAACAGACAGGGTCAGTTTAAGGAACAGGATAGGGATCAAGTATGTGTATGGGTATATGGATTATTTACAGATGTTCCTGGTGATTTTATTAANAAACCGATGAAAGAATGTACAGGTAAGGAAATTACGCAGGAATGGCTGTATCATCTGGGTGTNCCGGTAGAAGAAATACCGGATTTGGCAGAAAACAGCGCTGTCTGTGTTCCTACAATGATGCCTTACATTACGGCATTTTTTATGCCGAGAACCAAAGGGGATCGTCCTGATGTAATTCCGGATGGCTGTGTGAACTTTGCATTCCTAGGACAGTTTGCAGATACGCCGAGAGATACAGTTTTCACTACAGAGTATTCGGTGAGAACGGCTATGGAAGGCGTGTATGGACTTCTGGGTGTGGACCGCGGTGTGCCGGAGGTCTGGGGCAGTGTTTATGATATCCGTGAATTATTGGACAGCAGTGTAAAATTAATGGATGGAAAGTCTCCTCTGGAAATAGAACTGCCCGGTCCGCTGAATGCACTAAAAAAACCTTTGCTCCATGTTGTAAAGGGAACTGTAATTGAAAAAGTATTGCGTGACCATAATGTATTAAAAGAGGGAATGATATAACAACGCGTGATGTGCTTTGCAAGCCATCCTCATATTAAGGTGTAAAAGTCCGGGAGAATTACTTTCCTGGACTTTTGTTCTGGAAAAATAGTAGTGCAGAAGATTGTCNGCATATGGTATAATAAGCACAGTTGCAGTAATGCAGAAAACAGGACACGNTGTGTNGAAGAAAGGGACAAGGGTTATGGATAAGATTGAAAAAATCAAAAAAATCTGTGAGGAAAATCAAATCCGCATGATNGATTTCAAGATGACGGATATTGACGGCCGCTGGCGTCATATTACGATTCCCGTGGAACGGTTTGGAGAGAATACTTTCNCTTATGGTATCGGTTTTGACGGTTCCAACTATGGGTATGCACCTATTGAAAAGAGTGACATGGTTTTCCTGCCGGATCCGGATACGGCTTATGTGGATCCTTTTGCCGAGGTACCCACACTGACGATGTGCGGAAATGTATGTACCATAGGAAAGGGAGAGAACAAGCCCTTTGATCAGTATCCGAAGAATGTGAGCCTGCGNGCCGTGGAATACATGAAGGAAAGCGGAATTGCTGATCGNATGGTAATAGGACCGGAATTTGAATTTTATTTATTTGANAGTGCACGGTTCGAAGTAACACCGCAGCAGTGCGGATATCGAATTGATACCAGACAGGCAGAGTGGAACTGCAGTCTGGACACTCCGGGAAACAATGGCTTTGAAGTTCCCTACAAGGGAGGATATCATGTGTCGGCACCCCAGGATGTGGGATATGACCTGCGGAGCCGTATGTGTATGATGATGGAAGACTGGGGTATTCGGGTGAAGTACCATCATCATGAGGTAGGCGGACCCGGACAGATGGAGATTGAGGTGGAGCTTGCCGATATGCCTGATATGGCAGATAACACCATGATTATTAAGTATATTATCAAAAATATGGCTGCCAAAGAGGGTAAGACAGCTACCTTTTTGCCGAAGCCCATTTATCAGGAGGCTGGAAGCGGCATGCATGTGCATATGCTGCTCTTTAAAGACGGAAAGCCGTTATTCTATGATGAAAACGGATACTCGGGTCTGAGCCGGACTGCTCATTACTTTATGGGAGGGCTGCTGAAACATATTGCATCTTTGTGTGCGTTTACAAACCCTTCTACCAATTCCTTTAAGCGTCTGGTTCCCGGATTTGAAGCGCCGGTTACCATTGGCTATGCAACTTCAAACCGCAGCGCGGTTATTCGAATTCCGGCATATGCTAAGTCTCCGGAAACCAAGAGATTTGAGCTGCGCAATCCGGATGCAACAGCGAACCCGTATTACGCTTATGCAGCAATTTTGATGGCGGGTCTTGACGGTATTGAAAATCAGATTGATCCCGAGGCAAATGGCTGGGGGCCTTATGATTTTAATCTTTATTCTCTGTCAGAGGAAGAGCAGAAAAAGATCAAGGGACTGCCGAAATCACTGGGTGAAGCATTGGATGCGCTGGAAGCAGATCATGATTATCTGACAAAGGGCGGTGTGTTCCCGGAGAGACTGATTGATGTCTGGATCTCACGTAAGAGAGGGGAACTGAAAAAGATGGAACAGATTCCAAATCCGGCAGAATTTAAGATGTATTATGATCTGTAATAATTGAAATAAAGCATTGTCTAACCGCAGACCGGGAGGTGATGATCGTGAAAGAAGTTATTGGATTTTTGGAGGGATATAGTGAAGCGGCAATAGCGATCCGCCTGATTGTTGCGACTCTTTTTGGGAGCCTGATCGGCTGGGAAAGAGTCACCAAGAATCATTATCATTATGTTGGAATCAGAACCTTTGCATTAGTAAGTCTTGGAGCTGCGGTCGCAATTGTTATAAATATGGAACTGGCGCTTAAAGGTACTATGCAGACGGATGTAGGAAGAATTCCCGCCCAGGTGGTCAGCGGGATCGGATTTCTTGGAGCGGGAATGATAATAATTACCGGAAGAAATCGGATCAAGGGACTGACAACGGCAGCCAGTCTGTGGGTAACAGCCAATATGGGCATGGCGGTAGGCGGTGGATTTCTGACAACAGGAGTGGTCTGCTTTGCGCTGATCATGATTGCGAACCGACTTTTGCAGCGCTTTAGCCTGAGTGTGGAACGCCATAGTCATTATATGAGTGTTTATCTGGAAGTGGAGAGAGAGAAAGGAGTTATGAAGCTCCGAAAATACTTATCAGAAGAAGGGTATGAGCTTCTTTCCATGAGTAAAGTAAAAGAGAAGACCCTGCAGTCCTCTGATGTGGCGATTATTATCGATCTGGATTTAAAGAAACCCATGGAACACAGTCAGGTTATGGGAAAACTAAGCAGTTTGGATTATGTGAATTATTTGGAAGAAGGTTGATCAATGTGGAAGCTGGCGGTTCTGCTGTTTGCAGCGGAATTGCCAGCTACCATTTGGGTTGAACTCCGGGACAGTGGTTTTGGGAAATGGCGGCACGCATCTCCACAAAACATCCGCAGATCCGGCACATCCCGTTCAGGAGACTGTCACATTCTTTACAGCATGAAAGCCGCTGTTCATAAAGTGTATCCGGTGTTTTGATATCAGAATCCAGCTGTGAAATGTAGTCATACATTGTTTGGAAATAATCTGCAGAAGGCATCTCCCTTGCGAGACACCTTCTGCAGATTCTGTTTTCTTCCATTATGCATTGACCTCCAGATGAAGAATACTACAAGGGGGAAGAGTTAATTTGATCGTGTTCTGATCGGTAACGGAATATGCGGTAAATTCTTGCTCTTTCACAGAATCAGGCTGATCAAAGGTATTATGAGCAGTCATGCTGCCGGTCAGAATACTTCCGGTAATTTTATCGGGCTTCTGTTCAAAAAACTGTATTTCCAATTCCTGCTCCCCGGAAGGAGAGAGATTTCCCAGAGTAATGTGAATAGTTCCGTCATCGCTCATAGAAACAGATTCGCTGACAGCAGGAACCTTATGTTCTTTGTTTCCTATCTCGGTTATTTCTATAGAGCTGTCAAGAAGCTGTGCATTTTGATGATACTTGTACATACGGAATACATAATAGGTAGGGGTAAGCAGTATCTTTGCACCTTCCGTAAGGATCACGGATTGGAGAACATTCACCAGCTGGGCAATATTTGCCATCTTTACACGATCACAATGCTTATTAAATATATTTAAAGAGATACCTGCCACGAGAGCGTCTCTCATNGTATTTTGCTGATAGAGGAATCCCGGATTGGTACCGGGTTCTACATCGAACCAACATCCCCATTCATCNACCATCAGNCCNATTTTCTTTTCGGGGTCGTATTGATCCATAATGGTACTGTGTTTACGAATCAATTCATCAAGATAATAAGCTTTGCTCAGGGTAAGGAACCAGTCATTCTCATCGAATTCGGTTGCGCTTCCCTTGTGATCCCAGGNACCGGGTACCGTATAATAATGGAGGGAGAGTCCATCCATAAATCCGTGAAGATGTTCCGGAGTATGGTCGAAAGTTGTTTTNATAACGTTTTCTGTCCAGTGATAATCGGATGAGTTTGGACCGCAGCAGATTTTTGATATGCTGCCGTTGCCTGCGTAGTCACGGATATAAGTCTGATATCTTCTGTACAGATTTCCGTAATATTCGGGAGTCATGTTTCCGCCGCATCCCCAGTTCTCGTTACCTACACCGAAATAATCCACTTTCCAGGGCTTTTCACGACCGTTTTTGCGGCGGAGATCTGCCATAGGAGATACACCGTCAAAAGTCATATATTCAACCCACTCAGACATTTCCTGAACCGTACCACTTCCCACATTACCATTTATGTATGCTTTACATCCTAATTGCTCACAGAGATCCATAAATTCGTGGGTGCCGAAGCTATTGTCTTCCAGAACGCCTCCCCAATGGGTATTGATCATCTTTTTGCGGGTTTCTTTCGGACCGATTCCGTCTTTCCAGTGATATTCATCTGCAAAGCAGCCTCCGGGCCAGCGCAGGACAGGAATCTTCATATCTTTCAGAGCAGCGACTACATCACTGCGGATACCGTTCACGTTAGGAATTTCGGAATTTTCTCCAACGTATAATCCTTCGTAAATACATCTTCCTAAATGTTCGGAAAAGTGACCATAAATTTCTTCGTGGATTTTCCCCAGCTTTTTTTGCTCATTGATAATCAGTTTTGCCATGTTACATTTCCTTTCTCTTGGTATTTGTTTTAGGGAAATTTAAAATATTATATAAAAAATATATCAAAATGAAAGCTGGTGGTCAATTACAACTGTTTGTGGTAATGTAGAAAATAGCAAAAGAAATGATAAGGATGGATGATAACGTGGAAAATAAAATAAATGGAAGCAGTAAGCAGCGCTATGGACTTCTTGACAGCTTTCGGGGGCTGGTGTTGATCAGTATGATTGTTTACCATGGCAGTTGGGATCTGGTGTACCTTTTTTACAAAAACTGGACATGGTATCAGGGAACAGGAGCATATATCTGGCAGCAGAGTATCTGTTGGAGTTTCATTCTACTTTCCGGATTTTGCTGGTCATTAGGGCATAAGCCGTTAAAGAGAGGATTACTTGTTTTCGGTGCAGGTGCGGTGGTAAGCGCTGTTACGCTGATCTTCATGCCGCAGGAGAGGGTTATATTTGGAGTACTTACCATGACTGGGAGCAGTATGCTCTTTATGATACCGCTGAGTAAATTATCAAGTAAGGTGTCTCCGGGGCTGGGGCTGTTATTTTCGTTGTTTCTGTTTCTTGTTACAAGAAATGTCAACAGTGGCTTTTTGGGGTTTGAAGGATGGAATATTGCCAGGCTGCCCCAAATGCTGTACAGTAGCTATTTCACCACTTTTTTGGGATTTCCGGTGCAGGGGTTCTTTTCTACCGACTATTTTTCATTTATTCCATGGTTCTTTTTGTTCTTGTCAGGATATTTTATCTATCGTATGATGGAAAGAAGCGGAGGATTCAGGAACGGTTGTTTAATCAGAAAATGGGAACCGCTGGCATTTTTGGGCAGACATTCTTTGCTTATTTATATGCTTCATCAGCCGCTAGTTTTTGGAATACTTACCGTAATGAATGCTATGGGTTTGTTTTAAACAAAGTCATTTTATTAACGGCGTATGCCCTAAAGGAGAAGAGATATGATATTTGGCGCAGTAACGGAGGCTTTGATGGACGGAGCAAAGCTTCTTCCATTTCTATTTATCACATATCTGGTGATGGAATATATGGAACATAAGACAAGCCAAAAAACCAGACTGATTTTGCAGAAATCAGGCAGATGGGGATCTACTCTCGGTGGTGTTTTCGGAGTGGTTCCGCAGTGCGGTTTTTCCACAGCGGCTTCCAATTTGTATGCCGGCCGGATTATTACGTTAGGCACACTTGTGGCAGTTTTTTTATCCACATCGGATGAGATGCTTCCCATACTGATATCTGAACATGTAAAGCTGCCGGTTATAGCCAAAATTCTTCTGCTTAAGGCAGCGGTTGGTATAGTTGCAGGGGTTTTGGTTGACTTATGGATGCAAAAAAGAAACGGAGATCATAAAGATGAACTTCGAATCGAGCAGATCTGTGATCATCATCATTGTCACTGCGGGGAGGGTAATATTTTAAAATCGACATTTAGTCATACCCTTCAGATTTTTGTATTTATTATTTTGGTGTCATTTTTGCTGAATCTTGTAATTGAATGGATTGGAGATGCCGCGCTTGCTTCTTTCCTTTCGTCAAAGCCCGTTTTAGGCCCGATGTTAGCGGGGGTGGTGGGATTGATTCCTAACTGTGCTTCTTCGGTTGTGTTGACACAGCTTTATCTGGAAGGGGTTCTTGGAGCCGGGTCCATGATTTCCGGGCTTCTTTCCGGGACGGGAGTAGGACTGCTTGTTCTTTTTAAAGTAAATGACAATGTAAAAGAAAATATAAGAATTACCGCACTCTTGTACGTGATCGGGGTGCTTGTCGGAGTTGTAATGGAATTTGCAGGAATTGTATTCTGATTATTTTAACAAATTGGGATAAAAGGGGAATGGCTGACGGAATAATTTTCCGCCAGCCATTTTAATGGGGATATAGTAGCTAAAAAGATGTAGGCATTTTAAAATTTATCATAATATTTTTTGACAACTTCCTGAGCAGGTTTTGCATAAATATTATAACCGCAATGGGATTCTGCCTGATTTGCCTGATATTGTTTCCATGGCCAGTCCCAAAGGCAGAAACCTTCTACCCAGCTTCGCTTCCGGCAGGCTTCGAACATAGCCGTATACCAGTCAGCCTGTTCCTTCAGATCAACTTCACCGTGTAAAGTCCAGTCATTGGGAGCTTTGGATGATCCATGTGTGGACATACAACCGCATTCGGCAAAGAAAAAAGGTTTTTGAAACTTTTTGACAACCTGTTCAATACGGTCAAGCTCCTGCTCCCAGTCATTAGTAGGATAATATCCACTGGAACAGATATAATCAACACAGTCCCACCAGGTAATGTTGTCTTCCTGATATTTGTCCGTATTATAAGTTACGGGACCGTGATAAACACTGCGGATATCAGAAATAAGCTTTCTCCATTCATCGCTTCTGCGTTCGGACATAACCATTTCGCAGCCGGCTATAAACATTTCACATCCGGTTTCTTCGGCAATTTTCGCATAATGTAGCTGAAATTTTGTATAAGAAGCAAACCAGTTACTCCATTTGGGTTCACAATGTACGTCTTTGTCAAAAAAATTAATGTGTGCGCGCCAGGTTCCGTTCATACAGTTTACGGTAGGCTTTAGTGCAATAGTGAGTCCTGCGTCGTGGATGTAATCGATCATTTGAATCAATTCTTCGTCGGATAATGTAGCGTAGGATGAGTACGAGATATCTTCCGACTGAGGAGTTTCCTGCAGACCGTTAGGCACAAGAGTAATAAAGTTTGCTCCGGTACAGCTAACTAAATTGTCAAAACTCTCATAAGCTTCTTTTTTTTGAAAACTTCCCTTCGGACAAAAGGGAGCAAATGTAATTCCTTTTAAAAATTGCATAGATTTTTCCTTTCTATAAATGTTTTCAGTTACATGGATCTGCGTTAAGCAATTGTTGTGCGGCCAGTACAAGGAACATATAAGTTGAAGAACCTCCCCCTAAGACATATTCCATCTGCTGCCAGAGATAAGGAAATTCCAACAGCTCCGGGAAGTCAGGGCGGATCAATGCAGTACCGGATACAACCCCGCCGGGAATGTAGGACCAGTCTGCGCGATTGCAGCCGTATGCCACAGTAGTTGATTTTGTTCCTATGCCGGAAGCAAAGGAAGCAGTGTTTGATCCCGGATGGCAGCCCAGTACAAAATTCAGCGCATTAAAGATCAATTCAGGGCCAAACAGATCGGGAAACGCTCTGTGCAGGAAATAATAATGAAAACCAATATGCTGAATATTCCATCCTGCGCCCCAGATATAAGGACGATAAGGAATCCCGTAAGGGGTTTCCGCGCTCTGCTCATCAAAATGTGTTTTCAGCGGCTGTAATGCATCCCGGATAGTTTTTGAAAAACTATCATCATTTAGCTTTTTCAACGCGCGGCAGATGATCCATCCTGTGGATTCCATGTTTGCTGCGATGAATGCTGTCTCTGAAATCAGAAAGTCTTTGTATTTTGGATCCCCTGTAGTTAAAAATAATTCTACAGCAGCATGAATTTTGGGAACCCTTGCGTTTCCGCTTCCATCTGTAATTTCGTACAGCTCCGAGGCAGCCTGCAGAGCCTGATCGCTCAAAGTATCGTTAAATCCCTGCATCGCACGTGATGCTGCAGCCAAATGTGCAGCCGTTGTCAGTTCCCGGGGCGGATTTTCTTCTGTGAATACCCACCGGTCATCTTCATCTCCAATGATTCCTTCTGTCATGGTGGAGCTGTCACCTAAATGAACATATTGCCGCAGCCCGCTGGAGATAATACCCCGGTATAACCTGCCCAGTGACTGATAACCACCGACAACCGTCAACAATCCATGTTCTATCTGTTGCAGGATGTCGTTTTTGCCATCCGGTTGATGAATTTCTGTAACCTTTGCCAGCTGATCAATGGTAGTCACATCATAATCTACATGAAATTCTTCATAGGCAAGTGTAAGGATATATGCTTCGCCGGATTGGGATTCTACTCTCAGGTCATAATCACCTGCATCGTGCCAGCCTCCAACGTTTAATCCGGGAACAACGTCACCCGGCTGGTATTTTGTAAGGGTGGAAGGTCCTTGCTCGTACCCGTCAAAATGCAGGCAATTGACAGGAGCCATACGGGCATCATCATTATGGCACAGACCATGCCATACACGATACTTTTCATTTACACGCATGTGGCACATTTGTACCGGAAGAAAATATTCCAGTACCGGCTGCCATACTCCGCGGTCATATACATCATCGGCAATTCTGAAAACAGAAGATTCCGACGAACCATACCGGATTTTGTAGAGTCCTTCATCTTTCACTTCGGTAAAAGGAAATACCAGATAATGATAGCGAAGAAAATCTCCCCATTCTTCTCCGGAAAGAGTAAGAAACGGCTCTTCTCCGTGTTCTGTTATTCGAAAGAGAACTGCGTCTTTCCGGACGGTATCATGCTTGTCCAGTTCAATAACGGCATTCTTAGGTTGTCTGGTATGATACCCAACCTGTGAAATCTGAATGACAGGAGGATAAATCCAATCACTCACCACGTGAGGGGTGATGATCCATTGGATGGCTCCTTTGGTCTTGCCGGCAGGAATTTCGCTGCTGATCACAAACCATCCGTTATTGTGATTCATACGTCCATCATATAATTTCAAGTCCGCTTCCAGAGTTTCAATGGTAAACCGGTTATAAGGATCATCCGGCTGGACGGTGAATCGTCTGCCTGTTGCATATGGCTTGGCAATAATATCATCTGCGATGATGGGATTATATCCTTTATTATCTCCTGAAAGACGCTTTTTGTCCACCTTTGTATCAGGGACAGGAAAACCGTCCGTATGCAGATAGTTTGTCGGCATGGAAAGAGTAGGGCCGTTTGCCTGCATCGGAAAGATTCCCTGTTTGGAATCCATGATCCAGGGCTTTCCAAATAAAGAACCGGGGAAAAGCTCCAGGTTGAAACATAATTTCCCTACATATTTGTCAGGTATCGGTTTATCCAGATTTACGGTTACAAGCACAGAATCTTTCGTACCCTTGACTTCAACCTCGTATTGAAACTGATGATCGGGATAGATCATTGGATTAAAGCCTTTTAAATGCCCTGCGAAATTTGGATAGCTGAGCGTAGTTGTAATTGTATTTTCCGCTTCATTAAGTATGCGGTCCTCCTGTTTTGGAGTGGGCTGCCATTGCCCCGGGGTCTGCTCAAAACGGATGTCGCCGTTGGTTGCAACACGATGACCATGCATGATGATGCTTACACCCGATTGATGTCCGGCAGGATAGATATCGTCAAATGCCATAATATTAATGCCGCCATTCTGGAAATATCCGGTAGAAATATCCAATTGAAAGCCTTTACTAGATGTTGATGTTGATTTCATACTGCACAATCCCTCTTATTCGTAGTTGTATTTTTATGTTTATTTCTAACAATAAAAAAACTATAGCATTTCAAAAACTTTTTCGCTATAATGGAGCCATATAAAAATTGTAAAAATCTATTCAGGAGAAAGAAATGCAGTATTTATTTGAGTATTGTGATACCATGGAGTCCCCATATGAGGCCTTTTTATATGATACTTCCTATATGACATTTCCCATACGGCCTCATTGGCATTATTTTATGGAGATTCTCTACATGTTGGAAGGAACCGGATTGATAGAATGTGACGGCGAAACCTATGTGGTGGAGCCGGGTGATATGATTCTTTTTCATCCGGAGACGGTGCATGCCATTTATACGGCTACCAATATACCTCTTAAATATGAGGGGATAAAATTTGATGTCAATAAACTATATACGGAAAACAGCTATGCGCCCCATCTGAGGGTGATTTTGGAAAGTGCAAAAAAGAGTACAGAAGCAAATGTCTGCTTTAAGGAGGAAACGATTCGTGAACTTCATGTTAAGGAGGTCCTTGAAGAGTGCCGGAGCGAGCTTTGGAATAAGAATTACGGATATGATATTGTTGTTCACAATAAAATATGTTATCTCTTGATACACTTAATACGTATTTGGCGCGCCAACGGTTTTAATACGGACAAAGCAGTATCCCGTACGGCGGAAGCAGACTCCATCCACGCGATAACCGCATATATCGATGCGCACGCCGGAGAAGCGCTCAGAGTGGAAGACCTGGCAGATATGTGCAATATGAGTTATTCTTATTTTGCCAAGAATTTTAAGCAGTATTACGGACGTTCCTGCAAGGAATATATTGAATTTATCCGGGTTAATAAAGCGGTGGATCTGCTTTTATTTACGGATTTTGATCTGGGTTATATCAGTCAGGAAACAGGATTTTCGGACAGCAGCCATTTGATCAAGACCTTCAGAAAGTGGAAAGGAGTCACTCCGAAACAGTTTAAAAAGCAGCGTGTCCTGTAAAAATAGAAAAATACAAAATCTGTACGGAAAGTCCTATTGTTTGGGGGTTGACAAGGTGATATAATTAATGTATTTCAAAAGATATTTTTAGGGGTTAGATAGGGGTAAGATCATGGGTGCGGATAAAGCAGTAGAGCTTAGAAAAAAAATTGAAGCTCTCGAAAGTCAGTTGAAGGTTATGGAACAGAACGCGGAGTTATATGGCAGTGACCAGGATTGTGGGTTATGGGAGTATGACATTAAAGGAAAGCGTTTGATACAAAGTCGCAAGCTGGAAGGAAAGTGGAGTAATGATAACCTGACTGTTGAGAATTATCGGGAACAAATACGGGAATGGAACCTTATTCACCCGGAAGATATTCAGGTTTTTGAGGATTTCTGTGACAGTCTGGATCGGGGCAAGGCTCATATTATGTATGAGATAAGGATGCTTCGTGACAATGGAAAGTTTGCATGGCTGCGGCAGGAAGGTAATGCTGTCTATGACGGAAACGGTACACCGGTTAAAGTGGTCGGAAGGGTAACGGATATTACCAGAGAGAAAAATGACAGGGAGCTTCTGGAAAAGGAAGTGACCAAAGATGCTCTTACAGGTCTTTACAACATGGAAGTTGCCAGAAAAATGATTGAGAAAAGGATGACGGATCCGGAGGAAAGCGACTGTGTGCTAATGTTGGTCGATCTGGATGATTTCAGCAGAATCAATGAAGCTTACGGACATGTTTATGGAGATGTAGTTCTCGAGAGCACGGCTAATATCATATACAGTAATTTTAATGCAAACGACATTGTATGCAGAATATCCGGAGATGAGTTTCTGGTTTACTGTCCTCATTTCGGAGGTGAAGCCAGACTGGGTAAGCATATTGACAAAATGTTAGTGCGGTTTCGAGAGTATATGGAAGAGAGGGATGGACATAAGTGCAGTTTTAGTGTTGGAGCGGCACTTTTCCCCAGAGACGGCAGGAATTTTGAAGAATTGTATAGGAATGCGGATATTGCTCTGTATTATGCAAAGGAAAACGGCAAAAATCAGTATGCCATTTATCAAAAGGATATGGATTACGGAACGGTTACCGGCGAGACACACCGTAAAATGAATGAAAATGACAAGAGTGAAATAATATCCGGTCAACAGTTTATTAATATCAATAAGGATCTGTTTGATTTCTCCTTCATGACCATGAGCAGTGAACGAGATTTTTATCAGGCGATACATAAGATTTTTAAGGAGGTATGCCTTTATTTTTCGCTAGATCGAAGCACGCTTATGGAGTGGGATAACGTAAACAGACAAATCCGGGTTACCTCCAGGTGGGTAAGGGAAGATGACGGGGATGACCTGGAAAAAATGGAGCAGAGCGCCAGCATAAACTGGTACATTATGGAACAGTATTATCAGGAGCTGGAGTACAATATTCTGACTGGTGGGAAAGATCAGAAGGAGGATTACGGTAAGGATATTTTTGCCATGAATAAGGTTCCCATATCGGCAATTCAGTTTCCGATTTTGGATAATGGCAAGATGGCAGGAGTTCTCACTTTTGAGAGTTGGGAAGAAAGAGACTGGAATAAAGCGGAAATTGCCACTTTGTCCAGCATTACAAGGATGATATCAAGCTATATGCTCCAAAGGCAGACCAAGGAAGAGCTGGAGACAGAATATATGGTCGGCAAGAAGGCCATGGATGTGCAGAATCTGATTTATTATATGGTCGGGGAGCAGGATTACCGGATCCGCTATATGAGTCATTATGCCAGGGAATGTTATCCCGGGGCAAAATACGGACAGATTTGTTATGAAGCATTTATGGGAAGAAACACGCCTTGTCCGGCATGCCCACTTAGAGATTGTCAGAGCGAGGATGAGCAGAATATCATAGAAACCTATGACAGTGAAGAAGATAGTTGGTATACGCTGACGGCATCCGTGATGGACAAAACACCCGGAGACAGACTGTTCTTGTTGTGTAAATCTAATGTTACGGCTTTCATGGAGCGTGTGAAGGGTGAAGATCAATTAACCGGAGCAATGTCTTATGAGAAGTTTAAGCTCGAGGCAGTGAAAACCATCAAGAAGGAAAAAGGTTGTTATACACTTGTCTTTTTGGGGATTCAGGATTTCTCAAGAATTAATGATGAATACGGATATGAGATAGGAGATCAGGTTCTCCGCAAATTTACGGAGGAGATAAAAGAAGGTCTGCGTGAGGGTGAGCTTTTATGCCGCATTAAAGGAGACGATTTTGCGGTGCTGATGAATAAGCGTCCTGCTGAAAGATTATATCAGCGGGTTGGAGAACTTTCTGATTCTATGACAGGTATGTTCCGAAAGAGGTTTCCCAATATTTCAATCAATTGCTTTTGTGGGATTTATGATATTTCTGATGAGGAAGAATACATCAGCAGATGTCTTGACAGGGCAATGAAAGCGAGAAAGGTTGCGCTGAAAAATATCTATGAGACAAATGGGGTTTATGTATATTCCAAAGAGTTTGAGGATCAGGAGCGGGAGCGTGAAGAGACAAACAGAACTATGAAAAATTCTCTTCAGAAGGGATATTTCAAAGTCTATTTTCAACCTAAGGTAGATATTGTAAGCAATGAGATTATTGGTGCAGAGGCCTTAGTGAGACTGGTTGACAAGGATAATAATCTGATTTCTCCCGGACGGTTTATTCCACTTGCCGAAGAAAACGGACTGATCGTGGAAATTGATAAATTTGTTTACGAAGAGACTTTCCGTTTGATTAAAAAATGGCAGGATGCGGGGAAAAAGGTGCCGTTGATTTCCGTCAATGTGTCGAGACTTCATCTGCTCAATGATGAACTGCCTTCTTATATGAAGGGGCTAAGCGATAAATACGGATTAAAGCCGGAGCAGATCGAACTGGAGATTACAGAAAGCGTATTTTTTGAAGACACGGAACGCCTTATTGACATGATCAAGCAGATGAAGGATATCGGATACATAACCTCCATGGATGATTTCGGCGCAGGCTTTTCTACCCTGAGTCTTATGAAATCTCTGCCGGTTGACGTAATTAAGTTGGACGGAGGATTTTTCTTAAAGAACCGGTTAGATGATAAAAGCCGGGCTGTGATTTCTGCAATGATGCAGCTTGCGGAAAATTTAGGATTTGATGTTGTGTCAGAAGGTGTGGAAACCTTGGAACAGGTGGATTTTATCAAACAGCAGGGCAGCAGATGTGTACAGGGCTTCTATTTTTACAAGCCTATGCCGGCCGATGAATTTGAAAAACTATTAAAACCGTCAGAATAAATCTGGCGGTTTTTTATGCGCAGGGGCGCGTGCTGTAAAGAGTGACATTATTGCATAGATAAGAAGCAAAAAAAAGCACCACCCCCAAGGCTCTTACGTCCTTAAAAATGGTACTCAATGCGTCTTCAGGGGCTCGAACCCTGGACACCCTGATTAAGAGTCAGGTGCTCTACCAACTGAGCTAAAGACGCATGGTTATAAGTTGTTTCATTTACAACGCAAGAGTTATTATAGTATAATGTGTTTTAGTTTGCAAGTATTTTTTTGAAAAAATTTTAACGAGGTGTTTTTGATGATATTTGATACGCATGCACATTATGATGACGAAGCTTTTGACGGGGACAGGGAAGAGCTTTTGACTCATATGAGAGAAAGAGGAATTGAGTATATTGTTAATGTGGGGGCAAGTATTGATTCTACTGCAAAGACAGTAGAGCTTACAGAGCAGTATCCGTTTGTTTATGGTGCGGCAGGCGTCCATCCGTCAGAAACGGCAGAGCTTACTATAAAGGACATGGAATGGATCCGGGAAATAGCCGACCGGGAGAAAATAGTTGCAATTGGTGAGATAGGGCTTGATTATTATTGGCCGGAGCCGGATAAGGAAGTACAAAAGAAGTGGTTTAAGGAACAGTTAAAGCTGGCAAAAGAGACAGGGCTTCCTGTAATTATACATTCCCGCGATGCAGCGGCGGATACACTGGAGATTTTGAAAGAGTGGGATGTACATAAAACAAAAGGAGTCATTCACTGTTTTTCTTATACTTGGGAGATAGCAAGAGAATACCTGAATATGGATTATCATTTTGGGATTGGCGGGGTTCTTACATTTAAGAATGCCAAAAAACTAAAAGAGGCAGTTCTGCATATTCCCATGGAGAAGATTTTGCTGGAAACAGACTGCCCTTATTTGGCACCGGAGCCATATCGGGGCAAAAGAAATCAATCAGGTTATATTTTTTATGTGGCGGAGCAATTGGCAGAATTAAAAAACCTTAGCAGAGAAGAAGTGCTTGAAATAACAGCCGAAAACGCGAAAAGATTTTATGGAATATAGTAATTGTTAAAACAGAAAACAGATGGGAGTAAAAGAATGGCATATTTGGCAACACCAACAGCTACTGCGGAAATAATAAAAAAATATGGTTTTGCTTTTCAAAAAAAATTTGGACAGAATTTTTTGATTGATGCAAATATTGTGAACAAGATTATCGTACTTTCTGAAATCACGAAAAATGACTGTGTGGTGGAGATCGGACCCGGAATCGGTACCATGACACAATATCTGGCTGAAAAGGCAGGACAGGTAATTGCTGTTGAGATTGATAAAAATTTGATTCCCATTTTAAATGAAACATTGGGTGAATATGATAATGTAACCATCATAAACGGTGACATCCTGAAAGTGGATATCAGGCAGATAACAGAGCAGGCAGCAGAACAGGAGGCTGAAGAAAAAAGCGGCAGAAGACCAATCAAAGTTGTGGCAAATCTTCCTTATTACATCACGACACCGATTATCATGGGATTATTTGAAAGTAATGTCTCCTTAAGCAGTGTTACGATCATGGTGCAAAAAGAAGTAGCTGAAAGAATGCAGGCAGGTCCGGGAACNAAAGATTACGGAGCGCTGAGCCTGGCCGTACAATATTATGCCCGGCCTGAAATTGTGTTAAATGTACCAAGCACATGTTTNATGCCGCGNCCGGGTGTAGGCAGTGCAGTGATCCGGCTTCAAAAATATGAANNGCCGCCGGTGAATGTAAAGGATGAAAAGAANATGTTTTCTTTGATCCGNGCNGCTTTTAATCAGCGAAGGAANACATTGGCAAATGCTCTTGCAAANGGTTTTACATATANAGGTNCANATGGGAATCCGGTNACNGTCAGCAGGCAGGATGTATANGANGCACTGGAAAAAATGAATCTNGGCCAAAGTATCCGGGGAGAAGCNCTTTGTCTGGAACAATTTGCAGAATTATCTGATTTACTTTAAATGCACCTTTTGACATACGAATAGGCATATGGTAAACTTAGAAAATGAAAATAGGATNNGTATGNCTTAAGGCANGANTATAGATGAGGTGAGNACCTTGGATAAATATGAATANAAAGTACGTGCAGATGAAATTAANTCTCTGATTGCNANCGGNGANTANGCNAANGCAGTGAAAATTGCAGATACCATTGACTGGCGCAGNGTNAAAAGTGTCATGATGCTCTGTACCATCAGTGATTTGTATAAAATTAACAGAAGATATGAGGATAGCAGGGANATCCTNCTTCTNGCATANGATCGCCATGCGGGAGGNCGGCTGATCGTNTANTCNTTNTGTGANCTTTCCATNAANCTGGGAGAATATGTNCAGGCATTGGANTACTATAAAGAATTNGTNCAGCTTGCNCCGAANGACAGNGGCAGATATATTCTTCAATATAAANTATATGAAGCACAGGANGTAAGCCTNGAGGAGCGTATCGAAGTGCTTGAGGAGCTTAAGAAGCGGGATTACCGTGANAAGTGGGCATATGANCTTGCNTATCTTTATCACAGGGTTGGTCTGGCTTCTAANTGTGTTGAAGAATGTGATGAAATGGTTTTGTGGTTCGGCGAGGGAAGATATGTGTTAAAGGCTCTGGAANTGAANCAGCTTCATGAACCGCTTTCCACAGAGCAGCAGGGAAAGTATCTTGAGATGAAAGAAANCGGAGGNTTTATNACATCNGATTATCAGGCNGATCAGGAGGCTATNCGNGCNGGAGTAGAAAACGAAACGGAAGANGAAGAAGATAACGAATTCAGNCTGGAAGAAAACATGCTTAANGAAGATACTCAGGAAATNCCGGCAAAAGATCTTGATATTGAAGTCAAGACAGTAGANGTAAGTGAGTACAANACTTTNAATCTTCAAAAAGAGCTGGCAGAAAGCATGCGTGAATTNNTGGAAAANCATAAGACTCAGCAGATACCGGTACAGGAGNTTAACNATNCTCTTAAAACACAGGTATATGAGCCGGTCAAGGGNCTGGATGACNGGGANGATTNCAAGGANAGTCAGGAANTAGATTCAGAGGNTGAACNGCAGNCNGAGCTTNNTCNGNATACAGACGAGATGCAGCTTATCACNGANGAGNATCTGGNACNGNNGGCCGNNGAGGNACAATCNGAGGAGAAGGAAGAAGCCGGACANCCGGAGNCNGANATAANAAGNGGTGANGAAGANGTATTTTTTGGAAATACACAGGAAGTAAATATTCAGGATGTGGTTTCGGAGNTGNTNGAAAAGAATGGNATCAACAATCCGTTTGCTCCTATTTTTGCANAAGAATCNCAGGAGGTTTCCGGTGACGGANGTCAGGGAGAAGAANAGNNTNNNNCAGGTTTTNCNGCGGCAAGNCCTGATCCNGCAATCAGNAANACNGGAGTNATNCGAACNTTTCANAAACCATCCGGNTATGATAATATGCTNTCNCAGGAATATGACGGGCAGATTTCNNTGGTAATGCCGGANCAGCAAAAAATTGAAAAGCAGATCACCGGTCAGCTCAGCATTGAGGATGTAATGGCNGAGTGGGAGAGAATAAAGCAGGAAAATGAACGCAAGAGGATGGAAGAGATCCGTAANCGTGTTCATCAGCAGACNGATGCACTNTTTGCCGATTTTGATGAATCTACCAAAACAGGTCTTTTGGAAGAATTNGAAAAGGCNATGGTCACAGCGGCAATTAAGGANGAAAAAGACCGGGTAAGGCAGGAACGTCCTAAAGTTGTTAAAGTGGCNGATATAGANGCNAANNNAGANCAGGAAGAAGAGGNACTGCCAGAAGAGCAAATCGAGAAGGCTGCTCCCGAAGCAATCTTACAGGAAGCTTTTGAAGAAATNGAAGAAGAGACAATNGAAGAATCAATAGAAGAAATNCCGGACGAATCCGAGCCGGAAGAGAAGCCTGAAGAAGTCATNGANATTCAAGACGAGCCTGAGGAGGAANAGGAANCGNNTGGCGANGATAATACAGANGAAGCNGCGGCCGCTCCCGAGGAAGAGATTTCAGAGCAGGAACCCGGTNATGCTTCAAAGGATACTTCCGATGGNGAGGATGCAGAGGAGAAAGATAAANCAGAGGAAGGTTCCGGATCTGNCAGAGAAATGACAAACAGTGAGAAGGAACAGTTTGCGCCGTTTATCCATCATAGGCGGACAAGAAGGCAGATTGTTGAAACCCTTGATAATATCAGCATGGCNTCTTATACNGGNAATGTGATCATTACCGGAGAGGAAGGAACAGAGGCAACNGCTCTTGCAAAATTGNTGGTAANGGAAGTTCAGCTTTCCGANAANAATTTTTCNGGNAAAGTNGCAAANATATCCGGTTCCACNATGAACAAAAAGGATATAGGCGCTACNCTTTCCAAGCTTTCCGGAGGGGCGCTCATTATTGANGAAGCANCNTCNATGAAGAAAGNNAGCTACNGANCAGCTTCTCAANGAATTAAATCAGGANGANAAGGGNCTGATNGTTCTNCTTGAGGATACCAANGCAAACATAAATGGTTATCTTACCAAGAATCCNGCAGTGAAAGAGGTATTTAATCTCAGGGTCGATGTGGAAGCGTTAGATGATCAAACGTTAGTAAAATATGCAAAGAAATATGCTCTTGACCAGGAGTATGCAATTGATGAATTAGGTATTCTTGCACTTCATACCAGAATAGCGGATATGCAGACAAGTGANCANGAGGTTACGCTTGCCGAAATAGAAGAATTGATNGATGAGGCAATTTACTATGCTGACAGGAAAACTCCGGCACACTTTTTTGATGTCCTTCTNGGTAAGAGGTATGANGAAGAGGATATGATAGTCCTTAGAGAAAAGGANTTTATGCATTATTAATATTAATTGGGGGATAGGATATGGCAGTAAAAGAAAAAAGATCAGAGAATGANGTATTTATTTCAGAGGCGGATCAGTATTTGTTTGCTCAGGGAACGCACTATGATATTTACAAAAANCTNGGTGCGCATCCGTCTGTACAGGATGGGCAGGAAGGAATGTTTTTTGGAGTATGGGCNCCTAATGCGGCGAGTGTTCATGTGATTGGCAGTTTTAATGGCTGGGATGAAACGGCAGCGCCCATGAACAAGCTTGGTCCCGGCGGCATTTATGCTTTATTTATACCGGNAGTNAAAACCGGCGAGCTTTATAAGTTTTTAATTACAACACCATCCGGAGAAAAGCTTTATAAAGCAGATCCGTTTGCTAACAGTGCNGAAATGCGTCCCGGCACAGCATCCCGGACAACGGACATTTCAGATTTTAAGTGGTCGGATGACCTTTGGATGAAGGAAAGGGACGGTAAGGACTATAATAAAGAACCCATGGCAATTTATGAATGTCATATCGGTTCCTGGATGCGTCANCCCAGACCGGAGGAGCAGGGATTTTANAATTATCGTGAATTTGCGGATCGGATTGTTGATTATCTGAAAGAAATGAAGTANACGCATATTGAACTTATGGGAATTGCAGAATATCCTTTTGACGGTTCCTGGGGNTATCAGGTGACAGGTTANTTTGCGCCTACTTCACGATACGGGGANCCGCAGGANTTTATGTATCTGATCAATAAGCTTCATAAGAACAAGATNGGTATCATTCTGGANTGGGTGCCGGCTCATTTTGCGACGGATGCCCACGGACTCGGAAGATTTGACGGAGAGTGTATTTTTGAAGATCCGGATCCGAGAAAAGGAGAGCACCCGGATTGGGGAACGAAGATATTTAATTACGGAAAAACAGAGGTTAAAAATTTCCTGATTGCCAATGCNCTTTTCTGGATCAAGGAATATCATATAGACGGAATCCGTGTGGATGCNGTTGCTTCCATGCTTTATCTGGATTATGGNAAACAGGATGGACAGTGGGTAGCAAATAAGTATGGCGGNAACAAAAATCTGGAGGCNATTGAGTTNTTCAAGCATTTAAATTCNGTTGTACTNGGAACNTATCCGGGCTTTATCACTATTGCAGAGGAATCTACNGCATGGCCGAAGGTAACAGGAAAAGTGGAGGATGACGGACTTGGATTTTCCTTTAAGTGGAACATGGGCTGGATGCATGATTTTTGCGAGTACATGAAGTTGGATCCCTACTTCCGGAAGGACAATCATTATGCNATGACTTTCGCTATGTCCTATAATGANAGTGAAAATTATATTCTTCCTCTGTCACATGATGAGGTGGTTCATCTGAAATGCTCCATGGTGAACAAGATGCCGGGGTATCAGGTAGACAAATATGCAAATCTTCGCTGNGGTTATACATATATGTTTGGACATGCAGGCAAAAAACTGCTTTTTATGGGGCAGGATTTCGGACANGAGAGAGAGTGGAGCGAAGAAAGGGAGCTTGACTGGTTCCTTNTGGGAGAAGANCTGAATAAGGGAATGCATGAGTACGTAAAGGANCTTTTGAAGCTTTATCGTAAATANCCCTGCCTGTATGAAAATGATAACAGCTGGGCAGGATTTGAGTGGCTTAACTGTGACGATAAAGACAGAAGNACNTACAGCTTTTTCAGNAAATCTGCTAACGGGAAGAANAACCTGTTGTTTATTATCAATATGACNCCGATNAAATGGGAGAATTANAAGCTGGGCGTACCTGCCAAAAAGAAATATAAACTGCTCCTTAGCAGTGTGGAAGAGCGGTTTGGAGGTTCCGGTGAAGAGATTCCGAAGGAAATTACTGCCAAGAAGGGAGAATGTGATTACAGGGATTATAGCATTACTTTAGATCTTCCTCCTTACGCAGCAGCAGTATTTGTTTTTTAATTACAGTTAAGAAAAAGAAAAGTTGTGCCGAAATAAAGGGTGAATGTGAAATACATTTACCCTTTTATATTTGTGGTGACAAAGCCGCCCGGATTCAAATTGCTTTGGTCTGTATGGAGCGGCGTGTATATGGAGATGAAGAATGAATATTGTATTAGATGGTATTGATAAGAGTACAGCAGGTACACGGACAAATATAGGCAGGGAAACAACTTCAAATCGTACTCCGGGGAAGACGGAAAGAGTTGAAAATCCCGGATTTGCATTAGACATTTCTGGCACAGTTATGGATAACAGCGCTTACACGGGTCACGGACGGACCGCAGAAGAGATCATGCTGGAAGCAGGGCAGGACGATATTACTGCCCGGCGCAATTACATGGCAGTTATGTCTAATTCTATGTCAGATGAAGACTTTGCAAAATTGCAGAAGGAAGGTTTTCATCCCGGAAGTACTGATATTGAAACAGTTGTTACGATTGTCGATCATATTAAAGCGGCTCTGGTAAAGGGAGGAACGCAGGTAATCGGTTACACGGATACCATTTCGAAAGATGCCCTTAAGGAAATTGCGGGAAGCGAGGCCTTTGCACAAGAACTTCAAAAACAGTTTGCAGAGCATGATATACCGGTTACGGAAGAAAATATAGCTGCTGTGACAGAGGCGTGGAAGCTTCTTGCGGATACACCGCCCATGACAGACGGAAGCACACAATATATGTTGGAGAACCGTCTGGCGCCCACACCGGAGAACTTATACACGGCAGGATACTCGGCTGTAGCGGATAGCAGCAGACAGGGAAAAGGCTATTATGCGGCCGGTGAGGTTGCAGGATATTATGCCAGAAAACCGGAGGAGGTCGATTTTGAACAGCTCCTTCCGCAAGTAACAAAATTAATAGAAGAAGCGGGTTACCCGGCAGATGAAGAGAATCTGACAGATGCCAGATGGCTGGTAGAAAAAGGAATACCTTTGACAGCCGATAGCTTTTCTGCATTGAAGGATATCAAGGGGATGCAGTTCCCTCTGACCGCTGAAGATTTTCTGAAGAGGGCAGCAGATGCAATCGCTGAAGGAACGAATCCTTCCAAGATGAATTTGAGCAGGCAGGAAACGATTTATGAGCAGGCAGTCAGAATTTCAGAACAGGTCGCGGAACTGAAAGACGAGGCAGCAGATGTGGTTGCGGCAAGGAATCTTCCGTTTACTCTGAAAAATCTCATCTCTGCAGCACATGAATTTTTAAAAGGAACAGGTTCGCCTGCAGAGCAGAAGGAGATTCCGGCAGACATACGGGGCAGAAGGATGCTGGAGGAAGTCAGACTTTCCATGACAGTGGAAGCGAATCTGAGACTTCTTCGAAGGGGATTCCAAATCGAAACGGCATCATTGGAGAACTTGGTTGCCAGATTGAAAGAGGCGGAGACAGATTATAATAAAGCATTGATGAGNGAGCCGGACAGCGCAAAGGCAGATCAGAAGAGATCCCTTTTTGGNGAGGCATTGGATGTTGTCAGAGGAATCAAATCTTCACCGGCAGCAATTTTATCAAAGATCTCACCGGAGGATACGCTGCGGGAGGTTCATGCAGTTGGTAAAAATCAGGCAGCAGCCTATGAGAAGGCAGGAGAGAAATATGAAGAGTTGATGACAGCTCCCCGCCGGGATATGGGTGATTCCATTCAGAAGGCGTTTCGGAATGTGGATGAAATTTTGTCTGATATGGAATTAGATCTTACCAATGAAAACAGACGCGCTGTACGAATACTTGGGTATAACAGTGCAGAAATCACGGAAGAAAATATTTCGCAGATCCGTAGAATGGATGAGATGCTTACCTCGGTGGTAAAAGAATTGAAACCGGGCAGAGTGCTGAATATGATCCGTGAGGGCGTTAACCCCTTATCCATGTCAATTGATGAACTTTCCCAGTATTTAAGAGAGCAGGAAAGTCCGGCGGATGAGATGGAATCCTATAGTAAATTTCTTTATAAACTGGAAAAGCAAAATGGAATCTCCGAGAATGAGAGAAGCGCATATATTGGCATTTACAGGTTAGTACATCAGGTCGAAAAAACGGATGATGCGGCAGTTGGNGCAATCTGGCAGACCGGTGCAAGCTTTACAATGGAAAATCTTCTCAGCGCAGTACGGAGCAGCCGTCATAAACATATGGACTATTCCGTCAGTGATGAATTTGGCGGAGTTTCCAGAAAAGATACCGGGATAGAAAGTATAACGGCTCAGATTGCAAAAGGATATTCCCTGACAGAACCGGTCAGCAGGGAAGCATTGCAGGATTTATTGGAAAATGCAGGAAATGAAGAGGCTTCTGAAGAATTTGATAAGCTGGAAGGAGAACAACTCCGNGCAGCCGTAAAGGAAGAAGATGCGGTAATCAGACAACTTACGGATTATGANCAGCCAATNACGGCAGAGCATCTTTTGTTTGCTTCTNATATGATGAANAGTCCNGGGGAGNTNTGGAANCANCTTTCCGGNATNCGGACNAAAGATCAGGAGAACACCNGGTCAGCCGGGAAGGCNCAGANCGATGATGTGNCCCNNAGCTTAAAGAGTATGGGAGAGGAACTTCTGAAATCTTTGGATGGAAAAGAACAGGCGAAGTCGGGATATCACAGCTTTTGTGAGACCATCCAAACCATGATAACGGAAGAATCATACAGTGAAAATATGCAGGCGCTTGATGTAAGGGCTATGAGCACTCTTTACAAGCAGATGTCATTTCTGGGAAGCATGGCAAGAGAAGAAAATTATGAAATACCTGCCCAGATTGGCGACACACTTACTTCCATTAACTTAAAGATCATACATAACAGTGATCTGGAAAGTAAAGCAGCAATTTCACTGGAGACAGAATCGCTGGGTAAANTTGCGGCAGAGTTTAAGATGAGCGGACAGAAACTGGAAGGGTTCTGTGTTTGCAACAGCGAGGAAGGAACTGCTTTTCTGAGAGAGGGAAAAGAACTTTTGGAAAAAAAGTTGTCAGAAGAGAATATTCCGGCAGGAGAAATNTATTTTGCAGAAAGCAAAACANTAAATCTTACGGAGTTTTCACTGAAACAATCTCACGGCAGGCAGGAAGGTGCCGATGCCGGAGTGCTTTACAGATCGGCGAGAGCCTTTATCGGATATGTACAGGAAACAGCAATAAAGAAAGGAAATATGACCTATGAAAATTAATTTTAANGCNTCAGCAGTAATTGCCAACAATTCATTACAAAGAAATGATAATCGTCTTCAGGCATCTCTCGGAAGATTATCTTCCGGACTTAAGATCGTGAATGCAAAGGATAATCCGTCGGGTCTGGCCATGTCAAAGCGTATGAATGCCCAGATCAAGGGTGTTGATATGGCTGTTCAGAATGCCGGCGATGGAATCTCCGTNATTGAAATTGCCGANGGNACNATGNCGGAGATTCATGATATGCTGCAGAGAATCAACGAGCTGGCAGTGAAAGCAAGCACAGGAACGCTTACGGATGATGACAGAGAACTGATTCAGCAGGAAGTAGATCAGTTGAAAGACGAAATAGACCGTATTGCGTCGGAGACAGAGTTTAACGGGCAAACGCTTTTGGATGGCACCTTTGACTTAAAGGGATATACAGATAATGTGGATATGAAGGTAGCATCTTATGGCGATAAAGTAAATAGTGGTGAATATATTATTGACAGCCTGAGCGTTGTGTATAATGCTGATGGGACGATTAATCCGGATACAACGACAGCGTCATTTACACCTGGAGACGGATTTCCTAAGGACGCTCAGATTTCAGAGATTAAAGGAAATATTGTTACGATTACCGGAAGTGATGATTTTGAGTTGAAGCTTNATATATCAAAACAAGCATCATTTTCAAATGTCACTGTTGATTTAGTAGGATTTGGCGCTATGGATACGCAGATTGGAGCAAACGAGGGACAGCAGCTTGGAATTCGTATTCCGGCAATTAGTCTGGAATTGATTGGNATTGCCGATATCGATATGAGAACTCAGGGGGATGCAAAAGAAGCTCTGGCCAGAATGAATGACGCCATTAAGTATGTTTCTGCAGCAAGAAGTAATCTTGGTGCATATCAGAACCGCCTTGAGCATACTATCGATAGTCTGGATATCACCAGCGAAAACATGACAGCAGCTTATTCAAGAATTATGGATCTGGATATGGCAGAAGAAATGACTGAGTATACTACTTTGCAGGTATTGTCTCAGGCAAGTACCTCGATGCTGGCTCAGGCCAATGAAAGACCTTCACAGGTGTTACAGTTGTTACAATAGCGTGAAAGGGTGATGCAGAATGACGAATGAAATGAAGCAGCAGTTTACGCTGAAGATTACCCGTGCAAATAAGTCCCAGCTGGTGGTCATTTTGTACGAAATGCTTTTGACGTATTTGGATGAAGCGCAGGAGGCTCACGAAAAAGATGATAAAAAAAGTTTTCGTGATGGAATCAGAAAGGCAAGAGGGTGTCTCAGAGAGTTGATGGCATCATTGCACTATGAGTATGAGTTGGCCATTCATCTGTTACAGCTTTATCTGTATGCGGACAGGGAGCTGACAAGAGCCGATATTCATAATCGCGTAGAAGAGCTTTCTCATGTGAGAATGATCATGAGTAAGCTCCATGGGGCATATGAAACGATAAGCAGCGATGATGCTTCGGCACCGATTATGGCAAACACACAGACTGTATATGCAGGTCTTACTTATGGCAGAGGCAATCTGACCGAAAATTTAGCCGACCAGGGAAGTGACCGGGGTTTCCGCGCTTAAAGCAGCAGGTTCGGAATTTTCTTCAGGCAGCAGGGCAATCCTTGCTGCCTGTTCCATTAAAAATTTATATCGTTTATAAACGGAATTAACTTCATAGATATAGCAGTCAATCAGGTCAGGTTCCGTTACATTGTCGAATCCGGCATATGCTACTTCCAAGGCTTTTTTTGTCTTTTCAAGATCTGACAACAGCGCATTACGTTCAATTTCTTTTTCGGAAAGTGTGCGATTTACTCTGGAACTCTGGCTGAAATACATCTTCATAATTATTCTCCATTCAATTAACAGATTTGCATATAGGATGCATATTTGATCTCTTTACATCTTATTCCGAAATTATCCAATAATTACCTGTATGTTATGAGTATAAGCAGAAAAATTTTCCTTTATTCCATCATAGTAGAAAAATTTCCGGCATATATTTAATTGGAAAAGGGGGATATGCATGGACAGATATACAGGTATTTTCTTTATAGTAGGAATATTAGCGGCAGTGTTGTTGATTGGGATTTTTCGGAATCGTGCGGAAATCATATTAAATTTTGTTTTGCGGGGGATATCCGGTATGTTGATAGCATATTTTTATAATTTTTTTCTTGCCCGCTTTATGCCTGGGGTGGAGATAGGGTATAGTTTTGCCACTTTTTTGACATCCGCAATCCTTGGATTTCCTGGGGTTGCAATGATTTTGGGAATTAATTTTTATATGACTTTGTAAGAAATTAACAAAAATACAGAAAATATAAAAATAGACTGGACAAGTTTATTATCATTTTATATAATCAACTTCACAATCAAGAAGTTCATTCTTAATATCTTCATTTATACGGCGCATGATTATCATGGTGTCGGATCTTGATTTCAATGGGAGGATTCCTTCCGAAAATCAGTTTTTAAAATGTACATTGACAACAAATTCAAGAAAAGGAGGCTATTATTGAACAAAAAAATCCTTGCGATTTTTGATGGTGAGGAGAGTTATGCGTATCGTCTTATGGATTTTATTGGGGAGAAAATGAACCTGCCCTTTGAGGTTTATGTTTTTACTGATGAGGACAGGTTTTACACCTACAGTAAGATAAGGGATATTGAATGTCTGCTCATTTCAGAAAACGTGTATAAGAGGGAAGTGGAAACCCTGCAAATTCCACATATCATTATTTTGAGCGAGAGCGGAAAAAATCTTAACAAAACTCTGCATCATATCAACAAATATCAATCAAGTGAAAATATTCTTCACGAAATCATGGCTTATTACACAGACAGATCGGAAGCGGTATCTGTTACTTTGAGGACAGGGCTAAAGAAAATGCGGATCGTTGGTATTTACACACCTATAGGGAGATGTCTCCAGACAACCTTTTCGTTGACTTTGGGGCAGATGCTCGCAAAAAGGTATAAGACTCTGTATTTGAATTTCGAAGCGTATTCCGGGTTTGGAAGGATGTTGAACAAGCATTATGAAAATGATCTTTCGGATCTTATGTATTATTTTGAGTGTGCAAGGGAAAAGCTTTCGTATCGATTGGAGAGTATGATAGAAACCGTAAACGGACTTGATTTTATTCCACCGGCGGAAATTTATCAAAACCTTGCGGGAATAAGGGGAAATCAGTGGATCGATCTGTTTCAGGAGATTGAAAAGACCAGCGAATATGAGTATCTGATTTTGGATTTATCAGATGTTGTGGCAGATTTGTGGGATATATTAAGGAGCTGCGAGCACATTTATACAATATCCAGGGATGACGGACTTGCAATGGCCAAGATCGATCAGTATGAAAAGGCATTGGAATATATGAATTACGGGGATATCAGTGTGAGAACTACAAAGTGGAAGCTTCCGGTTTTCCGGGAACTACCGGCACGTTTTGAAGAATTGACCTATGGAGAACTGGCAGCATATATCAAAACAGAGGTTTTTCCGGATCTGCTGGATAAAGAGGATAAGTAAGAATATGGATGGTGAAGAAAGAAAAACGCTTCAGGAAGTTATTGTGGACAGGATTGATTTGTCCAGACATTTGTCAGAAGAAGAAATAAGAGAATTGATTGATGAGCAGATTCAAAAAGAAAGTAAAAAGCACTATATGGACATCGGGGTAAGGGAACAGCTTCGAAGGGATATTTTTCATTCCATCAGACAGCTGGGAATTTTGCAGAAATTGATTGAGGATCCTGAGATAACTGAGATCATGGTTAACGGAACAAGCGGAATTTTTGTAGAAAAAAATGGGAAGCTGCAAAAACTGGATATTTGCTTTGATTCAAAAGAAAAATTAAAACATATTATCCGGCAGATTACATCGGAATGTAACCGGGTGGTCAATGAAGCATCTCCCATTGTTGACGCCAGGTTAAAGGATGGAGCCAGAGTAAATGTGGTACTGGAACCAGTCGCCTTGAATGGTCCGATTCTTACCATCCGCCGTTTTCCGCCCAAACCGATTACCATGGAGGAATTGATTGCTTTTGGTTCTGTTACAGAAGAATGTAAAGAATGGCTGAAAGGGCAGGTGGAAGCGGGAAGCAATATCCTTGTGTCCGGAGGGACAGGATCGGGAAAAACAACTTTTTTAAATGTTCTATCACAATTTATCCCGAAGAGAGAAAGGGTGATAACCATTGAAGACAGCGCAGAATTACAGTTAAGCGGGATCCCGAATCTGGTCAGTATGGAAACGAGAAATGTGAATGTAGAGGGATGTCGGGAAATTACGATCAGAGATCTGATTAAAACATCACTGCGTATGCGCCCTGATAGAATCATTGTTGGGGAGGTTCGGGGGAAGGAGGCAGTGGATATGCTTCAAAGTGTAAATGTAGGACATAGTGCTATGACAACCGTTCATGCAAATAGTGTCAGGGATGTGGTAAGCAGACTTGAAACGATGGTTCTTATGGGAATGGAAATGCCTATATCTGCAATTCGTAAACAGATTGCATCCGGATTTGACTTTATGATTCATCTGGGAAGACTGAAAGATGGAAGCAGGCGCGTTTTGGAAATTGCCAGGCCTGTTGGATTTGAAGATGGAGAAGTACAAATGAAAACAATTTTCCGTTTTGAGTCGGCCGGTATTGGCTTAAATGAAAAGATTGAGGGGATACTGAGGTATATTGATGAGTGATAAAAATAGAAGAAAACAACTCCGCTACGGTGTTCTGCAGGAACGGGAAAGCAGTCTGATTCCATTTTCTTTTAAAGAAAAAATATTCCTTTTTTTAAAGAGCATATTAATTATCTGTATCATAGATTATTTCTTTTATCGGGAATTATGGGCATTGTTGCCGCTGTGCCTCATTGGAACAGGATATTATCGGATGGAAAAAGAACTGCTTCTCTTCCGGAAAAGAGGAGAAGCAAGGGAACAGTTTAAAGAACTTTTGCTTCTGGTGTCAACCGGCCAGAAAGCGGGTTATTCCGCAGAAAATGCTTTTCTTTCCAGCTATTATGACATGAAAAATCTTTACGGATCCGGAAGCGCTGTCTGTAGGATGCTCAAAATTCTTCAAACAGGAAGAGAAAATAATATTGAGTTTTCCGTGTTGTGGCGTCAAATAGGAAACCAGACGCAAATAGAAGAGATACAAGAATTTGCTTCCGTTTACGAAATTTCCGGGAAAAGCAGCGGTAATATAGCAGCTGTAATGGAAAAAACAGCGGGTATTATCATAAGAAAATTAGAGACGGAAAAAGAAATAGAAGTACTGCTTTGTGCAAGGAAACTGGAGCAGAAAATTATGAATGCCATGCCTTTTTTGATTATCTTTTATATTAGTCTTACCTCTCCCGGTTACTTTGACGGATTATATCATTGTCTGGGAGGAATGATCATTATGACAGTATGTCTTGCCTTATACATTGCTGCATATATTTTGTCACAAAAAATGATTCCTACAGCAATATAAATAATTATTAAGGTATTGCCGGAAATGAGCATCAGATGAAATAAGCAAAGGGGAAATAAGTGAGCGAAAAAAGAAAAAATGCAGTCATTGTCAAAATGCTTACACAGCTTAATCCCGGTAAAGATCAGGAAAAGTTGTATAAGGATTATCAAAAAAAGAAGATAGTACTAATGGGATTGATCGTTATGGTTGGGGTAGTGTCTGCCTTAAGTCTGCATTTGAGCAGCCGAATGGGGACGAAACTGGCAGAAGGGGCACGGTTAGTCAGAAATGAATGGGGTGCAGGTGATTTCAAAGTTACATTGCTGGCACGGGCAGAAGATTGGAATCGGAAAATTGATTTATCTGTCCGTGAAAGGCAATATACCATAGCGGAAAAGGAAAAATTGATGAAGGATCTTTGGGCTGCACTGCCTGATATGATCAAAGGCAAAAATCAGGATCTGTGTCATGTGACGACGAATTTGAATCTGGTTACGTCAGTAAAAGGATATCCGTTCCAGATTAGTTGGGAAAGCGGAAATCAGGATCGGATAGAATCAAACGGAACGGTGAAAAGGCAGGAAACTTCAAAAGGAGGAGAATGGGTTGCACTAAGAGCCGTTATTAAGGACAAACAGCAGGAGGTTAATGATGTTTTTGAGATCAATGTTTTTCTGCTGCCGGAAACGCTGTCTGAGGAAGAGATTTTTTTCAGGGAACTGGAAAATGAACTGGTTAGGGAAGAAATGGAAGATGACAGTGAGAAACAGCTCATTCTGCCCCAAAGATTAGATGGGAAGCTGATCAGTTGGAAAGAGCAGAAAAAGGAATATAGCTTTTTAGTTCTTCTGTTGTTTTTGCTGGCAGCAGTCATCGCCGGAAGAGGTTTGGACAGGGATTTAAAAAAAGGCATTCAAAAAAGAAATGGACAGTTAATGGCCGAATATGCAGGATTTGTCAGTATGCTGCGGCTATATTTGATGGCCGGTCTTACCATAAGAAATGCGTTTGCCAAAATTGCGGACGATTATGAGGCACAGGAAAAGACACAAGGAAAAAAGCATTTATATAAAGAAATAAAAACGCTTTGCTATCAATTGGAGAATGGTATGGAGGAGGAACAGGTATACCAGCAATGGGGACAAAGATGCGGAGAAATGAGATATCGTCGTCTCAGCTTTTTGCTGGGAGTACATTTAAAACAGGGAAATAGCCAGCTTATACAGCTTTTGGCACAAGAGGCATATACGGCGCAGGAAGACAGAAGAAATTATGCAAGGAAAATAGGAGAGGAGGCGGGAACGAAATTGCTGCTTCCTATGATCATGATGCTGGCTGTAGTTATGATGTTGGTGCTTTTACCAGCCTACATAGGGTTTGGAAATGTATAAGGTATTAAGATGTAATAATTAAAAATTAAAAGCAGGAAAGGAGATTTTTATGAAGAAAAAATTAAAAAAATTATCTGGATGGAAGAAAGATAACAAAGGAATGGGAACGGTGGAAATGATTTTAATTATTGTCGTTTTAATTGGATTGGTTTTAATTTTTAAAACCCAAATACAGGAATTAGCACAAATTATATTTGAAAAAATTGCAGCGGACAGTTCTGCAATTCTGGCTTGATGAAAGGGTATCTGACTGTATTTCTTGCATTGTCCCTGTCTATATTGACCGGATTTATTTTGTTCCTGACCTTCTGCGCAATAAGGAACGGAGAAAAAATACGGTTTGAGTGTGCAGTGGATATCGGAATGAATGCGGTTCTTTCAGAGTATCATACGGAACTTTTTGACAAATATGGACTTCTCTATATAGATGCTTCCTATTTAGGTGTAACTCCGTCAGAAGAAAACGTGGAGGAACGTTTACGGCTTTACATAGAAAGAAATACAAATCAAATTTATAACAAAAAGAACGCTCCATGGGGCGGCATTCAAACCGGCGATGTTGAAATTATTTCGTTTGAAACTGCGGCGGCAGGAAAAGGAATGTCGATGCGAAACCAGGCGGTGAATTATGTAGAAGATACAGGAATCATAAGAGAGGAGACTTTGGCCTTATCCTGCATAGATGAGTTAATTGAATTGGAAGCTTTGGATCCGCTTTGTGAGTGGGAGAATGTTATGGGGCAGATTGCAGAGATGGAGTTACCCCTTGTGCTGAACGACCAGAACGAATGGGAGGAAGTGCAGCTTTCCAACCCGGCGGATTGGGTTTACGGGCTTGCAGGAAGCAGCGCATTGTATTTTGCAGAAGCCAGACTGGATAGATTAAGTCCTATCAGTATAGATACAGGTAACCTTATATCTCATCGAACTATTCAAAATACATCTGTTTCTGACCGGATATATAAGCAGGACGAAGAAAAGTTTTTGACTTATTTGTTTGAGAAAATGGGAAACTACGAAAATATTTTTGCCGAAGCTATTCTTTGTTGTCAAATTGAATATTTGGCGGAAGGTAGGGAATCTGATCTGGAAAATATGAGCGCAGTGGCGGAACGTATTTTCAGATGGAGATTTGCCGATAACGCGAATCGGGCGTTATCAGATGCAAATCTGCGCAGTCAGGCACAGGCAGCGGCAAATGAACTTCAGGTCGTACAGCTTAAGAGAGAATTTGAGGATCCGGTAGTACAGAGCATTTTGTATGCCTGCGCTTTTTTGGAGAGTATCGGAGATATGAAAGCTTTATATGCAGGAGGACGGATTCCGCTTCGAAAGGATGCTCATCAAATGTCGGTGGATAAGGTGCTTGAGGGTATTATTGGCACCTGTGAAGGGAGTGATGGATTCTGTTACAGTCAATATCTGGCAGGAATGATCGCGCTTATGGATGAAGAGCTTTTAAATCTTCGGGCAATGGATATTATGGAAATGGATATTCGGTTTCGAAAAGGGAATACAGGTTTTTGCATGGATTGGTGTATCGAAAGGTATGAAGCGTTGGTTAATGCGGGAGGCAGTCTGCCGGAGGTTATGCGGCTACAACGAAAATATGGATATTTTTAGAATCGGATGGAGGAAAGAAAAATGCCCTCTTTTGTTAGACATAAAACAAATAACTCCAAGATAATAATCCCTTCTCTCATAACTCATAAGAAAACTATAATCATGTCAAGAAAGAGGGTGTTTTTTCTTTCCTCCATTCGATTAAATGGGAGCATGGCATTAGAAGGAAGTATAGTCCTTCCTATATTTTTGTTTTTTATGATGACGGTATTGCTTAGTTTGGAGGCTGTGCGGATTCAGTCCAATGTGCAGGAAGCGCTTCATCAGGCGGGAAACGAAAGCTCATTTATACAAACCCGAATAAAAAATCAAGGAGTATCAGAAGAAGAGGTTGCAAAGCGTATTATTACATATGTGAAAAAGCAGAAATTTCCCTATTTATGTGTTGCCGGGGGAGAAAAAGGTGTTGTTGTACAGGATTTTTCGACAGTAAATGATAATGGATTGGTATATCTAAAGGTTCATTATCAGTTAAAACCTTTTATCCGGTGGATCCCTATAGGAGATATTGTATTTGAAGATGAATATTTTGGTCATGCATGGGTAGGTTTTCAGGGAAATGAAGATATCGGTCATACTGCCGAAGAGGATACTTGTGTTTATATAACAAGAACAGGAAGCAGATATCATATGTCGTATGAGTGTACATATCTGCAGGTTTCTATTAGGGCTGTCAGTGGAGAGCAGATTGGAGTGATCAGAAATGCCTCCGGCGGAAAGTATTATCCCTGTGAGAGATGCCGTCCCGAAAATAGTGATATTCTTTTTATTACAGAAGATGGCAGCAGGTATCATGGGCGCTCGGATTGTGCATCTCTTAAGAGAACGGTTTATATTATTTCTTTGAGCAAGGCGCAAGGATATGTGCCCTGCAGTAAATGTGGAGGAGGAACATGAATCAGTTAAAATATTGTGGAGTTCTGATGTTTCTCGCAATTCTTTCATCGGAAGATATCAGGGAAAAGAGAATATCAGTAAAAACGATATTGATTGGCGCACTTACTGCTATCATATGCCGGCTTATAAGTGGACAGACATCGGGTATTGAGATAGTGTGCAGTCTAATTCCAGGGATTTTGCTTTTGCTGCTATCAGTAATAACAAAAGAAAGTATTGGGAAAGGGGATGGAATTGTTGTTATGGTATTGGGATTATGGATAGGAGGGCAAATGACATTTTTGGTGGTTTGTCTGGCTGTTTGGGCAGCGGGAATATTTGCAGCAGTATGTTTGATACGGAAGAGGCGAGAATTGATTCCTTTTATTCCGTGTCTGTTAATGGGAACGGAGGTTTTACTTTTTTATGTGTAAGAAATTAAAGGGTTATTTTTCATTGGAGGCATCTATGATTTTGCCAATGATTTTGTTTCTTTATCTGATGATCATTCTTGCCGCGCTTTTTATGTATTGTCGATGTGCAATTTCGCAGGATACTTTCTTACTGAGTATGCGGGCCGGGAGATTTACTTTTGGCGAAAGAGAGTATGGAGAAGTAATTTACGGTGAAGAGAATGCAAAAAGGTGGTCGGCGGAGGTTTATGTACAGGAGAGGTTAGAACTGCAAAAGAATACATATCCCTTTTTTCCTTATACAGGAGGGATATGCGAAATAGACGCCGGGAGCGTAAACATACGGGTATGGAACAGAAAATATGAAGGATCATTGAATAAGAGCACACAAAAAATAAATCCGGTAAAAATGATACGAGAAGGGAGAAAATGTTAAAATGTTAGAGACAAAATATTATAAAGATTACAGGCACAATTACTTGATTATAAAGGACAATGGCTGCTTGACCGAAAATGTTTATCAAAGGAAGATGATGACGGAAAATAAAATAAAAGGGCTTTTGTCGTCAAGTGAGAAGCATATTAACGGGGAATTGCTTCTTTATTTTGAGATCACATCCAAGCAGAGTTTGCAAAGTTTTTTTGGCGGTAGAAGCATAGGAATGGAATTTTTGAAAAAGTTTTTCGTTCAGCTTAAGATGGTAAATGATACGCTTCAAAAGTACTTACTGGATGGCAGCTGTATTGTACTTTTGCCTGAATACATTTTTTTAGATGTGGGAACAGAGGATATGTATTTCTTATATTATCCGGATCCGGAAGAAGGAAATCTTTCCGGTCTAATGGATTTTTTTATGGCGGAAGTAGACAATGAAGACATGGAGGCAGTTGAGACTGTTTATAGAATAGCCGATTTGATTCAAAGAGATCAATTTGTTCTGGATGAAGTATTGGAGTGGTTTCAGGATGGCTGCGCAGACCGTGTAAACCAAGGTGTATTAGGTGAGGATTGTTTAAATGCGGACAACTTGTGGGAAAAGGAAATAATACAGACATGCATAGAAAAAGATGACCATAAGCTTGGAAACAGCCATCAGAAAGAAGAGGCAGGAAATGTCAAAAGAATAACTCAGCTTGTTCCGCTGTTGATATTTTTAACAGTGGGGGCTGGCGTATTGATTTATGTTATGTGTTCCTATCATTTGTCTTATCTGGAAAAAATATATTTGACAGCAGGCTGGGGTATAATAGCCTTTTTATTGATTGGAGCGGCAATTTGGTACTTTGCGCCGGAAATTTTAAAGGGGCGTAAGGAAAAGGAGCATAGAGAAGTAAGTAAGGATTACGGTCTGGTTCCAACGAATGAGACCAGCATTTCTTTGGAAAAAGAAGTGGGGAACACAGTATTTATTCCCTGGACGGAAAATTGTGAAAATAAACTTTATGGAGCAGATCGAAAGAATAAGTATCATATCGATCTTGGGAAACTGCCGCTCACGGTAGGGAAACTTGCCGGTATGGTAGATATGATTATTGACGAGCAAAGTATCAGCAGGATGCATGCCAGATTCAGCAGAACAGGTAATCGGATCTATATTACAGATCTGAATTCTACAAATGGTACTTTTCGGAATGGTATGAGGCTGGAACCGAATGCGTCTGAATTGATAGAACCGGGTGATGAAATCCGTCTGGGAAAGTTAAAATTTATTTACAGATAAGAAAAACCGCTTTATACTAAATACTAGAGTTTTAAGAAAGGCAGGCGCGATATGAAAATAAATGTCTATTATGGCGGCAGAGGGTTGATGGATGATCCTACTTTGTATGTCATCAATAAGATGCAGGAAGTGCTTGAGGAGCTTCATGTGACAATTGAAAGGTTCAATTTGTATGAGCTTAAAAATAGTATCACAACGCTTCCACAGACAATAAAAACAGCAGATGGTATTATTCTTGCTTCCACGGTAGAGTGGTTTGGAATAGGCGGTTATATGTATCAATTTTTGGATGCGTGCTGGCTCTATGGAGATAAAGAAAAAATATCCAGAACTTACATGTGTCCTGTAGTAATGTCGACAACCTATGGGGAAAGGGAAGGAAAATTGGCTCTTGCGGGTGCATGGGAAATTTTGGGAGGTCTTCCCTGCAGCGGTATCTGCGGTTATATTGCAGACATCGCAATTTTTGACGGAAATGAGGATTATAACAGGATCGTTGAAAAGAGAGCCGAAAATATGTATCGGACCATTAATCAAAAAATGGCAAGTTTTCCTGCAAGCAATCAGGCAGTCAAACAGATGGTAGCAACCAATCAGAATACAGATCTGACTCCTCAGGAGTCAGAACAGCTGTCTCAGTATGCGGCAGATGACAGCTATGTCAAGCGGCAAAAACAGGACATTCAGGAATTGACAAGTCTGTTTCGTGATATGATGGGAAGCGCGGAGCAGGAAGATCGTAAAGAAGAATTTATCAATGAGCTTAAAGAGCATTTTGTTCCACAAGCGGGTTTTAAAGCTGTTTATAAGATCCAGATCGAAGGGAAAAGACAACCGCTTATTATAGAAATTAATGGGGCGGAAAACAATTATTATTATGGAAGTACGGATTCTTCTGATGTGGATATTCAAATCAGCAGGGATACAATGGAAGATATTATCTATGCGCGCATGACCTTCCAAAGAGCATTTATGGGAGGGGATATGAAAATGAAGGGAGATTTCAGAATACTTCGCACATTAGATCAGATTTTTGTATTCATGGAAAGTAAAATTTAACGGAGAAGGAGTGTAGGAAACATGAAACAGGATAATTGTATTTTTTGCAGGATTATTGCAGGAGAGATTCCGTCTTATACACTTTATGAGGATGAAAAATTTAAAGTGATATTGGATGTGGGTCCTGCAACCAGAGGACATGCCCTTATTCTTCCGAAGGATCACTATGCAAATCTCTATGAACTTCCGGAGGAGACTGCGGCAGAGGTTATCAAGCTTGCGAAAAAGATGATTGCCCGGATGACAGACAAATTGGAATGTGATGGGTTTAATATTGTGCAGAATAATGGGGAGACGGCAGGACAGACAGTTAATCATTTTCATATGCACCTGATTCCCAGATATAAAAATGACGGAGAAATATTAAAGTATATTGCAGGAAAACCCGGACAAGAGGAATTAGAACAGATCAGGAAAACAATTGTTGAATAAATCAGCATATGGAGACAACATACATGAGGACAATAAATGTCGAGGATATTATCAGAAATGTGAAAGAGATGTGTATAGAAGCAAATCATTATCTGTCTGGCGATATGGAGCAGGTGCTTAATCAGGCGGCAGATGCTGAAAGGTCTCCTCTTGGAAAACAAATTTTATGTCAGCTTCAGGACAATCTTCAAATAGCGGCCAAAGATCAGATTCCTATTTGTCAGGACACGGGAATGGCGGTTGTTTTTGTGGAGATTGGTCAGGATGTTCATGTGGAAGGCGGTCTGATCGATGAAGCAATTAATGAGGGAGTAAGGCAAGGGTATCAAGAAGGTTTTCTGCGAAAATCTGTGGTGGGAGATCCTATTTTGCGTGAAAATACGAAGGATAACACTCCGGCAGTTATTCATTATGACATTGTTAAAGGGGAAAACATTCAGATTACGGTTGCTCCGAAAGGATTTGGCAGTGAAAATATGAGCAGAGTGTTCATGCTGAAGCCTGCAGAAGGAATTGAAGGTGTCAAGGAGGCAATTCTTACTGCAGTGAGAGATGCAGGACCGAATGCCTGCCCTCCGATGGTAGTTGGAGTGGGAATTGGAGGAACCTTTGAGAAATGTGCTCTTTTAGCAAAGAAGGCCTTGACCCGTCCGGCAGGTTTGCATTCACAGATTCCTTATGTATGTGATATGGAGAAAGAACTGCTTGAGAAGATCAATAAAACAGGTATCGGACCCGGGGGATTAGGAGGGAGTACTACTGCGTTTGCGGTAAATATCAATACATATCCGACACATATTGCAGGACTTCCTGTAGCTGTGAATATTTGCTGTCATGTAAACAGACACTGCGTCAGAATACTTTGATTTCCCGTTGATTACAACGAGATGTTAATTCTTCGGAAATTGTAGGCAGATGAATGAAAAGCAGAGTGAATGGCAGGACACGATATTAATCCGGCAGAGAATAAGATGAGGGAAAGCATGGACAGATATATTGAGGCGCCTTTTGATGAAGGAATTGTAAAACAATTGAAAAGCGGAGATTACGTATACATAACCGGGACAATTTATACGGCACGTGACGCGGCGCACAAGAGGATGTATGAAGCTCTAAAGCAGGGAACAGAACTTCCTTTTCCGATTAAGAACCAGGTAATCTATTATATGGGTCCGTCCCCGGCCAGGGAAGGAAGACCGATTGGTTCCGCCGGTCCTACTACGGCAAGCAGGATGGATAAATATGCGCCGGAGCTTTTGGATCTTGGTCTTCGCGGAATGATTGGCAAAGGGAAAAGAACAAATGAAGTCAGGGAAGCAATCATGCGCAATAAAGCTGTTTATTTTGCCGCTGTGGGCGGAGCAGGCGCGCTGCTCTCAAAAGCCATTATCAGCTCAGAAGTGATCGCATATGGAGATCTTGGAACAGAAGCTGTCCGTAAACTACAGGTCAAAGACTTTCCGGTGATTGTTGTGATTGACTCAGAGGGGAATAATTTGTATGAAACAGCTATAGAAGCGTACAGGGAGGAGCCATGAGGATTGCATTGATGGTCGTAAGGCTAATCTATAAAGTACCTTACTATTTTTTTCTCATTTGGCGATGCGGGGTAAGTGATAAAATTTCTTATGAGGAAGCTTTCTGGAAAATAAAAAAGGTGACAAAAAAAGCTAATCATGCAGGCAGGGTGACGGTTGAAGCCTATGGGCTGGAAAATATTCCGAAAGAAGACGGATTTATTTTTTTCCCGAACCATCAGGGGCTGTTTGATGTACTTGTATTTTTGGATTCCTGCCCAAGACCTTTTTCTTTTGTGGCCAAAAAGGAGGCCAGTAATATAATCCTTTTAAAACAGGTTATAAAAGCGCTGGGAGCATATCCCATGGATCGGGAAGACGTCAGGCAGTCGATGAAAGTTATTAATGCTGTTACAGAGGATGTCAAAAACGGGAAAAATTTTCTGATCTTTCCGGAGGGAACCCGAAGCAAACTGGGAAATGGGATGCTGGATTTTAAAGGCGGAAGCTTTAAAAGTGCAACAAAAGCGAAATGTCCAATCGTTCCATGTGCGCTAATCGACTCCTTTAAACCCTTCGATGAAAAAAACATTCGCCCGGTTAAAGTAAAAGTAATTTATATGAAACCAATGTATTATGAAGAGTATAAAGAAATGAAAACCGTGGATATAGCAGAAGAAGTAAGGGGAAGAATTGAAAAGACGATTAGGCAGTATGAAGATCAGGATGGTATATAAGAAGCTTTCAAATACAATAATTTAAGTAATATTCATAAAATGATTGACAAACAATTTATGCTTTTGTATAATAACATTTGCGTTGAAAGCGCAAAATAAAAATTGGTAGCGGTGTAATTCAGATTAAGGAGAAATACTCAAGAGGCTGAAGAGGCGCCCCTGCTAAGGGTGTAGGTCGGGTGACCGGCGCGAGGGTTCAAATCCCTCTTTCTCCGTTTTAGCTGCCAATGTTGCTGGAAGTATCAATTATGATGCTTCCAGATTTTTTCTGATTGTGATGTTTCCATACGAAATGGGTTTCTGAATCGGAATTGTTTGAGCTTAAGGTATGAAAAGTTGCATTAATTGTTAAAATGTGTATTGACAAATTTTCAACACTAATGCTACAATATAAATCTACCGCCCGTTTCCATGGGTGGTAAAAAAAAGAAAAAAATGTCTTGACTATGGCGAAAAGATGTGTTATTATTTCTAAGTTGCGTCTGAACAAGACAAAACAGAACCTTGACAAATGAACAGCAATGCAACCCTGAAAATTCAAGAGAAAATTCAGAGAACAAAGAGAACCTAAGAACAGTAAAGAACGAACGGTTAAATTAGCCAAAGTTAATC
>JAAVAA010000079.1 GCA_014804285.1 Lachnospiraceae bacterium | reverse complement strand
TCAGAAAAGAAATTCGACAGCATAAAAGTGATGCTATTCGACAGCAAATTTCTACATATCTGATTCATATCAGAAAAGATTATTTCCCCATAGACACAAGATTTTTTACAGCCTCTTGATAAATGCTTATAATATTATTTACCTAAATCCATACATCGCATTGGCTCATATCTTGTCACTTCTTCTGTTTCATAAAAATCGGCCTGTTGCAAAAAGGTATCCGCATCCACTGCTTCTCCGCCTACCCAATATTCTCCCCAATCTTCTTCCAGCAACACTTCTTCCATCCAGCTCCCGTCATCAAACCGAATACGTTTCCAACAATTCGCCCCTGCGCCGCTAGAACTGATGTAAACGCCATTCGTTTGGAGCCCTTCAAAACATCTGTACGAGGTTGCCCAGCCGTAAAATTCACCTTTCTCACAGTGCAAAATCAAAAGTTCCCCGACAGGCGTCCATTGAATGATCAACTCCTGTACGCCATCGTTGTCCAAATCGAATACACGTATGTCTTCCACTTCCATTTTAATGTCATCCCCACAATAGCTTTCCGTAAAATGATTGATATCCATTGTCTCCTCGGACGTATAGCGCTCATATAACATATATTCACCCTCTTTTACAGGCTCTCCGCTTTTGTTCAAGACCTCCTCATCACCCCAAGTCGAATAATGAAATACCGCATTCTCTTTCAGTATAGGAAAATACTGTTGAAATCCCTCCCATTCCTCATCGCTCATTCTGCTTTGAAACGAATCGTAATCCAATTCTGATACTTCCACAGATTCATAGAAATCCGCCATCATTTCTGCTTCCAGATCTGCCTCTGGCTCCGATTCTGCAGGAATTTCCGCTTCCGGGCTTGCTTCCAGAGTTTTCTCCTGTGTATCTTCTGTTTCCTGTTCTTCGGTAAGTTCTCTTTCCTGTTCCGAAATATTTACCTGTATTTGAGACACTTCTTCATTCTCATCATAATCTGTATGATCCGCACAAGCGGTAAAAGGCAAAACCATAGTAAATATGCAAATACATACCAAAACTTTCGTCAACTTTATTTTTCTCATGTCATATTACCCTTTTTTCCGTATATCCCTAAAATTTCTGATCAGTCAACCAATACTGATTGATTAGTGTAATTATAATCTATTTTCAGCAGGTACACAATTCCGGAAATGAATTTGCTGTCTGTAATAGCCCCGTATTTAAAGGTGGTAAATGGAGAATGGAAATGGTATAATCAATTTTACGAATTTATGTTTGAGGAGAATACAGAGTAATGATTTGACCATAATGCTGGCATCATACATGACGGAAGGAAATAAAAGTACAAATGAAAAGAAAAAGAACATACATATATATCTGCCTGATACTGAAATACCTTTTTGCAATGCTGTTTCCAATTTTAGCGGTAGTGGTGCACAAGATGGCTTGGCGTTATATTGTGGTTGCGCTGGCCGAAGTGTTTTTCATTGCTTTTGTTACTAATCTACTGTGTCATGTAAAAAGCTGGCTGGGGTATCTTTTTAATACGCCGGCATTATTGCTTATGAATGTTCAGTTTGGAGTGTTATATTGGGGAAGTACTTTTGTGAGTGCTGTGATGNTGGCAAATCTTGATTCNGTCAATGCNATCAGCGGGAAGTTTTTNATTTACGGACTTACCATTGTAATGGTTCTGTTATTNTCNTTATTGCCGGTNTGTNCGGNTCCCGGCANCAAAAAAACAACTTTGNCGTTGGGGATTNTAACNNTCATACTGTATGCNGGAATNATTTTNACAGGCGTGATAGAATATTCACCATATCGTGCGATTTNCAAGCTNTATCAGCAGATGGAACGAAANAAGNNGNCGNACAATGCAGTGGTTGAGGCNATGAGCAGNATGGTAGTCAGCGGGGAAAGTGATACGGAGCAGTCACTGGAGNAAAATGAATTTTANTCGGANTNCGTGTCAGATTATATTACAAAGCCGGAAGANATTCCGGAAAATCCCAATGTGATACTTATTTTTGTGGAGGGAATGTCNCAGAATATTATTGAGGANNCANGGAATATNATGCCNAATGTNTCNGCTCTGCAGGATAACTCCATTAACTTTACTAATTACTACAACCATACCTTTGCTACNTACATGGGACTNAGCGGTCAGCTTTATTCAGATTATCAGCGTGAAAATTATGATGTAAATCCNCTGGTTTCTGTGCAGGATATTTTCAAAAGNTATGGATATAGAACNACTTTNATTAATGCAGAACCGNANAATGTAGAATTCTCAGANTACCTTTCCNATTTTGGNTTTGATGANCTGCTTGCGGATAAAGGCAGGGTGGATGGCATGGCGGATGCGCTNAGTGATAAGGCGGCNTATGAGATGNTGTTTGAAACAGCGCTTGAGCAAAATGNAGGTGAGACGCCNTTNTTTCTTGCAATGTATTCTTTCGGGACACATGCCACCNTGGATGGCGTTTATGAACAATTTGCAGGCGGATCAAATGCGNTGCTNAACAGGTTTTATGATCTGGATGTNCAGATTGGANTATTTCTGGATCGNTTTTATNAAAGTGANTTGGCANAAAATACCATTATCGTTNTGACNTCCGACCATGCNACCTATCAGGATGCGGANTTTGTCACTGCTTTCCCTGANTACANGCGGGANGATCCTTCTCTTGACCGNATTCCTTTGATGNTTTCNTANAAAGGNGTCACCCCGAANAGNTATGACGCAAATGGACGAAANTCACTGGATATGNCGCCTACNTTGCTTGANCTTCTTGATATGTCTGCACCAAACTACTTTTTGGGNGANAGTTTGTTTGCTTCNGAGAGCGNNTGCTTTTTTGATACCTATTTTGAATCTATGGGAATCTACTATTATACTGCCGGNGGNGAGGTTCACATTCTTTCNGCACAGCAGATGCAGGAATTTGANAAGCAGCTTGCAAAATATTATGCCTTAAAGCTTTCNGATAATTTGATCTACAAAGAATATGAAGANGCGGAGCATGTTTATGCTACAGNAAATGATGANCAGACTNNGATTACNACGGAGCTATATAATGCAGATGAATGGGATATGATCAACTATGCGCTCTGGAGCGAGGAGGGGGAGCAGGATGATCTGAGGTGGTTCAGCGTGTCCGGAAATCATAAAAGTTATTTCAAATATGAACTTGATCTGTCCGGTTACGACAGGAAAGGTGTTTANTATGTTCATGTTTATGGCGGTATGAAAGATAGTGANGAGACGATATTCCTTGGGGANACCAAAGTATATGTGGATAAATAAATCCAGAGGTGGGCATAGTATGAGAAGAATATAACTTCTTTTCAGACAATAAAACCACCGAAAGGGAAATAGCTTTGAAATCGTTATGGTATGAACATATTGAACGTTTCGGTTTTCNGACGATGAAAAATGATATAGAAACGGAAGTATTGATTATCGGAGGAGGCATTGCGGGAATTCTTACTGCATTTTTTCTGCAGGAAAAAGGCGTGCCCTATGTGCTTGTTGAAAAGGACAAAATATGCAGCGAAACAACGGGAAATACAACCGCCAAAATTACCTTTCAACACGGCTTGATCTATGATAAGCTTCTTCGTAGTNCAGGTATTGAAAAAACTAAAATATATTTGCAGGCAAACAAAGCAGCATTTGAACAATATGCAAAGCTTTGCAGAAATATTGACTGCGACTATGAAATAAAAGATAATTATGTTTACTCGCGTGACAATCGTAAAAAGCTGGAGGACGAAATAACCGCCCTTTCCNAAATCGGTTATAATGCTGTTCTAAAAGAAAATCTTCCTCTGCCGATTGATACGGTTGGAGCGGTCTGCTTTGATAATCAGGCGCAGTTTCATCCATTGAAATTTCTATTTTCAATTGCAAAAAATCTGCAAATTTATGAGCATACATTTGTACGTGAAATGATTGGTACAACAGCCGTTACAGACAGCGGTAAAATTCAGGCAGACAAAGTGATAGTTACCACACATTTCCCATTTATCAACAAGCACGGCAGTTATTTTTTGAAACTTTATCAACACCGTTCTTATGTAATTGCCCTTGAAAACGCACAAAATGTCAATGGGATGTTTGTTGATGAATCTCAAACGGGACTTTCATTCAGAAATTATAGGGAATTTTTGCTCCTTGGCGGAGGGGGACATCGCACAGGTAAGAAGGGCGGAAATTGGAATGAACTGCGGGAATTTGCAAAGAACAATTATCCGAATGGGGTGGAGAAATATTTCTGGGCGGCGCAGGACTGCATGAGCCTTGACCATATTCCGTATATTGGCCGATACTCAAAAAATACATTGGATTTGTATACGGCAAGCGGGTTTAACAAGTGGGGAATGACTGGTGCAATGCTATCGGCTATGCTGTTAAGCGATATGGTTTGCGGTGAGCATAATGATTTTGAGGAAGTGTTCAGCCCGTCAAGAAATATGATAAAGCCACAGCTTTTTATTAACGGATTTGAATCAGTCACAAACTTACTTACACCGTCAAAAAAGCGTTGCCCTCATCTTGGATGCACNCTGAAATGGAATCCCGATGAACATTCCTGGGACTGCGCCTGTCACGGCTCCCGCTTTTCGGAAGATGGAAAGGTTCTTGATAATCCTGCAAACGGCGACTTGACGAAATAAAGCAGTCTAAAAAATTTAAAACAAAAGAAAAGGAGTAACAGTTATGAACAGGAAAAATTACCACAAATTTTATATTTTTTCATTAGTGGGTGTGATNCTTGTCTCCTTTTATCCAATCTACATGGGTGTCCGGGTTGTAGGGGAAATGATTCAAAATGGAGCAGTTCCTCTGGAGGAATATCCTAAGTATGTTATTCCTTATACGCCGATTGCGATAGCAGTCATTTTGGGAGTACTGATACTTCCTGTTTTTCAACGGCTTTCCCTAAAGTGGAGTTTCCCTTTCGGCGCAGCTTTTTCAACGGGAATTTTTTTCGTAGCCGAGAGGCTGATGGAGACGAAGATACTTGTTCAGTCAGACGGACTCGTTTATCTTGAAAGCTGGCAGATGGCACTGTGTTTTGTCCCGCCGGAGCAGTATCAGACCAGAACCTGGGAAGCGGTAGATGTGTTGCTGGGAGGATACAGCCCTGCTTTCAAGCTTCATTTTTACCTGATTTCGGTGATCCTCATTGTGTCCCTGCTCAACTGCTTTTATGGATTTGCTCAAATGATCCGCTTGGGAGNTTGCGCAAGGAAAAAGGCGTTGACCATTCAGGCTGTTACGAGCATTGTGTTCCTTGGAATGTGTATCTGGGCTTGCTTTACGTCCTTTTATCGGACAGGTGAACTTACCGTTTCTCACATATCGGCGGTATTGATGGCTGTATTCTTTACATTGCTGGGTGTTACTGCGGGCGTCTTTGTCGGTTCATTTACACTGGGGAAGAAGGACAAGATGGCAATATGGTTCCCAGCAGTTGTATCGGTTTTAACAACACTCTTTATGTATATCGGTGAGATGATTCTTTTGGATGGAAACTTATATCTATTTGGATCTGGGTTCTTTTTTAACGGAATGGGAAGGCTTGTACTTGCCCCGGTTGACTTACTTGTTATACTTTTATCCGGAGGTATCACGGCGCTGATCTGTAAGGCGGTAAATCGAGATAAGGTATAAAAGAAAAGCGGCGGAAAAGGGAGTGTATATGGTTTATTTATCGAACTTTCAGTTCCCGCATATTGAGAGGGAATACGACTTTATATTTGGACAAAAAAGAACATGCTATGATACATACTATCCTTTTCAGATCCTATCAAAGCATAATCTGACGAGGCTTGATTTTGAGCCGGTTACCATTTTGTATGGAGGGAATGGATCAGGTAAGACCACTGCATTAAATGTGATTGCGGAAAAACTGGGTCTGGAACGTGACACCTTATATAATCGTTCCAATTTCTTTGAAGACTATACGGAGCTGTGCAGTTACGAAGAGGAGCATAAAATACCGTCAGGCAGCAGGATCATTACCAGTGATGATGTGTTTGATTTTATGCTGAATTTAAGGAGCATAAACGATGGTATCAATAGAAAAAGAGAAGATTTATTTGAAGATTATCTGGAAGCGAAATATGCCCATTTTCAGATGAAGTCATTGGAGGATTACGAGCATTTAAAGAAAGTAACTTTGGCAAGGAGCAATACGCAGTCAAAATTTGTCCGTAAGAATATTATGGACAATGTTCGGGAGCATTCTAATGGGGAGAGCGCTTTTATCTATTTTGCGGATAAGATAAAAGAAAATGGACTGTACTTGTTAGATGAACCGGAAAACAGTCTGTCGCCGGAAAGGCAGCAGGAGCTGCTTAAATTTCTGGAGGATTCGGCAAGGTTCTTTGGCTGCCAGTTTGTGATTGCGACGCATTCGCCCTTTCTGCTTTCCATGAAGGGTGCGAAGATTTATGATATGGATGAGGAAGTTGTGGATGTGAAGCGTTGGTGTGAGCTTAAGAATGTCAGGGCATATTATGACTTCTTTAAAAAACATGAAAGAGAATTTGGGCAGGAGGATATGTAATGAATGTCATTTTTGATATGGATGGTCTGATGTTTGATACGGAGAGAGTTTTCATCGAAGCATGGGATTATGCCGGAGAGAAAATCGGCATTGGGAAAGCCGGCTATATGGTGCTCAAAACATTAGGAATGAATATAACCGCATCCTACAATGTCTGGAATGAGGAATTTGGAGACTGCTATAATCAGGAAGAACTGCGTAAGTATACAAAAGAATTTCTGCAGAAATATTATTCTGAAAATAAGGTTCCGGTAAAGAAAGGATTATATGTTCTGCTTGATTATTTGAGGCAGGTCAATTGCAACATGGCAGTAGCCTCGTCTTCACCAAGGTGGGAAGTTGAGGGGCATTTGAAAGATGCAGGGGTATATGACTATTTTGTTGGAATTGTCTGCGGGGATATGATTCAAAATTCAAAGCCTGATCCGGAAATATATTTTAAAGCCAGTGAGTTGTTAGGAGCAAAGCCGGAGGAGTGCTTTGCCTTGGAGGACTCAAAAAATGGGCTTTTATCAGCATATAGAGCAGGGTGTAAGCCCATAATGGTTCCTGACCTATGGCAGCCGGACGAAGAAACTTTGAGACTGATAGTGGGTAAGTACAGTGATTTGGAAGAGGTTAAGAATGCTTTTGAAAACCATGTATTTACAGTGTAGGAGCATGAGTAGGTAGGAAAACAGAGCTTATGGAAAGGGTTGCAGGGGTGAGTCAAACAACAATTCAGCGTACTATTACAGCGCTTGTTAAACAACGAAAGATCAAGAAAATAGGAAATGGCAGATATACGAAATATGCATGGAATTGGGAGGACGAACGTTAATGATCACAGGAGAACTAAGGAACAAAATAGATGGTTTATGGGAAATTTTCTGGACGGGCGGGCTCACGAATCCACTTGATGTTATTGAACAGATGACATACTTAATGTTTATCCATGATCTGGATGATACGGACAATATTCATGCAAAGGAAAGTGCGATGCTGGGATTGCCATATCAAAGCATTTTTACAACGGAAGTGCAGCTTGGCGACAGGATTATTGACGGTGCACAGTTGAAATGGTCAGTATTTCACGATTTCCCGGCGCAAAAAATGTATGCCGTTATTCAGGAGATGGTATTTCCTTTTATTAAAAACCTGCATGGAGATAAGGACAGCGCTTATTCTAAATACATGGGGGATGCGATTTTTAAGGTGCCAACACCTTTAATTCTCTCTAAAATCGTTGATGCAATGGATGATTTATATCATCAAATGTCAGGATTAAAGGACACAGATGTGCGTGGTGATGTATATGAGTATTTGTTGTCAAAGCTGGCAAATTCCGGAGTGAACGGACAGTTCAGGACGCCGCGCCATATTATCAGAATGATGGTAGAATTAATGAAGCCGACAGTGGATGATGTAATCTGTGACCCGGCTTGCGGTACGTCGGGATTTTTGGTAGCTGCGGGGGAATATCTGAAAGAAAATAAAAAGGATGAGATTTTTTATGACAAAGTAAAAAAGGATCATTACATGAATCATATGTTCCATGGATTCGATATGGACCGCACCATGCTTCGCATTGGAGCGATGAATATGATGACGCATGGAATCAGCAATCCGTTTATCGAGTACCGCGACAGCCTGTCTGACCAGAACCCAGACAGGGATAAATATTCGCTTATACTGGCAAATCCGCCATTTAAGGGAAGCCTTGATTATGATATCGTAGCTACAGATATCCTTAAAAGATGTAAAACCAAAAAGACGGAATTATTATTTATAGAGTTGTTTGTACGGATGTTGAAAATTGGCGGAAGATGTGCGTGTATCGTTCCCGATGGTGTTTTATTTGGTTCTTCCACAGCACATAAAGCAATACGGGAAGAATTGGTGGAGAATCAAAGACTGGAAGCGGTGATATCCATGCCTTCTGGCGTCTTTAAACCCTATGCAGGTGTATCAACAGGAATATTGATTTTTACGAAAACAGAGCATGGCGGAACGGATAATGTCTGGTTTTATGATATGCAAGCGGATGGGTACAGCCTGGATGATAAGCGCAGCAAGGTTAATGAAAATGATATTCCCGATATTATTGAAAGATTCCATCATCGTGATAAGGAAGCGGACAGAGAACGTACACAAAAGTCATTTATGGTTCCCAAGCAGGAAATTGTAGATCATGGATATGATTTATCTATTAACAAATATAAAAAGGTGGAATATGTGCCGGTAGAGTATCCGCCGACAGAAGAAATAATGAATGAGATAATGGAATTGGAGGCAAAGATTACAAAAGAATTGCAGGAGTTGAAGGCAATGCTGTAGAAAAGAGGCGTATACTACAAAATGGGGGTCTGGCTAAGGCTGTCTGCCTGCTTGATAAAAGTGTACCTTTAATGTACAGAGGAGGAATATGGTTCCTAAAGTTGTTCAGGTGGTTCCTACAGAGGAACATACCGTTTATGTTTATTTTGAAGATGGAAAGATTGTGTGTTATGATGTAAAACCATTATTGGAAAAAGAATTATTTGCGGTTTTAAGAGAAGTCGAAAATTTTAAAAGAATTTGTACTATAATGAACGACACTTTAGCATGGGATATATCTGAGAATAGAGATAATACTGCATGTATTGATATTGCCCCTGATACATTATATGCACTGGAGGCTGTAAAAGAGAAAGTGGTGTTATAGTTTGGAAGCGAGGGGCTAGAGGAGGTGCGCATATTGTGAATAATGAAATTGTATTATTTGAAACAGAAGATAAACAGATCACGTTGTCGGTTCCTATTGACCAAGAGACGGTTTGGCTGACACAAGCACAAATGGAGGAGCTGTTTGGAAGGGATATATCCGTAATTTCACGCCATATAAACAATATATTTAAAGAAGAAGAGGTAGACAAAAAAAGCAATTTGCATTTTTTGCAAATTGCAAATTCCGATAGACCAGTTGCCTATTATTCTTTAGATGTAATCATTTCTGTAGGCTATCGCGTTAAATCCAAACGTGGCATAGAGTTTCGTAAATGGGCTAATTCGGTATTGAAAAAGTACATACTACAAGGATATGCAGTGAATACTAACCGTATTGCACAGCTTGGAGAGGTAATACAGATTATGAAACGCACGCAGAATTCCTTAGATAGTAAACAGGTGCTTTCGGTTATAGAAAAGTATAGTGAAGCACTTGACATGTTGGATTCCTACGATCATCAAAATATGACAAGACCTAAGGGAAACACCGCTACTTATGAACTTTCGTATGACGAATGCAGAGAGGTTATTGCCAATATGCGCTTCGGAGATGAATCAGAACTGTTTGGAAAAGAAAAGGATGACTCGTTTCAGGGAAGCATAGGGAATATATATCAATCCTTCGGCGGACAGGAGGTTTATCCAACGCTTGAGGAAAAAGCGGCTCATTTATTATATTTTGTAACAAAGAACCATAGCTTTTACGACGGCAATAAGAGAATCGCAGCGGCAATGTTTCTTTATTTTCTTGATAAGAACGGAGTGCTGTTCAGAGACGGGGAAAAATTAATTGCTGACCATACATTAGTAGCACTGACTATTATGATTGCAGAATCACGACCGGAGGAAATGGAGATGATGATTACGGTTGTGATGAATTGTATTAAATAAGAGATGATTATTGCTGAAAGGAAAATAGAACTATGGATAAGGAGACGTTTTCTTTTATTATATATATGATTCATGCATGTGCAAATTATTGGGAACAAAATCCTTCGGAAGTATACAAAAACATGAAAAAAACAAATTGCATTATGGGATTTCTGGTGCCTAATTATGAGATTCTTCACACGCAAAGCACAGAGTATATTATCGATAATATCAAGGAATATTTTGATGTTAGGGGGATAGTTATATGATGGTTTATCATGGTTCAAATGTAGTTGTAAATCATCCAGATATTTTATGAGGCAATAAAGACATGAATGAAGAAATATTAGAAAAGGTATATCAGGAAAACCTTGAAGAACGATTAATAGCATATTTAGCAGAGCTGTGTAATTTTTCCTATGAAAAGGCAATGGATATATACTATAGCAGTAAATTGGCTGATAAGATTTATCTTGGAAAAGATGGAATACAGTATTTGGATTATAAGGTGTTAGTTCAGATATTGCTTGAAACGGAAAAAGAACTGTTGGAGCCAGATTTTTGAGGATGGATTATGCGAAAAAAATTTGAAGATGTATTGGACATTATAAACGGAAAAAATCAGAAAAAAGTTGAAAATCCCAGAGGGGTATATCCGATTTATGGTAGCGGTGGTGTGATGGGATACGCTGATGATTACATATGCGAAGCAAACACGGTCATCATAGGCAGAAAGGGCAGTATAAATAATCCTATTTATGTTGAAGAGCCCTTTTGGAACGTAGATACAGCATTTGGCTTAGCTGCAAGAGAGAATGTGCTATTACCTAAGTATCTGTATTTTTTCTGCGTATATTATGATTTTGAAAAATTGAATACTACTGTGACTATTCCCAGCTTAACAAAAGCCAATCTTCTTAAAGTAGAGATAGATGTTCCCAGTATTGATGAGCAAGAAAAAATAGTTGATAAATTGGATTCTATAGCGAAATTGATACAACTTCAAAAGGAACTGATTAAGCAATATGAACTTCTGATCAAATCCCGATTTCTTGAGATGTTTGGAAATGGACATGATGGTGTATGCGAAACTCGGCTTCTAGGGGGATTTTGCAAATTTCAGCAGGGTACACAAGTTCCGGTAGAAGAACAAATAGAGGAGCAACTGGAAGGCTATATAAGATTTTTGAGAATTATAGATTATACACAAGCACCTCAACCGCCACGATATGTGTCGGTAAAGGGCAGAGAAGTAGAAGAGGACTCTGTGGTTATTGTTAGATATGGAGCAACTGCGGGATTTGTAGGTCATGGATATACAGGAGTTTTAGCAAACAATTTATTTGAAATTGTCCCAGACAAAAGTATCTTAGAGAAAAATTTTTTGTACTTTGCTTTGAAGTATGGAACCTTTGAGCAGGAGATTCATGATAAAGCGTTTGGTGCTGCAATGCCAGCATTATCATTTGGTATGATGAATGATATAAGTGTTGTAACACCTAGTATAGATAAACAGAAAAGCTTCGTTGAATTTGCTCACCAAGTAGACAAATTGAAGACTACAGAGCAAAAACGTTTAGAAAAGTTACAACTTTTATTTAACTCACTAATGCAGAAATATTTCGGATAGAGATGAGGTACATACCATGACCAACTTCGACCACTTAAAATCACAACCACAATTTCATATTTTTGCAGATGTTGCCATATCTGCGGAGAAAATCATACATATTGATCCTGAGGCATGTATCATCAACTGCCGCAGGTCTATGGAATTTGCAATTAAGTGGATGTATTCAGTGGATGAGTCATTGACAATGCCATACCGGGATAATTTGCAAAGCCTAATGCATACAGATGAATTTAAAGATATTGTGGATGACAACCTGTGGCATAGACTGGATTTTATCCGGCGTATGGGTAACAATGCGGCGCATAACGGGAAAAAAGTCACCTTTGAGCAGGCTGCTTTATGCCTACAGGACTTATACATTTTTCTTGATTTTATTGCATATTGCTATGGAGATAATTATGAGCAAAGAGATTTTGATATACAGCTATTGAAGGAAGAGCAGGGAGAGCCGCGGTTTGCGATTCCGGAAGAGTTTGCAGATATTGATTTGAAAGCTTTGATTGAGGAGAACAAAGCGCTGAAAGAAGAACTTACCACTAGGCGTGAAAAGCAAGTGCCAGAATATGTAGCCAAGCCGCTTAATTTGATGGAATATGAGACGAGAAAGATTTATATTGATTCCATGCTGACGGATGCTGGCTGGATGGAAGGGAAAGACTGGCTGAACGAAGTCGAAATTCAGGGAATGCCCAACAAGTCGGAAGTAGGTTATGCAGATTATGTACTATATGATGATGCCCATAAGCCGTTAGCTGTAATTGAAGCAAAGCGTACTTGCGCAGATGTGTCTAAGGGGCGTCAGCAGGCAAAGATCTATGCAGATTTACTGGAAAAGAAATATGGAAGAAGGCCGGTTGTATTCCTGACAAATGGATTTGATACCAGAATTGTAGACGGCAGATACCCGGAAAGGAAATGCGCAGCTATTTATTCCAAAAGAGATTTGGAAAAATGGTTTAATTTGCTTGCAATGAGAACAAGCCTTAAAAAGATTGTAATCGATAAGAATATTGCAGGACGCTATTATCAGGAGGGTGCAATTAAAGCGGTTTGTGACAGCTTCGGGGACAAAAACAAGCGAAAAGCATTGCTTGTTATGGCAACCGGTTCTGGGAAAACAAGAACAGTGATGGGACTGTGTGATGTTTTGTTAAATGCCGGATGGATAAAAAACATTCTTTTTCTGGCGGATCGCAATTCCCTTGTCACACAGGCGAAGCGCAGCTTTGTCAATCTGCTGCCGGATTTGTCGTGCACTAATCTATGCGAGGAAAAAGATAATTATAATGCACACTGCGTTTTTTCTACTTATCAGACAATGATGAATTTAATTGATGACGCAAGGGATGAAGAGGGCAAGGTATTTTCTTGTGGACATTTTGATTTGATTATATGCGATGAGGCACACAGGTCGATTTATAACAAATACAGGGATATTTTTACATACTTTGATGCACCGTTAGTTGGGCTTACGGCTACACCCAAAGACGAAATAGATAAAAATACATATTCCATTTTTGAACTGGAAAGCGGTGTACCTACGTATGGCTATGAATTAGCGCAGGCAGTAAAGGATGGGTATTTGGTGGATTTTCAATCGGTAGAAACCACGCTGAAATTTGTGGAACAGGGCATCGTATATGATGAATTGTCTGATGAGGATAAAGATGCCTATGAAGACACATTTGAAAATGAGGATGGAGAGATTCCGGAGGTCATTAGTTCCTCAGCGTTGAATACATGGGTATTTAATGAAGATACGATCCGTAAGGTTTTGCATATTCTTATGACAGATGGCTTAAAGGTGGCATACGGGGAGAAGATTGGAAAGACAATTATATTTGCAAAGAATCATGATCATGCGGAAAAGATATATGAAGTATTTCATAAAGAATATCCTCATTTACCCAATGATTATGTTAAGGTCATAGATAATCGTATTAATTACGCCCAAACCGCCATTGATGAGTTTTCAGACCCTAAGAAATTGCCGCAGATTGCAATTTCTGTTGACATGCTTGATACCGGAATCGATGTGCCGGAGGTTTTGAACCTTGTATTTTTCAAAAAGGTAATGAGTAAGGCGAAATTTTGGCAGATGATTGGTCGTGGGACAAGACTGTGTCCGGGCTTAATGGATGGAAACGACAAAGAAGAATTTTATATCTTTGATTTTTGCGGCAACTTCGAATTTTTCCGAATGAGCAATGGTAAACCTACAGCAAATATGATGGCGTTACAGGGAGCTATTTTTAATTTGGAATTTCAAATTGCGCATAAGTTGCAGGATATTGATTATCAGACAGAGCGATTGATTGCCTATAGAAACAGGCTGGTAGAAATGATGAGCAGGAAAGTGTCCGAGCTTAACCGCGAAAATTATGCAGTTCGCCAACATTTAAAGTATGTGGATTTATATGCTGATGCAGATAATTATAAAACACTGACTTATGAAGATACTTTAATTGTCTGTGATGAAGTCGCTCCATTGATTTTGCCGGACGAAGATGAAATCAGCGCAGTGAGATTTGATGCTTTAATGTATGGAATTGAGTTAGCGTATCTGGCAGGCAAGAAATATACGAGAGCGCGCAGCGATTTGATGAAACGAGTCAGTGCCATTGCAAGCGTGGCCAATATTCCGGAGATACAGATGAAGTCGGAAATGATTCGGCAGATTTTGCATACAAGATATGTGGAAGATGCAGGCATAGATGAATTTGAGCATATTCGTGAAGAATTACGGGGCTTGATGAAGTATATACCGCAGACGGCGAGAACAAAATACGAGACTGATTTTACGGATTTCATCATATCCCAAGAATGGAATGATTCAGAACTTGATAATGACGAATTGGCAAATTATAAAGCGAAAGCAGAGTTTTATATCCGACAACATCAGGATAATTTTGTGATTGCAAAGTTAAAGACTAATAAACCCTTAACGGAAACGGATATAAAGGCTCTTGAAGAAATTTTGTGGAAGGAGCTGGGAACAAAAGAGGATTATGAGAAGGAATATGGAGAAAAACCTCTTGGAGAATTTGTCAGGGGAGTCGTGGGGCTTGACATGAATGCTGCAAAGGAAGCCTTTTCGCAATACCTGAATGAGACAAATCTGGACAGCAGACAGATTTATTTTGTGAATCAGATTGTAGAGTATATTGTTCATAACGGATTAATGAAAGATTTGTCAGTATTGCAGGAAGCACCATTTACGGATAAGGGAAGTGTGGCTAAGATATTTACAGATTTAAATATTTGGCTGGGTATCAGGAAGGTAATTGAGCAGATCAATGCAAATGCAGTGGCTTAAAGGAGAAAGACATATTTATTGAAAATCAATATTCTTTTTAGTATAATAAATCAGCAGCAAAGGTAAAACGTATCATACTGGCTGCTGATTTGCTGTTTGCAGGATAAAATATGTCAGAAACGGGGACGGCTAAAGCGAATCGCCTGAAAGGAATTCACATGGACGAAAAATTTATTGAAGTAAAACAACTTTACAAAACCTTTCACACCAAGAAACAGGATATTGAGGTGTTAAAGGGCATTGACCTTTCTGTGGGGAAGGGCGACATCTACGGCATTGTCGGTTTCAGCGGAGCAGGGAAATCTACACTGGTCAGATGTATTAACCGGCTGGAGGAGCCTGACAGCGGAAGCGTCAGGATTGGAGATAAGGAGATCACCGCCCTTGGGAAAGCAGAATTAAACAGGCAGAGAAGGAAGATTGGCATGATTTTTCAGCAGTTTAATTTATTTGATTCCATGACTGTGTACCAGAATATTGCTTATCCGCTCAAGATGGCAGGAACACCGTCAAAGGAAGTAAGTGCGAGGGTAGATGAGATGTTGGCGCTTGTGGGATTGGCTGAAAAGAGGGATGCCTATCCGGGGGAGCTTTCCGGCGGGCAGAAACAGAGAGTGGGAATAGCCAGAGCACTGGCGAACCATCCGGATGTGCTCTTATCTGATGAAGCGACAAGTGCGCTGGATCCCCAGACGACTCTTTCCGTGCTGGATCTTCTCAAGGAGATTAATCAGAAGCTGGGATTGACGATCATTCTGATCACCCACGAATTGGAGGTCATTAAATATACCTGTCACAGAATGGCGGTTATGGAAAATGGTAAGCTGTTGGAGCAGGGACTGGTAAAAGATATTTTCCAGCATCCGCAGTGCGAGACTGCCAAAAACTTTATCGGTGTTTACAACAAATTTAGGAGTGATTATTGGCAGGAGGAAGCAAAATGAGTTTATACAAATATTCTTTTTGGGAAGTGTTTAAGAATGCTTTTACCATGGAAGTGTGGGAGCGGGTGCTGCCGGCAATCGGTGAAACAATGTATATGGTCGCTGTATCTTCTGTGTTTGTTCTTGTGTTTGGTGTGATATTGGGGCTGGTACTGGTGATGACGAGTAAAGAAGGGCTGGTTCCCTGCAAGACCGTACATACGATTTTAAGTGCTGTTATCAACTGCTTTCGTTCGTTGCCTCAGGTGATCATTATCATTGTGATGCTTCCGGTGGCAAGGGCGCTGGTGGGAAAATCCTATGGCTCTAATGCTTGTATTATCTCGCTGGTGGCAAGCTGTGTGCCGCTTTTTGCAAGGCTTGTGGAAAGCAGTCTGCTGGAGTTGGATAAAGGGAAGATTGAAGCGGCTAAGGCTATGGGAAGCGGGAATATGCGAATTTTATTTAAAATCATGGTGCCGGAAACCATGCCCTCTTTAGTCCGTGCCTTTACCAATGCGGTGGTGATCATTATTTCCATGACCGCCTTAGCAGGAAGCTTTGGCGCTGGGGGAATCGGTTATATTGCAGTTACCTATGGCTACACGAGATTTGAGCATGATCTGCTATTCGCAACGATTATCGTGCTTATCGTGATCGTCCAGACGGTGCAGATATTAGGGGATACGATTTCTAAGATTATTTTGAAAAGAAGACATTTGATTTAAAATATGAGATGTGCTAAAATTGCGATGGAAACAGCAAGAGCTGTTTTTATATATTAGTTTCGAGGAGGAAAAATTATGAAAAAGAAACTTGCAATTATTATGGCGGCTGCATTGACAGCATCTGCTCTTATGGCGGGATGTGGAAATGGCGGCAACACACAGGAAGCACCGGCTGTAGAGGATTCTACAGAAGATACGGTAGATGCTGCAACAGATGATGCGCAGGAAGCGGACGATGCGCAGGAGGCGGAATCCGGTGATGCTTCAGCAGAAACGGTTGTTTTAAAATGTGTATGTGACCTTACCCCTCACAGTGAGATCCTGGGTGCTGCAAAAGAAGCTTTGGCAGCAGAAGGAATCGAATTGGATATCGTATCCACCACATGGGATGCTACATGGAACGACATGCTGATTGATGGAGAGGTTGATTTTGCTTACTTCATGCATGTGCCTGCTATGGAAAGCATTGAGGAGGAAATGGGCGCTACCCTGTATAGCATGGGCGGAATTCATGTTGAGCCTTATGCTTGCTTCTCAGACAAATATGAAACGAAGGACGAGCTTCCGGAGAATGCGGTAATTGCTATCCCTAACGATTCTTCCAATGAGTACAGAGCTTTGAAGGTACTGGAAGGAGAAGGTTTCATCAAATTGAATCCGGATATGACCGCGATAAGCGCTTCCGTAAATGAGATTGAGGAATATTTGATTCCTATCGAGATCGTTGAAATGGATCAGGCAAATATCATTCCTTCCGCAGCGGATTTTGATGCTTACTTTGTAAATGTAAACAGAGCATTGGAGGCTGATATCGACACTACTTCTTATCTGATGAGAGAAGGCGAGGATTCTGAATATGCCAATATCATCACAGTGACAGAAGCAAACAAGGATAACGAAGCAATCAAGACTCTGGTAAAGGTACTGCAGTCTGACGATATCAAGAACTTTATTGCAGAGCAGTTTAACGGTGCAGTTATTCCTGCTAAATAATCAGCAGATAAATGAATAGTGAATGAGCAATGGCCTCTTCCGGAACTTTCCGGGGGAGGCTGTTTTTAGTTAATTGTATAATCTTAAGCAATTCTTGTTGCAAAGAAATAGAATCTTGTTGTAAAATGCAGTTATTAAGAAAGATTAAGAATTCCTTAATTTATTATTAAACTGAAGAGGGCATTATGGCAAACGAGAGAAATGCTAATCTTGATTTAATCAAATCGGTGGCATGTATTGGTGTAGTCGGACTCCATGCGGTAAGCATGAATAATTATACGATTTATTACCTCTGTGATTGTGGTGTTCCGCTCTTTTTTATGGTGAATGGTTATTTGCTGCTTTCCAGAGAACAGGTCGGCTATCGATATGCTTTTCATAAGATTGCCAGCATTTTTAAGGTTGTGCTGTCGTGGAACTTTTTGATTGCCATACCCGTTCTTATTTTCCGGCAAAAAATGATAAATCCCTTCCGGCTGGCTTATGACAGTCTGCTGCAGAAGGGGTATTTGTGGCATTTTTGGTTTTTTGGTGCCCTGATTATTATTTATCTGTTTCTTCCGATATTCCATCGATTATTTTTTCAAAAGAGTCACGTTCAGCGGAATATGTGCCTTATGCTTATGGGAGTATGCCTTTGTATAGATATACTTTCTATGATAAAGGGATATCCGCTTGGCATGTTTATTCCACAGCCGCTGCGTTTGTGGACGTGGGTGTTTTACTTTCTTTTAGGCGGGCTGTTTGCTGCCCAAAAACAAAAAATACAGCAATTGTCCCTTCGTGCTCACGGAATACTTTTGCTGCTGTTTACCTTGATCAGTAATATTAACGAAAAGAAAATAGGGCTTTATCTTATACATAGCCGGCTCGCAGAATATTTTTATGATAATCTCTTCTCTATTGTGTGGTATTGCCTGCTGTTTACTTTTTTGATGAGGCTTCCTCTTAAAGAATCATACGGGATATGGGTTGGCCGCTTTAGCAGTCTGACAATGGGTATCTTTATCATACATCCTATTTTGCTTTTTGGACTAAATGCACTTTTTGCTCCGGCTGGAACAATTGCTGCGGTTTGCTTTTGGATGGGACTCACGTTGGTTTCCGTGTTCATCAGTTATGTGATATCTAAAATTCCGATTGCCAGAGAGCTTATCAGGCTATAGATTATTATTGTTGCATGATTTTAAATCTTGATTACAGGTCATGCATATAAATTTTTTCGATTTCGCCCCAAGGGGCTGGTTTTCTGTCAATAACTTTAAAGCCATATTTTTCGTAAAGATTTTCATGGTCGCTTACCAAAAACACCTGTTGAAAGCCTAATGTTTTTAAGTAGGACATTGCATGGGAAATGAGGTTTTGACTCAGGCGATTTCCGCGATACCTTTCGTCAACGAACATGTACCCGATATAAGGTGTGTATGGAACGTTGGGAATGCAGTCTTTTTTGGCAACAGTACAGTAGCCGGCAATATCGCTGCCGTTTAAAGCAATGATAACACGTTCCCAGTCTGTAAAGACATTTTCGGACATATCTTTAGATAAATGCGCTCCAGCACTCCAAGAGCAGTTTAGCGCAAATTGGCTTACTTTTTCCCACATGGCATCTGTTGACGTGATTGTTAAAAAATTCATGGTAATTCCTCCAATTTGATTATTTGGAGGATTATTTTTTGTGTATCCTCCAGGCACAATTTATGGTATTTTTCATATCTACATCAGTCCTTTCGTACACATATTTGCCGTAGGGCATATTTCAATTATAAATCTGATTTGTGGAGTGTCAAGGTGGGGATTTTACGTTGCCCAATTACCTAAAGTTCATTGAGAGATAGGCAAATATATATTACAATATGCGTAAAAATTGATAATAAGGAGCAAAAGATGATAAAAGAGATACAGAAAGTAAAAAACTTAGGAAAATTTGAAGATATGAATAGCAATATATTACTCGAAAAAAATAGTTTGATTTTTGGGTTTAATGGAACTGGAAAATCGACTTTAAGTGATATGTTTTATAGTATGTCACAAAATAATAATTTTTCATTGGATAATGCAAGAACAACCTTGAAACGAGAAGAATCCGAAGAAAAAAGAATATATGTAGAATTAAAAACGGATACAGGTATTATCAAATACGAAAGTGGAAAATGGAATAGTGATCTTGCAGTAAAAACTTTTAATGAAAGATATATTGAGGACTATGTCATGATGCCGGAAAGGTTTAAGAGTGGCATGCTGGAAATTACATTATCTAAGGAGGCGAGAAAATTAGTTAAGAAACAGAAATTTTTAGAAGACAGAATGCAAAATGAATGTATGCCTGTTATCAAGGAATGTTTGGTAAAAAAGTCTGATATTTTTAAAAACATTAAGGGGATTGGAGCAGTTAAAACCTTGTCAAAGAGAAGCACAGCTAAGATTAGTGCGCTATCACAAATTAAATTATATTCGCAGGAAGAACAAGTAAAAATAAAAAATGAATTATCTAATAGTTCGGTATTCTCTGAGAAAGTTAAAATGATTGAAAATTGTTTAAATAATTATAAATCTATTGAGTTCAAGCCTAACGGAGATATATTAAGTTATGTTGAAATGGAAAAATTATTAAGGAAAATCCCGAGAACAAGTTCGAAGTTGATTGCAAAGCATATGGAACATTATATGAAAAAGAACAACTTAACTTGGCTTCTTGCGGGATATTATAATCAACGTAGTGCTAATGAATGTCCTTATTGTGGACAACCGATGCAAAGTGATTATGCAAGAAAAATTGCCAAGGAGATAGAACGGTTTACTATGATGAAAGGAATGGAAAATGCGAAAGAGATAAGGGGAAATATAAGAAGAATAATCTCACATCTTAATCGAGAAAAAATTGAAGAGGCAATAGCCAAGTATAATAATATAATCGAAACCTTAGCCGACAACAATATTTTAACGGCGACGGAAAAACGTCAATATATAATTGATTCGGACACATCAATAGTGAAAACAGATATAGCAGAACTAGAAAAATTATTATGGGAGAAACATAACAATATATTTGAAAAAAATAATTTATCGTCAGGACAGAGAAAAACAATAAACGAAATCAATAAAGTATTTAGGAGATTAAAAGCATTAGATGATTTGTTGAATGATTTGTTGGAGAAATTTCAGCAAAAATTAATGAATGATACTACGCAAAGAGAGAAGGGAGCTATTCTGCAGTTATCCAGCGATGAGAATCGGGATGACGTTGATGAAGCAATAAAGAGAGCGAAACAATACTTGGAAGATGAGAAGAGTATAGAAAATATAAAAAAAGAATTAGATGACATTGCAGGTAATGTCAGAACAGATAAAATTAATGGGTTTTTAAGCCAGATGAATGTTAAATTTTCTATATTTATGAAAGACAAGCGATTTTATGTTAGGCTAAAGGATTTTTTGCCGGAGGAATATGATGAGAATAAAAAAGAAAAAATTTTATTTAGTGACGGAGATACACGGGCATTGGCTTTTGCGTATTTTATGTCTGAATTAAGCGAGGATGGACAAACAATTGTTATTGATGATCCAATAAGTAGTCTTGACTTGAACAGAAAATGTATTATGGCATATATAATCGTGGAATTAATGAAGAAAGCAAATTGTCAGGTGATTATATTGTCTCATGATATAACTTTTGTTGAGAGAATTTGTAATTATTATGAGAGTAAAGATCTGAAGTTGCAGAAATATGAGTTGATAAATCATTCAGGCGATATAAGAGCATTAATGATGGATGAGTATCTAAAAACAGATGAGAAGGTTTATGAGTCTTTAATTGAAAAAGCAAACGAATCAACAGAATTTATTGATAAAGTTTTGGGATTGATGTCATTGCGGTCGTATTGTGATTTGAAAAATTGCAGTGATGAAGTGAGCAAATACATTGAGATGCGCTCAACATTTTTTACACATACAATATATGCTCAAAAGGGAAGGATAAAATTTAATAAGAGACATTATAATGTTTCGGGAATAAGGGTATTACTTAAAAAAATAAAGAAAGAAACCAAATGTTCTATTGACGAAAAAAAATTTATTCCTGATGATTTTGATTTTCAGGGGTATAATTATTCTATGTTGACTAGAATGTACAAAAGTATTGCTCTTGAAACCATATGTGACGCAAGAAAAAAGGCATTGATTATGCGTCCCTTATTAGAGGCTTGTTTGGTAAAACTGGTGAATAAGCCGAAGATTGATCCGGAACATATAGGAGCTGAATATGCACGAGCAACTAAGAATAGTAATACGAATATTAGAAAATATGCGGTAAGATTACAGGAATTGTATCGTATTACATGCAAATATCATCATGGAATGAAATCGGGGTCAACGCTTGGGATCTCGTGGATTAATTCGGATGAGATAGAATTTATGGATAATGAATTGCAAGAAATAATGGATTTTATAGAAGGGCAGGCGCTACTTTCCGAGAGCGCATAGAAATATAAAGCATAAGAAAAATTATTAGAAAATAGTTGATATCAAATATGATGCCGCATATAATGCGGACAGAAGGACTATGGATTTGAACTATTATTCCATAAGGCGCAGCTTGAAAAGATGTGGGATTTTGATATAATGATATTATGCAGAGGAGCGAATCAAAGTGGTAAATAATACATATGATATGGTTATGGGCGGGAAAAGTGATAATAATATCCGCTTTACGGATTTTAGGAATCTGATTCTTTCGTACGGATTCCGTGAAAGAATCCGGGGAGACCATTACATTTTTAAACGCGATGATATAATAGAAAGAATAAACATTCAGCCAAATGGAAATAAAGCAAAAGCATATCAGGTTAAACAAGTGAGGATGCTATTTGAAAAGTATGGATTATAGGAGGTTTACAATGTCTAAATATTCTATGGTTATGTCATGGTCTGAGGAAGATCAAGCCTATATTGTGTCAGTTCCCGAACTGCCAGGATGCATGGCAGACGGAAAAACACCAACTGAAGCGGTAGAAAATGCAGAAACAATCATTCAAGAATGGATTGAGACAGCTTTAGAAGATGGGGAAGAAATACCGGAACCGCATTTATTTAGTGGTAAGGTGGTTTGAACTGAACGTTGTAGAGATTATGATTTGCACACAGGGGATAGCCGGTCCGCATCAATGATGCGGTGGTTAGATACCCTGTGTTTTTCTTTCAGTTCTTATGTGGATTAAAACGAAATTTTCTACTGCAAAAGACTGTGTCTGCTAGAAAAAAATAAAGTATGAATGAAGAACATAATAAAAGGAGTCATTCCCATGTACCCAATAATCGATATGGAAAAAACAGGTCTTAAGTTAAAAATTATGCTAAAAGTGGCAGGGTACGATGTGAAATTTGTTCAGGAGTACCTTCATTTGTCATGTCCACAGCCAATATACAGATGATTTAAAGGCAAGATTCTGCCATCAGTGGAGAACTTATATGCTATGAGCCGATTGCTTGGAGTGCATGTGGAAGAACTTCTAGTTTTGCAGGGACAGAAAGCTGATGATGGAGTTGGTGGAATCGTGGATGACATGAGATCGAAAAGATTGCTTATCTATGCAAGGCATATTAAGAAAATTGCCTAATACGATTGGACTATCTGTCCAATGACAGGCGCATAGAATTCCGTTATTCTTGTATTAAAAGAAGAGGTGGGTTTTCTATGTTATTTCTGATTGATTACGAAAATGTCGGAAACGCAGGGATGAAGGGTTCCGATTATTTGAATGCGCAGGATCATGTGATTGTTCTTTATAGTGAAGCAAGAACGCATATGGAGCAGAGAGCATTGGAGAATATCACTGCTTCCGGATGCATCTTTGAGATATGTAAGCTTTGCAAAACAGGGAAAAATGCTCTGGATTTTTATATTGCATCAAGACTTGGCGAATTGGTCTCAGAGGGATATGAGGGCATTGCTGTTGTGGTCAGTAATGACAGCGGATTCCAGGCTGTTCGCGATTATTGGGAGCAACGGGCTATTCACAAAAGAAGGATTGTCTTATCAGCCTGCATTGAGGACGGTATCGTAAGTGGGAGCGAAAATAATGAGCGTACAGTTGAACTGCGGCGGCTTCGGGAAAAGCTTGCAATTGGCAGCTATTATTCTAACTATGCTGAAAGAATGAGAACGAAAGCTGTTTTGAGCAAGCTGTTTGAGGGAACACCATACGAGAACAGGATAGAAGAAATTCAAAATATGCTTGAGGGAAAGGAAAAGAGCTCGAAAGTAATTTACCTCAGCAGTTTGCGTTCGTTTGGAAGAAAAGGCGGATTGGAGATTTATCATAAAATTAAAGCAAGCGATGTATTGCAGTGAGGGAGTAGAGGACAGGAACAGCATGGATTTTACTGAGATTATGAATTCAAGTGAATATGATTTTTTGAGGACGAATCCACGGCTCGGAAACCGGATGATCCTTATGGGACTTGGCGGCAGCTATGCATATGGAACCAATAATGAAAACAGCGATATTGATTTTAGGGGAATCACGTTAAACCTTCCTTCAGATTTGTTGGGGCTGACACAGTTTGAGCAGTACGAGGATGAAAGTACGGATACTGTCATCTATTCTTTTAATAAAATCATAAAGCTTCTTTTGGAGTGCAATCCTAACACCATTGAATTATTGGGGTTGGATGAAGAGCAATATTTGATTAAGACAGTATTGGGACAGGAATTGCTAGATCATAAAGACTTATTTCTTTCCAAAAGAGCGGCAAAGTCCTTTGGAGGCTATGCAAGCGCGCAGCTAAGGCGGCTGCAAAATGCTATTGCCAGAGATTCCATGCCACAGCAGGAGCGGGAACAGCATATTTATCATTCGGTAAAAAATGCTCTGGAAGATTTCCAGCGGAAGAATGAAATGTTCGACAAGGGAAGGATAAAAATCTACATTGATGAATCAGATAATCCGGAGTACAAGACAGAGATATTTATTGACGCAGAGTATAAGCATTTGCCGCTTAGGGATTATGAAAAGATGCTTGCTGCCATGAATAATGATATCAAAAAGATTATACAGGATAAACTTGCGGAGATAGAGAAAAAAGAAAATATCAAAGTCCTCTATGCGGTGGAGTCCGGAAGCAGGGCATGGGGCGTGGAATCGCTGGACAGTGACTATGATGTGAGATTTATCTACGTAAGAACAAGGGAAGATTATTTAAAGCTTGAGGAAAGAAGAGATGTCATTGAGTGGCAGCTTGATGAAGTATTGGACATTAATGGATGGGATTTGAGAAAAGCGCTTATTCAGTTCCATAAAGGAAATGCTACGCTTTTTGAGTGGGCTAATTCCCCGGTCGTGTATTTGGAAACAAATGAGTGGAAGGAAATATATGAGTGCTGCCAGCAATATTTTTCTGAAAAAGCGGCGTTGCATCACTATTATGGAACAGCCAATAGTACATTTAAGCAATATTTGCAGGAGGATAAAGTAAAGTATAAGAAATACATTTATGCGCTTAGACCGCTTCTGGCATGCAGATATATTGAAAGTCATCATGCAATTCCCCCAGTAATGTTTGACGATTTGCTTAAGCAGGATATTCCGCAAGAACTATCAGAAGAAATAGAAGAGATGCTTGAGATTAAGGCAAGGGATGGGGAACAGGATGCCAATCCGAGAATGCCTGTGATCCATAAGTTTATCGAGGATGAAATTGTAAGATATGAGCAGATTTCAAAGGATATGGCGGATGACAGAAATTCGGATTGGGAAATTCTGGATCATGTGTTTTTGGATCTTATAGAGAATAATCCATGGAGTGATTGATTGCAAAGGAAGCGCGCAGCCAGTGCAGCAATGTTTTTGAGGTGTCTGCGCTGGTCGGCATGAAGATTTTTATGGTATATGCATAAAGATTAAGGTATAATAAATGCAATATTAGGATTGACAGGAGGTTGTGCAAAGTGGGCTTTTACCTTAATCCGGGCAACAAAGGTTTTTGGGAATCGATACGTTCTAAGATATATGTGGATAAAACAGGGTTGATTGCATGTACAAATGATCTGGTCAATACGCAGGAAAAGTATATTTGTGTCAGCAGACCAAGGCGCTTTGGCAAATCGATGGCACTTAAAATGCTTGCGGCATACTATAGCCGTGGTTGTGATTCGGCAGATTTATTTAAGGGATTTGAAATAGAGAAAAATGAAACATTTCGGGAGCATCTGAATCAATATGACGTGATTTTTTTGAATATGCAACAGTTTTTGATCGAGGCGGATTCCGAGAAGGTGACAGAATATCTGGAACAGGAGGTCCTTGATGAGCTGAATGAGGAGTACGAGGAAATTTTAAAAGAAAAGAAAATGGGGCTTGCTGCCGCGCTGAGGAGAATTTATACAAAAACGGATAGGCAATTTATATTCCTAATTGATGAGTGGGATTGCGTGATGCGCGAAAGGCAGGAATCAGAGGTATTGCAAAAGCAGTATCTTGATTTTTTGAGGAACTTGTTAAAGGATCAACCTTATGTGGCTTTAGCGTATATGACAGGAATTTTGCCTGTGAAAAAGTATGGGTTGCATTCTGCGCTTAATATGTTTTGGGAATATTCTATGACAAATCAGTATGTTTTTGAGAAATACACGGGCTTCACGGAAGATGAGGTAAAGGCACTGTGCAGGCAGTTTGATATGGACTTTGAAAAGACCAGCAGTTGGTATGATGGATATCGGTTTCGGGAATTCAAGCACATTTATAATCCCAGATCTGTTGTGGCAGCGATGACTTGTCGGGATTTTGCAAGCTATTGGACATCTACTGAAACTTATGACGCATTAAAAATTTATATTGACATGGATTTTGATGGGCTTCGTGCAGATATCGTGAAGTTGCTTGGAGGGGAATGGGTTAAGGTCAACACACGCAGTTTCCAGAATGATATGCGTAACTTTGGGATAAAGGATGATGTCCTTACGCTGTTAATTCACTTGGGTTATTTAGGATATGATTCTGAGACAGAGGAAGCATTCATCCCGAATAAGGAAATAGCCAGAGAATTTGAGAATGCTATGGGCACAGGCGGGTGGACAGAGGTTATGCGTGTCTTAAAAGCTTCGGAAAAGCTCCTGTCAGACACTTTAAATGGTGACGGGGAGAGTGTTGCAAGGGAACTTGATAGGGCACATACTGAAGTAGCCTCCATACTGACTTATAATGATGAAAATTCCCTTAGCTGTGCTATAGGACTTGCGTATTTCAGCGCAAGAAAAGATTATAGGATGATCAGAGAACTTCCAACAGGGCGGGGATTTGCGGATGTTGTATTCCTGCCGCTGCCCTCTGCCGGCAAGCCTGCGCTGGTGGTAGAGTTGAAATATAGTAAGACAGCACACTCTGCCATACAGCAGATAAAGGACAGACATTATACGCAGGCGCTGGAAGGTTATGTCGGTGAAATCCTGCTAGTGGGGATAAACTATGATAAAGAAAGTAAGGATAAGCCGCATAGTTGCACGATAGAAAAAATCTACAGAGATGCTTGATAATATAAAACAGAAGAATACGGAGAATGCCTTGCGTTCTCCGTATTCTCTTAATATGCAGTTAACTATAGCACTGATGCCACATGTTTTTAACCGTACACCGATAAACCAGATAATAAACCGCCGCAACACCCGCAAGAATGAAAAAGCATGCAGCCAGTCCGCCGATCTCCCCGGCAGTGAGTTTCCCGTCATTGCCAAACATCAGGAGTGCATATAGGAGATACATGGCGGTCATTCCTACAGCGGCAGGAATTTTAAATACCGGGCCTGCCTGCCCTTTGATTTCTTTTAGCAGAAAGGCGGGGGGTGCGCCAAGCCGTTTCAGATCCTCAAAGACATAGCGGTTATTGAGGGCGATGGTCATGCAGCGGGTGTAGCTGATGATCATTGCCGCCAGAGAGCAGATGATGGCAATGAAAAGGAACATCATCAGGAACACGGAAAAGGTTCTGGCGAAATCTGTCTGATCCAAAATCCGGCTTTTGGGCATATACTTCCAATAATTTCTGAAATCACTGGTATCAGGTTCGGAAAAATGTAACTGTGTCATTCTGGGCGTATCGCCCCAATACACTTCTCCCTGTTGATTTTTGTAGTACTTTTCCACCCGGTCATAATAGGTGGGTGTTTCGCACTCCGAGCCGAAGGAGGAAACCAGTGTGTAAAAAAAGTCCTGCGCAAATGCATAGCTGTCTTCTCCATCAGCGTTAAAAAAGGCAGTAGTACCCCTCCAGTCTGGAGTAAGCCCCAAGGCAATGGTTTCATAGTCTTCATTGTTAAGCACATAATAGCCTACACGATCCGCCAAAAAGTCATAGTGTGTATAGCCTGCAAAGCTAACCGGAAGGCTTTCAAGGGTGGTCATATTCGTAAGATTGGAAGCAGTCGCATTTAAGAAGTAAAGCATTGTTTCATCAACATTGGCGATTGCCATATAGCTGCCATTGTCTACAGAAATTTTTTCTCCCGTAAGGGCTTCGAAGGAATCCTCTGAGAAAAATTTTGCCTCATTCAAAAAAGGAATCTGTTCATAATGGAAAGAACTACCTTCTTCTACCGCTCCGATGCCGTCCATAGCAAGGGAAAGGTAAGGTACGCTCTTGTAATCTTTAATAGAGATTCCATGCTCCTTTGCCATGGCAGAGATTTCTTCTTCGCCGGGAATCTGCTGATCCGCACGGTAGTGATAATAGTAATCGTAGGGGCGTTCTTTTACTTCCATAGTCTGCCCGACGCTCAACATAGGAGCATAAAAGATGGCAAAAGCGCCTCCGGCAATCAGTACGGTACTTACAAGGAGATTACTCACAGTCTGCTTTCCCTGAAATTTCATCATACTTCTGGCAATGAGATTTTTGTAGGGCTGTTTCTTGCGGGAACGCCAGCCGTGTACCACCGTGTGCAACATAATCATATAAAGCCCCACAAAAACCGGCGCATAAAGAATGTTGATCCATGCCGGAGAATAGGCGCTGAACAGATTCTGATAAATGACGGGAGCCAAATATCCAAGTACCGCGCCTGCAAGAACCAGCAGAATACCAACAGGTCCGCACCATCTTCCCAATTCTCTTACAGGCTCGTTGCGGTGTTCTTCGTGCATCACTTCCATAATATTGGTCTTTTTCAGATATCGATAAGCCGTCAGACAGGAAAACCCTACCACGATAACAAAAAATATTGCCGATAAGTACAGGCATTTGAAGTCAAGCTTCAGTGCCATTTGTGTGCTGTCTGTAATAAAAAGGCGAAAGCCGTTCCACAGAATCCAGACAAAGGGAAAACCTGACAGAATTCCCACAAAGGAGGAAACTGAGCTTAAGGCGAGAACCTCACGGAGCAGACCGGGAAGAAGACGGCGGCTCGAGGCACCAAGCGCCATGAGGGTTCCAAGCTGCCGTGCCTTTTTCCGGAAAAAAAGTCCGGAGGCATAGATGGTGAAGACAACACATCCAAACAATGCCAATACAAAGATAGCAACCATTTGTTTACGGCTGTCACCGCCCTCCGGAAGCACCAGAAGCACGGTAGGGGAAAACATCATAGCAGAATAGGCGGTAATTAACAATAAAGAAACAAAATTGCAGAACAGGTAAAGTCCCGCCTGTTTCGCATCCGCTTTTTGTAGTTTTTTTTCAAGATTTTTTAAAGTCATTCTACTGTCTCCTTCCTGTGTTCTTCTTTTCTGCTNCAGAGTCTGCATTACTCATTTCCCGGATTGCGTCNAGCAGGCGGTNCTGAAAAGCNCTCCGNCGNTCTTCCNGGTCNCCCGGTGCAGCTTCCAANGTGTCATAAACNANNCCATCCTTAAGNAGAATCACCCGGTCACAGAAGGAAGCGGCAAAGCTGTCATGGGTAACCATAAAGATGGAAGCCCCCAGNTTGTTTCTGGCATTTTCAAAGGATTCAATGACTGCACGGCTNGATTTACTGTCNAGATTTCCGGTGGGNTCGTCCGCAAGNATCAGNAGNGGCTGATTGATCAGGCTTCTNGCAACTGCGGTTCGNTGACGNTCNCCGCCGGACACATCNGCNGGATANTTTGCCGCNATATGTTCAATGCCAAANAGAGCTAAAAGCTGATNGGCAAGTTTNTCGGCTTCCCGGTCCNCCTTTCCCTGAATGATTTTGGGAACCANNATGTTTTCTTTTATNGTTAATCCGTCAAGAAGCATGAAGTCCTGAAAGACAAAGCCAAGTTTTTCATTNCGGACCTTTGCAAGGCTGTTTTCAGGCAGCCCTTTCAGCTCCTGACTGCCTAAGGTGATGGTTCCCTGCTCGAAGGGGATGTAACAGGAAATGCAGTTCAGNAGTGTNCTTTTTCCGGAACCGGATGGTCCCATAACTGCCACGAATTCCTGATTGGCAACGGATAAGTCAATACCTTTTAGTACGGAATAGGATTTACTTCCGCTCTGATAGGATTTGTGAAGATTCTTTACGTATAACATATTGCGCACCTCTCTTTTTTGTTTTTGCTGAGTNATTTGTTTAAAGCCAGTGTAGCAGGAAAAAAGAAAGCAAGGAGAAGGGCTGTCATTTTTGGCGGATTATTTGTAATCTTTGGAAGAGGACTGCGCAATATGTAAAGTTTGACAGGAAATATGTAAAGTTTGGTAGAAGAAAAAGCTTCTTTCCAATAGGCAGGATTGTTTGAGAATAGGAAGGATGTTAGAATGTAGAAAGAAATTATAACAGGCGGTGATAAAATGCTTCGAATTGGAATCTGTGATGATCAGATGGAGGCNAGAGATGCCTTACGTTTTCAGCTGGAAAAGGTGCTTCGGGAAGAATCGGAGCAGATTGTTTATGAATTTTCCACAGGAGAGAGTGCAGTGCGCTGGCTGAAAAAGCATCCGGGAGAAATTGATCTGCTGTTCCTTGATGTGGAAATGAAGGGGATAAACGGGATGGAGGCAGCAGGGCAGATCCGGGAATTTGACAGGGACATCTGCCTTGTGTTTGTGACAGGATATACCGATTACGTGTTTGACGGATATAAGGTGAATGCCCTTGATTATGTGATAAAGCCGGTGGGAGCAGAGCGGATAGGAGAAGTTTTGAAACGGGTGAGGGAGCAGATCTTTGACAGCAGAGAGAAGGCTTTTTGTTTTAAAACTCCGGAAGGAACCTACAGGCTTCCATTATCAGATATTTCCTGCTTTTACAGTGATAAAAGAAAGGTGAATGTAGTCTGCNCAGGGAGGGAGGAAAAGCTTTCTTACGCTTTTTATGGAAAACTGGACGAAGTGGAAGAACAGTTATCCAGCNCCTTCGTGCGGGTGCATCAAAGATATCTGGTGAACCCGAAATGGGTTACACGCATCGGCGGAGAAAGTGTGACTGTGGACGGGCAGAGCATTCCTATGAGCAGGGCTATGAAGGAGGAGGCAACGGTGAAGCTGGCGAAAGCAATGCTGGAAGGGGAAACACTATGAGGATATGGGAATTTATAAAAATACTTCCTGTGGGAATNTGCGGCATGGTAGCGGCTGTGTTCGTTTATCTGGCATTGTCCTGCCTGATCCGGATAAAAGAAAANCGGNGGTGNAAAGTNTTTCTTTTTCTTGGCTGTTGGCAGGCAAGCTTTATGATCATTTATATTGGCGATATGTTTAACCTGTCTTTTAGTATGGTGATTTTTCTGGCTGCTTTGTGGATNACCTGNGAGGGTACCGGTCTTAAGAAGTTTACACTGGGGATGATGTTTGCCAGTACGATTTATGCATTTAATGGATTTTGGGACAATGGTGTTGGATTTTTTGCGCATTACTATGGGAAAGACGATTTTTACGGAAATATGTATTTGCCGGGNCGNCTGGTTTTTGCAGTGCTCCTGTATTTGATAATCCGCTCTTTGAANGTGGAGAAGGATTTTGAACTTTCCAGTCCTCTCTGGCGGTTGATGTTGCTNCTTACCTTTTCCCCGCTGGGAATTATGGTTTCTGTAATTTTGCTCAGCGATCCATTCGTGAATATGGGTTCCGTCGTGATTGCGGATACTGCCCTGTTTCTGGTGGTGATATTTTCTTTTATAGGACTTTTGCGTGCACTGATTGTTCTGGAGAGACAGCAGAGGCTGGAAAGAGAAAATTTGCTGGCTGATCAAAACCAGAGATATTATGAGGCTATGGAGCAGCAGCAATTTGAGATTCGGAGGCTGCGGCATGATCTGTCCAATCATTTGCAGGCGCTTCTTGCNTTGNCGGGGCANGAGAGAGATGATTATATTAAAGGAATGNTGGATAATCCCGCGCTGGGNCAGATACTGACGTGGTGCGGCGATTCNACGATAAATGCCGTATTGACCACAAAGCAAGGGCTGATGAGACAAAAGGGTGTGCGNTTTTTGCCAAAGGTCGATATTAAGGAAGAGCTTCCATTTGAAAAGGCNGATATCTGCGCAATCTTTGCCAATGCNTTGGACAATGCGGTGGAGGGNTGCATGGAGCTTGAAGAGCCTTTGCGGGAGATTNATCTGNNTGCNAGNNCNGGAAAAGGNNTTNTGGCGGTAAATATACAAAACGCNTGCAAAACCACTGATATCAATGGTTTGAAGGAGAGGTCTGCCAGGAGAGACATACTTCCCGGAACAACGAAAAAGGATGCCCAAAACCATGGGTTTGGTCTGCGGAGCATTCAGGAAACNGTGAAAAAATATGGGGGAAGCATGGAGATTGAGTGCAAAGAGGAGACCTTTAATCTGTTTTTATATTTACCGATTCCGGAAGTGAAAGTGGAAAGCGAATAGTTCTACCTTGCTTAGGGAAAAGGAATAAGGATGTGGAAAGGAAGTAAATGGAAAAAGTATTATATGTAACTGATTTAGACGGTACGCTGCTGAATAAAGAGGATCGNATCAATCCGAAAAGTATAAAAATTATTAATGANCTTATAAAAAGGGGAATGCTNTTTACTTATGCCACNGCAAGATCNCTGTCNTCCGCTTCCATAGTCACGGAAGGATTGTCAGCTGATATTCCGGTTATTGTGTATAACGGGGCATTTATCTTAAATCCGGCNACCGGTGAAGTGTTGGCGAAGGAGGAATTTCAGGAAAAAGATAGGANGGACGTGAGAACGGTTCTCGACAGGTACGGCTGCAGTCCGCTGGTTTATTCTTTTATNGATGGNAGAGAAAAGGTNTCGTGGATTTTGGGAACGGAAAANGAAGGAATCAGACGATATCTGGATATGAGAAAAGGGGATAAACGCCTGAACCCTGTAAACAACAGAGAAGAACTATATCGGGGAGATATTTTTTACTTTACCTGCATAGGTGAAAGAGAGGAACTCCAGCCCATTTTTGATATTTTTTCAAGAGATGACAGATATCGCTGTACCATTCAACAGGAGCTTTACCGGCCGGAATACTGGTGTGAGATTATGCCGGCNAAAGCAACAAAAGCGGAAGCAATCCGTAAATTAAAANGGTTGTTGAATTGTGATAAGGTNGTTTCTTTTGGAGATGCAGTGAACGATATNCCNATGTTTGAAATATCCGATGAGGCCTANGCCGTAGAAAATGCAGTNGANGAATTAAAGNCNNTTGCCNCCGGAATTATNGGNAGTAATGAAAATGANGGAGTGGCAAATTGGCTTATGGANCATGTGGTTTTATAAAGNTGNTTAAACGGTATTCTNGGGTGAGAATTTTATAGAAAAAAGTCGGTAAAAGCAATATAATGAGAAATGGAGANGAAACTATGATCTATCTGTCNAGGCAGCAGGCNCGGCAGTTCATGCTCTTAAAACAGGGACTGTTAGGGGAACACAAATTTATCGGGAAACAGGGCGCATATGACTTTGTGCGNCANGCAGGCTGNATCCAGTTTGATCCGGTNGATGTTTGCGGNAAAAATGCGGAGCTTACGCTGCAGTCACGAGTAAAGGGCTTTACGAAACAGACTTTGTATGAGCTGCTTTATGAGGATCGTATGCTGGTGGATTTTCCGGANAAAAATCTCTCAATTTTTCCGATGGAGGACTGGCCCTGCTTTGAACGATACCGGAAAGCGGCAAGAGAAAGCGGCAGGCGCTTCCCGGAGCTTGCAGGATTAGAGGAAGAGGCCAAAGCTTATATAGCAGAGCACGGAGCGGTGAGCTCTGATGAGCTTCCTGTGCAGGGGAACATACACTGGCATTCTGCAATTCATTGGAGCGGTGTATGGGATGGAAATACGAATGCGGCAAGAGCCGTATTGGAGCAATTGTATTCTACCGGGGAATTGGTGATTCATCATAAACAGGGAGCACGGAAATATTATGCGCTTGCCCGGGATTATGTGCCGCACAGCCTGCTTGATGCGCCAGATCCGATGCCGGATCATTTTGAACATCAAAAATGGCGTGTGCTCCGTCGTATAACGGCAGTAGGGCTTTTATGGAATCGTCCATCGGATGCATGGTTGAATATCTGGGATCTGAAAAGTCCGGAGCGAAATCGGGCTTTTGAGGAACTGTTGGCAGAAGGAAAAATTCTGGAGATTCAGGTGGAGGGTATAAAGAACTGTCTGTATTGCAATGCAGAAGACCGGACACTTGTGGAAAGGGTTCTTGGAGAGGAAAAGTATAAATCCCGCTGTGAATTTTTGGCACCGCTGGATTGTTTTTTGTGGGACAGGAATTTGATTAAGGAGCTGTTTGGATTTGATTATCGGTGGGAAATCTACACACCGGCAAAGAAACGTAAATATGGATTTTACGTATTGCCTGTCTTGTACGGAGACCGGTTTGTTGGGAGGATCGAAGCAGTTNCNGAGAAAAAGACNGGCGTGCTGACTGTGAAAAATATNTGGTTTGAAGAAGGGNTAAANCAGACAAAAAAACTGGCATCAGAGATGGAAAGATGTGTGAAACGCTTTGCAAAGTTCAATGATTGTAAAGAAATTATATTCGAGAGAAGTTTATTGGACAGCAAAAGTGATATGATTTAACANAAGAGATAAAGAAACGGGGAAGTGATATGCGCTATATTGGCGGAAAAGCATTATTATTGGATTATATTTTGGAAACGATAGAGAAGCATTGCGAAAATGTAAATTCAGTCATCGATATCTTTTCCGGGTCAGGCGCGGTTGGAAATGCATTGAAAGATCAGGGATACCGTGTACTGTCCAATGATTTTTTNTATTTCAGTTATGTCATTGCAAGAGGAACAACGGGAATTAACAGGGAACCTTCNTTTGAGAAATTTGATTTTGACGTGTTGGATTACTTGAATGATCTGACGTTGGAGCAGACAGAGTTTTCTCTGGAACAGTGCTTTATTTACAATCATTATTCTCCTAATGCCAATTGCAANCGGATGTACTTTCAAAATCAAAATGCAATTAAGATCGATATTATCAGGCTTCAGATTGAAGCNTGGNGGCAGGCGGGACTTCTGACAGACGATGAATACTTTTATTTGTTGGCAGCACTGATCAATGCNGTTCCCTATGTTGCCAATATAACAGGAGTATTTGGCGCTTATCTGAAATTCTGGGATAAGAGAACCTATAATGAATTATATCTTGAAAGGCCGCATATCATTGTCACGGAGCAGCAGTCGGAATGCTTTAATCGGGATTACAGGGAAATTCTATCAATGGAGAGCGATCTGCTGTATGCGGACCCGCCTTATAATTCCAGAGAATATCTGCCCAATTATCATGTGCTGGAAACCATNGCAAGGTACGATTATCCNNAGATCANAGGCGTGACGGGCATGAGAGACTATGAGGAGCAAAAGAGTGTTTTTTGCAAGAAAAGNACNGTNNANGANGCCTTCGAAGCNNTGATACGGGANTGCCNGAGCAGATACCTTCTGATCAGCTATAACAATGAGGGATTGATCAGTACGGAAGAACTTTCTGCGATATGTGAACATTATGCATCAGGGAATTCCTTTCAGCTTATAGAAATAGATTACCGAAGATACAAAAACAAAATCCCTAATAATAAGGAAGGGCTGAAAGAACAGCTTTACTTTTTGAGACGCAACTAGAGAGGAAATACTATGGCAGAGAGAACGTTTGGGTGGGTGCAGGAGGCATATGTGATCTCCAGCCTTAAAAAGGTGGTTCAATTGTTTGTACTTGATTCGGCTGTCAACAGGGAATTGCGGCTTGTCAAAATCCCTCGGTTGATAGTGGATAAATACGGAAAAGATGAGTTTATCAGAGAGTTGTCCGAAGAAAATATCAGTATTCCTTACCAGCATTTAAAAGGAAAAGGGATATCTGGGAAATATACTCGAAGCAATGCACCCTGCTCCGGTATCGTTCAGGCAGTATTGCCGGGACAGCGAAAAGGATATCAAAGTGACTGGCCGGCGGATTCTTTTCTCCGGTGGGCGGTCAGCATCGGATTTCTTGAATATGACAGGAAAACGGATTGNTGCGCTCTGTCGGAAATGGGAAGCAAGTATGCAGAGTCGGAAGACGGCAGCAAGGAAGAAAGGGAAATATTGGAGCAAGCCTTTTTATCCTATCCGCCTGTCTGTAGAGTATTAATCCTGCTGGAAGATGGTGAATTGCATACCAAGTTTGAAATTGGAGAGAGGCTTGGCTTTATCGGGGAAGCTGGTTTTACCTCCGTTCCGCAGCATATGATCATTTACGGGTTGGCGGAATTGGCAGATAATAAGAAAGAGCGTAACAAGTTATTGTCCGATACGGAAGGGACAAGTGATAAATATGCAAGAACCATATGTAGCTGGCTGAAGCAGTTGGGCTGGGTGCGGCAGGCAAAGAAGGAAGTTTCCATAACAATCGGGGGAGAAAAGTATACCGATAAGATTACACAGTCCTATCAAATCACAATAAATGGACGGAAGGCTATCAAGCATATTAATGGAACTTCAAAATACAAGAAGATTCCTAAGCGTGTCATGTGGGATATGTTGGCAACAAAGGCTATTGACAGGGATTATCTTCGGAACAGGCGGACGCATCTGATCAATTACCTGAGGTCCGATTTCAGAAGGATTGAAGATCTGAAGAATTATCTGGTGACAAAAGGAATTTCGGAAACGGAAAGCACTATAGAAGATGATATAAATAATTTTGTCAATATCGGTTTGACTGTTGTCCAAAAACAAAATGCTTACAAGATTACAGACAATATCATAGGGCTTGATATTCCCGAAGAGATCCAAAAGACCAAAATTACAAAGTCCGATCTGACGGTAGTCAAAGATCAGATTAGAAAGCAGCTTGTGCATATTGATCATAAGTATCTGGTGCTGATTGATTTGGGATTTGACGGGAGAGCAAACAGAGATTATGAAATACAGACAGCGGAATTGCTGACGGGAGAGCTTGAGTTTAAAGGAACCCGCCTGGGAGATACACGGAAACCGGATGTGTGTGTTTACTATGGCAAAGACGGTTTGATTATTGATAATAAAGCATACGGCAAAGGCTATTCGCTGCCTATAAGTCAGGCGGATGAGATGGTTCGTTATCTGGAAGAAAATAAAACAAGGCAGACGGCGGTCAATCCAAACGAGTGGTGGAACATATTTGAGGATTCGGTAAAGGACTTTCATTTTGCTTTTGTGTCCGGAGAATTTGTCGGAGGCTTTCAGGATAAGCTGCAGAATATATATGAGAGAACCGGAGTCAGGGGAGCTGCGATGAATACAGCTAATCTGCTGCTTTTTGCGGAAGAATTGAAAGCGGGAAGACTGGAATATTCAGATTGCTTTTCTTATTTTGATGGGAATGAGGAAATCAGAGATTTTTACATTTGGAATCAGTAATGAACAACTGCTTGCAGAAAATGTGGTGATTAATATGAATTATATTAAAAGCCCCTTAAATTATACCGGGGGAAAATATAAGATTCTATCTCCAATTTTTGAACTTTTTCCACCTCGAATAAACACATTTGTTGATTTATTTGCCGGAGGGTTCAACGTAGGGATTAATGTGGATGCAGATACNATCATATGTAATGATCAAATCAATTATCTGATCAGGCTGTATGAATATTTCGCATCTCAGGATACAAATGANATCATTCGNGAAATTAAAGAACGNATCNANGNATTNGANTTNTCCTTGCAAAATGCGGAGGGTTATAANGCTTTAAGGGANCGNTACAACGAAACAAAGGACATCATAGATTTTTTTGTGTTGACCTGTTATTCCTTCAANCATCANATCCGGTTCAATAACAGTCAGAAATTCAATACNCCTTTCGGAAAAGACAGAAGNTGTTACAACGCCAGCATTGAAAATAATCTGATCCAATTTTGTGATGCATTGAAAAGAAAGAATATTCANTTTTNCAATCAGGATTTTTTAAGNNTGGATCTGTCNGGTCTGGGGGCGGATGATCTGGTGTACTGTGATCCTCCTTATCTGATTTCAACCGGNTCNTATAATGACGGNAANCGGGGATTTAANNATTGGACCGAGNANGAAGAAAAGCAGCTTCTGGGTNTNTTGGANNNGCNGAATGAGAGANACGTAAAGTTTGCTCTGTCCAATGTGTTGTATCATAAGGGNNTGGCGAATGATTTGCTGATCGAGTGGGGTGAAAGGTATCAGGTNCACTATATTGACAAAANCTATGCAAANTGNAGCTATCATTTTAANGAGAGNGANGCAANNACCGTNGAGGTTNTGATTACGAATTTTTAAGGGNGATTTTTATGAAANCATTNAGTGAGAGAACNGCGGGATTTACGGATTCGGTCATACGAAGAATGACACGAGTGTCAATGCAATATGGAGCAATCAANTTATCNCAGGGATTTCCGGATTTTGATCCGCCNAGAGAGATNACNGACAGGCTTTCNNAAGTGGCAGGTCNGGGACCGCANCAGTATGCNCTGACNTGGGGAGCACAGAATTTNCGGGAGGCGTTGGCAGCAAAGCAGGAGCATTTTTANGGGATGAAGGTGNATCCGGATCANGAGATAGTGGTNACCTGCGGAAGCACGGAGGCNATGATGGCNGCCATGATGTCGGTATGTAATCCGGGCGACAAGGTTGTCATTTTNTCTCCNTTTTATGAGAATTATGGGGCAGATACCATTTTGTCNGGGGCGGAGCCGGTTTATGTACCGTTAAAACCGCCGGCTTTTGNCTTTGATGAAGNGGAATTGGANNATGCGATAAAGCAGCCGGGAGTAAAGGCATTGATTCTTTGNAACCCCTCCAATCCATGCGGAAAGGTATTTACAAGAGAAGANCTGAAGGTNATTGCAGAACTTGCCATCAAATACGACATATATGTCATAACNGATGAGGTTTANGAGCATATNGTCTATGCNCCNAATGTACATACTTGNATTGCCACTCTTCCGGGAATGCGGGANAGAACNATCATCTGCAATTCNTTATCNAAGACCTACTCAATNACGGGNTGGAGACTGGGATTTGTGATAGCGTCTCCGGAAATTACNGACAGAGTGAAGAAGGTTCANGATTTTNTGACAGTGGGTGCNGCGGCGCCNCTTATGGAGGCAGCGGTAACAGGNCTTAANTTTGGNGATGACTATTATGAGAAANTGCGNGAACATTANACNCACATGAGNGANTTGTTTNCNGCNGGNCTGGAAGANATCGGCCTGCANTTNACCCGGCCTCAGGGAGCATATTATGTGCTGGTGGATATCANTGAATTTGGNTACGAAAGTGATCTGNNTTTTTGTGAAGATNTGGCAAGAAAAGTGGGAGTAGGCGCAGTACCCGGTTCCAGTTTCTTTAAAGAGCCGGAAAACAGATACATTCGTTTCCACTTTGCGAAGCAGGATGCAACCTTAAATGCAGCGCTTGACAGGCTGGCGGAAATTAAGAATAAGATGAAGAGATAGAAATAGAGAACGATAAAAAGGAGTTAATTTTAGATAAATGAGAAAAAAGGCATCCGACCGGATATTTGACCGTAGTATGCTGATCACTATCCTAACCCTTGCCTGGCCGACCATGCTGGAGCAGCTCATGCAGACGGCTGTCCAGTATATCGATACGGCAATGGTAGGGGCATTGGGAACACAGGCAACTGCGGCAGTGGGTTCCACGGGAACTATTAACTGGCTCATCGGCAGTACGATTTCTGCGGTGGGCGTGGGATTTCTTTCCTATATAGCAAAAGCATACGGAGCAAAGGATCGGACCGCCGCAAAACGTGCAGCTGCACAGGCGGTCTTGATTGCGTGCATTCTGGGAATTTTCTTTACGGTGCTGACCGTGTCCTTGAGCGGTGTGATTCCAGTCTGGATGCAGGTAGAAGCGGGAATACAAAAGATGGCATCCACGTATTTTCTGATTTTATATCTGCCCATGCTCCCAAGAACGGCAAGTATTATTTTTGGTACCGTGCTTCGGGCAGCAGGAGATACGAAGTCACCGATGAAAATAGGTCTGTTGGTAAATCTGATCAATGTAGTGTTAAATTTCCTGTTGATTTATCCTGTCCGTCAGATGGCGGTGTTTTCCATGCATTTTACGATGTGGGGAGCAGGACTTGGGGTGATTGGTGCAGCAATTGCCAGTGCAATTGCGTTTACGATAGGCGGAATCTGTATCACCTGTGTACTGTGGAGACATCCGATGATCTCACCTCGCGGACAGAAATTTTCCCCGGATATGCAGATTTTAAACCCCTGTATAAAAGTGGCATTTCCAAATATGTTGCAGCGTTTTGGAACCTCCCTGGGTTATGTGGCGTTTGCGGCAATGATCAATTCTCTTGGAGAAGTGTCTACGGCAGCCCATACCATTGCCAATACGGTAGAATCGTTATTTTATATTCCGGGATATGGGATGCAGACGGCGGCAGCTACGNTGGCAGGTAATGCTTACGGTGCCAATGANNGANAANGGATGAAGCGNCTTGCCTCTATGTTTATTCCGTTGGAAACAATTCTGATGATCGGCTCCGGNNCCTGCCTTTTCTTTGCTGCTCCGGGACTGATGCGGNTGTTTTCNTCTCATGACGCNGTGATNACTTTAGGAGCANCNGTGCTTCGCATGGTGGCGGTTTCGGAACCCTTTTACGGATTTTCCATCATTATTGAAGGGCTAATGATGGGCGTGGGAAAAACAAAGGCGCCCTTTGTGTATAATATTATTGGTATGTGGTTTGTNCGTATNNTTGGGACATTGATCTGTACACAGNTTCTTGGTTTTGGGCTGATTTCGGCNTGGGCGTGNATGATNGCNCANAATCTGNTGNTNTTTGTGTTGTTTCTGATTTGTTATATGCGNGGNACGTGGAATCCTTTGCATGAGAAGATATAANTAANGACAAGCCATCATGCCNCCGTNACGGCGGCATGATACTACAAGCAAAANGCTGCATACAGAGGGATTGCCCAAACNGNTCCCTCGGAACCGAAATTCTTTCTGGACANCCGAATCATNTTTTCNGGCTGTGCAAGTTTCTGAAAATGTTTCAGGCTTTTGGAGTTNACGTTTTCCCCGGACTTTACTTCTACAGGAATGATTTTNCCCTNTTTTTGTATCANAAAATCTACTTCNGCNACAGGGGCATCGGANGTCCAGTAATAGAGATGATATCCGCCTGCNGTTAGNGTTTGCGCNACNTANTTTTCGGTCAGAGCNCCTTTGTAAATNTCTGACAGGGTATTTTTTATAATATCCTCCGGCATAATTCCGGTGAAAGCAGACAAAAGTCCCACATCGGACAGATAAAGCTTAAAGGCAGATACATCCCTGAACGCAATCAGAGGATTTTCTCCNCTTGTGACCCTNTCACANGAAAGAGCAANNCCGGAGAAGATGAGCCANGCGATGGAATCTCCAAACAGCCCTGCAGTGGCNCCTTTTCGGATCAGNTTGTACTGAAATTTTTTATTTTCTTTTGCTAATTGTGCGGGAATGGACTGAAAGGCATTNCTGATTTTTGTACTTTCNCTGTTNCTGGTGTATTTAGCCATATCCGCAGTATATGCNTTTAANATCAGATTTTGCATTTCGGGTACATTGATTAGAGATTCTCTTTCCTTATACTGATTGATCGCTGCCGGCATTCCGCCAATAAACAGATAACGGTCGTACCAATGCAGAATTTCCCGGTGCGTATTTTCCGGCATTTCTNTCATTTCATNGTAATGTTCCCGTATCAGGCTTACGAGATGATTTTGCCCAAGTGCACACAAAAATTCATCAAAACGAAGAGGAAATAAGGTTTTGGTGATTACTTTGCCTACCGGAAAAGAGTAGGATTCCCTGTTGATCNCTACTCCCAGAAGGCTTCCNGCAGCAGCTANGTGATATTCAGGNGCTTCTTCACAAAAATATTTGAGGGATGTGAGNGCTCTTTCGCATGCCTGAATCTCATCAAAGATNAGGAGTGTTTCCTCGGGGATTACTTTNTGACCGAAATATTCCTCCAGCAGAAGGATGATTCTGTCAGGAGAAAGNTCGCCATTAAAAAAATCTGCNACCACCTGCATNCGCTCGAAATTGACATAGATGCTGTTCTTGAAATAACGNTCTCCAAATTCNCTTAAAATATAAGTCTTTCCTACTTGCCTTACNCCGTATAANAGTAATGGCATTCTGTNTTTTTTCANATTTTTCCATGNTGCCAGTTCCTGCATAATATTTCTTTCCATTTTCAGATNCCTCTNTANAATTAAAANACTATAAATAAATTGTAATCNAATAGTGANTTTTTTTCAAGAAAAAATCACTTTNAAATGACTTTTNNTTAAAATTNATTNNTNGTTAAAAATATTTACNAAAAGTTAATNNCNGCTCAATTGTNCNCTTCTTTTCAACTTGATAAAATATAGTAAACGACATAATAAATTTCTGTTTCCGATTCTTGCAAAAGCCACATACGGAAGCTTTTGCAAGATCGAAAACGAAATTTCTAATATCGTTTACTATAAAAGTAGCAAAGGCCGATGCGTAATAAAAGCTGTGAAATAGCACAGTNACGAAAAGGAGGCTGCTNAATATGCAGATAGGTGAAGTAATCAGGAAATACAGAAAAAGTAAAAATATGACTCAGGAGGAAATGGCAAATCGTTTAGGAGTGACNGCCCCGGCNGTCAACAAATGGGAAAATGGAAATTCNCTGCCGGATATTATGCTGCTTGCNCCCATTGCAAGGCTTTTGGATATCAGTNTGGANACATTNTTGTCTTTCAGGGAGGAGCTTACNCAAGAAGAAATCAATAATCTGNTCAATGAAACAAATAGCAGATTAAAAGCGGAACCNTATGATGAGGTATTTGGGTGGGCTAAGAAGATTNTGGAGCANTATCCCAACTGTGAATGGCTGATTTTGCAGATGGCGGTGGTATTAGATGCACNNCGNATTNTAGTGAAAGTGGAANACGNAGANCAGTATGATGATTATATTCTTGCATGTTTTAACCGNATTTTGACCAGCAAGGATGAGAAATTAAGAGGTTATGCGGCGGATGCNCTGTTTGGCTATNATATTAGAAAGGAACAGTGGGAAAAGGCGGAAGAATATCTGNCTTATTTTTCAGAAGAAAATCCNGAACGNAAGAGAAAGCAGGCATNTATTTACAGCAAGACNGGACGGNTGGANGAAGCCTACANNNNTTATGANCAGATNTTATTTTCCNGNTATAATATGTCCAGNATGGTNATGCACAGTATTTANATGCTTGCCATGGAAGAGGGCAACATGGCAAANGCCNGNCAGATGGTNGAGAAACAGCAGCAACTGGCAAANNTGTTTGAGATGGGCAGATACAATGCGGTTTCCNCAAAANTGGAATGGGNAGTGGCNCGGAAGGACGCAGAGGAGACGCTGGAAGCGATGGAGCAGATGCTGGACAGTGTTGATACGNTNGNTGAATGGACNACATCATCGCTTTTTGAACATNTGGAATTNCGGAAAGCACCGCGGGAAGAATTTCTGGNAACGCTTAAAAAGAATCTGCTGGAGAACTTCAGAGATGAGGAAACNTTTGGGTTNNTGAANGAGAATGAGAGGTATCGGGAGCTTGTNAAGTAACACTGAAAACAGGAAAGTGAAGTTNATGCNAAAGGGCATTGNCATACGATCTGNATCATGCTAGNATAAATATATACNTCNNAAAGGNGCTATNTGAGNGAGATTCAATAGAAGGAGGAAAGNGNATGGAAAGAAGATTTGAATTTAAGGCNCAGGATAAGGAAACANANGACAGNNTTTTGATNGGAACCTCTAAGATCAGGAATATCGTAGGATTGTTGGGGAATGATGATGTTTTNTGTTTTGGNCAGNTAAAGACATTGTTTGGAGAGCCCCTNTATATAACGGANGATATGGAAGACCAATATNCCTACTGNATTTTAGCTGTAAGTAAAGAAGGAAAAGAAGTTTANCTTCATGTTTACAACGGNCCNAGTGGTCCGGCGATAGGCGGGAAACATGATTCGGACAGTCNGGCGGCGGCCGATGAACTGGCGGANCTGATTANCAGCGCCGAAGCATCGGATTATGAGTATGAGGGAGTTTATTGGGATGGACCNTGTATCGTAAGGGAAGGTGTNCGCAATGGTGTACCTTATATGGAAGAAGAGGAGCTTACAGAGGAGAACTATAATAAGATGAAAAAGGAATAGACGGCTTTAAAGTTGATCAAGCATTCCTGATATAGCCCAAAGAGACATACATGTCAGCCGGTGTCATAGCAATGAAATATGGCACCGGCTTTGCTTTTGTATGATATAATATGGCTGAAAAGTTCTCGTAAGATATAAAAGGGGTGTGAAGTACATTGAAAGACATAAAGGATATGTTTAAATTTGTAAATAAAAGAAAAATGCTTTTAGTATTATTTCTGGCTGTTTTATATAATTTATCAGTATATGGTTCTTCATTTGCTTTAAGCTATTACATAACAAGTCCATTAACAATTAAAAAGTTAACAAGCCTATTAATAGTAATATCAGTACTATATGTTATCTCATTGGCTTTGAGATGGATTTATGTTAAATATTCTCAAGTGTTTTTGTACAGAATTCAATTAGATGCAGAGCAATTTTTTTATAGAAAATTGCAGAAAATGGATCCCCAAAATATAAGTAAATATCACACTGGCTATATTCAAAATGCCATTTCAAACACTTCTGAAGAATATGCGTGTTTTTTTGAAACAATTACAGATGAAGTAATACCACTCGTTGTAGGACTTATATCATTCATATATGTTGCGCTAAAGCAATCATTGTTAATTGGAGGTATATTATTATTTCTGTTTATTGTTGCTTTTATTGTAAGAATTAAGCAGACAAAAAATAAAGCTGTGTATTTAAGCAGGTTTGGGAAAAGCCGTTCTTCATATTATGCTGCTTTATTTGATTTTATTCAAAATATTCTTACGGTTATTAAGCTAAATGCTTCAGAATTTACTAATAAGGTATTAAAGAAAAAGACAGATGTGTTTTTTGAAGATCTGCAAGATTTAGAAAATCAAAGTGCTAAGGTATATGTAACTTTTGATTTCTTTATCAATTTGATTTATATATTTATTGTTATAGCTTCACTTATAACAATACATAATGGTGGAGATGCTTTACCCTATTTAGTATTTTATGTAAGTATCATAGGTAAGATTGCTACAGAACTTACGACTTGTTCAAGAGAGGTAGAGCATGTTGTCAAATTTTGGACTTTAAAGAAGCAATTAGATGAAATAATGGAAAACGATGAAAATACTATAAAAATTACAAAATGGAATAAACTTGAATTAAAAGATGGTGAATTTTCTTATAAAGAAAGAAGTAAAGTCATACGACTGCCTGAATTTGTTTTCAATAAAAAAGATAAAATCAGTATTATGGGTGAATCCGGTCAGGGAAAGACTACAATACTTAATGTCTTGTCAGGAATATATCAATTAAAAAATGGTCAAATCATTATCGATAATGAAAAGTTAGATAATCCAAAATTAGATGTAGTTTATATTTCACAAGACGTTGAACTATTTGACTTATCTATACGGGATAACCTGACATTAGGAAAGAATATAAGTGATAAAAAAATTATGGAGTTATTTGAAGATGCAGGGTTAATGGAATGGTATGCTAATTTAGCAAATGGTCTTGATGAAATGGTTGGTGAGAAAGGGGTTAAATTATCGGCGGGGCAAAGACAAAGATTAAATATAATAAGAGGAATTTTGATTGATAAGGAAGTATACTTTTTCGATGAACCTACATCTAATCTTGATAAGGAATCTGAGGAAAGAATCGTCCGAATGATTGATAAATATTTGAGTGAGAAAACTTATATAGTTGTTACTCATAGAGACAGCATTAAAAGATTATGTAACCAACACTATGTATTTAAAGATCATACAATGTACAAGGTTTAATATTATGGTTAATCATGTTAAATATTTACCAATGTTGACGGACTTATATCGTAATGATAAAATATATGTGTTATCACATATTAAATCCATATACGCTATAACGTAAATATATGTATTCCAAACAGAATGAGGTATGGCAATGAAGGAAGTAAGAATTTTAGAGATCAAGCAGAGCGTTTTCGCGGACAATGACAAGCAGGCGGAGCTTCTGCGTAAGGAGATGAAGGAGAAGGGAGTATTCCTTTTAAACCTGATGTCTTCGCCCGGTTCCGGCAAGACCACCACATTGATGCGTACCATTGAAGCACTCAAAGATACTTTGAAAATCGGTGTGATGGAAGCGGACATTGATTCGGATGTGGATGCAAAGACGATTTCCGAGTCCGGAGCTAAGGTGATTCAGCTTCATACAGGGGGCATGTGCCACTTAGATGCGGAGATGACCAGACAGGGATTGGAAGGTTTGGAAACAGGCGATGTGGAACTGGCCATTCTGGAAAATGTGGGAAATCTGGTCTGCCCGGCAGAGTTTGACACGGGGGCATCAAAGAATGCAATGATTCTATCTGTGCCGGAAGGGCATGACAAGCCGTTAAAGTATCCGCTGATGTTTTCGATCTGTGATGTAGTGCTGATCAATAAGATTGACGTGCTTCCCTATTTTGACTTTGATATGGACAAGTGCAGGGAGTATATCCACATGCGTAATCCAAAGGCGAAGATCATTCCCATCTGCGCCAGAACCGGAGAGGGAATTAAGGAGTGGACGGACTGGCTTTTGCAAGAAGTTAAAAACTGGCGTGAACCTGTGTAGATGATTGCGATGACAGCGGGTGCTCTGCTGTAAATGCACGAAATGACCATCAGGAATGACAGTCAGTAGAAATAGAGACAAGGGAGGAAGGTATGGAGAAACAATTAGACAAAGAATTGTATCCGGAATATGTCTATCCGGAACACAAGGCAGATCACAGTGAACCGCCCCGTGAGAGTATTCTTAAGTTAGGGAAGATGATCACGGACCGGATTCCTCAGAAACTGGGACTCAAAAAGATCACTCAGGATGACCCGGAGTACTGGGGACTGGCAGGGGTAGTTACGGATGAAGAGGCGGAGATTGCGTTGAAGATGGGGGTGCGCAAGCCCAAGACTCTTCCGGAGATGGTGAAGCTTACCGGCATTCCTGAAAAGGAGTTGGAAGAGAAGCTTCAGGAAATGTCCAGAAAGGGCATTTTGGAATATAACTGGGAAAATCCCCAGCATGAGAAGCAGTATGTGCTTCCGATGTTTGTACCGGGATCAGGGGAATTCTTCAATATGAACAGCAGCGTCATTGAGTCAAACCCTGAGGTTACCCTGTTTTTTGAACATATGTCAAGGCTGCCGTTGGAGCATGTTACTCCTTTTGTAGGTGAGGGGGGCAATGGAATCGGTATGCATGTCATTCCGGTGGAAAAGGCAATCGAGATGGAAAGTGAATCCATCGACCTTGAGCATATTTCTTACTGGCTTACCAAGTATGAAGGAAAATATGCGGCAAGTCCCTGCTCCTGCCGGCGTTCCCGCCTGCGCCATGACGAGGGCTGTGCAGATGACCCGGAGGGCTGGTGTGTAGCGGTAGGAGATATGGCGGATTATGTGGTGGAGACCCAGAAGGATGGACGCTATATTACCAGAGAAGAAGCTCTTGCGATTTTCAAGCAGGCAGAGGACAATGGATTTGTCCATCAGATTACGAATATCGATGGGGCAAACAAGATTTTTGCAATTTGTAACTGTAACGTGAATGTCTGTTATGCCCTTCGTACTTCTCAGCTTTTCAATACACCGAATATGTCCCGTTCTGCTTATGTGGCAAAGGTGGATAAGTCAAAGTGTGTAGCCTGCGGCAAGTGTGTGGAAGCCTGCCCCGCAGGTGCGGTGAAGCTGGGACAGAAGCTTTGCAAGAAGGACGGAAGTGAAGTTACTTACCCGAAGATGCCCCTTCCCCAGGAGCAGAAGTGGGGAGAGCATATGTGGACGCACAACTACAGGGATGTGAACCGGATCAACTGCTATGATACCGGTACGGCGCCTTGTAAGACAGCTTGTCCTGCCCATATTGCCATACAGGGATATTTACAGCTTGCCAAGGAAGGACGTTATGAGGAAGCCTTGGCGCTGATCAAAAAGGACAATCCGCTGCCTGCGATCTGCGGACGGATCTGTAACCGTCGCTGTGAAGATGCCTGCACCCGCGGAACCATTGACGAGGCAGTTGCCATCGATGCAGTAAAGCGTTTTGTGGCGGAAAGGGATCTGAATGCCGGGACACGGTATATTCCCAAGCCTACGGTTCCTTCTTTAAGGGGACACTTTGATGAGAAGATTGCAATTATCGGTGCCGGACCGGCAGGTTTGTCCTGTGCATATTTCCTTGCAGAGAAGGGCTACAAGCCGACCATTTTTGAAAAGAGCGATATGCCCGGAGGTATGCTGACCTACGGAATTCCTTCTTATAAATTGGAAAAAGATCTGATTCAGGCAGAGATCGATGTAATCAAAGCCATGGGAGTCGAGATTAAATGCGGTGTTGAAGTTGGTAAGGATGTTACAATCAAGCAGCTCAGGGAACAGGGATATAAAGGATTTTACGTTGCAATCGGCTGTCAGGGCGGCAAAAAAGCAGGTATCCCCGGTGAGGATGCAGAAGGCGTTTATACAGCAGTAGAGTTCCTTCGGGAAGTTGGAGAGAAAGAAGCATTTTCACTTGGAGGTGATGTGGTTGTAATCGGCGGTGGAAATGTAGCGATTGATGCGGCCAGAACTGCCACCCGTTGCGGAAACGGAAATGTTTCCATGTTCTGTTTAGAGAGCCGTGATGAGATGCCTGCAAGCCGTGAAGAGATTCTGGAAGCTTCCGAGGAGAAGATTACAATCAACAATGGCTGGGGACCGAAAGAGATTTTGACAGAGAACGGAAAAGCAATCGCTGTTGTATTCAAGAAATGTACTCGCGTATACGATGAAAACCATCGATTTGCACCTTTGTACGATGAGAATGAAACCATGACGGTACTCTGCTCAGATGTGATCTTTAGTGTAGGACAGGGAATTGTATGGGGAGACCTTTTAAAGGGAACCAAGGTGGAGCTTCGCCCCAACGGCGGCGCGCTTGCCAACAGATTAACATACCAGACGGCAGAGCCGGATATTTTCGTAGGCGGCGATGTTTATACCGGACCGAAATTTGCTATTGACGCCATTGCGGCAGGGCGCGAGGGCGCAATATCTCTTCACCGTTTTGTCCATGAGCATTGTACGCTGACTATCGGTAGGAACCGGAGAGATTTCATTGAACTGGACAAAGAGGATATCTTTATAGCAAGCTATGACAACACTGACAGGCAGAGACCGGAAAAGGCAGAAGAAGCGCAGATGCGTTCTTTCCGTGACATGTCCCATACTTTGACAGAAGAGCAGGTTAAAGCGGAGACCTCTAGATGCCTGGGATGCGGCGCTTCGGTAGTAGATCCCAACAAGTGTATCGGATGCGGCGTATGTACCACCAAGTGTGTGTTTGATGCGATTACCCTTCACAGGGAAAATCCCGGCTGCTCTACGATGGTAAAATCAGAGGACAAGCTGAAATATGTGCTGCCGAATATGATTAAGCAGTCTCTGAAGGTGACGTTTACATCAAAGAAAAAGTAAAAGGAAAGAAATTATGCATGAATTAGGGGTTGTATTTCACATTATGGACAATCTGGAAAAGGTTGCACAGGAAAACAAGGTGGAAGGTATTTCCAAGGTGGTGCTGGAACTAGGCGAGGTGTCCACAGTGATTGAATCCTATCTGCAGAATTGCTGGAAGTGGGCGGCGAAGAAACGAGAATTATTTGACGGAGCGGAGCTAGTCGTTGAAAAGCTCCCTGCCGTCACCTACTGTGAGGGATGCGGGCAAACCTACCCCACAGTGGAACACGGGAAAATTTGTCCCTACTGCCAAAGTCCGGAAACATGGCTTTTGCAGGGGAATGAATTTAATATAAAAGAAATAGAAGTATACTAAAGAAAGAGGGAGAGAGATTATGATTTTTCAAATTTATGACGAGAGGATACTTTGGCACATTTTAGGCTGGGTGATGGTATTTGCAGGTCTGATCATTATGAACGAGATTGCACGCCGCACCAAAGTGGGAGGAAGCATTTGCTTTTTTGTAATTCCCGTGGTGCTGACCATTTACTTTATTTCCATTTACGTGGGAGCAGCACAGGGAGCAGAGTGGGCGCTGAATAACCAGACCTATGTGCGCATGAACAGCTGGTTCCACTATGCCAAGCTTTATGCGGCTCTTGCCGGATGTATCGGATTTATGATCATCAAGTATCAATGGGGCAAGTTAGGGAAATCCCATGCGTTTAAGGTATTTCCTTTCGTGATTGTTGCAATTAACATTCTGATTGCTGTTGTATCTGATTTTGAATCTGTGATCAGAGCAGGCAATGTGATGGGCGGCTGGTGGAGATCTTCCGAAGGCGTATGGCTTTATGGCGGCTGGTGGAATATCTTAAACGGTATTGCAGGTTTGATCAATATTTTCTGTATGACCGGCTGGTGGGGAATTTATTCCTCCAAGGATAAAAAGGATATGCTTTGGCCGGATATGATCTGGTACTTTATTTTGGCTTATGATATCTGGAATTTCCAGTATACCTACTTAAATCTTCCTACTCATGCATGGTATTGTGGATTTGCTCTTTTGCTGGCACCGACCGTTGCCAATGCGCTTTGGAATAAGGGCGGCTGGATTCAGAACCGTGCAAATACTTTGGCTATGTGGTGTATGTTTGCGCAGGTATTCCCGCTGTTCCAGGATGCAAGCCGTTTCACTACCGTATCTTCTGTGTACGGAGCAGGCGGAGCTGCCGCAGCGCTTGGCGATACAATGCCCACCGTTGCAAATCCTACGGCACAGGGAGTTATTTCCGTGATTTCGGTAGTAGTGAATCTGGTGGTATTGATCATAATCTTTAAACGCGCTAAGGATCAGAAGAAGAATCCGTATATCAATGAGATTTTCACAGACCAGAAGGATTTCAAGCAGGCAATGGCAAGAGCGGAGTAAGAATGAAAATATCATTAAGAGCAATAATACTGGCTGTAGTTCTGTCTCTGACAGGCTACAGCCAAAGTATTCAAGAAAAAGAACTATCACCTGTGGAGCAGGAAGAAGCAACAGCAGTGAGTGACAGAAATGAGGTATCTTCATTTTGGTTTCAGATGACTACTTTTTATGGTGATACGAACGGAAATGATTTTGATGGAGGATATTTGCAGAGCGGCAGCATAAAGATAGGTGATAAAGCAGTGCTGGTGAAGAGTGATGGAACAAGCTATGAAACATCAATACAGCGGATTGCTTTGTATGATGCGGAAGATAAGATCCATCCAATACCCACTACAGAAGTAGAAGATGATTCCCTGACATTTGTCTGGCTGGAAGGAATAGAATCCGATCAGTTACAGTATGACGATATTTTGCTTGGAACCAAGGAATGGGAACAGGGCATTCCCATGGATTTTCCGTTTGAGAAACCCAAAGAGTATTCCCTTACCTTAGCGCCGCAGGAGAATGAAGAGGGAAGCGGAGAACTTCGCCTTTATGATAAAGAGGGAGAGGTTTTGCAGAGAATTGCGTATGGTGTGTTTACGGAACCGGATTATTATGTTCTCTGTAAAAATGACCGGAGAAATCTGGTGCTTTTTCCAGATAAAGAGAGTAGTGCAGGGCGATTTTTGGAGTGGGACGGAAGCCGCTTTTTGGAGCTGGGAACAGATATAAAGCGTGGGCAGACACCTTCTTCTGACGATCTGCTTCTTACAGAAGAAACAGCATCAAAGCTGACCAGAGAAATTTACCGCCCGCACAGAAATGACAGAGAGGCGGAGGTAATACGTTCTTATACTCTGCAGAAGGAGACAGGGGAGCTGGAAATATGGGATTGTCTGGATAAGAAAAGTCTGTTTCACGATACGGTCTCCCTGGACGATGAGGGAGCACCCATAAATAAAGAGTATTATGAAGTGCTATTTACGGAGGGATTGTATTTCTGGGAAGGGGAAGCGGAAGAAGGAACGGTTCCGGTGGATCTTCGTTTAAAATCATCGGACGAGATAGATACAGAATATGCGAGCCGGGAAGCTTTCCTGTCGGATTATGGATTTACAGGCAGTGATCCGATTTATGAATATTATGACAGCCTTGGCAATCTCAGGCTGGAAGTGTACAGAGATGAAGATATTGACCTGTTTTGTGGTATCGTATACAGATATTATTATAACAGTGACAAGCAGAAAGTTGCCGCATTGTCCGGCTTTGTGGTAGATGATATTAAGGAAGGAGAATGGGAGGATGATACTTATTCCATAATGTCTTCTATCGACTCGTATGGCTATGAAGAAAAAGTTGAATTCACATCGGATGAAAGACCAAAATATTTTCTTGCTACAGGTCGTGATGAAATCGAATCAGATGATGGGGAAATCGTCACCATGATGGTCACCATGATGGAGATTGATTATATATATCGTGATGACGGTACATTGTATCAGAGGGATTACCGACATAACCCTCGTCGGTTTTCTACATATCGTCAAAGTGAGAGCAGCCTTTATGATGAAAAGGAGAGGCTTGTTTTTGAAGATGCCTATATTACACACGGCATTCTGCAGGACTATTATGTTTATCTGGATGAGGGCAATAAACCAGCTTATCATATAGAATTGGATTATGCAGGAGGGTCTGCGCCCATTACTTCTATAGAGCGGTATTAGCCTCGCAGATAGTGAGTCAAGCGGATACAAAACCGCTGTTACACTTCGCGAGATTGTAAAGAAAGGGGCTGTCGCACTAATTTAATCAGTGCGGCAGCCCCTCCTATTCGATTGTGTCTGATAAAATGTAATTTTGTAAAACTCTGACCTGCACGTTTGCGTCAGAAGTGGTATTCCCTCGGTTGATAATGAAAGGTTCGCATCATACAATCACGACCATAGGTGGTGGTGACACAATCCATAGAAGAATTTTGAGATTCTTCCTTTGCATGCTTTAAAGCCTGTGCAAAAGACCCGTTAGAAGAATTCTCAGAAACTTCTGTAAAAGTAGGATTATAATGTTCACGCTTTGTTTTGCCGACACTGGGAACAGCCGCCACTGAATGCACCATAAAAATACCAGTAAATCCTTTCACTGCGTTGATCCCTCCTTGGATGTGTATTTAAATAGTGGATAGCTTTGTTATTATATATATCGGATATTTGCTGGAAAAAATTATAGTTTTCGCTTGTAATAAAGTGCGACTAAAAAATGTTAAAATTGATTGAAAGTGCGACTGAAAAATGTTACGCTTGCATAAAACAAATATGAAGCGGGGCGATAGTATGGAACGTCTGTTAATGCAGGATCTTATAAGATGGAAAGAAAGAAGAAACCGGAAGCCATTGATCATAAAAGGTGCAAGGCAGGTGGGTAAAACGTGGCTGATGCAGGAATTCGGAAAGCGTTATTTTGAAAATGTGGTATACATTAACTTTGAAAATAATCAGCGCATGAAAAATGTGTTTGAAATGGACTATGATATAGGGCGGATCATATCGGCTCTTAAAATTGAATGCGGGAAAAGGATAGAGGCGGATCATACTCTTTTGATCTTTGACGAAATACAGGAGGTGCCAAGGGCATTAAGCGCACTTAAATACTTTTATGAAAATGCAAGAGAGTATGCGATCGTTGCTGCCGGGTCTTTACTTGGAATTGCACTACATGAGGGAACGTCATTTCCAGTAGGGAAAGTTGACTTTTTGACGTTGTATCCACTTAATTTTACTGAATTTCTGATGGCCGTTGGTCAAGAAGAATTGGCAGATCTGGCAGCAAAAAAAGACTACGGCTTAATTAATGCATTTGCTGATAAATACACGGATCTTCTTCGCAGGTATTATTACGTAGGCGGTATGCCGGAGGCTGTCATGACATATTTGGAGACAGATGATTTGCAGGAAGTGCGGATGGTGCAACAGCAGTTGCTGCTTTACTATGCAAATGATTTTTCTAAACATGCGCCAAAAGAAACAGTTCCCAGAATCCAGATGGTCTGGAATTCTATCCCTATGCAATTGGCCAAAGAAAACCGGAAATTTATTTATGGAATGGTGAGGGAAGGTGCTAGGGCAAAGGATTTTGAACTTGCTATTCAGTGGCTTCTGGACTGCGGGCTGATTCATAAGAGCTATAGAATCCGTAAACCCGGAATGCCGTTGATTTCCTACATGGATATGTCAGCATTCAAAATATATATGCTGGATATCGGATTGCTTGGGGCAAGGGGAAATCTGGATGCAATTACGCTGCTGGAGGGCAATACAGTATTTACGGAATTTAAGGGGGCATTAACAGAGCAGTTTATTGCGCAGGAATTAGCTTCTTCGGGTATAGAATTGTATTATTACAGTGCGGAGAATTCTTCCGGAGAGGTTGATTTTATCATACAAAAGTTAAATAAGGTGATTCCCGTTGAAGTGAAAGCCGAAGAAAATCTACAGGCTAAGAGTCTGCGAGGGCTTTGCAGGAAATATGAGTTAACAGATGCGATTAGAAGCTCCATGTCAGGTTACCGGGAGCAGGATTGGCTGGTAAATGTACCCCTTTATATGTTGCGCAGTTATTTGGAGCAGTTTGATCAGCCTAAATAATTTCCCGTTGAAAACGCTGTTGAAAACACTGTTGAAAACTTGTGTCAAATAGAAGGAAAAACTTGACTTCTTATGACTATTGTAATAGTCTATAATTGTATAACAGGAAAATATCTTATGCAGACGGCAAAATTATTTGTCGTTTACTTATAGGGACAGAAGTTGTAGAGAATACGGAGAGTGAAGTATGGTAAAGTTATTTGATTCGGAGCGGAAGGTTATGGAAGTGCTCTGGCGGGAAGGGCAGTTATCCGCTGGAGAGATTGTTAAAATTTTGAAGGAAGAAACCGGCTGGAACAGGAATACCACCTACACTGTGATCAAAAAATGTGTGGATAAAGGAGCGGTGAAAAGGCAGGAACCGGGATTTATCTGCAGTGCGCTGATCTCCCGGCAGGAGGTTCAGAATTATGAGACGGAGGAACTGATCGATAAGATGTTTGACGGTTCCAAAGAAAAATTTTTCGCTGCATTTTTGGACGGAAAGAAGCTGTCGAAACAGGAGATAGACCAGTTGCGAAAGTTGGTCAATGATTTGGGGCAGGAGGATAAAAAATGAGCATAGTGCACACGAGTTTAAAAGAAATGAGCATGGCAGCAGGTATTCTGATTATCGGGATTGTGCTGTTTCGTTTATTATTTGTGCGCCGGATTCCCAAGAGGATTATGGTCATACTTTGGGAAATCGTAGTTTTACGTCTGCTTCTGCCGTTTGTCATAACTTTTCCGCTTCCGGGAATAACTGCCCTGATAACAGAAAAGTTTGGTACGGTGTCTGATGATTATTCTTTTGGTACAGTCGTAGTCACCTCTACAGATTTGGGGATGGGAAATGCGAAAGGAATATTTTGGACAGCAGAGATACCTCAAAGATTGTATTGGAGTGATATTCTTACGGTTCTTTATCTGGCTGGAATCGTAGTAATGTGTGTTGGTTCTGTTTATCTTTATCTGAGGGACAGCAGGCTTTTCAGGGAAAGTTTACCCATGGAGAAATGCGAAAAAATGCGCCTGATCAAGCTGATAGAAATCGAGGACAAGGAGTGGGGATATCTTGAAAAGATAGACTTCCGCATTTCTGACCGGACAGCTACCCCCGTAACTTATGGTGTGTTCCGTCCTGCAATTGTTTTTCCAAAAGGTATCTTATTAAAAGAGGAGAAAGAACTGGGATTATGCCTTTTACATGAGCTGGTGCATATCAGGAACCATGACAATTTGAAAAAGCTGGTAGTTCATGCGGCATTGTGCATCCATTGGTTTAATCCCCTTGTCTGGTTAATGTATTCCTTGTTTAACAGGGATATTGAACTTTTGTGCGATGAAACGGCAGTAAGAAAATGTATGGCGGACAAACAGGATTATGCATTAGCGCTGCTGTCTATGGCGGAGCGTCGGGCAGCAGGATTCCGCACTGCCTTGGGATTTGGGAAAAATGCAGTAAAGGAGCGGATCCTGGCCGTAATGACAGCCGGAGAAACAAAAATCAGCAGTATGGCAGCGGCAGTATTGGCGGTAATATTGGCACTGACCGCTTTTCTGGGTACCCAGACCTTTGCGGCTGGTGTAGTCGCAGCAGAGTATGTGATTACTGCAGATGAGGGTGCAGAGACATCATATGGAGATGGCGCCCAAGAATATACATATACGGTAACGGACGAACTGGGCGCAGCGTATGCCACCGTGAATATCGTAACAGTTGAAGCAGAAGATACAGCAGAACAGTTAGTAGATACAGCAGAACAGTCAGTAGATGCTGTAACTTTGGCATCGGCAGACGAGGAAATAGTTCAGGCTCAAGCAATGGAAGCGACGGAATGGATGGGGGACGTGATTATGCCGCTTCAGAAGCTTGCAGATGAGTTTGCGGTTTATGGATTGCAGGTACAAATCTCTTCTGACGATTATCAATTATACTTTGGCGGCGAGCCGGTTTACTTTTTTGCTGACAACCAGAATTTGGATGGAACCGGTTTTTCGGGACGGGTATATGCAAGAGAAGCTGGCAATGGAAACGGAGATACCGGTGTAGTGACAAAGCGTGATGAGGACGGAGCAATCATAGGGCTTGTCAGGCTTTCGGAGGAAGAGTCCAGGGATGTGGCGAAAGCCTGGACAGGAGGGGGATGGTGGTAACCGTCCCCTTTTTCCTGCCGCGCAATGGACATCCAACTTTGTATCTTTCAAGCAAATAATGTGTATTACTGCCGTAGGGATAAAGTATACCCTCCATGAAGATATACCTCATGAAAAGCAATCCATACTGGCAGAAATGTGGAATAGCAGGAGGACAACATGAAATACATTAATGCAAAAGATATTCTACCCGAGAATATTTTAAAGCAGTTACAGACCTATGCGGCAGGAACACTTCTATATGTTCCAAAGGATGGGGAGGAAAAGTCCTGGGGTGAGGTTTCAGGTTATCGGGCATATCTTCTCAAGCGAAACAGAATGATTCTCAATTTTTTTCAATATGGTGTTTCCTTGGAGGAAATTTCTAATACCTTTGGACTGTCTCAGGGAACAGTGAAAAAAATCGTTTACAATAAAAAGCACCGGGAGGATCTTTACTTTCGACCGGAGGCTTCCTCTGCGGAAGAGTATGCGGAATGTGGACTGCTTGAAGAATGGGTGCACACATATCTGCTCTTTGAGAGGAAAAACAAAGAGTTTTCTGACGGGTTATATCTGGTAGATCGGTATTTTATCGAGCCGGTGAAAATGCCGTTGAGTCTATTCCACAGAAGCAGCGGCCCGGAGGCTCAAATGAAATGGCGTGTGGATGCGACGGTATTTCGGCGCAGGGTGCAAAACTGGACAGAACGTATTGCTGATGGACAGGCAACTCCGCCACTCATTATCGGATACACAGACGGAGAGTTTGAAATCAACTGTGGTAATCCGCTCTTTGAAGCGCTGGTAAATATGGGACAGAAATTGTATCCGGTAATTATTTGGATGACGCAAAGAACGGATTACGAAAATTTCAGAAAAAAGTATGGCGACTTTGAATAAAGTGAAAGTCGTCATATTTTGCTTTTATCAAGCATGATAGGATGATTCCAAAGGCACATAATAATCTGCCGGAAGGATATACAATTTAATCATGGTATGCGAAGAAATATGGACAAAGAATAATATATATCAGCATTTTTATGTGTTGAAAACCAATCGGAACAAAAGGCACCGTTACGGAGAATTTCTGGTGGAAGGTGTCCGTAATTTAAATGAAGCAGTGACCGGAGGATGGAAAATCAAGGCGCTCCTGATGCGGGAGGGGAAATTATCCGACTGGGCACGGGGATTGGTTCATACGACTGCGGTGAAAAACTACCGGCTGCGTGAGGAGCTGATGCGTGAACTGAGCGGCAAGGAAGATACCTCCGAGCTGATAGCGGTAGTAGAGATGAAGCAGGAATTACTGGAGCATGTGAGGCTGTCCGAGAATCCTTTTTTGATGGTGTTTGACCGGCCTTCCAACAAGGGAAATTTAGGAACGATGATCCGTTCCTGTGAGGCATTTGGTGTGGATGCACTGCTTTTAACGGGACATGGTGTGGATATGTATGATCCGGAGGTGATTACCGCAACAATGGGATCGTTTTTTCGGTTACCGGTAATGCGAGTGGCGGAGAATGAGACGCTTTTCCGATATTTAGATGTGCTCCGGGAGAAATACCCGGGAATGCGTGTTGTCGGAAGTACGGCGCACAGACAGCACACTGTCTATGAGGCAATGCTGCAGGGGCCTCTTGTGCTGATGATAGGAAACGAAACCACTGGGCTGTGTCAGGCTTTTAAGGCGCACTGTGATGAGCTGCTAACTATTCCAATGAATGAGGGATCTTGCGCAACTTCATTTAATGTCAGCTGTGCAGCTTCAGTTATGATGTACGAGGTAACGCGGCAGAGGAGGGAGAAAGGATGATTTACGGAACATTACAGTCGGCTATGGAATATGCAAATCGCGGATGTATCGAGGAATGGCTGCAGCTGTTTTTACGGGGGGATGGTCACAATGTGACTTTGGCGGACGGCTTATTATTGGAACCCAGACAATATTGGGGGCCTGTGGAGATAGAGTTGAAGCTGCTGGATAAAATTCAGTCCGGTGCTCCGGAATATTTGACAAAGGCTAATGACATTGCCTATTTCTTTGATGTAGTGAATCGCATGAAGGATGCTTACGGAGAATGGAATCCGCCTCCGCTCATTCTGGAGTACTCAGAAGACGGTATCCGGGTAAATGATGGCAGGCATCGTCTGGAAATGTACAGGCAGTTAGGAATTACCAAAGCATGGGCGGTGTGCTGGAAGACCCGTGAAAAGGATGCAGCGGTATTAGATCAAGCAAAGAAAAATACGAGGGTATAAAAATGATTGAAGTATGCTTACATTGCGGAAACGGAACATGGAATAAATGCATAGAAGAACAGACAATAGTTTGTCCCACCTGCGGTTCAAAGTGGGATTTTCTGAAATTACCGCTGTTCTTTATCACAGGGGCCAGTGGCGTGGGAAAAACAACGGCGGCACGAATTCTACAGAGAAAAACGCGAGACTTTATGATTTTGGATGTGGATAAGTTTTATAACATTATGCCCCGCGACACGGAGGAAGATGCATTAAACCAGATAGAACAGATTTTGTATTTTTCCAGAAATGCTATGCAGTGCGGCAAGCCGCTGGTATGGACAAAGGCAGGGAACATTGACAAGCTGTCTATCGCAAGCGGAAATAGGTATTTCAGTGAAATAGCCTGCCTTGCGCTGGTCTGCTCGGACGAACAACTGCAAAGCAGGATGATCGATGGAAGAGGTATAAAGGATGCTGGATGGATTCATAGTTCTCTGGATTACAACAGGTATTTTTTAGAGCATAATAAAATTGGCAATACACATTATGAATTGCTGAAAGTGGATGATAAAACCCCGGAGGAAACCGCAACAGAGATAGAACATTGGCTTAAACGAAAAATGATGGCGTATTCCGACGTATAATAATATTATTATTGCACCTTTTCTACAATTTCCTTAGCTTCATGGAAAGCAGCTAACTCCTCAATCGCTGCGTCAATGCCTTTGTAATCATTAAAATCGGAATTAAATATATTTCTTTCTTTTATAATAAACTTCTTGGTCTTCCAGTCCATCTTGCAATCTAAATAACCGACAAATTGATTTCCTACAAGAATTGAAAGCGGCCATTTCATTCCTTTTTTCTTGAAATACTCAAAAGAAAATGAATAATCAAAAAATGTTTTAAGCCAGGTTTTGTCTCTTACAATTGTATCCATTGGTGATATAAGTCGAACTTCACCGCTGTTTTCAGCTCCTTTAGCGTTTAGGAGGTGCGTTTTGGAAGAATGCATATAGTAATTTTTACGACCAATTTTATATGAAAGCTGTAATATTTTCTTTTCAGATTCCAACTCTTCAACGATAGGTAAAATATCAGTGGTTCTATACCCGGATAAATGAGAGACATGAACCGGATCAGTTACTCCTAATGAAGCTATTAGTTTTTCAACGATACATTTAATGGCTTGTTTTTCATCAATGAGGTCATTAGCCCAATCAGAAAAGCCTATCTTTTCTTTCAAAATATAAACAGGTTCTCTGAAAGTCCCCGGATTTCTGCCGCAAGTCAAAAGGTCTCCTCTGCGGCACAATCTATAAAAAGCACGGAATATAGGCAGATTATAGCTTTGATCATGTTCTCGTCTATATTTGTTCCATTCATAAGCTAAATTCAATTTTTCCCAAATTTGATTAGCAGTCAATCCATCAAATTCTATTAAACTTTCTTTTAACGCCTTTTCTGCAACTTGGATTTCAGGGCTGTCTCCCTCTGCAAGCCAGCTTTCATCGGAAGCACCCCGTCTCACAATACCTTTCGTTGCATTTTTATATAATGTATATTCATTTCTTGGCACAAAAAACATGTTCCGCTTAAATGTCCATGTTTCGACAACCTTGAATTCTTTATACGCTGCAATATCCAATTGTTCTGCTTTAAAATCCTTTTTCCTGTTCCAAAGCATCATATATTGGTTTAGATGTATAGTAGGATTTGGGTCATATTGCAATCCGCAAATATCCGATACAATATTCTCTATATTGTCTGAGCTTTTCTTTAGCAAGTGCTGACTCTCCAAAATAATATTGCGTATAACATTTATATCATAGATTATATTGTTCATCTTTATTTCAGCACAACCTTCCATTGATCCCCTTCAATGATATATTGAAATTCATTTAAATTATCATCCAAAATCACTTGAAGTAACTCATTAAAATCACTTACTAAATTTACATTTGACAATTCTTTCTTTTTTACCCAGTGCATATTGCCTTCTTCTGAAGAAATGAGTTCTCCTTCATATTTGTCCGTACGAAAAAGAAAAACAATGTACCGCCCATCTTTTATTGGAAATTGCTTTACTCCGCAAAGCTTTGGATTTAAAATTGTCAGGCCAGTTTCCTCTTTCATTTCACGCACTATGGCATGAACAATTGACTCTCCGCTTTCAATATGTCCGCCGGGCAAGGTATAGCCTTTCCAATCCTCTTTAACCCGATCCTGCAATAAATAGGCATCTTCATTATACACTAAACATAATACTGTCAATTCAACCTTTTCGGTTCGTGCCATAGCCCGATTCTCCTTTTTCTGTAATAAAAATATTATAACAGTTATTGTATAAATCACAACGAATTCGCAAGGAAAGAAAAAACAATTGACATAATGTGACTACTGTGATAGTCTATGAATGAAAATGACTATTACGATAGTCAAAACAAAATAATAATGAATGATTTGATGTATCTTGGCATGAAACAGAAAGTTAATGCATTAGAAAGCAGAAAGGAGTCGTTAGAATGAAAAGTTTTTCTTTGAAAAGGGCATTGTGCGTATTATCAGTGGCAGCGCTGATTTTAACAACAGGATGTGGAAACCAAAATAGCAGGATAGATGGCGGTCCGGGGAATTCTCAGGGAGAGACGCAGGAAAGCAGCTTGGGAGACCCGGGTATTGCAATGGGGCGGTATGCGGAAGAGGAGATAGATCTGACGCAGGAGCTAGAGACTGTCAGCGGCATGAAAAAGCTGTCAGACGGCACTCTTATTATCACAGATACATCCTCCGGAATCTGGGAGTCAAAGGACTTTGGGGCAACATGGGAAAATGTAAATAGTCCATGGTTAGATGAGATGTTTACACATACCTATTTCATGGATCTTCAGACAGCGCCTGATGGGACGTTGGGGATTATTTATAGTGATTACGGGGAAGAGGAAGAAGAGCAGGAAGAGGAGAATTCAGCCTTTGACTTTCATCCCTTGTGTGGACTGGTAAAGACAGATGGAACTGTAGTTCCTGTAGAGATTTCTCTATCAGAGGATGAAATGTATCCTAACAGAATCTGGTTTTCGGATTCCGGCAGGATTTTTGTGACGACCCTTGGGGACAAGATTTATGAGGTTCATGAGGATGGCAGCAGTGAGCTGCTTCTTACAACGGACGGCAGACCGGAGCTATTACAGTTTCAGGGAAATCTTTTGATTGCGGATGGTTATGATTATACAGCGCCGCTTCTTTATGATCTGGAGAAGAAGGAAATTGTTGAAGCGGAGGAATTAGCAGCTTTTATAGAAGAAAATTATCAGGATCGGAATTTTAATGGAGGAAGCTGGTATGATCTGTATCTTTTTCCGGGAGAAGAGGATGAGCTATATCTGGCAGGAGATAAAGGACTGCATCGATATCATATAGGAGATGGCAGCGTAGAACAGTTGATTGATGGGAAATTGTCCAGGCTGGGAAGCCCTCTGTACAGTTTGAAGGGGATGGTTTCTCTTGGTGATGCAGCCCTCACGGGAGGAGCCCTCTTAGGAGGGGAGTTTTTGTCGGTTTCCAGTTCCGGGAAACTGATACGCTTTACATACGATCCCAATATGCCATCATCTCCGGTAGAAAGCCTGAGTGTATACAGCCTCGAGGACAGCTACAGTATCCGCACGGCAATCTCTCTTTATCAGATCAATCATCCGGAGGTTTATGTGGATTATGAGATTGGCATGGCGGAAGGGGATGCTGTTACCAGAGAGGATGCCTTAAAGAAATTAAATACACAGATTATGGCAGGGGAAGGACCGGATGTCTTGATGATGGATGGGCTGCCTATGGATTCTTATATAGAAAAAGGACTGCTTCTTGAACTGACGGATCTGATGAGTGACCTGAGCAAGGAAGTGGATTTTTATGAAAATCTGTATCAGGCAATGGCAAAGGACGGAAAGATTTATGTGGTCCCGGCTATGTTTTATCTGCCTGTTGTGCTTGGCAGGGAAAAATATGTTTCAAGAATGAAAGATCTCACATCCATAGCGGATGAGATTTGCAGCATCAGGGAAGACAACCCGGAAAAGGATATTATTTATATTTGCAATGAAAAGGCGATCATGAAGGCTTTTGCGCCCGTTGCTGCGCCTATGTGGAAAACGGATAAGGGAGAAATCAATGAGGATGCAATAGGGGAGTTCCTTACCCAGATGAAGAGAATTTATGATGCCCAGATGGACGGGATCAATGAAAAGAGTTTGGAGGAACACAGGTGGATGGAGGAATATAGCACCAGAGAGTATGGGGAAGACTGGGTGTACGATATTACACAGTACAGTAATAATGAAGTGTATTTTGTAGGAGACTACCTGCAGTTATCCATGGGGGTCACCTCCTATCCCTACGGATATTGGAGTCTTACTTCTGTTACGAAGAACAAGGGATTTGAAGATGCGGCGTTTGCGCCTGCAAAGGGCTTGTGCGAGAACGTTTATGTACCGGCAACGATGCTGGGAATCAATGCGGCATCCGCAAAGGCGGAGCGGGCAAAAGAATTTTTCAGAGAGTTCCTAGGAAAGGAAGTCCAGACAGCGCTTGGCAGCTATGTGATCAACAAGGAAGCCATGGAGGAAAGCTTCCAGCCTGAGGAAGGTTACGTGGGTGAAAATGGAGAATATGGCATGATGGCAATCCTTGATGAGGACGGACGGGAAACGGACTTCAGCGTTTTTATAGCTACAGAAGAAGAGATGAATGTATTCCGAAGCTGGGTAGAATCCGCAGATACCCCTTATATTGCAGATACGGTCTTGGAAAAGACAGTGTTTGAAGCGGGAGAAAGATATATACAGGAAGAGCAAAGTCTTGAAGAGACACTGGAGACAATTAAGCAGCAGCTTGCGATTTATCTTTCAGAATAAAGCAATTGCCTGACGACGATACATGAGGAAATCCGGTGCAATTACATCAAAAGAGGGTTATCAAATGTTAAAGAAGAAACGCAAATTTTTTTATTTATTTGTTACACCCGGATTTATGGGAATTATGATCTTCGTACTGCTTCCTTTCGGGGATGTGGTGCGAAGATCCTTCACCACGGCGGTGACGGGTCAGTTTAACGGTGTGAAAAACTACCAGACGATCTTTCAAAATCAAGCCTTTATACTGGCGGTGGGGAACACGTTTAAATTTACGTTTGTGTGTATTCCGCTGTTGGTGTTTCTGGGATTTGTGACAGCGCTGCTGTTAAATACCCTGAAAAATAAGAGATGGATCAAATCCATTTATCTGTTTCCTCTTGCCATGCCAACAGCAACCATTGTGATGGTCTGGAAAATGTTCTTTTACAAGCAGGGATTTTTCAATTTATTTCTCTCCCGGCTGGGTGAGTGGTCAGGGATTTGGGGAGAGGTGCATAAAGATTATCTTGGAACATCGGCGGCTTTTTGGGTGTTGGTGGGAAGTTATATTTGGAAAAATATGGGATACACGGTAGTGCTGTGGCTGGCAGGCCTTATGGGGATACCAAAGGAGCTTTTGGAGGCGGCAAAGGTGGACGGTGCGGGAAAGTGGAAGCGTCTGTGGTATATTGTACTTCCCAATTTGAAAGGAAGTCTTTATACCATTGTGATTCTGTCCTTTCTGAATTCCTTCAAGATTTACCGGGAGGCGTACCTTACAGCAGGAGCCTATCCGGATAAAAGTATTTATCTGCTGCAGCACCTTTTTAACAACTGGTTTGTGAATCTGGAGCTGGATAAGATGGCTGCTGCTGCGGTATGTACCGGCGGAGTGCTGTTAGTTGCGATTTTAGGATTGCAGCGGTTATGGGATAAAAATGAGATTTAAGGAAAGTTAAAGGATAGGGAAATGTTTGCAAGAAATAAATCAGCGCCGCACAGTGGCGGTATATTTAGAGAATATTTTGCATTCTCCAGCAAATATCTGCAAAAAGCTGGAGCAGTTCTTTTGCTGCTTGCACCTGCCCTGCTGGTGGTTTTACCAATACTTATTTTACTATCCGGTTCTCTGATGGATACTTTGGAATTAAAAGGATATCTGACTACGGTGTTTACGGACGGGGCTGAGTTTATAAAATGGAAGCTGCTTCCGGATTATCCATCCTTTGCAAATTATGGAAAGCTATTGTTTGAAACACCGCAGTTTTTCGTGCTTTTTTGGAATTCCATGAAGCTGGTGCTGTGTGTTTTAATGGGACAGCTTTTGGTGGCGGTTCCGGCAGCGTGGGGATTTGCAGTATATCAGAGCAGGGCAGGAAGAGTGTTGTTTGCGCTTTATGTGGTTTTGATGCTTCTGCCCTTTCAGGTGACTATGCTTTCCAGCTATTTAGTGCTAAGTAAGCTGTCACTTCTTAACAGCCATCAGGCAATTATCCTTCCGGCGATATTTTCTACTTTCCCGGTGTTTCTGTCCTACGGCGGATTCCGGGGGATTCCGCCACAGCTATTTGAAGCAGCGCGGATTGATGGTGCAGGGGAGCTGATGATCTTTTTCAGGCTGGGGCTTCCCCTTGGAAAAAGCGGTCTTCTCTCCGCTATGGTGCTGGGGTTTTTGGAATACTGGAATCTGATGGAGCAGCTTATGGCTTTCCTGGAGGATAAGGCGCTTTGGCCGTTGTCTCTGTATCTTCCGGAAATTACTTGGGGGCAGGCGGGATTTGCCTTTTGCGCCAGTGTGATCACACTGATACCGGCAGTGTTTGTGTTTATTTTTGGACAGGATTATTTGGAACAGGGAATTATATATTCCGGGCTTAAGGAATGATTATTTGTTTAGCTTGCCTGCTCCATAACATACGGACAAAAAACAACGAAAGGTTAAGGAGGTATGGAAAAGATGAAAAAGGCAGCAATTGGATTTGCGGTATTTTTAAGCTTGATGCTGGTCTGTACGGTGGTGTCAAAAAGTATTTATACATATCGGCTTCCTATGGTAACCACCTGCGCCCCTGAATCCAAATATGTGGAGCATAAGATAGAAGCGGAAGGGATCGTGGTGGCAGGAGGGGAGAAGCCGGTCACGTATCTGTCAGGGCTTCGGATCGATTCCATGCCGGTTCATGTAGGAGACCGGGTGGAAGAAGGAGATGTGCTGTTTTCCGTTGATCTGGAGGATTTAAAAGAGAAAATGGATGAAAAGAAGGACGCGATCGCGAGGCTCTCCCTTCAGATTAATACCATACTGGAGAATCAGGCGATTGCCCAGCAGAAAAAGGAGCTGGAGCTTGCCCGTGCCAGAGAGGATTATGACACTACTGCGCGAAACAAGGATACAGAGGTGGGACGTGCGTTGGAAAGCTATGTTCAGGCAGAGCAGGATCTTGAGGAAGAATTGGAAAACAATGGGGGAGGCAGTGAGGAAGAGAAAGCTTTAAAGAGAGCCCTACAGAATGCAGCTTATGGGGAAGCGGATGCCAAGGGGGAACGGGATGAAGCTGTGAAGCAGGCGGGCAGGAAGGTGGAAGACTTGCTTTTGCCGGAAGAGGAAGCGGCAGATCTTGATGTGGCAAAGCTGGAAAGAACCAGTCTTTCCGAGCAGTTAAACATCTTTCAACAGGTTCAGGATCAGCAGGGAGTGGTGCTGGCACCTTTTGGCGGTGTTGTTACGGAAATCATGGCAGGCGTAGGGGATCGGACTCCGGATACGGCTGTACTGCTTATCTCCGATGAAAGTCTGCCCTGTCAGCTTAAGGTACTGCTGGATAAAGACCAGAAAAAGTACATAGGATTGGGGGATAAGATCGCGGTCAAGGTGGAAGGGAAAAGCCGTGAACTGGAAAAAGAGGTGGATTACCTTGCGGAAAGTAAAAATGCTCCCGAAAAGTATGAGGCGTTGATTAACCTGCCGGAGGATACCGGAATACCGGGGATGTCAGGAAGCGTTTCCCGCACGGAAACCGGAGAAAAGTATAAACTCTGTATTCCGCTTACCGCACTGCACACGAAGGATAAGACAGATTCTGTTTATGTGCTGAAGGAAAGGGAAGGGATTTTGGGACAGGAGTATTATGTGGATGAAGTGAATGTCAAAGTGCTCGATAAGAATGATAACTGGGCAGCTCTGGAAGGCGGGGGAGTGGATCAGGACAGCAAAATCATTTTATCTTCTACCAAGGAGATTAAGAAGGGGGAGGCGGTGCGCTGGGAAAATGGTAACAGCTAAGCCATGCAGAATTAATTGTACAACTTCCTTTGACTTAAGAAACTGCATTTTGGGTAATTTGGAGGAGCGACAGCGTTTTTGGCTGTCGCTCCTTCTTAAATTTTTATCTGTAATCAGCCCTTTTGAGGCTGATCAAGTATAGGCTCGCTCCGAGTATGCAGAGAAATCCGCCAAAGCACATTGCGGCGCTTAAATCAAATTCGGCTAATTTCCCGAAAATAAGATTGGTAAAGACCGCCAGCAAATCCATAAGCAAAGCGCTCATACTAAGCGCAGTGGCACGGTCAGTTGTTGTAATCGCTTTATTTTGCAGTTCTGTTCCCAGCGGAGACATCAAGCTGGAGCAGACCCGGATAAGCAAAATACCCAAAACTGAAATAAATGGATTTTGCGTAAAGGCCAACATTAGGCAGGAAAAACTACAAACACCAAAAAGCACTGCCCCAAAGAATCGCGGCTTTAGCTTTTGGGTGAGAGGTGCGGAAAATACGCTTACCAAACCGGAAAGTGTCATTAGAATATAAACGCCGGAAATCAGCCTCACCGACATACCTGCTTTGGTATATTGAAGCTGATTGAAAAATACGGTTATCGTTTGATTCACTTCATATAGAAGCGCAACTCCGGCAATCAGAAAAAGCAGACTCCGGTTAAAAAGTGTTTCTTTTAAAATGGTAAGTGAATGCCTCAAAGATGTCCGTTCACCCTTTTGAGCAGTCTTGACCTCTTTCAGACCAAAACTGAGGATTGCCGCTATGCCATAGCTGATGACAGTTAAAAACCCGGCAGCCCGATAGTTTTCTTCAATAAATACCGTATAAATTGCAGCGGCAGACAGAAGTCCGGCTGTACCGAGACCTCCATAAATACCGAAGGCACGTTGGGAATCGTTCTCGTCACATGATAAATACAGAATACTCGTATCTACGCCGGAAACGCCGGAGACGACTATAGCAAGAATCACTCTTTCCAAAAGGAAATCTGCAAAGCTCTGCGACTTCCAGAAAATGATTTTGGAGATAAAAAACAGGATATTGCAAATAATCATTGTGCGCCGGTAACCAATGCGGTCTGCTAGGACACCCCATGGGATTTCAAAGGCAAAAGAAAGCACCAACGAAATACTTTCTATCATAGTGATCTGAAAAACAGAAATCCCGGCAGCTTGACGGTATAGTGTTGCAATCGACGAATAAAAAACCATACCCTGAAAAAAGGATATGGAATACATAAAGAAAATATTTCTTTTCATGAATACCACCCCTTAAATTGAATTTGAATACGACAAAATGACCATGGATTTTCAATCTCCATGGTAGATCAAACATTTTGAACGTAATCAAATCGGATGGCGCATGAATTTACCTCGCTTTTCAATTATTCTAAATGTAATTTTAAACTATACTCCAAAATTGTCAACTGTTTTAAAAACCATTGACATTAGCGACAATTTATATTATTATGAAATTACGTAATTACGGAATGACAATTTGGGGAAAGGAGCAGATATAGGATTATGGAGCGAAATTATGATAAGGAGATTGATGAGCTCAAAGAGCAGATGAAAAATCTTCAGAACATGGTATCTCCGCAACTTGATGAACTGCGGGCTATGATGATGGAATTGCATCCTAACAAGTCATCGACAGAGAAGTTAAAAAGGGTACACGTTATGCATGGAATGCATCCGGATAGTCGACTCAGTGAACAGATGGAGGAATTATGCTTTAAAACTGAGGAAAAAGGAGGGAGCGGATTTGTAACCTACCTTGGGCTGCATAATTCCGGCGGACGGCAGTCTAACTGGATACGAAATAGTGTCCCTACCGATGATCTGCTCTCTCTCATTGAGAGCGGTGTTGCAAACAAGGTATTAGCCTGTATTGGAAATTCAAACCGCCTTGCAATGGTGCTGGAGATACTTCGCGGACCTAAGACAGTAGCATCACTCGTAGAAAAATGTGGTTTCGGGTCTACAGGACAGGTTTATCATCATTTAAAGCCGCTGCTCGCCGCTGATATAGTCGTGGAGGACGAGCATCAGAAAGGGTTTTACATCATTCAGCCGCACAAGGTACAAGGCATAATCATGTTGCTTGCAGGTATCAGTGATATGGTGGATGAAACCTACACGAAAGGAACATGGGAAACTGACGAAGAAAATTAGAATCCGAAAAGAGGGCTGTTGTAAGACAGCCCTTAATTGCGAATCTGTCCGGTGTATGTTAAAATATGCATACTTGTTTTCACAGTTTCGTTGATAGAAAAGTGTGTCAGAGGATAAGATGTATAATAGCCATGAGTGCAGAGGAACGGGCATATGAGAAAATTTATAAGAGGTACATTGTTAATAATTGCGGTGTGTTTCCTGCTGACCGGATGCCGGCAAAACGAAGAGCATAGCGAACAGGAAGATGTCATGCCCATCGTAACATTTCAGATGATTCCCTCATCAGAGGGTGTTGAGGACTTCTTAAAGCTTCTGGACGGTTATAGAGGAGATTATGATGATGAGCATTGTTATAATGTGACTCCGGAGGACATCGCAAATAATTATAATTTCAGTATTTTCAAATTTGATAAATCCTGCAGTAGTTTTTTACTGTATGATGATAAAGTGTACCCGCTTGGCAAGTGGTTTGGCAGTCATGGAGTGAATTCATTTGCTGTCACAGATTTGAATGGAGATGGCAAATTTGAATTATACTTTACCGGTTTATGTGGTTCCGGTATTATCAGCGCTTATGTCGGCTATTTTGATGCTGCAAGTAAGGAAACTGTATTTTTTGATTTTCATGATCCATTTCAAACATGGATGTTGGATATGGATAGTGATAATACTTTGTGTGTTTATGACGCAGATTATCATGTGAAGTCTAATGTTGATATTGAAATGTCTGCAAGAGAAAAGGTTGCATCTATCATTTTTGACGGTGAAAATATATCGCTTATCGAGGAGTAAGACGCTGTGAGTGAAATAGGATAAAGATTATAACTGGCATGGTTATATTCGCTAGTCCAGACCTCACCGGGGACTGGAGTATTTTTGCGGTTTGTGGCGTTTTGCGAACGCCTATTGTAAATTATAGTATGCGGGGTATCAGTTATGAAAAACTATTTTCAAGTCGTTAAATTAATGTTTACTGTTGATAAAAAGCTGCTGGGCAAATGTATATTTGTTATCCTCCTCCTTTTAGGCTTAGAGTCTGCACTTCCTTTTTATATGGAGTGGATGATCGACCGAACGGAAGTCCAAAAGAGTGTACCCTTGTTTGTAGGGTACGTTGCGATTTTTGTTGTAGCCTATTTAGTAATATGCATGCTGGGTGCGCTTCGAACGGAGTTGTACGATCGTGTGGGGCGGCATATTTTGTGGAAAACACGAGAAAAGATTTATCAAGTACTGTGGGGGAGCAATTATTCTTCATTTGTTCGTGATAATAAAGAAAAATTAAAATTTATTCTCACTACTGAAACTTATAAGATCTATGCGGTTTCTACCGTATACACAGTTGGAATTGTAATTGATCTGTTTACGGGAGTTGTCTTTTTAACTTTTTCCTTTTTTATTGATCCTGCGGTCGCGGCGGTGCTGCTGCTTTCTATTTTAGTTACTACTTTGTTGTCCTTATATTCCAAGAAAGCGATGCTTCTTGATTATGAAAAGGTTGATAATGAACATGAAGCAAATAGTATAGTGAATTATGAAACCGTTGATATGACAGAGATTGCCCGTACCAATGGTTTGATGTCATATTACATAAAAAGAAACGAAAAAAGCTTAGACCAGTTTACTGGTGTGTCAATGAAGGCGAATAAGAGAGAAATATTCTGGCTGGGGTTAGACCAGGCACTCAATTATATCGTATATGTTATGGTGGCGGGCGTATTGATTTTGACCGGTTCCACTGGAGGGCAGCTTGTAACAGCGCTGTTCATTGCAAATTGTGTATTACAGCAAAGCCAAAGTATTCAGAGACAAGTACAGGTGCTTATTCAGAATCTCCCTTCTTTTAATAATGTAATGGAGACTGCAAAAACTCCGGTACAAAGCGGCGGTATCAGTGTCCCCAAAATAAACAGTATTGTATTTAACTCGGTATCATTAAAATATGAAAATGGCAGAGACGTTTTCAACAATCTGTCCTTTTGTCTGGAAACCGGAGATCATGTCTTGATCGAAGGAGAAAACGGTTCCGGAAAATCATCTATATTGAAGATGATGGTGGGTCTGCTGTCCCCAACGGAGGGAACGATTGAAATTAATGGTAAAAACTTAGGTGATTACGACCATAGAGAACTCTACAAAGAAATATGCTATATATCGCAGGACGAATTGTTTTTAAATGAGAAGGTTGAAGATTACCTGCGAATTATTTCACATACGGATATTACGGATGATCATATTTCTAATTTACGGGAAAAGATGCATCTGAGCCCGGAAATTGACAATATAGCGGATAATGGAGTTCATTTGTCCGGCGGAGAGAAAAAGAAACTGCTATTGATAAAATGCATGCTGCGTTCGTCGGCTTCTGTTATTATCTGGGACGAAATTGATGCCGGTTTAGATAATGAAGCGAAGATGCTTCTCCGTGACATAGAAGAAGATATTTTGAATGATCCGACCAAAATTGTCATTAAGATATCACATATTGACACAAATCGGAATGGATTTAACAAAGTAATACGAATGAAGAATAATGAGTGAAATGGATATTATTGAGAGAGACATTTATGCCCTGATCTGCAGCAGTGACGGCATCAAGGCAAAGGAAATCGCAAAGAAACTGAATAAGGACAGAAAAGTGGTGAACCATTATCTGTATGCCTCTCCTTATATGCATGAGTTGTGCTGTCAGGATAAAGATTATAACTGGCATGGTTATATTCGCCAGTCCAGACCTCACCGGGGACTGGAGGATTTTTGCGGTTATTATTCCACGGTAAGGGAATTTCTGGAGCTTTCACAGGAAGAATGGTTTGAAATGTTACAGCAGGGCTGTAAGCGGATTGGGCGGAATCTGAACGATACCCGGGGGCTGTTTCACTCCTTTCGGGACAGTGCCGATACTATGCGGGCATTGTTTGACGACTTGGAAGGCGTGTCCTATGAGGATTGGGAGATTGCTTTTGAACTGCGGATCAAGAAGTCGCGGGCAATCCGAATCTATGCGGATGTACTGGTGATCACGGAAAACTATGTGTTTTCCCTGGAATTTAAGATGAATGATAAGATTGAGGAGGAAGAGGTGGCGCAGGCGGCGAAGTACAGCGCCTATCAGGAAGTGTTATTTGGACCGGAGTATGATGTGATACCTGTTTTGGTGCTTACCAGAGCGGATGATCTATATAAGTATGTTCCGCTGAAGGGGACAACCGCTGAGATCCCAGTGTGTGCCGGGAATATGCTGTTTAATATTTTTGATGAGTATTTGGGATTTTTGGATTAAAAATTTTCATATGCACCGCACATTTTCAGAGGCTGCCTCGTTATACATATTGAAAGGAGGTTCCTAAAGCGTGTCCATAGATAAAGCAAAAGAGATAGGAGAGCAGTACGATAAAATTTATCGTTACTGCTATTTTAAATTGCAGAAACGTGAGATTGCCGAAGATATCACGCAGGAAACCTTCTTGCGCTTTTTGGAAAGCAAGGATTATCACAATGAGGGGAAAGCGCTGCGATATCTGTACACTATCGCCCGGAATCTTTGTATTGATGAGTACAGGAAAAAGAAATATCAGAGCTTTGAAGAAGGTTTTGATGAGGCGGAAAGCTTGGGAAACAGTCCATATAGTGGAGGTACTTCATCTGACATGGAGGAGAGAGTCGTTACATCTATGACTATTCAAGCAGCGCTTAGTGAGCTTGAGGAAGAGGAGCGGGAACTGATGCTCCTTCGATATGTAAATGAAGTTCCGGTTTCAGTAATCTGCAGTATGTATCGGATGTCGCGGTTTTCCTGTTACCGGAAGCTGAAAAGGATTTTGAAAACCTTGCAAGAGAAGCTGGCAGAAATGAATATGCAGCCATAAGTGCAGCAAAAGGAGGCTGTTATGGGAAAAGGGGGAGTGAAATGGAAAAAAAGTTGAAAAAAATGCTACAGGAGACCATGGAAGCACCGGCACCGGAAAGAAAACAGGAGTTTCTGTGTCGTATCGGAAAAATGCAGACTGTTACCTCGCGAATCAGTTATGGAAAATTTGTGGCAGCACAGTTTTTATATATTGGAAAATGGGGCTGGCTGATTTCCGCGATCTCCTTTGCAGGTATATATTTTGTTGGTGCCGCAACGGATAAAAATGTATTATGGGCATTTTCCGCTATGGTGCCCTTTTTGGCAGTATCTTTTTTGGCGGAAAGCCTACGGTCAGAAGTCTGCGAAATGGCAGAGCTTGAAATGGCTACGAGATTTTCCCTGAAGAGTCTGATCCTGGCAAGAATGGAAATTATGGGATTTGTACACCTGTTACTGCTTGGTTTAAGTGTATTTACGGGACATTGGCTGGAAGGCATGCCTCTGCTGAGCACGGGTGTTTATCTGCTGGTGCCATATTTACTGACCAATACGGCAGGTCTGTATCTGGCAAGAAGAATGCGGGGCAGAGAGTGTTTATATGCAGTTTTAGCGGTGGCAGTTGTGGTTGCGGTGATTCCTCAAATTGCGAGACTCATTTATAAAGAGGAACTGTTTAGCTGGTGGCTGGCAGCATTGGGGGTTCTCAGCATTCTTGCGGTAAAAGANTGGAAAAGAAATATGGAAAGATGGGAGGAATANACATGGAGCTTATGATNGATCGNGTATCAAAGCAATATGGAAGNAAAATTGCAGTGGACAGGNTATCGCTCANACTGCACNAAGGNGTNTACGGTTTGTTAGGNGCAAATGGTGCAGGAAAGACNACCCTGATGCGATTGTTATGTGGGATATTGAANCCTGACAGNGGGAGTATTTCNATGAATGAAACCGGNGTATCTNCCGGCGGAGCGNCAGNNNCACCGATGGACATATCNGTGGATGTGNCNGNGGAAGAATATCGNGCGCTTTTGGGATATCTGCCNCAGGATTTNGGNTATTATCCGGATTTTACGGGAATGAAATTTTTNCTATATATGGCGGCACTGAAAGGACTGGATAAAGGGTNAGCAAGGAAAAAGGCAGCAGAGCTTTTGAANCTGGTGGGGCTTTCAGAGGTCNGCAAAAAGAANATCAAGACTTATTCCGGCGGAATGAAACAGCGGCTGGGGATTGCGCAGGCACTGCTTGGAGATCCAAAGCTACTAATTCTGGATGAACCGACAGCAGGNCTTGATCCAAAGGAGAGAGTTCGTTTCCGGGANTTGATTGCAGAGATTGGCAAGGAGAACATCGTGCTGCTTTCTACCCATATCGTTTCGGATATTGAGCACATTGCGGATACNATTTTGATGATGAAGGATGGGNAGCTTATTTATCAGGGGAAATGGGATGAAGAGCAGGGNGACCTGGAAGAGTTNTANTTAAAGCAGTTTGAGGAGGAGCAGGGCAATGAAGAATCTGGGAACGCTATATAAATTTGAATTGGGAAAGATTTTAAGGCGAAGGATCGCGGGGGTCACGGTTGGAATCAGTCTGCTTCTTATATTGGGAACTCTGGCGGTGGATTCTCTTGGTGATTTCTACATTGACGGGGTAAAGGTAGACACGAATTTCCATATGAATCAGATCTACAAAGCTGATCANCAAAAGCTAGACGGACGGCTGATCGATCAGGAGCTTTTAGAGGAAATGAGCAATGGGTATGGGAAAATACCTGAAGAGGCGATAAATGGGGTTGTGCATTATATAGGAACCGAGGAATATCANACNTATGCNAGACCTTACAGNGCTATTTTCAATTTTGTGAGGTCGGCAGGAATGATGACCATCTCTGAAGCAATGGAATGGGAAGCCGATGAACAGGAACTGTATCAGAGAAGACAGCAATCATTAGAAGAATACTGGCAGGAGTATTTTCTTACGGAGAAGGAAAAGGATTTCTGGCGGGAACAGGATGATAAACTGGAATGGCCTATAACTTATCGGTTTAAGGAAGGATATTGGCATCTTCTGCAAAGCACCTATACGGTTGGATTATTGATTTTGCTTGCGACGGTTATCTGCCTTGCCGGGGTGTTCTCCGAAGAACATAACCGGAAAACGGATCAACTGATTTTAAGTAGTAAATATGGCAGGGAACCTGTTTATCTGGCAAAGCTCCTTGCGGGAATCAGCTTTACAGTAGGATTTAACGCACTGGTTTTCGGCATGGTAATTCTGGAAACGTATTTCTTGTATGGTTTGGAGGGATTTGGAGCGGCTTTTCAGCTTATCATGCCAGGTTTTTCTTATTCATTAAATGTGGGAGAAAGTGTATTGCTGGTTTTTTGCATGACAATGCTGGCAGCAGTTTTGACAGGGGTATTTGTCATGCTTTTGTCAGAACTGTTCCAAAACAGTTTGGGAACCCTCGCCTTGACGGTAGGGCTGATCATTTTTTGTATGGCTGTGTCATCTTTGCCGGCATGTTACCGTGTATTATCGCAGGCATGGAGTTACCTGCCAAGCAATTTTATTGCCGCATGGAGTATTTTTGATTATCGCACCGTTCCTGTATTTGGGAAAATGCTGNTGTCTTGGCAGGCGGTGCCGATCTTGTATTTCATCCTGGGAGGAGTGNTTGCAGTGATNGGGAAGAGACGGTATGTGAACTGTCAGGTGAGAGGACGATAGATAGGTCTGTCANTGGGAGAAGGCGTTGATTCCGGGTTCCTATCAGAGTTAGTACAAAAACGAATAATTGCAGAATAAGCATCAGCAAGTGCAGGATACGCATCCTGCACTTGTTTTTTGTATACAGACAAATATAATTGTCTTCATAGGAGGAGAAGCGAGTGAAAATACATTATTTAAAGGAACCGTCCCTGCAAGAGGATTATGTGGATGTTCATTATCGCAAAGAAAATGATGCGGTTGAGGTGATCCGAAATTTTTTTCTTTCATTTCAGAGCATTATAGGGAAAAAAGATGGCTGTGTACAAAAGCTCCTTCCGGGAAGCATTTATTATCTGGAAGTGGTTGACCGGAAGCTGTTTGCCTATCAGGAGAAAGAGGTCTGGCAGATAGATGGCAGCTTAAGGTATTTTCTTGACTGCTATGAGGAAAGCGGCTTTGTGCAGATTGGCAAGTCTATGGCAGTAAATTTGTACCGGGTAAGCCGGGTGAAGGCGGATTTGAATATGAGGCTCCGGCTGCTGATGGATAATGGGGAAGTTCTGGTTCTGAACAGAAGTTATAAAAANACGTTTACGGAAGCATTGCAGCGGCTGCAGGAGGTGTGCCATGAAAATAATTGACAANAAGAATTTTATCCCNATTGTATGCATTATTTTTACAATTTTAGTGCTTGGGAAGATCCTATTGGAGGCAGTTGTGCAAAAGATTTTTGGAGGGTATCAGGAAAATATTCTGCTGATGTTTGCATTCTCTGTGCTTGGAACGTTCGTACTTTCCCAGCATTACCGGTTTCAAAGGTTTCCGCTTTTGGCAGTGATCGTTGTGCAGTATCTGGTATTAGTCGGTGCTGTTTTGGGGGTGGTGTGGGCAGCTTCTTTTTTTGAGCCGGTTCACGAAAATGGATACAGAGATATGTTTATATCNTTCAGCATTCCTTATGGAATTGCGGCAGCGGTTTATTATATTTCTTTTTTTCATGAAGTGAGNCGTGTNAATCAGGCTTTGGANAAGATACGGAGGAATCAAAATGCAANATCAGAATAAAAAGATNAAANCAAAATCAGAAGTGAAAGGATCGGACTTTNTGGGACTGGCGTTATACGCTTTTGCGGGACTGGGGATGGAAGTAATTTATGCATACTTTTTGGAACCGATGCTTTATGGNACTTCCATGGAGAGCTGGTCAGCAGGNCAGACAATCTGTCATTGGATACTGACCTGCATTACCTGGGGAATATTTGCTTATGTATTAATTCNGAAAGCGGAAGGGAAATATCANTTCCCGATTATGNCNAAGGGNAATGCTATGCANCTTTGGCAGTNNGGGCTGTGCCTTCTGTTTCTGGTATTGGCATTTGGCATGGATTATGCGGATTGGGGCGGTTTTAAAGTATATCTGGAATTTGTCCGAAGAGGACCGTTACTGTTTGTTTTTCAATATATTTACTACGTATTTGAAACCATGTTATTTTTGTTGATCATTGTGTTTGGGCAAAAAGCATGTGAGGTATGGTTTCAAAGAACTAATATTCCTTATGGCGGAATTATCTGCGGACTTACCTGGGGGCTTGCCCATGTTTTTACCAAAAATCTGTTTACGGGTTTACTGGGACTGGCGCTGGGATTTGCCATGGGCGGAGCATATCTTCTGGTGAACAGNGATATAAAGAGGGCATATGTGATGTTGTTTTTNATGTTTGTGCTTTGAAAATACTTGTCAGGGGGAGTACGCCNAAAGGCTATAAGTACTCCCTCAGATCTTTGCAGAGTTTTTCTTCAATATCTACCAGCCGTCCGCAGATCGCTTTGGAAGAGTGATCCGCTGCCGGGTACTGATTCAGATATCGGTGCAGGGATTTGATTCCCATGTTGCAGCCGTCTGTGATCAGATCNGCTACCGTTGCATCGCTTTTATCCATTGCCATTTTCATATTTGTTTTCATCCAGGACATGCTCTTGGCCATAGCGCTTGGNTCNTTGTCTTCACAGTGNCANTCNGAAAGCATGGAGTGAATTTCATTTCCCAGCTTTTCGTGATGNGCCTTGCTTTCNGATAAAAGCTGNTTCATACTGGTGGATTGAACGCTTTCTAANACTTCGTCAATGGAGGCAACCGCCATCTTGCTTCCGGAATCGCATTCTTTTAATAAGCGGATAGTATCTTTGTTTTCCATAAATAATNCTGTCCTTTCTTTGGCCGGATATCCGGCTGATCTGTTATTGATAGTCTGTCCGAAAAACTTGTTTTTATCCCNTATCTTTTGCGGAATATTTNTATAANTGAGAANCGGTAAATTTACTTGCCGTTTCTTATAAATTNAGGTATAGAGTCCGGNAAAACGCCATAATTTATACGGGAGGGAAAACAAAATGAAGTTGAATAAATGGCTTTTGATCAAATGTATTGCAATCCCGCTGGCGGTCGGGGCTTTGGCAGGAATACTGTCAGGGGGCGGAATGAGAAAATTTGCGGAGTTAAATAAACCGCCGTTGTCGCCGCCGGGCTGGCTTTTTCCGGTTGTGTGGACAGTTCTCTACTTGCTTATGGGGATCAGCTCGTATCTGATCTGTACTTCCGGTGCAGAAAAGAAAAAGATTACGGAAGCGATTACGTTGTATTTTTATCAGCTTGTGGTCAATTTCTTGTGGCCTATCTTCTTTTTTGACTTTGGCTGGTATCTGTTTTCGTTTTTCTGGCTTCTGCTTTTATGGGCAATGATTGTGCTGCTGATAAAGCGTTTCGGACAGATTTCAAAGCCGGCAGCGTACCTCCTGGTTCCGTATCTTTTGTGGGTCAGCTTTGCAGGATACCTCAACCTCGGCATTTGGTGGCTGAACAGATGACAATGGCAAAAAATTAAAGGAAGTTCTTTTGTTTTTGCATGAGTTATATTATAATGGAAAGGGTGTTGCCGGTGCACGGGGTATAGAATGGCGCATAGAAGAGTTTNATGAGCACAGCAGACGGCAATTCCCGGAAATACAATCAAGGGAGAAAAAGAAATGGAAAGAAAAGTTGGAACTGTATCAAGGGGAATCCGCTGTCCCATTATCCGGGAGGGCGATGATCTGGTAAAGATTGTTACAGAAAGTGTATTAGAGGCGGCTAAGGCGGAAGGCTTTGAGATACGTGACAGGGATGTTATTGCAGTGACAGAGTCTGTTGTGGCAAGATCACAGGGCAACTACGCATCGGTGGAAGCGATTGCGGAGGATGTGAGACAGAAGCTTGGCGGAGAGACTATCGGTGTTATTTTCCCGATTTTATCCAGAAACCGTTTTGCAATCTGCCTTCGCGGAATTGCGATGGGAGCTAAAAAGGTAGTGCTGATGCTCAGCTACCCCAGTGATGAAGTGGGAAATGANCTTGTTTCGCTGGATCAGCTTGANGANGCNGGNATNAATCCTTACAGTGATGTGCTGACNCTGGAAAGATATCGCGAGCTTTTTGGAGAAAATAAACATCCGTTTACCGGAGTTGATTATGTATCNTANTACGGAGAATTGATNAAGGAAGCAGGCGCTGAGGTGGAGATCATTTTTGCAAATGACTGCCGCAGTATTCTTCCTTATNCAAAGAAGGTTCTGAATTGNGATATTCANACAAGAATGCGTACNAAGAGNCTTTTAANGGCAGCAGGCGCNGANGTGGTGATGGGAATGGATGATATNCTTACCAGCCCGNTTAACGGAAGCGGCTGCAANGAGAAGTACGGNCTCCTTGGTTCTAATAAGTCAACAGAGGATACCATTAAGNTGTTCCCGAGAGAATGTACGGATCTTGTGATGGATATTCAGAAAGAGATTTTAGACCAGACCGGAAAGCNTGTNGANGTTATGGTATACGGTGACGGAGCNTTCAAGGATCCGGTAGGAAGGATNTGGGAGCTTGCAGACCCTTGTGTATCACCNGCCAGNACACCCGGNCTTGAGGGAACGCCGAATGAGGTGAAGCTGAAATATCTGGCAGATAATGATTTCAAGGATCTGTCCGGAGAGGCGCTTAAGGAAGCAATTTCCAACCGTATCAGAGAGAAAAAGGATAATCTGGTAGGGGACATGGCATCTCAGGGAACCACACCCAGAAGACTGACGGATCTGATCGGATCNNTGTGTGATCTCACAAGCGGATCCGGGGATAAAGGAACACCGGTCATTCTGATTCAGGGATATTTTGATAATTATGTAAGTTAGTTTCGATTAAGGATTACCGGAAGGTAATCCTTTTTTTGTGTAATGCACAATAACACACGAACAGCAGAAAAAGTATGGCAGCACTCATCCAGCAGGTGAGGACTAAAGAGCTTTCCGTACAGAATTTGTCATAGTAGCCTTTCAGATAGATTACTGCAATGATAATAGGAATGCCATAGGAAATATAGAATTTCAAGAAGCGCGGAAAAGCAATTCCTTCACCGGCATTTGCTTCTTTTAAAAAGGAATCCCATCCCCAGCCGTTCTTTCTGGTGCAAAACAGCACATAACCAAGGCTGCCCAGGGGAAGCAGATTATTGGAGACAATGAAATCTTCCAAATCCATGATAGCGCTTCCATCTCCCAGAGGCTGAATGCCGGACAAAACATTGTAGCCGAGAACGGCAGGCATGCTTAAGAGAATGATAAGCACTGCGCTTACAACTACACTCTTTTTGCGGGACCAGCCAAACAGATCCATGTNAAAGGCAATGATATTNTCAAATACGGCGATAATCGTTGAGAGAGCCGCAAATGTGAGAAACAGGAAAAAGAGGGCGTTCCACAAAAAGCCAGCTTTCATTTGCGCAAAAATATTTGGAAGTGTGATGAAGACCAGACTGGGACCTGCATCCGGTTCAATTCCATAGGCAAAGCAGGCAGGAATGACAATAAAACCTGCAGTCAGGGCAACAAAAGTATCCAGTGCAGTGATGTGGACTGCTTCTCCGGCAAGACGGCGGGAATGATCCAAGTAGCTTCCAAAGATCAGCATGGCGCCGATGCCGATGGATAAAGTAAAAAATGCCTGGCTGAGTGCAGCAAAAACTACATTCCCGATTCCGCTTTCAAGCATTTTGTGAAAATCGGGAACCAGATAAAAGCGTATGCCTGCACCGGCACCCTCCAAAAAGACAGAATGTACCGCGAGAATAACCATAATAGCAAGCAGAGCCGNCATCATAACCTTTGTAATCTTTTCCACACCGGACTTTAATCCCAAAATACATACGCCGAAGCCGATGATGCAGATCAAAATAGTCCAGAAAGCCATGGTGGGAAGATCCTCCAGCATTCCTGTAAATGCGTTTGCAATCTGCTCCGGCGCAGCCCCGTGGAAATCACCTTTCAGACTGCGGAAGCAGTAATACATCATCCAACCGCCTACCATAGTATAGAACATCATCAAAAGGTAACAGCCTACCATACCTATGTATTTCAGGTGATGCCAGGAAGTATTTGCGGGCTCCAGTTCATCGAAACTGAGAGCAACACTTNTTTTACTGCCTCTTCCTACGGCAAATTCACATACCATNACCGGAATACCCAGAATCAGAAGGAAGATCAGATAAATTAAAATAAAGGCGGCACCGCCGTAAGCACCGCAGATGTAAGGAAATTTCCATACATTTCCCAGTCCGATAGCGCAGCCTGCCGACACAAGAATAAAGCCCAGACGGGAGCCGAATTTTTCACGTTTCATGTATAACCTCCATTTGTTTGCAGCCTGCAAGTTTGCGACCGTAAAAACTTGTCTATTAGAAAAGCNGGTATGACAAAAATATTATTGTATTATGTGAATCAACCGAAACACCTGCTCCGCAGTATCCGATAAATTTTGTGCGGCAACTGCAGGCATCATGGCATCGTTTAAGGTTGATATTCTTTGAAGAATGGGGAAAAAGGCATGAATTCCATGCTCATTGCAGAGANCAGCGTCTTCTGATGCGCAGCCCGCAAATGCAATGACCGGTTTGTNGTATTTTTGGGCGATGCAGGCAACACCTACAGGTGCTTTTCCCATAACGGTCTGTGCGTCCAGACAGCCCTCACCGGTGATAACAATATCTGCCTCTCGAATATAGTTTTCCAGCCCGGTCTCATCTAAGACAATTTGGATCCCGGATTCCAAGACAGAGTGGGTAAAGGTAAGAAAGGCGAAGCCCAGACCACCGGCAGCGCCGGTTCCCGGAAATTCCGCGTCAGCGTGAGGAAAACTTTGCGCGCAGATGGAAGCGTAGTTTTTAAGCCATTGATCCATTTGGAGAACCATATTTGTATCAGCTCCCTTTTGCGGACCGAACACGGCGCTGCAGCCGTTTGGACCGCAAAGGGGATTATTTACGTCGCAGGCAATTCGAAACTGACATTCTCTTAACTNAGGGATTACGGAAGTATCTGTAATCCGCTCGATTCCTTTTAATCCGGCAGCACCGAAGGGAACCTGACAGCCGTTCTTATCCANAATGCCATAGCCTAATGCCTGAAGCATCCCAACACCTCCGTCATTGGTTGCGCTGCCCCCGATACCGATGATAAAACGGCGGCAGCCTTTGGAAATGGCATCATAAATCAGTTCTCCGACACCATAAGTAGTGGTGTGAAGAGGATTTCGTTCATCAGGAGAAAGCAATGTGAGACCGGATGCAGCTGCCATTTCGATGATGGCAGTCCGGTTGTCAGCAAGAATTCCGTAGGTGCAGTCCGTCGGTCTGCCAAGAGGATCNGATGCAGTAATGGTTTCAATACGCCCATTCATGCCAAGCGCCAAGGCTTCTACGGTTCCTTCTCCGCCATCAGCAATAGGGCGGACGCATACTTCTGCCTCAGGAATGGCACGGAGAATCCCTTTTNGAATGGCATTGCCTGCCTGAAGGGAAGAGAGNCTTCCTTTTAGAGAATCTATTGCAACTACAACTTTCATAATAAAATTCCTTTCCAGTAATAATTTATTCTATCATGGGCTTTTGTGTCGGACAAGCCTTGAATAGTTCCAGACAATTAGATAAGATAAAAATGAATCAGGAAAAATATTTCTCTATGATTGAGGGATAACGATGCGAAAAGAGGTTTTTATGNATAAGAAGGAGAACAGAACACCGCAGATCCATCCCACGGTGTATATTGCGGAGGGAGCTGTCATAAAGGGCGGAGTAAGCATTGGTGAGGAGAGCAGTGTCTTTTATCACGCTACGGTGAGAGCGGGAAATGCGCAGATACGAATCGGAAAGCAGACCAATATTCAGGACAACTGTGTCCTTCATGTGGATTACGGAGAGAAAATGGAAATNGGTGACGGGGTCACCATCGGTCATAGTGCAGTGGTTCACTGCCNTAAGGTAGGGGANAATTCACTAATCGGCATGGGTGCAATCCTGTTAAACGGTGCNGNGATTGGGAAAAACTGTATTATTGGGGCAGGTGCGCTTGTAACCAAGAATACAGTCATACCGGATGGCTCGCTGGTGTTGGGGCAGCCGGGCAGAGTNNTTCGTGAATTGACGGACGAGGAGATCGAGGCAAACCGCAAAAATGCGNTGCACTATGTNCAGGAAGCCAAAGAAGCTGAATGATAATTCTGCTTTGATCCTGCTTCTCATCGTTTTTCCCACAGNGCAATCTGTTTNTTTGCCNNTTCATATTCTTCTACAGATATNTCAAGACCCTTACAGGCAGCAGGCAGGTCGATGCCAAAATTTTTCATGGCNGCTTCCACATTTTTAACAAGAGTTTTGAGAGCACCCTGCTCTAATCCTTGCGCNCTGCCCAATTCTTTTCCCTGTTCTATTCCAATTTCCAGAATGTTCATTTTTACAGCCTCCCATTCTTCTGACTCTCTGACTTCAGCAACAATTCTGTCTAAGTTTATAATCCGCCTATCCTTCACGGTGATATCTTCATTATCCAAAGTGGTATTTTTCATATATTGNANNAGNCTCACGAGTTCNGCTCTGCCGTTTTTGCTTGACATATTCAGNAAAATTTTACTGGTNCCGTCTGAGAGTGGAAGGTTTGGAATCTCTTCGCACCATTCACTAAAGGTGTACATTGCAAGATCTTTTCCGAAGATATCTTCTTGAGTGATAAAAATAATTGCAGTTGACGGAAGTTGTTTATAACGTGTTTCCTTGCCTGATTTTAGAATAGGTGTGTCGATCAGCCCCTGATAAAATCTCGATCGTTTTCGGATATCATCTTCACCAGCATTATTTTGCATTTCCATGTCAAACTGTCTGTTTTTATTGTCCTGTGCCCACGCATCTAATCGAATGGCGCGTTTGCCGGATTTGTTTAAGATTACTTGTTCGACTTTGACTTCCCTCAGGTTCAGATCTGGTTCATCCAGTATAATGCTGAGAATATCCTGATANGCTTCTTTTACTTTCATGACCGATAGAAACAGAGCAAAATCGCTTAAATTAAGCTGATAATCAGGGGGCAACACGGATGCCTCACTATTGTTAGCTTTCGTGGTCAGTGTTTCTGAATCATTGTTTTGNGCAAAGTCTTTTTTGGNTGCCTTTAGTTGCATAATATGTCCTCTCTTTCGCAGTAGGGCAGAGAGGTTTATTTATGAGTTCCTCCCTGCGGTTATTTAGTTGTAAGCAAGGAGTTTTGCAGAGAATGCTCTGCATGGACACAGACAGATAAGTCTGTTAAGATACTTATAGAATCTTTGAATTATTCTTTGCTTGAAATGATTGTAGCATATTCATTTTTTAGTTGCAATAGTAAACCAAATTTTAATCATTTAATGTGTTTAGGGTGGAAAGTCTGGTCAAAGCGGGATATGATAATAAAGACTTCTTAATGATAATAAGATCTTCTGCGGGAGGTGAAAGTATGTGTAAAATTGTAAAAAATGTACGGGATCATGAAGCGCTCCGCAAAAGCTTTAATGAGCTGGCTATAGAAACCTTTGATCTGAATTTTGAGGACTGGTATCAAAACGGCTTTTGGCGCGATAAATACATTCCCTATTCGATGGTTATAGACGGCAGAGTGGCGGCTAATGTATCTGTCAATCGAACGGACATGCTTTGGAAGGGCAGCCGGAAACGTTTGATACAGCTTGGCACGGTAATGACAAAGGAATCGTATCGAAACCGNGGATTGATCCGCAGACTGATGGAGGAAATTATAAAGGATTTTGAGGCGGAAGCTGATGGGATTTATTTGTTTGCCAATGATAGTGTGCTGGATTTTTATCCCAAATTTGGATTNCGAAAGGCCGTAGAATGGCAGTATTCAAAAAAGATTTTTGGGACGGGGGAAGAGATTGTACGGAGGGCTCCGATGGAAAACAGTGAAGATTGGAAAGTGCTGATAAAAGCCATAGAAAGCAGTGTGCNTCAGGGAAAGTTTGAACTGACAGACAATAGTGATCTGATCATGTTTTATGTATCGAAATTCATGCAGGATAATGTATATTACCTTTCGGAGCAGCAGGCTTATGTGATTGCAGAGCCCCAGGGNGATGAATTGATTCTTTATAACATTTTTGCTCCCAAAAGAATTGATCCGGAGACGGTGGCAAAGGCTTTTGGAAATAAAATTCAAAAACTGAGCTTATGCTTTGTCCCATGGGAGAATACAGGATATGAAAAAGAACTTTTATGCAAAGAAGATAATACCTTCTTTGTGAAAGGGGAACTGTTTGAAGAGTTTGAGCGGGAGCAGCTTCGTTTTCCGGATTTAGCGCATGCATAAGGAGGAGTACGGATTATGCGGTATTATATATCAGATTTGCATTTTTTTCACAGTAATTTGAATGACNGTATGGACAAAAGAGGATTTGCTTCCGGGGAAGCCATGAATGAACATATGATCCGGCAATGGAATGACAGAGTTCATAAAAATGACGAGGTTGTCATTTTGGGAGATCTGTCGATAGGACAAGCNCAGGAGACCAACGAGGTCGTTCATCAGCTAAAAGGAAAGCTGTATCTGATAACTGGCAATCACGACCGCTTTTTGCAAAAAAAGGAATTTGATGCATCCCGATTTGTGTGGATCAAACCATACGGGGAGATACATGACAATAACCGCAGGGTCATTTTAAGNCACTATCCGGTCTTTTGTTATAACGGGCAGTATTTAAGNGATAAAAAAGGAAACCCGCGAACCTACATGCTCTACGGGCATGTGCACAACACCTATGACGAATTTCTGATCAACCAGTTTATTCAAAGAACCCGGAGCTCCGTCCGGAAGGTAAGAGGGAGTGAGGAACCGNCGGCGATACCCTGCAATATGATCAATTGNTTCTGCATGTTTTCGGATTACGTGCCGCTTACGCTGGATGAGTGGATTGAACTGGATCGGAAGCGTAGAAGCGNGATACGTGAGGAGGATTTTGGAGATGCACTTTGTTGACGCAAAAGGGATTTTATCAGCGCAAAATGGCATGAATCTTTACCGGGGCTGTACTCATGGCTGTATTTATTGTGACAGCCGNAGCAGATGCTATCAGATGGATCATGATTTTGAGGANATTGANGTNAAACAAAATGCTCCGCAGCTNTTNGAAAAGNCNCTNCGNTCCAANCGGAAAAAGTGNATGATNGGTACCGGAGCAATGTGNGATCCNTANATGCANTGTGAGGNAGAACTNGANCTGACGAGACGATGTCTGGAGATNATTGACCGNTATGAATTCGGNCTNGCNATTCANACGAAATCCGACAGNATNCTGCGGGATNTNGAGCTTTTAAANAGNATTAACCGGAANGCAAAGTGNGTAGTNCAGATGACNCTTACNACNTNTGANGAGAANCTNTGCAGGATTGTAGAGCCNAATGTNTGTACTACNAAAAGACGNTTTGAGGTGCTTCAGATCATGAAGGAAAACGGAATTCCGACGGTGGTATGGCTTTCGCCGATTCTCCCTTTTCTCAATGACACTAGGGAAAATCTGGAAGGAATTTTGGATTACTGCATCCGGGCGGGCGTTTACGGGATCATAAATTTTGGAATCGGAATGACTCTTCGGGAGGGGAATCGGGAATATTATTATGCGGCGCTTGACCGGCATTTCCCGGGACTTAAGCAAAAATATCATCAGAAGTACGGTTACGCCTATGAGATCACCAGCGAAAATCATAAGGAGCTTATGCGGCTCTTTTATGCTCGGTGTAAAGAAAACGGGATTGTCAGCGATCAGGGGAAGGTCTTTGAGTATTTGAAAGAATTTCCAGAGGATAGGGGATACGAACAGCTCAGTCTTTTTTAAGTACCATTCAAATTGGAAAAATAACGAAAAATCCCCTCGTTTTTCTAAAATTTCCAGTCGATATATGGCAAGGACTTATGTTATAATATTGACTGAATGTTAACATGCAGAGGAACAAAAATGATACAACATAATAAGAAGGTACTTGAAGGCATAAGCACACGGGAATTTTTTCAGTCTAAATATGATTATTATCAGCAATTCAATACTTGGGTCATTATTATTTCGGCTCTGGCATCTGTCACCTATTTTGTGTCGGACTGTCAGCTTTTCGGACGTATGGCATGGGAAACACTTTTACCGAGAACCTTTATTCTTCTGCCTATGCTGCTGTTTATTCTATTCAATCAAAAGATCTCTGACTACCGGATCATGGTGATTTTTTCCTATCTGATCGTTCACGGTATTATGTGGTGTACCATTTGGGCAATCTATTTTCTTCCTATTAAGCAACATGCCAATGAAGGATTTATCATTATGCATTTGATGTTTTTGGCAGTGGGTTTCTGTGCGCCTTTTAAGTACAGTACCATTGCGCACTGCCTGGTGGTTGCCAATATCATAGTATCCAATACATTTAATCATTATGAGAACTTTGACCTGATGCTCACTTTAGGGATTCCCTGTGTGATTGCAAGCTGTGCGGTTCAGTACGTCATGGAGCAGGTCTACACGGATCAGTTTAACACCAGGCAGCAGTTGGAGAAAGCATTGACACTGGACTATCTGACCAAGGCATATAATCGAAACAAACTGAAGGACATCTGCGATGAAGCCGGTTCCAGACTTTTGGTAGGCAAAGAGCAGGAAACTTATATTCTGGTAGTCGATATTGATTTTTTCAAAAAGGTCAACGATACTTACGGACATGACGGCGGGGACAAGGCGCTGGTCTATCTGGTAGATACGATCAAGAGTTGCATTCGTGCCACGGACTATGTGATCCGATGGGGTGGAGAAGAGTTTATCGTGATTCTTGAGGGATGCCCCAGCAGTAAGGCGGAGTTTATTGCCGAGAATATCCGGCAAAAGGTACAGGCTGGAGAGGGCGCTGTCTGTCCGCTCACCGTTTCTATCGGGGTGAGCCGCTATGACGGTCAAAATTATCATACAGCTATCACCCAGGCAGATGAAGCCTTGTATACAGCTAAGAATAACGGAAGAAATCAGGTGGTCTGCTACAATGAAGCCTGACAGATTACATTATTATGGAGGTTAATTATGTACGAATGTCCTAATTGCGGCGGAAATTTAAAGTTTGACATTCCGTCCCAGCAGCTGGCATGTGCGTATTGCGATACGCATCTTGATCCTTACTCGGTCAAGAAGGAAACAGATGCGATAGAAGAACAGTATTTTGAGGCAACGATTTTTACCTGCCCGCAGTGTGGCGGCGAGCTTTTCAGTACAGATAATGAGGCAACATCGTTTTGCAGCTTCTGCGGTGCATCTACGATCCTGTCAAGCCGGATCAGCAGGGAAAAGCGTCCCGATTTTATAGTGCCCTTCAAGAAGACAAAGGAGGACTGTAAAAAGGCTTATGCGCAGAAAATGCGAAAGGCCTTTTTCCTGCCGAAGCAGCTTCGGGATCCACAATACATTGACGGATTCCGTGGAATTTATATGCCTTATTGGACTTACCAGCTTGTGCAGCGGGGCACGGTTTCCATTAAAGGAGAGACCAGCCAGAGGAAGGGCAATTACATATACACGGATCATTATAACCTGCAGGGAGATTTGGATGCCTATTATCTGGGATATTCCTATGATGCGTCCACTTCCTTTTATGATAATATCANTGAGNCACTGNCGCCTTATGATNCCAAAGAGCTTGTGCATTTTACACCTACATTTTTAAGCGGATTTTATGCAGACACAGCGGATATCAGTCCGGAGATGTATTTGGATGATGCGAAAGAAAAGGCGGATGAGAATACCTTTAAAAGAATGAAAGGGGAAAAGGCATTTAAATCCTACACCATACCGGCAAGCGAGAATAAAAAAAAGAACTTTCGCACCCGTCTGCGGAAAGCAGATAATNCCATGTATCCGGTCTGGTTTTTATCATACCGGAACAAGGATCGGATTGCTTATGCCGCCGTAAACGGACAAACCGGAAAGGTGGTTGCGGATATGCCCATTGATCCGGGCAGGTATCTGGCCGCGTCACTGATTCTGGCGCTGCCCATCTTTATTCTGCTGAATCTCTTCTTTACCTTTAAGCCATCTACTCTATTAGGCGGGACCTTGATTCTGTTGTTCGGGGCAATACTGACTTATCTGAAAGAATTGGAAGCAATTTTCAGAAGGGAGCATAATCTGGACGATAAGGCACTTAACTGGAAAAAGGATCAGAATGGCATACCAAGGGAAGAAAAGCCTGAGAAAAAGGCTGATGTAAAAAAACAGAAAGCGCCAAAGCGGGGAGCAAAAATCCTGCTGATGACTCTGGGCTGTTATGTAGGTATTTTTGTGCTGGCAGCAGCTTCTGTCATTTTTGATGTAGGCAGTTTTGCAGAACTTCTACTGTTAGTATGCTGGCCTGCTGCAGCAGTGGGAACGGTAATCTGCGGTGTTAAGGGAATACGTCAGGAAAAGAAAATGAAAAACGGCAGATTTTCACCGGGATTTATCATTGCTATGGTGGTTGTCGCTGCGGGCGCGCTGGTTGGCCTGGCCAGGCCGGTTTCGGATATATATTATTACGGAAGCGCGATTTTGACGCTGGCAGCNGTACTTTATATATTTGTGGATATTATCGGAAATTATAATAAACTGGCTATGCGCAGACTTCCCCAGTTTGACAAAAGGGGAGGTGATGATCGTGCATAGGCTGACTGAGCGTAGAACGACTATGCGTAGAACGACTATGCGTAGAGCATTTAAGAGNTACATACGGTTTATGGCACTCTGCCTTGTGGNGGCAGTATGGTATCAGATGGGAGCTGCGGTTTTTGCGGAGGAAAAGTACAAGAATGAGACCACCGGCTATCCGGTTCTTATCGAGGATGATGCAGATCTGCTTACTGAAGAGGAAGAGGACGATCTGGCGGAACTGATGAAGGGAATTACGGAATACGGAGGCGCCGCACTTAAGACAATTGATTACAACAGCCGGTCAACACAAAGCTACATTAAAGAGTATTATTCGGATACCTTTGGACAGGGAAGTGGTACGGTATTTTTAATTGATATGGATAACCGGAATATCTGGGTACACAGCAATGGAAGGATCTATCAGATCATTACTACGAGCTATGCGGATACCATTACCGACAATGTTTATAAATATGCTGCTGATGCAGATTATTACGGGTGTTGTTATGAGGCATTTTCGGAAATGCTGACCCTCCTTCAGGGAAACCGGATCGCACAGCCCATGAAATATATCAGCAATATATTACTTTCCATTATCCTAGCCCTTTTTATCATGTATTTTGTGGTGAGATGGCTGTCCAGGGCTAAAAAGCCGGAGGAATGGGAACTGCTGGAAGCCACCCGGCATCAATACCAATTAGATAACCAGCAGGCAGTCTTTACCCATACGACTAAAACCTATGATCCGCCCAGTTCAAGCAGCGGCGGAGGAGGCCACGGAGGCGGTGGCGGAGGAGGTCACGGAGGCGGTGGCGGAGGNCANAGNTTCTAAGACGTCAATCTGTGACTGCAGGATCATACGTCCGATCGAGAGACTATCTGACCGGGTTATGTATGAGAGTTGTATTTCTTCTGAGAAAAGCAGGAGGAAAGATATAAAGGGAAGGGTAAATGCTGAGGATAGCAGTGTGTGATGATATTCCGTTTTGTACAGAAAGGCTGGCAGGAAGTATTGCTGCATGGTCCAGGGAACGGGGAACAATAATACAGATTATGAAATTTCAAAGCGGAGAGGAGATTTTATTTGAAATAGAAAATTCGGGAGATTTTACGGCAGTATTTCTGGATATTAAGTTAAACGGCATAAACGGGATCGAAACGGCGGAAAAAATACGGGAACAAAACCGGTTTATCAGTGTTGTGTTTGTATCTCAATATGATACCTACTTTAAGGAAATGTTTCGGGATATGTATCCGGTTCAGTTTTTGGAAAAGCCTACAAGGCAGTGTAAGATCTTTCGTATCATGGATCAGATCGAAGAACAGCAAAAGTATGTCTTTGAGAATTTTCAATTTCGATATAATCATCATATCTACAGCATTAACCTTCGTGAAGTAATGTATTTTGTAAGCGAAAGGAGAACCGTACGGATTTTGCTGATAACAGGAAGGGAGTATCGGGTGTATAACAAGTTGGATGAAGTTGAAAAAACGTTGAAGCGCTACAAAAGTCCTTTTGTCAGAATTCATCAGTCTTATCTTGTGAATGGGTTATATATTGACCGTTATCACTGCAGAAGAGTGATGCTTCGAAATAAAGACATTCTTCCCATCAGCAGGAGCAGGAAAGATGAAGTATTGCGGTTTCAGATGGCCTTTTTGGCAAAATATGGTTTATAATGCCAAAAAAGGTGCTATTTATTACATGATTCGTACAATTTACGTATTAAATGTATAATTTAATAGAAACGTTTCGGAAGTCTATTTNCAAATCTTTAAGGGCAGGATTTATCCTGTCCTTTTCTCTTGTGGGATTTGAAATGAGAAGGCCGTATTATGACAACACATAGAACAATAATTCGCGAGAACAGCCCCTTGCGGTAATTTACAGTGAAATTTATGAGAATTATATTAACATTAAGTGATTTTTCTGTAATGGGGGTGTAGTTTTGAAGGAGCGGAATATCAGCAAAATCCTGCTTCCGGCATTGCTTTGGGCACAGCTGTCGGTATTGATTTTGCTAATGGGAATTCTTTGCCGGAAAACGGAAAAGTACAGAAAGCTGAAAGCAGACTGGCAGCGTCTGCGTATTCAAAATGAGTATCTGAAGGAACGGAGCAATGAACTGGACAGGCAGCAAAGGCGGCTTCTCAGGCTTCGCCATGAAATGACAAATGAGTATATTCTGGAAATGGGCTATTTGGAAAAAGGCATGTATCGGCAGCTTAACGAGCATTACAGGGAGAAGGCAGGATATTTTGATGCACAGTCAAAGCAAAGTCTGGTTGATACCGGAAATGTGGGTATGGATGCTATTTTGAGCCGTAAGCTGAAGGAGGCAGATCTGGAAGGTATTCAGATTGATTTTGAGCATCAGGTTGACAGACGGATCAGAATTGAGGACGGTGATCTGAATACACTGATCGGAAACTTAATGAATAATGCTATGGAGGCAGTCAGAGCGCTGGAATTGGAAAAGCGGAAAATCATGCTTCGGATCAGGGCTGATGAGACGACTTTCTTTCTGGAGATCAGCAATCCCTATAAAGGAAGCAGGAATAAAAACGGGAAAGATGTCTATTTAACACAAAAGAGTGACAGACGGTTTCACGGGCTGGGGCTTTTGCAGGTAAAGCGTATAGTGAATAAGTATGGCGGTAAGGTTCTGATCAGCGATAAAGATAATTGTTTTGATGTGAAAGCTCTTCTTTACATGTAGGGATAATCTTTTGAGCGAACATTCCGCAAAGCAATGGGAATCGCTTCGGCGGTTCCTTTTTCTTGTGATATTTTTACATATGTGCTAGAATAATAAGCAGTATCCTGATATAAAATGGGAGTATTTATGAGGTAATGGCAGAATGAAATTACTTAGTGCAGTAGTCCCCTGTTATAACGAAGAGGGGAACGTCGCTGATTTCTATACGGAATTTATGAAAAATGAAGCTTTTTTCCGTGAAAAGGATGTAGAATTGGAGCTATGGTATATTGATGACGGCTCTAAGGATGCTACGGCGGCGGAAGTGAAAAAGCTGATTCAAAAGGATAGCCGGGTTCATCTTTTGTCTTTTTCCAGAAATTTCGGCAAAGAAGCGGCTATTTATGCGGGACTTGAAAAGGCCGGGGGAGATTACGTGGTGTTTCTGGATGCGGATCTGCAGGATCCTCCTGCTATCCTTCCGGAGATGTACGGTTATATTGAGCAGGGCTATGATTCGGTGGCAACCCGCCGGGTGACCAGAAAGGGAGAACCTGTGATCCGTTCCTTTTTTGCCAGAATGTTTTATAAGATCATGCGAAGAATCTCTACAACGGAGATTGTGGATGGTGCAAGAGATTACCGGTTAATGACCAGACAGGTGGTGGAGGCACTTTTGTCCCTGAAGGAATATAATCGTTTTACCAAGGGTATGTTCGGTTGGGTAGGGTTTGAGACTAAATGGCTGGAATATGACAATATTGAGCGGAAAAAGGGCGAAACCAAATGGTCCTTCTGGAAGCTGTTCATTTATTCAATGGAGGGAATTACTTCTTTTTCCACGGCACCGCTGGCATTTGCGTCATTTATGGGCGTGTTGTTCTGTCTGGCGGCATTTGCCCTGATCATCTTTACTATTGTCCGTAAGGCATTATTCGGCGATCCTACATCAGGATGGCCGTCATTGGTGTGCATTATTTCGCTGATCAGCGGTGTGCAGCTTTTTTGTCTGGGAATTTTGGGACAGTATCTTGCCAAAACGTATATGGAAGTAAAAAACAGGCCAATCTATCTGATAAAAGAGGAAATTTAAATGAGTACGGCGGAGGAACTTGTAAGCATTATCGTTCCGGTTCATAATGCCGGCGCTTATATTGAAAAGACAATTGAGACGGTAAAGGCACAGACCTACAGTCAGTGGGAACTTATACTTGTGGATGACTGTTCAACGGATGACAGCAGACAGAAGATCCGCAGCTTTGTACAGGAAAACGACAGGCAGATCCGGCTTATCGAAAAGACTTGCAATGAGGGAGCNGCCAGAGCGAGAAATACGGGAATAGATGCTGCCAGAGGAAGATATATTGCCTTTTTGGATGCGGATGATCTTTGGAGTCCGGACAAGCTTCAGAAAGAGCTGGCTTTTATGAAGGAAAAGCAGGCGGCATTTGTTTTTTCCGCCTATGAATTCGGGGACGAGAAGGGAGCAGGAACGGGCAAGATTGTATCCGTACCTCCCAAACTCACATATTTTAAAGCGCTTTCCCGCACTGTGATCTTTACCACAACGGTACTTCTGGATACGGATAAGACGGGACATGATCTGATCCGGATGCCGGATGTGAAAAGCGAGGATACGGCTACCTGGTGGAAAATTCTCAGAAACGGATTTACTGCTTATGGTTTGAATGAGGTGCTTGCCATTTACCGCAGGCCGGCAAACTCGCTTTCCTCCAATAAGATTGAAGCGATACGGAGAATCTGGAATTTATACAGGAAGCAGGAGCAGCTGTCATTTTTATACAGTGTTTACAATCTGTTTTTCTGGGCGCTGCGGGCCACGCTCAGAAGAATTTAATGAGGTGTGTCGATGAAACGTTTTGAAAGCCTGAAAAGGGTGATCGTACTGTGGCTGAAATTTGCAGGTCTGCTGATGCAGACGGCGGTTTATGCATATATTTGGTTTGAATATTATTATCCTATCGTAAACGGCTATTTTATGGGGCGGCAGGGACTTAAATTTTATCGTAACGGACATATTTTGATGATCGCGCTTTATCTGGTGCTGTTGTTCTTTTTTACGAATACCTATGGGGGANTGAAGGTNGGCTATTTAAAGCCTATGGATGTGTTNCTTTCCCANTTTTTCGCGGTTATATTTGTGAATATAATTACATACGTTCAGATNTCATTAATGAGAAACTGGATTGTNACACCGGTATATCTGGNNGCNGCGTCNGGNGNNCAGATNTTAATTGCGCTTGTNTGGATCAATTTNTGNGATNATTTTTANANNCGGGTNTTTCCGCCCAGAGATATGCTTNTGNTNCATGGAGANAGGGCNATNGANGANATTCTGCANAANTTTTCGTCCAGAAANGACAAGTACCGGATTGTCAAATGTATGGATGTGAANGAAGGCTTGTGGAGACTGGAGGATGAGATTCAAAANGGTTATGGAGCCATTGTNNTGTGGGACATNCCCACNGCAGAGCGNAATCANCTGCTGAAATATTGNTACAGCCGNTCNATAAGGGTCTATATGATGCCNAAGATTCCGGATGTNCTGGTNAAAGGATCGGATCAGCTTCATTTGTTTGACACGCCGATTTTTTTGACAAGAGAGTATGCGTTGTCGGTAGAACAGAGACTGGTCAAAAGACTGATCGACATAATCTGCTCAGTGATTCTTTTGGTGATTGCGTCTCCGTTTATGCTGATCACTGCGATCTGTATCAAGTGCTGCGATAAGGGACCGGTTTTCTATAAACAGATCCGCTGTACCATAGACGGAAGAGAATTTCAAATCATGAAGTTTCGCAGTATGAGTGTGGATGCGGAAAAGGACGGAGTGGCAAGGCTTGCAACGAAAAACGACAAGCGGATTACGCCGGTGGGTAAGTTTATCCGTATGGTCAGGATTGACGAGCTTCCCCAGCTTTTTAATATCTTAAAGGGGGATATGTCCTTTATTGGTCCCAGGCCGGAACGCCCGGAAATCATCAGACAGTACATGGAAGATATGCCGGAGTTTGCATTTCGTATGAAGGTCAAAGCGGGACTTGCCGGGTATGCGCAGGTCTACGGAAAATATAACACGTCGCCTTATGACAAGTTGAAGCTGGATCTCTGCTATATTGAAAACTATTCTTTATGGCTGGATTTAAAGCTGATGCTTCTTACCTTGAAGATACTGATCAAGCCGGAAAGTACAGAAGGGGTTGAGACCAGTCAGGTAACAGCCATGAAGAATGATCATGCAGAGGGAAAGAATTGAATATGAATGAGGAATATTTAAGCAGAGGAATGGATTTGAAAAGAATGCTGCTCTATTTTCAGAAGAAAATATGGGTTATCATTATGTTGATTGTTTTGGGGGCTACCTTTGGAGGAGTTGCTTATCAGATCATCCGGGGGATGAATATGCCCGTGGAATATGAGACAGTATCAAAGCTGTATATCAGTTTTGGAGCGGATGAGAACGGGGAGGTATACCAGCACTATAATGGATATACATGGAACGACCTGCTGGATACGGATCCGATTCTGGATCTGATCATGGTGTCTCTTCCCGGTTACGAAAGAGAGCAGGTGCGGGAGGCTACAACAGCGGAAATATTGTCGGATATCCGGCTTTTGACGATTTACGTCAGGGGAGACAATGAAAAATTCGTTCGGGAGGTTCGGGATGCCACTGAAGGAGGATTGATGGAATTCGCCAAAGAAAGCGAAGAACTGGATCTGATCAAGGTGATACGTTCCATGGCACCGGAAAGAATCTACTGGGATGACCGTACCACGGCCGCATGCATTACCGGTGCGGTGATCATGGGAATTCTGGCATTTATGCTTTTCGGATTTGCCTATGCTTTGAATGAAGGAATTTATGTACAGAGCGACATTGAAAAGCGATATCCTTATAAAGCGCTTGGAATTTTAACCCTGAACCAAAAGGGATTGGAACCTTATGCAGGGGAATTAAAGGCAAATCTGCACTACACATTAGGTGACAGGAAAACATTTGCAATTCTGGATATGGCAAATCATGCAGACATGAGAAAGCTGGAGATAGAAGGACTTTTGAACCGCGGAGAAATGGAGATTCCGCTGGGAAGCAGTGAGGAGGATTTCGGCTGGCATATCATGGACGAGGAAAGTCCCAGGGAGGCGGATGAGTGGGAGGCAGTTCCCTTTAATGAAAATGTTCTCTCGGAGGAAGAATGCATCCGTATCAGACAGCTGGATGGAGTGATCGTTTTACTTCCATTCGGAACGGATGTGGGCAGAAAGACAGAGCGGAAGCTGAGTTTTCTGAAAAACCAGGACTGTACGATTCTGGGGATGATTATCGCACAGGCGGATGAGGAATTTTTAAATCGGTATTTCTCCTGAAAACAGATGGAAGATAAAGGAAAAAGAAATGAAATTACAGGTGCTGGTGGCAGCAGTGAACCAGGAAGTGAATAAGCTCGCGGAAAAGATGAAGCTGGAGAGCGAAGCAATCATTGTGAATCAGTGCGATCATTTTGATTACTGTGAGTATCGTCATAATGATAAACAGATCCGTTGTTTTTCCATGGCTGAGAGGGGAGTAGGACTCAGTAGGAATACGGCATTAATGCGGGCAGAGGGGGATATCTGCCTGTTTTCGGATGAGGATATTGTATTTGATCCCGGATATGAAAAGGCAGTGCTTTCAGAGTTTGAAAAGAATGCTGATGCGGATGTGATCACCTTTAATTTCCGGGTGGATGCGAAAAGAGCTACTTATTATAACCGGAAGCCGGGGAGGATACGCTGGTATAATTACGGACGATACCCCACTTATGCAGTAGCTGCAAGGACAGAGGCGCTCCGCAGGAAAAATATCTGCTTTTCTCTCCTTTTCGGAGGGGGAGCCAGATACAGTAATGGGGAGGACAGTCTGTTTTTGCATGATTGTCTGAAAAAAGGACTTCATCTTTATGCGGTAACGACGCAGCTGGGACAGGAAGTGTATCGGGAATCCACTTGGTTTAAAGGATATAATCAGAAATTTTTTGTGGACAGAGGCGTGCTGTATCATCATCTTTACGGCAGGCTGGCGGAGCTGTTTTCTCTTCGTTTTTTGCTTGCCCACAGGAAAGAAATGCTGAAGGAGACAGGCCTTTTAGAGGCATACCGTCTGATGAAGCGCGGAATTGTGGAAGGAAAGAGTCGGAAATGATCTTATATATAGTGGTGGCAGTGGTGACAGTGTTTTTGGGAATGCTTGTGAATAACCGCTGCGTAAGGCAAAATGGAACTATAAGCAGACAGCAGATGCTGAATACCCTCTCGCTTTTATCAGTTTTTCTCATTTTGTTTGCTCTTTCGGCATGCAGACTGAATGTGGGGAACGATTATGCCAAATATGTGGAATTTATGCATCTGATCAACTGTGATGCGTTTGTACCCACGGAGATGGGATTTAACGGGATTGTAAAGGTTTTATATGGCGTCAGCGGATTTGAAAATTATCTGCTGGTGTTTGCTTTTTTTGCCTTTTTCACCATTTTACTTTTTCTGGCAGCCATCTACAGACAGGCGGATTCTTTTGGATTTTCTTTTTTCCTGTTTATGGCATTCGGCTATTACTTCCAATCCTTTAACACCGTACGTTACTATCTGGCTCTTGCCATTGCGCTTTATGCCATCCCCTATGTGCTGAAAAAGCAGTGGGGAAGGTTTGTTTTGCTGATACTTTTGGGGTCTACTCTGCATAAATCATTGTTGGTTGTGATTCCTCTATATATACTTGCCTCCCTTCCTTGGAAAAAATGGCAATTAGGGATTGCGGCAGTTTGCTGTTCCACATTCTTTTTTATGCAGGATTTCTACTTAAAGGTGGTAGTGTTTCTCTATCCGACTTACGAGGATACGGAGTATCTGGAAGGAGGAACCAGCCTGATCAACATTGTGCGCTGCCTTGGCGTTTTCCTGCTTGCTATTTTTGTCTGGTGGCTTGGAAGNAAAAAGAAAGAGAAGGCTTCTGCCAGAAATCGATTTTATTTTTATTGCAATTTGGGAGCGCTGGTGATGTATGTTTGTTGCTCCTTCCTGCCTATCATATCCAGAATCGGATATTATCTGACCATCACCCATATTTTCTTCCTGCCGGCACTTCTNTCGGGTATTGAAAACCGGAAGCTGAGAAGATTTTTAACAGCAGGAGTGGTGGGTGCGGCAATCCTGTATTTCGGCATTTTTATTCTTATGAAAGCAGGAAATGACGGGCTTCGGATACTGCCCTATGAGACNTTCATGTTTCATGATATGGTTCCAATCCTTTCTGATGTGAATTAATCGGTGTNCTTTTGGAANTGANATTGGCAGAGTAAGCCGGCCGTGCGGGGATATGTGCAAGGAGGAATAAGGATGAAGCCCTTTTTTTCGATTATAGTGGTTTGCTTAAACCCGGGAGAAAAACTACGCAAAACCCTGGAAAGTATTTATGTTCAGACCTTTCGGGATTATGAAGTTATTGTTAAAGATGGGGGNTCTAAAGATGGCTCTCTTGCCTGCATTACGAAAATTTTGGATAAAGAAAAGGTAAAGCTGATTGAAAAAAAGGATCAGGGAATTTACGATGCAATGAATCAGGCGGCAGCCCAGGCGGCAGGAGACTATGTTTATTACTTAAATTGCGGGGACTTGTTTTATTCTAAGGAAGTACTTGAAAAAATGGCGGAGTTTATCCGTTCTTTTGATAAAGCTGAGAGAGACAAAGCAAAAGAAATACCGGGAATTTATTACGGGAATATTTTTGAGCGTCTGACCGGACAGAAGGTTGCTTCAAATCCTCATATGGACGCCTTTGGCTGTTATCGAAATGTGCCTTGTCATCAGGCGTGTTTTTACAGCAGAGAGCTTCTGCTTGCGCATCCTTTTCAGACTTCTTATCGGGTCAGAGCGGATTATGAGCAGTTCTTGTGGTGCTTTTTTGTCATGCAAAAAGAACGCGAGGTAAGGTTTGCCTATCGGGATCTGATGATTGCGGATTATGAGGGAGGCGGCTTTTCGGAAACCAGAGAAAACCGAAGGATATCCGCGGCGGAGCACAAGGAGATCACCGGGAAATATATGCCCAAGGGACAGCTTTTGCGATTCCGTATGGTGATGTTGCTGTCTCTGGCACCGCTTCGTACAAAGATTGCAGAAAATAAAGCGACGGCAGGAATTTATAATAAAATGAAAGAAGCCGTTTACGCGCTGAAAAACAGAGGGCGGAGAAAATGAAAAAGGTTTTATGGATCTGTAATATTATGCTTCCGGCGATTGCCCGGGAACTGCAGCTGCCTTACAGTAACCGGGAAGGCTGGCTTTCCGGTATTTTTGAGCGTGTTCAAAAAAAGGATGCTCCTTTTGAGCTTGGTGTGTGCTTTCCCTGGGAGGGGGATGCGGCAGGCATGCCGGAATTTGGAGAGAATGGTTCCTTCGCAGTTTCGGGCATTAAGTGTTATGTCTTTTCGGAGGAAATCGGGCATCCGGAGCATTATGACAGTAGGATGGAAAAGCGGTTTTCGGAAATTTTTCAGGATTTTGAGCCTGATATGATCCATATATTCGGTACGGAATTTCCTCACAGCCTTGCGGCAGTAAGAGCTTTTGGAAAACCGGAGAAGATTCTGGTGGGAATACAGGGACTTTGCGGTGAGATTGCCAAAGTCTATATGGCGGGACTGCCGGAAAAGGTGCAAAATCAAGTAACATTCCGTGATTTTGTCCGAAAGGACTCCATTCGTCAGCAGCAGGAAAAATTTGTTCTCCGGGGGCAGAACGAGGCGGAGACGATCAAGGGCTGTGGAAATATTACCGGAAGAACGCGGTTTGACCGGGAAGGAACGGCAGCCATCAATCCGAAAGCTAAATATTATAGTATGAGTGAGACTATGCGGGAGCAGTTCTATAACGGAAAATGGGATGAGACAAAGTGTGAGCGGCACAGTATCTTTCTGGGACAGGGAGATTATCCGCTGAAGGGAATGCATTTTGTGCTTCAGGCGATGGCGGAGCTCTTGCCTGATTATCCGGACTTAAAGCTTTATGTGGCGGGGAATAGTGTGGTGGAGCACGGTTCTCTGAAGCAGAGGTTGAAGCTTCCTGCCTATGGGAAATATCTGCTGAAATTGATGAGGCAGTACGGATTGGAACAAAAGGTAATTATGACAGGAAAACTTAGTGCCGGGCAGATGAAAGAGCGCTTTCTTAAATCCAGTGTATTTGTATGTGCTTCTGTTCTGGAAAATTCCCCCAATACGGTGGGAGAGGCTATGCTGCTTGGTGTTCCGGTAGCAGCCTCTGATGCCGGCGGAATACCGGATATGATCACGNATNACNGAGATGGNCTTTTATTCNCCGCAGGAGANGCAAAAGCGCTGGCNNAAGNTATTTCACGNCTGTGGGATGANGAGAGNNACCACGAAGGTCTTACANTGGCNCAGCGGCTTTCAANGCAGGCCGCNANAAGAGCNCATATTGTTCATGACGGAGAATGCAATTACTTGAGGCTTTTGGAAATATATCGTGAAATATGGTGATGCCAAAGNNCTTTGGCGGACGGGAGAGCGNTTATGACAGTTGTCTTTATATCCAACTACATNAATCATCATCAGATTCCTTTNTGNGNTGCCTGNTATAAACANTGGGGAGAAGNTTTTGTTTTTATTCAGACACAGCCCATGGAGCAGGANCGNCTTGANATGGGATGGAGCAGNACGGGAGANNNNCTTNCNTATGTGCTNTGNTNTTATGANGAAGANNANCGNTGNAGNGATTTGATTCNGGAAAGCGATGTGCTTTTGGCNGGATGGAATGATAANGAAGAATTGGTACAGGAAAGGNTGAATGCCGGNAAACTGACGATAAGAATCAGCGAGCGGCTNTANCGGGAGGGGCAATGGAAGGCAGTCTCGCCCAAAGGNCTGCTNCATAAGTACNNGGAACATATCCGCTATCGGAAATCACCGGNCTATCTTTTGTGTGCAGGAGCTTATGTGGCCTCCGATTTTCATCTGATCCATGCTTACCCGGGAAAAATGTTCAAGTGGGGATACTTTCCGGAGACCAGAAAATATTCTCAGGGTCAGCTACTGGCAATGAAGGAGAAGGAGGGGGTTCATATTGTCTGGGCGGGGAGATTTATCCCATTGAAGCATCCGGAAAATATGATCCGTCTGGCAAAAGAGGTTCCCGGGTGTCATATTCACATGATAGGAAGCGGGGAAATGGAGCAGCAGCTGCGGGATGATGCCCAAGAACACGGTTTGGAGGAGCGAATCACCTTTTATGGATTTCAGACGCCGGAGCAAGTTCGGAATATTATGGAGAAATGTCACATTCATGTGTTCACCAGCAACTATCTGGAGGGTTGGGGAGCAGTGGTCAATGAGGCAATGAACAGCGGCTGCGTAGTAGTTGCCAATGCCCAGNCGGGAGCAGTTCCCTATTTGATCCGTCAGGGCATAAACGGAATTGCCTATCCGTCAGGAAATTANGGGAAAATGCGGGAGGCGGTGGAATATCTGATTCGCCACCCCGGGGAGAGAGAAAGAATGGCACAGGCAGCGTATGAGACGGTCAGCGATCTGTGGAATGCGGAGCATGCTGCCAAAGTGCTGCAAAAGATGATAGAAGGAATACAAAACGGAGATTTTAAGCCGGAAGAAAAAGGACCTTTAAGTCCGGCTCCGGTGATTTCGCCGGGCAGGATGTTCCGGTGGATGCAGAAAAATAAATAGTTACAGAAAAACAAAAGATAATGGAAGCTCTGGGAGAAGCTCTGTGAGAAGCTCAATGAGAGGAGGAAAACATTTGGAGGNGACAGGAAGACCGGTAAGGATCAGCGTGATCGTGCCCGTTTACAATACTGTAGATTATTTAGAAAGATGTGTGGATTCTATCCGCAGNCAGACATGGAGAAATCTGGAAATTATTATAGTGGATGANGGTTCTACCGANAACAGCGGCGCTCTTGCGGANAAGATGGCGCTGGNNGATAANAGNGTCCGGGTNTTTCATAANGAAAACGGNGGNTCNTCCTCNGCGNGNAATTTNGGAATNTCANAGGCAAAGGGAGATTANATCGGNTTTGTGGACAGTGATGATTATATTGAGCCGGAAATGTACGAAAGACTTCTTGCNGCGGCACTTTCGGAAAATCTTTTGATGGTGCAGACTTCCCGGGATGAGATCGATGANCATGGAAACCGTATGGAAGATGTGTGTGTACCGCCCGAGCAGGCNGAGCTGTGGGAATGCGAACANTTTATGCGGGAACTGCTTCTTCACAGAGGGGACTGTTCTTTTTGCACGAAGCTGGTNCATGCTTCTCTTCTTAAGGAAGAGCGNTTTCCGGAGGGAGAGNTNAATGAGGACTTTAATCTTTTGATCAGGCTTTTGCCNAAGGTAAAGGCNGTGGCTGTTNTNCCGGAACAGGATTATCATGTGTTTTACCGTTATGGAAGNAACACCAGAACACGGAANGAAGAGGAATTTCCCCANGTGTATACGGATATAGTGAAAAATGCGGACAGGGTTTTTAAGGTGGTGGAAAGGCAGTATCCGAAGCTTATGCCGGAAGCGATGCGTTTCGGANTGTTTCANAGACTNGANTATATGCTCCATATTCCGATTTCACAGATGAATAAAAAGAATACCTTTTATATACAGGTCAGAAATTANCTGAGAGAGCANCGCAGNGAGATATCCTCATCTCCTTANCTGACNAANAAGAACAAGCAATATTTACTTCTTTTGGGGAGGATGCCGGTGCTGGCGCGGAGAGNGCATAGAATAATTAAAAAAGTCAGAGGAAATNCGTGAAAACAGGGTTGAAAAATCTTCNAGCCTTGATTTGAGGGTCAGATATGAGNANAAAAAGGAAACAACAGTATATTCTCGTTATGGCGGTTCTTTTGCTTTTGCAGCTGGCAGTGCTCNNATATTATGGNGGCAGAAAAGCAGGGTTCCACGAGGACGAGCTGTATACCTACTATTCCAGCAATAAGACAGCAGGACTATTTGTAAANGACAGNCAGTGGACTCAGGGAGAGGAGCTGCGNAATGATTTTGTGGTGCTNGNNGGAGAGGGCTTCCGNTANGATGTGGTCTGGCAGATGCAGTCNTGGGATGTGCATCCGCCCCTGTATTATTTTTTGTTCCACACGGTCTGTTCGCTGTTCCCGGGAGTGTTCAGTAAGTGGCTGGGGATCGCGGTGAATCTGATTGCCTATGCGGGGAGCTATATTCTGCTGGCTTATTCGGTTTATACGGCTGTCCGGTGCGGAGGTTTGGCAGAACAAGGCGCAGCTTGCGGTGCAGAACGCGGAGCGGAAGAAGGAAGAGAAAAAAAAGCGGTGATCCTATCATTTTTGACCTGCCTGCTCTGGGGATTTTCTGGTGCGGTGATCTCCGGAGTCATGTTCATCCGCATGTATCAGCTTTTGACCTTTTTTGTGTTACTGTGTCTGTCGCTTCATTTGCGGGCGGTTTTTCGGCAGGATTTTCGGATTCGAAGCTTTCTTCTGCCATTAGCGTTAACAGTCTTTTTCGGATTTCTAACGCAATATTATTACATTATTTTTCATTTCTTTCTGGGAGCAGGATTCTGTTTTTACCTGCTTCGGAAAAAGAAGATCAGGGAACTGTTTTCGTATGCGGCTGCCTGTGCGGCAGGACTTTTGGCAGCGCTTATTTATTATCCTCCCGCATTATCACACATTTTCAGAGGATACCGGGGGACGGAAGCGGTCAGTGAATTTGGCAATGCTTCCAACACTCTGGACAGACTTCGCTTCTTCTGGGGGCTGTTTGATGACTATGTGATGAACGATACCTTAAGCATTTGGATCTTAATTCTTGCTCTTCTGGCGGTGACCATGGGATATTTGAGGAAGAGAGGAGGGCTTTCGGACAGAGAAATCAATCCGGCAACAGCGTTGATGCTGTTTGCGGCAGCAGGGTACTTTTTTACCGTGTCCAAAACGGCACTTCTGCTGGGGGAGACATCAAATCGTTATCAGCTTCCCGTTTACGGGATTTTGTGTTTTTTGCTTATTTATGGAATGTGGAGTTGTATAGAAGGGCTTAGCGAGGCTAGGATGAGAAAGAAAGGAATGATGCCCCGACATCAGGAAAGCAGATTCCTTTCAAAAGTTTTGCCGGGGGTGTTTTGCCTGATTCTCCTTCTGATTGATGTGACCGCGCTTTGCCGGGGAAGAGTCTTTTTCCTCTATGAAGAAGAAAAAGAGATCATGGCATTTGTACGGGAGCATAAAGATGTGCCGGTAGTGGTATTTTATAATGAAGCATCTGGAGATCATATCTGGTGGCTTTCCGATGAACTGATAGAGTATCCGAGAGTGTATCTGGCGAGCATGGGAAATGAAGAGCCAATTACGGACGAAACGATTACAGGCAGCAGATCATTACTGGTTTATGCGGCTGACTATGAAAATGGAGAGGAGCGCATTCGGGAACTGCTTAAAGAAAACGAGAACATAAGCTCCTATCAGGTGATCGCCGAGAAGGGGCGGGGAGTATGGACGTTGTATGAGCTCCAATGAGGGGTAAAATGCATTATGCAACTGAAAATATACATGCAAAAACTTAAACGCAACATGAGATTGATGGAAGTTGCCGCCGCGCAACCGTAAAATAAACACTATAAATGAGCGTCGAAAGAGGCGCCGGTTAGATTACGGTTGAAACGGAGGAAAGAAAATGAGCTTTGCAGAAAATTTATTATTTTTGAGAAAACAAAAGGATATTACACAGGAGCAGTTGGCGGAACAATTGGAGGTTTCCAGACAGTCGGTATCCAAATGGGAATCGGGACAGAGTTATCCGGAAATGGAAAAGCTTTTGCAGATTTGCAGTATGTTCCATTGCAGTATGGATACGTTGATGCAGGGAGATGTCCGCAAAAACTTTTCAGAAGATATTTATGGTTATGACCGGCAGAAAAATCAGTTCAGTAAGTGGATATCGGCGGGAGTTGGGTTGATCCTTCTGGGAATCAGCGTGATGATGTTCCTGACAAGTGCAGGAATGAATGAAGAATATGCCGCAGTGGTATTTTTTACACTTTTGATCGTTGCAGTGATGGTCATGGTGGTTATGGGATTGCAGATGGAGCAGTTTTCCAAAAAGCATCCGGTGATTGAGGATTTTTACACAGAAGAAGAAAAGGATCAGGCATATCGGAAATTTACGGTGAGAATTGCAGTCGGTGTGGGTCTGATTCTTGTGGGACTGCTTGTCCAGCTTGCGGGCGGCGTGGCTCTTGAAGAAGCAGTGCTGAGCCCGGAGGCTGCTGAGCAGAGGGAAACGGTTCTGGATGCAGTATTTATGCTGATGATTTCCGTAGCAGTGCCGATTCTCACTTATGCGGGAATGCAGAAAGAAAAGTATGACATTGAAAAATATAATAAGGAAGGAAACCCTTCTCCGGAAAGAAAAAAGCGGAATGCGCTGAAGAGAAAGGTGTGCGGCTGTATTATGCTGCTGGCAACCTGCGTTTATCTGTTTTGGAGTTTTACAACAAATAACTGGGGCGTGACATGGGTGGTCTATCCGATTGCGGGGATACTTTGCGGAGTTGCGGCGCTGGTGCTTTCTGGTGGAGACAAATAATATTAATGTTTGGCTTGGTCATGCTCAGCTATTAACTTTTGACTATAAATGTACGATAATATATAAGATACGCTTGCTTATGTGATAAAACAGGAGACGATTATGGTGCAAAGAATAGTCAGAGTTACGCAGATGTTACTGGGCTTTGTAATAGCAGCAGTTTTACTTACACAGCCATTTGTAGTAAATGCTTCCGAAAGCACAGAGGATTTCGGGGATTATGTAGTTACGATTTATAATGAACAAAACGGACTTCCTACCGGTGAAGCCAATGTGGTTATGCAGACCTCGGACGGTTACATATGGATAGGAAGCTATGGCGGATTGATCCGGTATGATGGGACTCGATTCAGAAATTACAGTGAGGAGAAGGAGGGGATAACCTCTTCCTCCGTGCGTTCTCTTTTTGAAGACTCAAAAGGAAGACTCTGGATCGGGACCAATGATGCCGGTGTTTTTGTGTATGAAAACGGACAGTTTGTCAAAATAGAAGGAGCAGAGGATCACACCTTTCTCTGTATCCGGGATTTTGTGGAGGGAAAAGACGGAACTATCTACGCAGCCTCCAATTCCGGACTTGCCGTGATAAGGGATGGAGCGCTGATACCGATTGAAGAAGAAGCACTTATGGGAAATACCATCTATGCACTTGGCGTGGATAGCTATGGAAGGGTCTGGTGCTGTCTGAATCAGGGAATTTGTCAGGTGGTCGATCAGGATAAAGTGGCGGCACAGTTTACTTCGGATCAGTTTTTTAAAAATTCGGAAGTCTACTGTGTATCATCAGGAGAGCAGGGAGAGATTTACCTTGGAACCTCCGGCAACGAATTTGCACGGGTTCGTTTTAAAGATGAAGAGCTTGCAGAAACTTCTTTTGAGGTTACCTGTTTTGATACAGGAGATGTGTTTACCCACAATCAGATCCGAGTATGCGAAGACGGAACCATATTAATATCGGGACTACGGGGCTTCGGGCTGATGAGCGCGGACGGAAGCTTTATGGAATTTGGAGAGAACAGAAAGGCGGCCTCCGTAAACTGTGCTGCGCTGGATTATGAGGGGAATATCTGGCTGGCATCCACAACCCTTGGAATTGTAAAGTATTCCAAAGGATGCTTTGAGACTCCTAATGAAGCAGCCGCTCTTAACGGAAAGGCTTTAAACACGATTGTAAAGCTGGAAAAAGAATATTATGTAGGTGCAGATGACGGCCTGTTTGCTTTTAATGAGAATTGGACGCCTGTCAGCAATGCACTGACGGAGTTCCTTGCAAATGACCGCATTCGTTACATGCTTGTGACGGAGGACGGAATTTTGTGGGTGGCGACTTATTATGGGCATGGTGCGGTGAGCTATGATCCGAAGACAGAAGAAATTACCTGTTACGGACTGGAAGAAGGTCTTGCCGGAGAAGGCATCCGGGTGCTTTTTGAGCGTGCGGACGGATCCATTGCGGTTGGGACCCAGAGCGGAATCAGCATCATCCAAGATGGAAAGGTAATCAAGAATTACGAGCAGGGAAGCGGTACGGGCCTTGAAAATGGTACGATCTTATGTTTTGCAGAAGATGAAAACGGTGTGCTTTATGCCGGAAGTGACGGCGGCGGTATTTATACCATAAAGGGAGATGAAATTACCAATTATGGTTTTAATGATGGCTTGAATGAGGGAGTTGTGCTGAGAATGCTTTCCGATGAAAGCAATGGCGGATGGCTTGTCAGTGCAGGCAGCAGTCTTTATTATTTTAGTGAGGGCAGCTTCAAAAAATTGGAGAATTTTGAAAAGAGCGCCGGCAGTATTTTTGACCTGTACGAAAAAGATGGTATGCTTTATATGATGCAGAATAACGGGATTCTGGCAGCGGAAAAAGAGGCTCTCTTGGGAGAAGGAACGGCGCAGACAGTGCTTTACGGATTTTCTTATGGTCTGACAGGTTCTTTAAATGCAAATACTTGGAATTATGTAGATGAGAATGGTGTGTTGTATCTTGTTACCAGAAGCGGCATAAGCACATTTCGATTTTCGGCAGTGAATAATCCTCAGCCATTGGGGATTATCAGCGAGATCCGTGTAGATGAGGAAAGCTATATTCATCCGGAAAAGATTACTCTTAACCGAAATGCCACACGTATCACCATTGATTTTGCAACCTTGTCCTATACGGGAACCACGGCCAGCGGTATGTCTTATCAATTGGAGGGGTTTGACCAACAGGAAACGGAGATTAAGGAAGAAAAGAGCAGCAGCATCAGCTATACCAATCTGCCCGGTGGAGATTATCGATTCTGCCTGCGGGTTTATGATCTGTCCGACCCTGAAATGAGTTTCGACTATTATGTGGATATTCATAAAGAAAAAAAGATCACAGAACTTCCGATCTTCTGGATTCTGTGCGTTATTCTTGCTGTTGCAGTACTGGTGCTTGGCAGCTATTTGATCGCACGCGCCAAGATTGCAAGCATCAAGAAGCGCCAAAAGGAATATCAGACGATTGTTGACCAGTTCCTTCGTGCTTTTGCGAAGGCCATCGATGCCAAGGACAAATATACCAACGGTCATTCCATAAGAGTTGCTTACTATTCCAGAGAACTTGCCAGAAGGATGAATATGTCGCAGGAAGATCAAGAGCGGGTATACTATATAGCTTTGATGCATGATATCGGCAAGATCGGTATTCCCGACAGTATCCTAAAGAAGGCTGATAAGCTTACCAAGGAGGAGATGGATGTTGTCAAGACGCATCCCAAGATTGGTGGTGAAATCCTGAAGGATTGTACGGCTCTTGACGGAATTTCGGAGGGTGCGCAGTATCACCATGAGCGTTATGACGGAACAGGCTATTGTCAGGGACTCAAGGGAGAGGAGATTCCCCAGATCGCCCGCATCATCGGCGTGGCAGATGCCTATGATACGATGGCAAATGAAAGATGTTACCGGAAGGCTCTGGAAAAAGATGTGATCATCAGCGAACTTACAAAGGGATCCGGTTCTCAGTTTGATCCAAATATTGTTCCGATCATGCTGCAGATGATGGAAGAGGGATGTGTTCCTGTGGATTTGGAAGGAAAAAGCAGAGTGAAGGCGGAAAAGGAATAAAAATTGCTGTTAGGGATATTTTGTGTTATACTGGTTTTGGCAAAGAAAGAAAACAATATCGGAGGCAGTTTATGTTATTGGATAATAAAACAATTCTCATTACCGGAGGAACAGGGTCTTTTGGCAAGTGCTTTACAAAATATGTGCTGACACATTATAACCCTAAGAAAATTATTATTTATTCCAGAGATGAGTTTAAACAGCTGCTCATGCAGGGAGAGTTTAAGGAGTATTCCGATAAGCTCAGGTTCTTTATTGGTGACGTGAGGGATAGGGAGAGACTCAAGAGAGCTTTTGAAGGCGTGGATTATGTGATCCATGCGGCAGCACTGAAACAGGTTCCCGCCTGTGAGTATAATCCCAATGAAGCAATTAAGACCAATATTCACGGGGCACAGAATGTGATTGATGCGGCTTTGGATTCCAATGTAAAGAAGGTCGTTGCACTTTCTACCGACAAGGCGGTCAATCCCGTGAATCTTTACGGCGGCACAAAGCTGGTATCGGATAAGCTGTTTATTGCGGCCAATGCTTATGCTGGCAGCAAGGACATTAATTTTTCTATTGTGCGTTACGGAAATGTGGCAGGGAGCAGAGGCTCCATTATTCCCATTTTCCATAACATTATTAAAAATGGCGGTAATGAGCTTCCCATTACCGATTATCGGATGACCCGCTTTTGGATCAGCCTGACTCAGGGGGTTGAGCTGGTGATCAAGGCACTGGAAGAGGCTACCGGTGGAGAGACCTTTATCAGTAAGATTCCATCGTTTAAGGTGACAGATCTTGCCAAGGCAATGCTTCCTGACTGCAAAATGCCGGAAATCGGCATCCGCCCCGGTGAGAAGCTTCATGAGATTATGGTGACGGTGGAAGATTCCGCTAATACCTATGAGTACGACAAGCACTTCATTGTTTACCCGCAGGTGATCTGGAATGACAAGCAGAAGATCAACACCAGCGGCAAAAAGGTGGAGGAGGGCTTTTCTTACAGTTCGGGAAATAACACGGAATGGCTGTCTGTGGAGGACATTCGGGAACTGTTAAAGAAAGTTGATCTTGAAAAATAAAATTGTATTTAATTTTTAGATTGAGAAGAATGGAGGTTTACAATTATTATGAGGTTAGTGACACGTTCCGATTTTGACGGACTTGCCTGTGGCACATTGCTGCTGGAGGCAGGGATTATTGATTCTTGGACTTTTGCACATCCCAAGGATCTGCAGGATGGACTGGTTCCGGTGGATGAAAATGATGTTCTTGCAAACGTTCCTTATGTAGAAGGATGCGGACTTTGGTTTGATCATCATTCCAGCGAACATGAGCGTCAGCAGTTAGCGGGAAAGTATAAGGGTGAAAGCAGGATTACGCCGTCCTGTGCAAGAATCATTTATGAGTATTATGGAGGTCATGAGCGCTTTGCGCATTTTGATGAGATGATGGTTGCGGTTGATAAGGTGGATTCCGGTAATCTGACTATTGATGAGGTTCAGAATCCGACAGGATGGATCTTGGTTGGATTTTTGATGGATCCCAGAACCGGACTGGGAAGATGGCGTAATTTTACGATTCCCAATTACCGTCTGATGGAGGAACTGATGCAGGCATGCCGTACCATGACCACAGATGAAATTTTAAGCCTGCCGGATGTGAAGGAACGTATTGAAGTATATTTCGAACAGACCGAGAAATTCAAAGAGATGGTGAGAGCTAATACGCGTGTTGAGAAGGATGTTATTATCTCTGATCTCCGCGGTGTGGATCCCATTTATTCCGGAAACCGCTTTATGATCTACAGTATGTATCCGGAGCAGAATATATCTGTATGGATCGTAAACGGCAAGGGCGGAAAGGGCTGCTCGGCTGCAGTGGGCTACAGCATTTTAAACCGTACCTCTAATGTGGATGTGGGAAGTCTGATGCTGAAATACGGCGGCGGTGGACATAAGGCTGTAGGAACCTGTCAGTTCACAGATGAGAACATGGACACAGAGCTGCCGAAGATGATCGAGGAGCTGGTCAACTGGAAATAAATCGCATATAAATAATGTAAAAGAAAAGATAGGTGCATTGGAGATTTCCGGTGCACCTTTTCTTGTCATATATCATATAGGGGAAAGCGATATGGATATTAAAGTAAAACAGGATTATCTGGAAAAAGCAATGGCACTCCACAAAGCAAATCCGGTGGTGGATGCCCATCTGGATCTTGCCGGTGAGATTCTTCTTCGGAATAAGAACGGTGAGAGAGATGTGGTGAAAAATCATTATTTGAGGCATTTTAAAGAGGCAGGACTCGGTCTGGTCTTTTCCTCCATTTATGTAGAAAGCGGCGAGCTTGTGCAGAAGAAGGAGGGGGAACCGGCACCGGGATGGGAAAACGCACTTAGTCAAATTCAGGCGCTTAAGGAGGATGTAAAAGAGCTTTCGGATGTTATCCTTGTTTTGGACAGAGTAGATTTACGCCGGGTGCTGTCAGAAAAGAAGATCGGTATTCTGATTTATATGGAAGGGCTTGACTGCATAGGGGAGGACCTTTCCTGTTTGGACCAGCTTTATGAGATGGGCGTACGGGGGTGTGCTCTTACGTGGAGCAGACCCAATAAACTGGGGAATGGATGCTGCAAGGCGCTGGAGCATCAACAGATACCGGGAGGTCTGACGGAGATCGGAATGGAGGCTGTTAAGCGCATGGAAGAAAAATCCATGTTTCTGGACGTCAGTCACTTGAATGATGAGGGATTTGATCAGGTGTGCCGGATTACAAAGAGGTCTTTTATTGCCACCCATTCCGGCAGCAGACATATCTTTGACAATTACCGAAATCTGACCGATGAACAGATGGAAGCGCTGGCGGTACAGGGAGGAATTATGGGCGTGAACGGGTGTAAATATATTGCCGGTTCTGAAGCTGGAAATCATCTGGAAATGCTCTGCCGCCATATTGAGTACGAGACAGAGAGGATTGGTGCAAAGCATGTGGGTTATGGGTTTGATTTGTGTGATTCCTACGACATGGCAAGAGCGGTGCTCAATGGGCGGGTGCTTACAGAAAGAGACGACTGTCTGCTTCACCACGGACAGATCCCACTCCTTACTGCTGCCCTTTTGCAGAGGGGGATGGATGAGCAGGAATTAAAGTGCATTATTGGCGGAAATTTTATAGAATATTTGCAGAATATAGTATTTGCGGCGTAACTCCCGGACAACGGCGAAGCAGATGCGCGCATTGGCATTTGCTAGAAACATGACAAACAGATGTCGTGTTTAGCCTGATACAATGAGACAAAGGAAAAAGATATGAAGATCGAACGTCTGATAGGGATTTTATCCATTTTATTACAAAAGGATACGGTAACAGCTCCGGAGCTGGCGGAATGCTTTGAAGTTTCCAGACGAACCATTAACAGGGATATTGAGGAGCTGTGTATGGCAGGAATTCCCATAGTCACCAGACAGGGACAGGGCGGAGGTATCTGCATCATGGAAGGCTATAAGATGGATCGGACGCTGCTGACCAACGTGGAGATGCAGGATATCCTTGCCGGACTGCGGAGCCTGGACAGCATAAACGGAACCAACCGATACGGACAGCTTATGGAGAAGCTGTC
>JAAVAA010000078.1 GCA_014804285.1 Lachnospiraceae bacterium | reverse complement strand
CCGATGAAAAGAAATCCTTGAGGAAACAATTCGCGAACGCTTTATCGAGCGTGTTGACGAAAGGATTTCTTTTCATCGGAGCGGACGCTTTACATACGCATACCCCATCTAAACGTTAATTTACTACTTTTCAAATGACATGTTCCGTGGTATACTGCTTTAATGTGCTAATGTGATAAATAAGTGATGTATATTTTTACGGAAAGTTGGAAAACGATTATGAAGAAGAAAAGCAGAAGACTTTCTTACGGAGGTCTTTCATTTATTTCTTTTTGTATTATTATTGCGGTGTGGTGTATCGTCACCTACGGAGGCTTTGTAAATGAGATTTTTATGCCTTCTCCCACCGCTGTGTGGAACAGTCTGGTGGATATGGCAAAGGATGGAACCTTGTTGGAACACTGCTTTGTCTCGACCAAACGCGTTATGGTGGGCTGGCTGTGGTCGGCGGTTGCGGCGCTCCCGATTGGCATGCTGATGGCGCAGTCCAAAAAGTTCAGTGCAATCATACAGCCAGTGATTGAATTTGTCAGGTATCTTCCGGTGGTTGCCTTGGTTCCCCTTACCCTGCTTTACCTGGGAATAGAAGAAAATCAAAAATATGTGATTATTTTTTTGGGAACTTTTTTCCAATTAGTGCTGATGGTCAGTGATACGGTTTCTTCGATTGACAAGAATATGATCAATGCAGCAAGGACGCTTGGAGCAAGTAAATTTCAAGTCTATACGGAGGTTATTTTTCCGGCGGCGCTGCCGGGACTGATGGATGATTTTCGACTGACTATCGGCTGGGCATGGACATATCTGGTGGTTGCGGAAATGGTGGCGGCTTCGGCTGGGCTGGGCTATATAATTTTAAAATCACAGCGCTTTTTGGCTACGGATGTGATTTTTGCAGGATTGATCATGATCGGTGTGATCGGTCTGATTACCGATTTCCTGCTCCGGATATTGACAAAGCTGGTTGTTCCATGGCACGAAAGGCTGGGTGATTAGAGATGAGTAATGTAAAGCTAAAGGTAATAGATCTGCAATGGGTTTATCCTGCCCTCAGGCGCAGAGAAAAGGATGTAGTGGCGCTGAAGGATATTAATCTGGAAGTGAGAGAGTCAGAATTTGTGGTGATTGTGGGGCCTTCAGGCTGCGGTAAGTCCACGCTGATCAACCTGATCGGGGGATTGGAGCACGTGGAAGAAGGAAAGATTCTGGTCGATGGAGAGGAAGTTACCGGTCCGGGGGCGGAAAGAGGGATGGTTTTTCAGGGATACAGTCTTTTTCCCTGGCTGACAGTTCAGAAAAATGTGGAATTTGGATTGAAGATGCAGAGAGTTCCGAAAAAGGAACGGGAGCAGAGAGCAAAGGAATATATCGGTCTGGTGGGGCTTAGCGGATTTGAAAACGCACTTCCCAGGCAGCTTTCAGGTGGTATGAAGCAGCGTGTGGCTATTGCGAGGACACTGGCAAATCATCCTAAGATTTTACTGATGGATGAGCCTTTTGGTGCTTTGGATGCCCAGACCCGAGTGGTGATGCAGGAGCTATTGGCAAAAATCAGCCGGGAAACTCAAAATACAATTCTGTTTATCACTCATGATATTGATGAGGCAATTCTTTTGGCCGATCGTATCTATGTGATGAGCCGTCGCCCGGGAACCATCCGCGAGGTGCTGGAGGTAAAGCTTAAAGGGGAGAGGAACCACGAAATGCTGGTGAAACCGGAATTTCTTGCAATGAAACAAAAGATCATGGATATGCTCTGGCAGGAAAGCCAGGAGGCAGCCATTGAAATATAAGAAAAGAGGAGAAAATTATGAAAAAGTTATTAGCATTATTACTTGCAGGCGTGGTGACGCTTTCCTGTGTAGGATGCGGAGGCGTTGCACAAACAGCGGGAGATGGTGAGGCAAAATCCGGAGAACTGATTCCGATGAAGATCGCATTTTGTACATGGGCGGGCTATGCACCGGTATTTATTGCTATCGAAAAGGGGTATTTTGAGGAGGCTGGTTATGATGCCCAGGTGGTGATCATGGAAGACGAGTCTACATATGGCGCAGCTTTTGTTTCAAACAGCATTCAGGCACTGGGACAGGTTATGGACCGTGACATTATTCAATTTGATGCGGGAGCACCGGAACAATATGTATGTACAATGGACTGCTCTACCGGCGGCGACGGACTGGTTGCAACAGGTGATATTCAGACAATGGATGATCTTGCAGGGAAAACAGTGGCGCTGGATAAATCAGCAACATCCTACTTTTTCTTCCTTCAGGCACTTGCAGACAGCAATATTACTGAAGATCAGATTAACATTGTAGAGATGGGAAATGATGCGGCAGGCGAAGCTTTTATTGCAGGAAATGTTGATGCGGCTGTGACCTGGGAACCGGCCCTTGGTAATTGCGGTGAACGTGAGGGAGGCCACATTTTGGTATCTTCTGCGGACTATCCCAAAGCAATTATTGATGTACTTACAGTAAACACTAATTTTCTGGAAGAGCACCCGGATGCTGCGGATGTTCTGAATGACTGCTGGAATAAGGCGGTAGCATATTTAAATGAAAACTTTGATGAAGGCTGTGAGATCATGGCAAAGGGACTTTCCCTTGACAAGCAGGATGTCATGGATGAGTGTGCCGGGATCACATTTTACGATGAAGCAATGAACAAGGAGTTTAACGATCTGAGTAAAGCGGATAATGTGAAAGATATTGCGAAGATGGCAGCAGATTTCTGGGTGGAAAAGGGCTATATGAAGTCCGGAGATATAGAAGGATTTTTTGCATATCTTCAAAAGTAAACCGGTTGAGATGATTGTGGGAATTCTTAAATCCATAAAGGGTTTGGGGATTCCCTTTTTTATGCATGACCTAACTGGAAAAAACTTAGAAAAACTTAAGATTTTTTTACAGATTATTGAAACATTTTGGTCATATAATTCGTTATGCTTTATGATAAATGATAATCTTAAATTTTAGTATTGACAATTATTGTATTAGTAATATAATACAATAGTACAGACGAAATGAGCTGCATAAGCAGCAGAATGTGAGGCAGCATGAGTGAACTGATTGAGATTCGGGATATGTGTAAGATATATAATCCCGGTGAAAATGAAGTCCGGGCACTGGATCATGTGAATCTGAAAATTGAAAAGAATGAATTTGTGGCGATTATCGGACAGTCAGGATCTGGAAAATCCACTCTGATGAATATGCTGGGGTGTTTGGATGTTCCAACCAGCGGAACCTACATATTGAATGGACAGGATGTATCCAATTTATCTGACGATGAGCTCTCGGATATCCGAAATCGGGAGATCGGATTTATTTTTCAGGGATTTAATCTGATTGCCGGACTTACGGCGCTTGAAAATGTAGAGCTCCCTCTTATCTACCGGGGGGTTGCCAAAAAGGAACGAATGAGACTATCACATATAGCCCTTGAAAAAGTGGGCTTGAAAGCAAGAATGGATCATAAGCCTTCAGAAATGTCGGGAGGTCAACAGCAGAGAGTTGCTATTGCCAGAGCCATTGCCCAGGCTCCTCCGGTGGTCTTGGCCGATGAGCCTACGGGAAATCTGGATTCCGGCTCAACAAAGGAAATCATGGAGATTTTAAAGGGACTTCATGGGGAGGGAAGAACGGTTATACTGATTACCCATGACAATGATATCGCAGCCAGAGCAAGAAGGATCATCCGCATTATGGATGGAAAAATCGTGGACGATATTAAGAATGAAAGCTAAATCTTTCAACTGTAAGTTTGTATGACTGTAAATTTGCAGGTTGCGGTCAAATGGAGGCCATAAAGGACGGAAGGGAGCAAGGATTATGAGTGAAGAAGAAAAGAAGATAGAAAAAAAGCCCAAAAAAGAAAAGAAGCCCTTAGATAAGGCGGCAAAGAAGAAACGCAGGAGAATCATTTTTGGCTGTATTGCCGGTGTGCTTGTAATTGCTTTTATTGTGATGAAGGTGACAGCCGGTGAAGGGCCGCAGGCAATCGTTTCTACGACTAGTGCATGGACTGGCGAAATCGAAGAGACTATCAATACCAGCGGAACAGTTACCACGTTGGAGACAAAGAATTATTTTTCCGATGTGGATGTAAAGATAGCAGAAGTTTCCGTAAAAGCAGGGGATGCCGTGAAAGCGGGAGACGTGCTGATTACCTATGATGATGAGGCTCTTGCAAGAGAAGAAGAGCTAACACAGCTTTCAGCGCAGTCTCAGGAAGGGAGTTACAAAAATTCAATTCAGAGCAACAACGAACGGTTGGGTGATTTAAATGAGGCAAATATAAATTTGGAAGTGCTGGATCAGCAGATTGAAGATACAGAAGCTTACATTAAGAATCTGGAGGCAAAGATTGAAAAGAAGCAGAGTGATCTTGCTTATTTTGGAACGTTGCTGCAGATTACGCTGCTGGAGTATCAAGATAAACAGGCTAAGGGAAACTTTTCGGAGGAAGATGAAGAGACCTATCTGGAATTGCAGAAACAGATTCAGTTAAATACATATGAACAGCAGAACAACGAAGAGATCAAAGGCTGGCAGGATGAACTTGAGGTATATAACGATATGCTGGCAGGTTATAAGGAATACCGTTCTGAAATGAAGTCCCAGAAAAGCTCCGCCGAGGCAGGAAAAATGAATGCGGGTGCCAAGGAAGAATTGGAGGCAAATAAGCAGACCAAAGAGATTGAAACAGAGGATACGTTGAAAAGCCTGGAAACAGCAAAGAGCGGAGTTACGGCTGAATTTGACGGAGTGGTTACGGAAATCAGTGCTGTGGAGGGCGGCAGTGTTCCGGTTGGAGGATCCCTTCTTAAGCTGGAAAGTACCGAGGATGTGATGGTTAGGATTTCTGTCACCAAGTATGATCTGGATAAAATTGCAGTAGGACAGAGCGCCAGAATAAGTATTGGAAATAAAGAGTATCAGGGTGAGGTTTCCAAGATCAATAAGATGGCAGAGACTAATAACAGCGGAGCTGCCGTTGTGGGAACAGAAATTAAGATTACCAATCCTGACAGTGATTTGATATTGGGTGTTGAAGCAAAGGTTGTTATCAGCACTGCAAAGGAAGAGAATGCCGTGCTGGTTCCGGTAAGTACGGTCAATGTGGATATGGATGGCGAGTTTGTCTACGTTGTGGAAGATAATATTCTTGTTAAAAAGCCGGTGGTGACAGGAATTTCGTCGGATCTATATATAGAGATTAAGGAAGGACTTTCTGAGGGAGAACAGGTGGTTTTGGAAGTATCGACGGGCCTTTTTGAGGGGATGACTGTTATGGCTATGCCTGAGCAATAAAGGAACGGAGGCTTATTATGGCACAGATTTGGGAATACATTAAGATTGCACTTATGAATATCAAAAGCAATAAAGGCCGATCCATTTTGACTATGCTGGGCATTATCATTGGTATTTCTTCCGTTATTATGGTTATATCCATAGGAAACGGTCTGAGAGGACAGGTGAATTCTGAACTGGAAGGCTTAGCAGGCGGTCAGATCGCCTTTTACGTGGATAGTACCCGCAAGGACACAACAGTGACTTTTAGCCAGGCAGATTTTGATGCTATCCAGACACAGATTGCACATGTGAAGGGCGTTACCCCATCCTTTGGTACCTGGGGAACGGCAGAAGGACCAAAAGGAGATTTTGATATTTCAATGTCAGGGGGAACTGTTGGATTACAATATATAACTTCCGATCCTGTCATTAAGGGAAAATACTTTACTCAGAACGATTACGATGCAGGCAGCAATGTCTGTATTATCACGGAGAGCAATGCAACAGCGTTATTTGGAACCAGTGATGTAATTGGGATGACCTTTGATGCGACCTTCTGGGGAATTACGCAGGAACTGCGCATTATTGGAATCCGGCAGGACAATGCATCTTCCCTGATCTCTATGGGAAGCGGAGGAATAACAACCATCCAGGCGGAAGTGCCGCTTACTTTTATGGCAAATAAACTGGGATACTATATTGATGAGATCGATCAGTTTTATGTGGTGGCAGAATCTTCAGAATATTGTACGGAGGTAGCGGCAAAAGTACTTTCTCTTTTGGAAAGCCGGCATAATGTGCGAGGAGAAAATCAGATTATGATGCAGAGCTTTAACGATGTGTCTGCGCAGTTTGATACAATTCTCAGTTTTATTACGGTCTTTATTTCCTTTGTAGCGGCTATTTCGCTTCTGGTAGGCGGTATTGGTGTTATGAATATCATGCTGGTATCTGTTACGGAACGAACCAGAGAGATCGGAATACGAAAGGCGCTTGGGGCAAGGACGGCATCCGTACTGCTTCAATTTTTGGCGGAGGCCGGTATCATTACGCTGCTAGGTGGGATCATTGGAATTATCTTGGGAGTTCTTGGCGGCTACGGTGTTGGGGCGATTGCAGGACTGACTCCGAAGATCAGNGNCGGNACGGTAATTGCNGCCTCNTTGTTTTCCTGCGGCGTNGGAATCTTCTTTGGAATTTATCCGGCCAGAAAGGCGGCAAAACTCAGTCCTATTGAAGCATTGCGGCATGAGTAGGGGCATTTAACGTTTGGCTTGGGTATGCATATGTAAGACGTCCGCTCAGATGAAAAGAAATTCTACGTCGTCACGCTCGATAAAGCGTTCGCGAATGGACTCCTTTAGAATTTCTTTTCATCTGAGCTGGGTTATTGAATATTGCCAAGCCAAATTAACTACTTTGCTAGAGTCAAATGTTCTACTTTTCACTAAATAGCCAGTCAGTGGATTAGGCGACTATAGTGGAGTCGTTAGCTGGTTTTCATAGTTGATCACTGAACTCGGCTAAACGAGCAGTTTGCTGTTGCACTTTGTCTGATTTTTAGTATAATAAGAAGAGTGAAGAGCACCTACTTCCGTAGGTGCTCTTTTATAGGAAACCGGTTAGCAATACATAGGGCGGTTGTTCATAAAACAGACNAGGGAAGGCAGATGAAAATGGAAGTCGAATTCGATGTCAGGATAACGCCGGGGGCGTTATATGATTATATGTTGTATCATACTTATACCAGCCCGGCAGGGCTCATCGGAGCAGTAACAGGAGCATTACTGGTAACAGCATTTTTTATGGGAGCAGGCGTACTTTGTCTGATCGCGGGAATTATTATTTTGGCGTATCTGCCCTGGACATTGTTTTTGAAATCCAGACAGCAGTTTTTGGCAAACCCGGCTTTTAAGATGCCGCTCCATTATAAGATGACAGAAGAAGGAATTGAAGTGTCCCAGAACGGGGAGGTACAAAGCCAGAAATGGGAGGATATGTTTAAGGCAGTATCCACACCGAAAAGCCTGATTGTGTACACATCAAGGATCAATGCCTCTATTTTTCCGAGAAAGGATCTTAAAGAGAATTCGGCAGCAGTAATAAAGATGATATCCACTCATATGCCGCCAAAGAAAGTAAAGATCCGCAGTTGAAGGCGGAAGAAGCAGGGAGAGCATGAATGGACATGGATGAAGGAGTTTTTGAAAGTTTCGGGCCGGAGGATACTTTTCGGCTTGGGGAAAAAATCGGTGAAAAGGCTGCGGAAGGTACTGTTTTCACNCTGATTGGTGATCTGGGAGTGGGAAAGACCGTATTTACCCAAGGTTTGGCAAAAGGACTTGGTATTACAGAACCGGTAAACAGTCCTACATTCACGATTATGCAGGTATATGAGGAAGGACGCTGTCCTTTTTACCACTTTGATGTATATCGGATTGGTGATNTTTCCGAGATGGATGAAATAGGATATGAGGACTGCTTTTATGGAGAGGGGATCTGTCTGATCGAGTGGGCGGATCTGATTGCGGAAATTCTTCCCGAAAGTTATGTCAGAATTACGATATCGAAGGATCTCCAAAAGGGATTTGATTATAGAAAAATCGTGCTTGAAAAGACAGGCATGGGGGATTAGTGACATGAAAATTATTGCAATTGACAGCTCNGGTCTNGTGGCATCGGTNGCCCTNGTGGAAGATGATNTTTTGATNGGTGAGTANAATGTTCAATATAAAAAGACNCATTCTCAGACCTTNCTGCCCATGCTGGATGAACTNAAAAAGATGGTGGAGCTGGATCTGGATNCCNTAGANGCNATAGCACTGGCNAAGGGNCCCGGTTCTTTTACCGGTCTNNGGATNGGATCNGCAACTGCNAAAGGACTTGGACTTGCACTNAATGTGCCTTTGGTGGAAGTNCCTACNTTAGACGGACTTGCCTGTAACTTGTATGGAACGGATAAACTGGTATGNCCGATNATGGATGCCAGAAGAAATCAGGTATATACNGGAATNTATGAATATAGGAANGANCAAGGNAATCCTTTGCNCTACAGGCTNCATGAGNTTCTTTCTCAATGTGCNNTATCNATTGAGGAGATTGCCNAAAAGCTCAATGAAACGGAGCGGGANGTCATTTTTCTTGGAGACGGTGTNCCGGTNTATTCCCNAAANCTTGCAGAGCTTATGAGGGTACCCTATGGTTTTGCNCCGGCACATATGAATCGTCAGAGAGCGGCAGCTTTTGGAATGCTGGCCTTTCAGTACATTCGGGAAGGAANAACGGTNACTGCCGGGGAGCATGCGCCGGAGTATCTCAGGTTATCACAGGCAGAGCGGGAAAAGCGGGAAAAAGAGCATGAAGGTGATCATNAGACAAATGGAAGCNGCTGATGTGGAAGCGGCAAGCNTAATNGAACGGGAAGTNTTTTCCATGCCATGGTCNGCNGANGACTTTNTGGAAATGGTAGAAGCGGATTATGCTTANTATTATGTGGCGGAATNTGANGGAGAAATCGTAGGCTGCTGCGGTATTCGGAATATTGTCGGNGAGGGAGAAATCACGAATGTAGTAGTTTCNCCCAGACACAGAAGACAAGGCATAGCCAAAAAAATGATGGAATATATGTTGAAGAAGGCTGCAGAAAACGGAATTGGTGACTGTACACTGGAAGTAAGGTGCAGTAACCTTCCGGCAATCAGGTTATATGAAGGTTTTGGTTTTCGGGGGGAGGGGNTCAGACCCGGCTTCTATGATAGGCCAAAGGAGGATGCTCTGATCATGTGGAAAAGATAGGCAGAGCATGGAAGAATTACCACTGTTTCTTATTTTTCTTTTATGTATAATAGAATACAGAAATCAACGATTTAAATCAAAAAATTTTTGATTTCGACAAAGAAGATCAAACTTTTATTGTATAAGAGGAGGATAAGATCATGAGAAATTATACGGATGAAAATAGACAGATTCTTTCCAAAGTNGTCTGCAATCAATGCGGAAAGGAACTGACAGTGGAAAGTGGTATTGTTAAGGAAGGATATTTTCAGGGGGATAATCTNTTTGGTTATTTCAGTAATAAAGATGGANTAAAACATTCTTTTGATCTTTGCGAGGAATGTTATGATAAAATGATTAAAAGCTTTGTTATTCCGGTTGAAGAGGAGGAAGTAAAAGAACTGCTCTAAAAGAAAGCCTGATTGGTGGAGCCGGAATAGACAAAGCAAATATTGGAGGAATTATGCTGGATATTTGCTTGTTGGGAACCGGCGGAATGATGCCGCTTCCTTATCGGTGGCTGACATCCATGATGGCCAGATATAACGGACAAAGCATATTGATTGATTGTGGGGAAGGGACACAGATNGCNATGAAGGAAAAGGGNTGGAGCCCCAAACCNATTGACGTNATNTGTTTTACCCACTTTCATGCAGACCATATCAGCGGACTGCCGGGCATGCTTCTCACNATGGGGAATGCAGAGCGGACAGAGCCGCTGCTTTTGGTGGGACCAAAGGGACTTTCCAGAGTGGTAGCATCGCTTCGAATTATTGCNCCGGAGCTTCCNTTTGTGATCGATTGTCTGGAATTGGCGGAGCAGGAGCATGTGATACANTTTGANGGATTTCGGATCGANGCATTNANNGTAAACCATAATGTTCCCTGNTANGGATACAGTATATGCATTGACCGAANTGGTAAATTNCAAGTNGACAGAGCTGTCGAGTTNGGGATTGANAAGAAGTACTGGAACCGTCTGCANCGNGGTGAAACCATAGAAACTGAAAATATGACACTNGTGCCGGAAATGGTGNTGGGNCCNTCCAGAAAGGGAATCAAGGTNACATACTGCACNGACACCAGACCCACAGAAGGAATTGTAAAGCATGCAGCNGGATCNGATNTGTTNATCTGTGAGGGAATGTATGGNGANCCGGANAAAAAGNNAAAGGCNAANGAAAATAAGCATATGACNTTTTANGAGGCGGCAGAGCTGGCAAGACGGGCCGAAGTGCCGAAATTGTGGCTGACTCATTACAGCCCTTCTTTGAACAGACCGGATGAGTATCTTCCGGCGGTGAGAAAGATATTTTCCAATACAGAGGTATGCCGGGACGGAAAGACAGTGGAGCTTAAGTTTGAGGATGAGGAATAAAATGTCATAACAGAAACTATAAGGAGGGAGAAGGAAGATGAAAGGAAAAGACGGCAGGAGCGGAATAAAGGTTTTTGTGATTGGACTTATTTTAATTGGATTGGTACTGGGATATTTTTTCTACTTATCCGTACGAAAAGGTAAAGACACAGACGAAGAGACACAGGTTGGAGTGGTGCAGGAAGTGTTGATGCGGAATCTGGATAAAAATTATCCGCCTTCTCCCAGGGAAATTTTAAAGTATTTTGGAGAGCTTACCCAGTGCCTTTATGGTGAGGAATATACAGAAGAGGAGTTTTCTCAGCTTGCAATGAAGGTTCAGGAGCTGTACGATGAGGAGCTGATTGCAAATAAAACGCAGGAACAATATGCGGAAGATCTGCGATGGGACATTGCGCAGTTCAAAAATCAGAATACGATTGTATCCAGTTACAGTCTGCCATCCAGCACAGATGTGGAATTTTTTACACAGGACGGATATAGTTGGGCAAGACTTTATGTTGGGTTTACTTTAAGAACGGGAACTCATCTTAATTTTGCAAACGAAATCTTTTTGCTTCGCAGAGATGATAACGGGCATTGGAAAATCTACGGCTGGCAGCCGGAAGATCAGACAGAGTAAGGCAGAAGGACTTTGGGATGAAATATCAGGCATAAACCGGGTGGAAGGTATGGTTATGAAATGATGGAAAAGGATATACAGATATTGGCTATAGAAAGCTCTTGTGATGAAACTGCGGCAGCAGTTGTTAAAAACGGGAGAGAAGTGCTTTCTAATGTTATTTATTCTCAGATTGCGCTTCATACGGAATATGGAGGAGTGGTTCCCGAAATAGCTTCCCGCAAGCATATTGAAAAAATAAATCAGGTTATTGAACAGGCACTTTCAGAAGCTGGGCGAAAGCTCGATGAGATGGATGCGATAGCGGTAACCTATGGTCCCGGTCTGGTGGTTTCCGGAGGCCATTCCCATCTGGTGATCGTAAAGGATTACGGGGAATATGAAATTATCGGAAGAACAAGAGATGATGCGGCAGGAGAAGCTTTTGATAAGGTAGCCAGAGCAATCGGGCTGGGATATCCGGGCGGTCCTAAGATCGATAAAGTGTCCAGAGAGGGAGATCCGAACGCAATTCATTTTCCCAGAGCAAAGGTAGGGGATGCGGAATATGATTTCAGCTTCAGCGGATTAAAATCAGCAGTGCTTAATTATTTAAATTCCTGTCAGATGAAGGGAGAGGAGATCCGGACGGCTGATGTGGCTGCTTCCTTTCAGAGTGCGGTGATTGATGTGCTGGTGGAGCATTCCATGAATGCTGTACACAAATATGGTTATCAGAAATTTGCCATTGCCGGAGGCGTTGCGTCCAACAGTGGATTACGAAGTGCATTTGAGAAAGCCTGTGAAAAAGAAAAAGTTTCTTTTTACCATCCATCGCCAGTTTATTGTACGGACAATGCGGCAATGATCGGTACTGCCGCTTATTATGAGTACTTAAAAGGTGTGCGGCACGGACTGGATCTAAATGCCGTACCGAATCTGAAACTGGGAGAGCGGGCATGATGCAAAAAGAAAAAAGAACTACAGCAATTGTACTTGCAGCAGGAAGCGGAAAAAGAATGGAAAGCAGTATCAAGAAGCAGTATATGCTGCTTGACGGTAAGCCGGTGGTGTATTATTCCCTGAAGGCTTTCCAGGAGAGCTTCATTGATGAGATTATCTTAGTGGTTTCTGCCGGGGATACGGAGTATTGCCGGAAGGAGATCGTTGAGCGGTATGGGTTTGACAAAGTAAGATATATTACAGAAGGCGGGAGGGAACGGTATCATTCTGTGGCGGCCGGTCTGCGAAATGCACGGGATTGCGATTTTGTGTTTATTCATGACGGGGCAAGGCCAATGATCACACAGGAGCTGTTATCCCGCCTTTTGGCATGTGTGACAGAGTATGGCGCCTGCGTTGCAGGGATGCCGGTCAAGGACACAATTAAAATTGCTGATGAAAATGGATTTATTGAGCAGACACCGGATAGAAGACTTGTGTGGATGATTCAGACGCCTCAGGTGTTTGAATACACTCTGATCCAAAATGCGTATGAGCAGCTTCTGGAGCGAGAACAGGAATTTTTGAGTAAGGGAATTTCCGTGACGGATGATGCTATGGTGGTGGAAAGCCTTACCGGTCATAAGGTAAAGCTGGTGGAGGGATCTTATGAGAATATGAAGATTACAACACCGGAGGATATGAAAATTGCAGAGCTGTTTTGCAAGGAAACATAATCCGCAAGAAAAAGGAAAAATGAATGCTTAAAATAGGAATATGTGATGATGATATCGCGTTTGGCTGTCAAATAGAAGGGTATTTGAAGCACTACGCTCAAAAAGAAAATATGGAAGTTGAGACAGTGGTTTTTATTTCCGGCGAGGAATATGCAAACTACTTGCAAAAAGAATCAGTGTTAGACATCTTATTTTTGGACATAGACTTTGGAAAGAAAATGGATGGGGTAACGGTAGGACGCATGATACGTTCTGATTTATCCAATGAGGCAACACAGATTGTCTACGTATCATCGAAAGAAAGCTACGCAATGCAGCTTTTTCAAAACAGGCCAATGGATTTTTTACTAAAGCCTGTAAAGGAAAAAGATATTGAAAGGATTATGAATGAATACAAACGAATTTTTTCAGGTAAGAAAATGTTCTTTGAGTTTCATATCGGAAAGACTTCCTATCGGATTGCTGCTGATGGAATTATTTATTTTCAATGTATAGGTAAAAAGATTCAAATTGTAATGAATAGTGGTGACAAGAAAGAATTTTATGGTGGGATGTCAGAAGTGGAAAGACAAGTTGATCGGGACAGATTCTGGGTTCTCCATAAATCTTATATTGCCAATATCAATTATATTTCAGAATTTCGTATTGATGAAGTGGTTATGGCAACCGGTGATATATTGCCGATAAGCCGCGCAAACCGGAAGAAAATTCAGGAAAAACTGTTAAATATGAATATGGCAAGAAGGAATTTCTAATGAAAATCTATGATGCGTTATTCAGTGCAATGTTTAATATTTTAAGTATATATATGAACATTCGCATAATAAAATTATTTTTACCGGTTAAAAGTACAAAAAAATATGTCACGCTGCCAATCTACACAGGGGTATGGCTTTGCAATTGGTTACTTTACTATTTTTTAAACATACAAAACCTCACGACATTATCTTTATTTGTGGGGCTGATGATTGTATCTTTTGTTATTTTTGAAGGGAGTGCAGGGAAAAAGATTGCAGTTGTAACAGTTTCAACAGCATCTTGTATTATTACCGAAAATATAGTGTGGGAGATGTGCAATAGGGGATTGCTTCCGGTAAAGAGCGAACCTGTAGGCGGGTTGTGTGCTGTGACGCTGGAATTCTTTATTATACTTCTGATTGAAAAGTATGTGCGTTTAGACAGATACACGAAACTTCCGAAAGGCAGCTTTATGAATATGATTTTGTTATCAGGCGGAAGTGTGGTATTATCGGAAATTATTGCATTGACAGAACATTCTGATGATATGGTTATGTTTGGGCTTGGCATCATCTGTCTGATAAACGTAAGTACTTATTATGTTTATGAAAAAATATCAGAATCCCATCGACAGAATATGGAAAGAGCTGCCATGGAGCAACAAGTGGAAATGTACGCGAAACAGTTTGAGGTTATCGGGCAGTCACAGGAAGATTTGAAGGCATTACGGCATGATATGAATAATCATATTACGTTGATTAATACATATCTTCAAAACAAAGAATACGAGGTGGCTTCAAAGTATGCGGAACAATTCAGTGAAAGCATAAAAAGTATACAAGGATATGTGAGAACCGGAAATATAGGTGTTGACAGTATCCTGAATTATAAGCTGGAGCGTATTGAACGGGATGTTGGGTGTAAGCCGGAAATTGAAATTAGTGTACCGGATCAATCGTTTATGTCGGATTTTGATTTAAATATTCTATTGGGGAATTTGCTTGATAACGCAGCAGAAGCCCTTAGAAAAGTTGAGGACAAATATTTAAGTATCAAGTTAGTATATGCAAGAGGAGCTTTGTACATCAGTATTTACAATTCATTTAATGGCAAGATACGGCGGAATAATCAGATGATTCTAAGCAGTAAAGAAGATGGCACCAGCCATGGAATAGGATTGGCAAATGTGGAACGGATTGTAAATAAATATGATGGAACAATGAAAATTCATTGTAAAGAAAAGCTCTGGGGAATTGATATCATCATTTATATTAAGGGAGTGCAGACATAAGATGCACTCCCTATTTGTTTGCGCACCATGGCGTGCTCTGACGGATGAAAGTCCCAAACACGTCTGGGCAACGAAAAAGAGTGTTGTTTATTCTTTAACCGATTTTTCCGCCTATAAGGTTAAATTTTCCGGGTAGGAAAAAGTAAATTAAAAAACATAGTATTATTAAAAAAATAAGGAGGAAGACGGATGAAGAATAAAAGAAACATTTTAATGGTTTGTCTCTGCTTTCTGATGTTTATAAGCGGATGTCAGAGCGAACAGAGAGAAGAAACGGCAAATGAAATGACAAATGAAAATGTAAATAAAATGGTTTACATGGAAGGAATGGAACATCTGTATGCATGGAATGAGTATGGATACTATTTTGACGTTTATTCGGAAAGGTCAAAAGATAGGGATCGGGATGGAATCATCGACATAGAGAAAAGTTCAGATGATTTGTTCATAATGGTGGAAAGCGCAGGGCAGGAAAGGAAAATAGCAATCCAAATATTTATAGATTATATTCAGGTGCCAATTTTGGTTGATGGCAAAGAATATTTTACATATATGATTGATGCAGATGACAGGTTTTCGGAGAAATTTTGCTTTCAGCTAAGTAATGAAATTGATGAAAGTGTTAATCATAAGATGATGGCGGCGATGACGATATTTGCTGATAAGAATGAAATCAATTCAATGGAGGAGCGTACATCTGACAGATATTCACTTGCATATGATCTGATATTGAAATTTAGCGGCAATAATGAAAAAGACTTGGGAACAAATAAATTGTATAACTATGAAGAATCAAGGGATATCTATCAGGCTATGTGGGAAGGATTAATCATAAACTCTGACATGGAAGAGTTTAAAAGAAAATTCCCAGAAAAATCAATAGAAGTCAAACCGGGTGAAAAAATAAAGCTTCAATATCATGTCGGCGGTTTCAAGGGGAGCCAGGAAGCCCTGATCATTTTATCATTAGGCATGGAGCAAATTCAGGTAAATTCGCAAAATTACTTGATATGTAATCTTGGTGATGAAGAAATTCATAATGGAATACTGGAAATCAATGCGCCGGATGAAGCAGGTTTATATGACCTGACGGGCTGGGTCATAAAAGACCCGTTTTCAGAATCCGAAATTGAGCATTTTCCGCTTAGTGCCACACCCCGATTTACAATCAATGTACATGAATAAGTAATGATTTGCCGATGGTTGTTTATCATGTTATCTGGATGTTTAGCGGTGTTGGGAATCCCTTTCTCCATTAATAAATAAGAATTTAACATTGCACTGTGGCAAAAATAAAAAGAGATTAGAAAAAAAGAGATAAGAAAAAGAAAAAAAGTGTTGACACGTTCAAACTGATTTGCTAGAATAATCATTGCGCTACGAAAGCGTGCGACATGGAGAGGTATCGAAGTGGTCATAACGAGGCGGTCTTGAAAACCGTTTGTCCGCAAGGGCGCGTGGGTTCGAATCCCACCCTCTCCGCTGGAGATACCTTCTCCACCGGGATTTTTAATCTCATATATAATTATAGTCAGCTTGATTTGGAGAAGTACCCAAGAGGCTGAAGGGACACCCCTGGAAAGGGTGCAGGTCGTTAATAGCGGCGCGAGGGTTCAAATCCCTCCTTCTCCGTTGGTAATCTCTGAAGATTGCCTGACAAGACTTCCTGTTGTAATACAGAAAGTAAAGCAGAACCTTGACAAATGAACAGCAATGCAACCCTGAAAATTCAAGAGAAAATTCAGAGAACAAAGCAGAACCAAGAAACAGTAAACGGGAAAGAACAGCCAGAAGGAAGTTCGAAACCGGGAGAAACGATTATTATTGAGAGTTTGATCCTGGCTCAGGATGAACGCTGGCGGCGTGCTTAACACATGCAAGTCGAACGGAGCTGTGATGTGTGAAGAGTCAGCTTGCTGATTTGGAACTTTTCGCAGCTT
>JAAVAA010000077.1 GCA_014804285.1 Lachnospiraceae bacterium | reverse complement strand
GGACTGCCGCTGACATCCTATTTTCTCGGAACCGAAGACATAAACAAAATGCTAAGTCATAGATTCTGACCTATGGCTTAGCACTATTTTTTTACTTCAACTCCGAAAGACAGGTATTATAAACATATCTTATATTATTCTTCCCTGAAAATCAAGTATACCAAACAACGGACTGCACGCTTCGCGAACAGTCCTTATGTTAAACAAAAGCCCCGGAAACTGCCTCTGCAATTCCCGGGGTACTTATACCTCATTCTTTACTTATGTCCGCATCCGCCCGCGCAATTTTTACAATTGCAGCCACACTGCAGGGACTTTCCGCTTTTTTTATCACATATCATTTTCCGGATTACCAATCCCACGATGCAGACCAAAACCGCTGCTGTAATTATTGTTCCCATAGCTATCTCCTCAAAGCGCCATTTTCCATTCTCTGCTTCATCTTATGCGGATATTATTTGCTTTGCACCATCTTTTTCATATCAACCTTTAAGGTCCTGCTTTCTTTGTAAGGTCGGAATAACAGATAAATAAATCCGGCCACCAAAAGAACCGCTACTATCGTTCCTATTCCAAACGCTCCTTGGCCAAACAGAGAACCTAACTGATATACACACAGAGAGACCGCATAAGCAAGTACTGTCTGGTATCCGATGGCAAACCAAAACCACTTTGCATTGTTCATCTCTCTCTTGATTGCTCCCATCGCTGCAAAGCAAGGTGCGCACAAGAGGTTAAAGATCAGGAATGAATATGCTGCTATTGCGCTCATACTGCCAGCTAAAGCTCCCCAGATCTCATCTCCTTCTTCCGCCACTTCCGCAAAGCCGAAGAGAATACCAAAAGTTCCTACAACGTTTTCTTTCGCAATCAGACCGGTAATCGCTGCAACTGCCATTTTCCAGTCGCCCCATCCAAGGGGAATGAATAAAGGAGCAAAAATACCGCCTAATTTAGCCAGAATACTGCTGTCAAGCTGCTCCGCCTCCAGCATTCCAAAAGATCCGTCCGCCCAGCCAAAGCTCATTAAGAACCAAAGAACAATGGTTGATAAGAGAATAATTGTTCCTGCCTTTTTGATGAAAGACCAGCCTCTCTCCCACATGCTTCTCAGCACGTTTCCAACGGTAGGCATATGGTATGCCGGAAGTTCCATAACAAAAGGTGCCGGATCTCCTGCAAACATTTTTGTCTTCTTTAAAATAATACCGGAACATACAATTGCCGCAAAACCTACAAACCATGCACTCCACGCTACCCATGCCGCTCCGTCAAACAATGCTCCCGCAATCAGTCCGATGATTGGCAGCTTTGCCCCGCAAGGAATAAACGTGGTGGTCATAATGGTCATCTTACGGTCTCTGTCATTCTCGATGGTTCTGGAAGCCATAACCCCCGGAACGCCACATCCTGTACCGATCAGAATCGGAATAAAGGACTTGCCGGAAAGCCCGAATTTACGGAAAATACGATCCATGATAAAAGCGACTCTCGCCATATATCCGCAAGCTTCCAAAAAGGCAAGAAAGATAAAGAGCACCAGCATCTGAGGTACAAATCCCAGAACTGCTCCAACACCTGCAACAATACCGTCAAGGATCAGCGACTGAAGCCAATCAGCACATCCNATTGCATTAAGCAGATTTTCTACAAGTACCGGTATGCCCGGAACTTCCAAGCCAAACAGACTCCAACCATCGCCAAACACCCCATCGTTTGCCCAATCCGTCGCCCATGTTCCCACAGTGGTTACGGAAACATAATATACAATAAACATGACTACGGCAAAAATAGGAAGTGCAAGCCATCTGTTTGTTACAATTCTATCAATTTTGTCAGAAACCGTCAATTTCCCTTTGCTGCTCTTTTTATAGCATTCATCAATGATGGATGAGATATANACATATCTCTCATTGGTAATGATGCTTTCCGTATCATCATCCATTTCCTTCTCAATACTGGAAATCTCCGCTGAAACATCCGGAGCAGATTTCATCTGCTCTGCAATCTTGTCATCACGCTCCAAAAGCTTAATGGCAAAAAAGCGCTTCTGCTCATCCGGAATCTCATTTCCAAGCTTATCTTCAATCTTTTCCAATATATTTTCCACTCTGACCGCAAACTTATGAACCGGAGGCGCCGCTTTCTTTTCATTTGCCAATGCTACTGCCTTTTCCGCCGCCTTCGTAATTCCGGTTCCTTTCAGAGCCGAAATTTCAACCACCTGACATCCCAGCTTTTCAGAAAGCTTTTCCGTATCAATTTTATCGCCGCTCTTCGCAACCACATCCATCATATTGACAGCCATGACAACGGGAATACCAAGCTCCATAAGCTGTGTTGACAGATAAAGATTTCTTTCTATGTTGGTACCGTCCACAATATTGATGATCGCATCCGGTCTCTCCGAAATCAGATAATTTCTCGCCACCACTTCCTCCAGCGTATACGGGGAAAGGGAATAAATTCCGGGAAGATCCATGATCACCACATCTTTGTGTCCTTTTAATTTTCCTTCCTTCTTCTCAACTGTTACACCGGGCCAGTTTCCCACAAACTGATTAGAGCCCGTAAGTGCATTAAATAATGTTGTCTTACCGCAGTTTGGATTACCTGCAAGCGCAATCTTAACAGACATTTCGTATCTCTCCTCTTACTTTTATTAGTTTATACTAACTCATGATCAAAAAAATATTACTCCACCAGAATCATCTCTGCATCCGCTTTGCGCAAAGAAAGTTCATATCCCCGCACAGTAACTTCCACGGGATCTCCTAGAGGGGCAACCTTTCTTACAAAAATTTCCACACCCTTGGTAATTCCCATATCCATAATTCTCCGCTTAACCGGTCCCTCACCGGTAAGCCTGCTGACTTTTACGGTCTTTCCGCAGGGAACCTCTTTTAATGTTTTCATCGCTGCACATTCACTCCTTCCTGTTAACCTACCAGAATTTTATTCGCCATATCTCTCCCGATGGCAACTCTTGCATCTTTTACATTTACGATCAGGCTGCCTCCTGCCTGAGATATTACCGTTACTATACTGCCGGTCACAAAACCAAGATTTTCCAAAAATTTTCTGGTTTCTTCCTTTCCGCCCACCTTATTGATGGTTGCAGGTTCACCTTCTCTTGCTAATGATAAGGGCATATTCATACCTTCTTTCTCTTGAATGCGAATCTCTCACGAAATGCTTGAGATATTTTTATGCATTTTGATTGTGATAATCATTTTTATTTACACAGTTAGTATATTCTACCTATCATTAGTTGTCAATACTATTTTTAAGTTTTTTCTAATTACTTTTTCTTCCCAAATACCGGCAGGTTCTCTTTTTATATCTCAGATATTCATCCCCAAATACGGTCGGCAGATATTTCTCCTCCTGAAGAATCTGCAAATGCAGCATTACAATCACCCATACCGTAAGTACCAGCAGCAGCCAGTTAAAATAGATGAGCAAAATTCCGACATACATCATATCAAATCCAAGGAAAGCCGGATTTCTGCTATACTGATAAATTCCATGAGAAACAAATTCCGTTTTATCCTTTTCCGGTATTCCTGCTCTCCAGCTGTTCTTCATCGTCAATATCGCCACTAGAAAAATCAGATCTCCCAGCAATCCTAGCAATATACCCCCAATCCGCACCACTGTCGGCATAATGCTCCAGTCTGACAGAATAGAAAACACTTCTACCGGCACGATCAGGACAGTTGCTGCTGACAAAAAAATCTCCGTAGTGCGTATCTCCTTTTCTTTTCTTCGTCCCAGCTGTCTTGTTTGAATACCCTGACGTTTTTGTATGATTTGTTTGGTAAAATATATTCCATAAAAGAAAATCAGAATCAGAAACGCGGAAATTAANAATANATGTCCAAANTTTCCTGCTAAAAATATGGCTGTGGGGCCATCCGCCCCGCCAATNATTGAAATACTCATACCTGACCTCCCATGAAATAAAACTTGAAATCTTTATCCTAATTCTCCTTTTGCATTTACAGGTTCTCCATAGGAATCCATACCTCCGTCTTTCCTATTTTTATGCGAATTCCCTCTATCTCATCCACCTTAACCGGCGCATCAAACAAATCTGAATAAGTAACCNGATAAGGATAATCTTCTCTCAAACGTCCATCATTGCTGCTGCATGAGCCGCCATATGAACACTCTATTACACTGCCATCCTTTAGGACTATGGATACCGGAATTATTCCGCCGGATCTGCTGATGCCGGAATAAAATATTGATATTGGAGAAACTGATATTTCATCAATCAACAAACCTTTCTCTTCTAATATCTTACACGCTGACTCATCTATAGTCAAATTCACTCTCTCCATCTTAGTTTCAAGTGTAAACTCAAAGAGAATCTTATCCGCTATCGGCAGATCCTTTTGTTTTGTGAAAATCTGAATCACGTCACCTTCTTCAAATATCTCATTTTCGTTTGAATTGTAAACACGGCTTCCGCTTGTAATGCCATCCTCCCCCGGTTTGCTATAACCCGTATTGCTTAATGCGAAACCGGTATGCTCTGAATCNGCTTTNATGCTGCATCCTATATTCCCTAAGCTTATCCCCGCTACTTCTTTCTTATTGTCATCATCTTTGGTGTTAAAATCGTAGGTATATGGAATTATAAGGAAATAGTCATCATACAAGGCCGCTTCAAGTCTTAATGTGCCATATGCCGTTTCTATTTCCTTATCCAATATCTGACCATACTGCGCATAAAACTCTTCCTGTTCCTGTGTTAAAGAACTCTCTTTTCCCGGGTTCATTGCCTGCGCAAGTCTGTCCCCCAGCGAAAATCTNCCCACCGCAAAGACAGTCATGCCTGAAAGCAGAAAGACTGCTGCAAAGACCGCTGCACGAACGGAAAAGCGGACTCTTTTTGCCATGCTTCCTGCTTCTGATGCTGCCTGAAGTTCCTGATATATTCCGTCCTTTTGTTCTTCCGTTAAGCCGATCTGATTATACATATTTTTAAATGTTTCCCACTTCATGCCTAAATCCCTCCATGTCTATTAATAATTTTTGTTTTAAAAGCTTCTTTGCCCTCTTCAATCTGGCAGATACCAAATTCGGAGTAATTCCAAGCAGTTTTGCAATTTCTTTTACCTGATATTCCTCATAATAACGCAGATACAGCACAATCCTGTATTTTGCCGGAAGCTCTGAGAGCACTTCAAATAATTCCTGCTCTTCCCTCTGTTGAAAAAATTCTACAGNCTGTCCGGCTTCTTCTAACGGTTGCACATGTTTCATCCACGCAGTATTAAGCATGCTCTTACAGCAATTGACGGTCACNCGTATAAACCATGCCTTCTCATGCTCACTGCTCACAAAATCCGGTTTTTTTCTCAGATAACGCAGAAATACCTCTTGAACTGCCTCTTCCGCAATATAGGTATTTTTCACATAAGACATTGCAATTCTATATNTCATGTCGGAATATCGTTCAAACAATTCCTTATCATAGTTGTCCGGAACCATAATTACCCCCTGATTGCAAATAATAAATGCGCATTCACATATAATACTTTTTAAGTATAAAAAATATGACAAAACTATCTCATTTTTCTAAAAATATTCATACCCAAAAACAGCCGGATTTCTTTTCATAGCAGCACCTCAAAATGCTTGAAAATCCATCCGGCTATTATAAATCTCAGAATATTTGTGTAATTTTCTTTCTCCAGACTCCTTATCTATAAAGTCATATCTTTTATATCAAAAATACTCATCTGCCCGTCTTTCCATGATTTTTGCTCCGCCTCCTTTATGATATCACCTTCCCGAAACCCTCCGATAAGAAACGGGGAATTTACATCATGCGCTTTCCGGTTATCTATCACCGTCTGCCTGTCGTAATTGGCATAGCAATACAGACAGCCATGCCCGCAGGTATTATAAGTCCCTATATCCGCCCCTAACAGGCAATTACATTCGGCTCTCGCCATTTTCTTTTTCGGTACATCCAGTTTACAGCCGATTGCTGCCTCAAGCACTTCTTTTGACATGCAGCCGTCCGCATCAACATTCTTTCGGACAAAGCGGCTGTTTTCACAGCATAAATGAATCTGCAGATGATGATCAGCGGCAATTTTCCCAAAAGCATCTATCAAATATTCCTGCTCTTCCTCCGTTACTCTCCGTACTTCCGGGAAATTCTTTTTGGTCTTTTCATACAGATCAATGAAACTTACCACACACTGCTTTGTATATCCTCTTAACGTCTCAGCCATGTGCCCAAAACTGCGGATATGTTCATCCACCGGATACTTTTCCGAAATAAAAACAGGATCGTACCGCCAGCTTGTCCTCTCGTTTCCAACTACATCAGCCAATTTCTGAAAGGATTTTAAAACCTGCTCCTTTTCCGGCACAAAAGGTTCAATCTCTTTCCCATAAGGGGTAATCGTCACAAACCAAAAGGTGTCAAACATTGACAGCTCATTTATTCTTTCAAGCATAGGTGCCGGATTTTTGGTACAGAACACCATAGCATCGATCACATTTGGCTTTAGCTGGTATCTGGTGACCTGCTGCGGATAATAAGGATTGCGAACCAACACATACCCTTCCTTTATTCGGTTATAAAACCAGTCGCTGTAGTAAGCCGGTATATCTGTTCTGCTTCCGGTATTCAGAATCATTTTTTAAGGTTCCCTTTCCTTCTTCTGGTTTCCCTGTTAATACCTTTTGTATATCTCTCCACGATTTCCAGCGTCAATCACATAAACTGTCAACTTTCCATTATCCACCGTATAAATAATTCTATATTCCCCAACACGAAGCCTAAGTAAATCACTGTATCCCTTTAGCCTTTTTATGTCTTCTCCGTTTGGTAAATTCTCCATTGCAGATACAAGCTTTTTCTTCTCATTAAGTGGTAATTTATCAATAAATTTCTTGGCTTTCTTTTTGATAATTATTTGGTACATCAGTTAAGTCCCCACTCTTTTTTGCACTCTTCTAACGTATAGTCCAAATCCTTTTCCGGATCCGGATCATTTAAATAATTTTTAACCATTTGTTGACAAAAAATATCGTCTGCCTCCTCATCTGCTGCCACACCCTGCACATAAGCCAGTACATATCCCATCTTATATTCTGGAATTATATCTAATAACTGCACGATTCTTTCTTTATTACTCATATGTGATTCCCTCATTTCCTGCTTCTTTTTCCTTCAAACAACATATCATTTCCAATATTATAGGTACTATGCCCTTATTGTATCAAATTGAGTTGCTTTTTCAAGCCAATATTCATTCCTTTTTATAACTATATGTGACTTCATTCTGAAAAGATAAATATTTCCTCAATTGGCGCTTCTACGGCTCTGGATATGTCTATTGCTAATTTCAATGATGGATTATACTGTGCCTTTTCTAACCGCATAATTGTTTCCCTGCGGACACCTACTATATTTGCCAGCTGCTCTTGCGTCAACTCTTTTAACAGACGATACTTTTTCAATCTACACTCAAACTCTGCCATATTCATTATTCCTTCATACCATCTTCGCTGTAGTATTCGTTTTTATCATATTCGCTATTGATGGATATCTATTTAATATGCTCATCACTACTGTATTCATCGTGGTCGTAACGATATAACAGATACTCGCTTAGAAAAATAGCAAGCGCAATTGATAAAGCAATCAGGATATATACCATATTAAACAAAGATTCCATACCCATAAAACTCTCACCTACAAGGATAAAGAATAAAGTAATTATAATGACGGTAAAAGCAGCTTTTAATGCCATAAGCTGTGCCCTGTTTTTATTTTCCCTAAACCTCTCATCCATTAAGGTATTTGACATTTTACCCTCAAAGAAAAATCCAAAAAAGCCGAAAAAAACAAAGCGGAACCAACCACCACCTATAAAGCCAAGAAAACCAAAAAATCCGAGAAATCCCAATTTAGGGCTGATTATTCGGGTTCTGTTTGTTTTGAGAATATTCTTCTTCTGCCAAATACTTGTCTTTCCCAGACAAACCAACAGATAACAGACATACACCATTGTCAGCACAGTCGAACATATCATAGGAATATCTTTCGGACTGAACTTATATGTTTCTAAATCTGTCGGCACCACAAGACGTGACTCATTATACCTCACGGAATACCAAATTGAAACACCAAAAAGAATTATACATACGATCCCCGGTATAACTATTTGCTTTATTTTGTTCCTTTTCATAATATTTATCTCCTTAAAAGTGATATATTTGTCTTATGATGATACAAATATATATCTTTGTCACTTGGATGTCAATACAAATATATCAGTTTGCGCTCTCAATTCTCAATAATCTTTCTACTATTATATTTATTGCAGGAACACAATTTCGAAAAGGGAGTATTTTTTTTATGCTTTCTTTGTGATATAATTTCATCAACAAGTTGTCTAAACTATTTCAAGTATTATGGAGGTTACTATGCATAGAAATGAATCTGCTGAAGATTATCTGGAAACGATTCTGATCCTCAGCAAATGTCGCCCGGTAGTACGTTCCGTGGACATTGCAGAGGAAATGGGCTTCAAAAAGCCCAGTGTCAGCGTTGCCATGAAAAATCTTCGGGAAAAGAATCATATCACTGTTACCAAGGAGGGTTTTATTTACCTCACCCCTTCCGGCAAAGAAATTGCTGAAATGATCTATGAACGTCACGAATTGCTTACTAAATGGCTGGTCAAGCTTGGAGTTGACGAAAAGATAGCCGCTGAAGACGCCTGCCGGATTGAGCATGATATCAGCAAGGAAAGCTTTGAAGCAATCAAAAATCATATTAAAATCTGATTAGAATTCCGGAGAGAATTGTTATGAGTGAAATGGTTCAAATCCTATCTGAAAATGATTTCGAAACCCATATGAATCAGGAGGTCATTCCCTTCCTTTCTTCTATTGCTGAATGCGGATACCTTCCTATCGATCCGGCACGAGGTGATGCCGGACGGCTATATTACGAATGCTATCGCCCTGCCGGTGCAAGGGGTGCCGTGGTGATCAGCCACGGTTTTTGCGAATCCATTGAAAAGTACAAAGAAGTCATCTACTATTTTGCGAAAACGGGGTTCCAGGTCTACCTTGCAGATCATCGCGGGCACGGCAGGTCGCTTCGCGATACTACCCATCCCAATATGGTGCATATTAACCGCTTTGAGGATTATACCGAAACCTTGCATCAATTTATTACTTCTGTTGTGAGGTCAAACGCCGGTTCTCTTCCGCTGTACCTTTATGCACATTCTATGGGTGGCGGAATCGGCACATTCTATCTGGAAACCTATCCGGATACCTTCCAAAAAGCAATTCTCACCTCACCCATGTTAGGTATTTTCATGGGATCTGTTCCCGCCTTTCTCGCAAAAGCGTTGGGATTTCTTATGGTGCATTTGAATCGGAGTGAATGTTATGCCCCCGGTCACCATGCTTTTATTCCCGGAGAGAAATGGGAAGAAAGCGGTTCCTCCTGCTTGGAGCGTTTTAATTATTATCAATGCAAAAAGGAGACAACGCCACTTTTCCAAAACAGCGGATCCAGCTATGGCTGGGCATATCAGGCTCTGCGCGCCTGTGGTAAGATGACACAAAAAAAGAACTGTGCAAAGATCACAATCCCTGTTCTCATCTTCCAATCGGAAAATGATACCTTTGTGGAGAACTCTGCCATGCTTAAATTTGTCAAGAACACGCCGTCAGCAAGGCTGGTTTCTATAAGTGACAGCCGCCACGAAATCTATAACAGCCATCAGAAGGTTTTGATACCTTATTATCAGGAGATATTCCGCTTTCTGAATTAATTCAAATTAATGTTTAGCTAGGTTAGGCATGGATAAGACGTCCGCTCAGAAAAAGATAAATCCTACGTCACCACGCTCGATAAAGCGTTCGCGAATTGNTTCCTNNAGGATTTNTNTTNNTCNGAGCTGGNNTNTTGAATAANGCAAAGCNCAACTAAGAACTNTACTAAGGTCGAATGTTCCACTTTTNGGCAAATAGCCNGANNGTGAATTAGGCGACTATAGCGGAGTCACTAGCTGATTTTATGTTGNCCAATAACTAAACCCGGATAGAAATCAAATTCTTAAGAAGCCAATTCGCGAACGCTTTATCGAGCGTGGCGACGTAGAATTTGATTTCTATCCGGGTTTTCGTATTTCTCTTCGAAATNCAGCTAAACGCTAATATCCCACACAGATCTGCACCGGATCTCCTCCGCATCCCCNGCTTCAATCTCCACGGTACGCTCTCCGGCATCCATATCAAAGAAATTATCAGACAGCCACAGATCTCCATCNACTCCGATAATCTCCACATTNTTTGCATAAGCATCCGNCTTTACGGTAATACGATTTCCTTCTCTNTNNATCTGAAGATGCGGGTNNTCNAANAAATAATGCTTGGGCGGTGTAAACANGCAGGTGTTNTCAGAAACGANCTTTCCGTTTACTTCAAAACAATATTCCAAGTGAATTTCTCTTTCATTTTGTCCTGCAAAGTCCATCNTATCCAGCCACACNCCCGAAAGCGCTGGTACACTCACCTGCTCGCTTCCCTCCAGAATCACGCTGCTGTCAGGCCTTCGAAGCGCCCATTTAACTATACCGCTCACTTCATCCATGGTCTCATTTGCAACATGAAGTCTTGCAGACAGCTCAATGGGTTTCGGCTGTGCAATACAGTAAGGTCTTTCGCTGAGTTCTCCGATTTCCTCACAAGAGATCATTACCGGCGCAAACATTTTCTTTTCCGCATAGTGAAGCGCCTTGTAGCGTCCAAAATAGTCAATGCTTGCCCANGAAGCCACCGGCCAGATGTCATTGAGCTGCCATACCACCGCACCCATGCATCTGCCTCTGTGCCGTCTGAAATGCTCAACTCCATAACGGATTGCATCCGCCTGAAGAAGCTGGGAAGCAAATAAAAGGTGGTCAAAATCCTTCGGATAAAGATAGGTGGCNGAAAGATAATTTAAAATCTTTCCGTTGGCCGCCGTATTTCTCTGGTGCATCTCCATCACCCTTGAAAAGATATTCCTGTCTCCTTCCTCCGTGAAGCTTTCCACTGTTTTCAGACAGGGGAAGGACTGGAATCCAAATTCAGACAGATAGCGGAAACGGAATTTGCGATACTCTGTAAAAGGCTTGTTCCCATGCCACACATCCCAATAATGCACATCTCCCCGGTTATCATCCCACGGATTGTCATAATTTCCGCCCGATGACGGCGAAGAAGGCCAGTAAAAGGCTGCCGGATCCTCTTCCTTTAATATCTTGGGAATAATATATTCATAAAGCTTAATATAATCATATTTCTGCTTATCGGTAGTCAGCCAGATTCCATCAAGCACCTGGGTTTCCATCTCGTTATTGCCGCACCATAGGGCTAGAGAAGCATGATGGCGTATCCGCCTTACATTTTCGATAGTCTCCTGTACCACATTGGCTTCAAATTCATCGTCCAGTTCATAGGACGCACAGGCATACATAAAATCCTGCCATACGATAAGNCCNAGTTCATCGCAGATGTCAAAGAAAAAGTCATCCGGATAATAACCNCCGCCCCAGACGCGGATACAATTATGATTTGCCCACACCGCATCTTCAAGAAGCTTTCTTGTTCTTTCGGGCGTAACTCTTCCAAGCAGATTGTCCTCCGGAATATAGTCTGCACCCATGGCAAAGATTTTTACGCCGTTTATCTCATGAGCAAANCAATTNCCCCACTGATCCTTTTCGGTNTTTACTGTCATNGTNCGAAGACCNATNCGCCNCTGCCAGACATCAAGAAGCTCTCCTTCTTCATCCAAAAGCTCAACCCTCACCTGATAAAGAGGCTGTGCGCCGTAACCATGAGGCCACCAGAGTCTGGGATCTTCAATCAGGATTCGATAATCCTGCTCCTGTGCCGGGCACTGTGGATCATCCTCCACCGTATAAACTCTTCCATCCGGTGCTGTCACTGTAATTTTTATCTGCCCCTCCTGCTCTGCTGACAAAAATCCTTTGCTTTTCTGCTCTCCAAACAATTCCAGAGAAATATCAAAGTCAAGAAGAACCTTTCCATCCTCATGTTTCTGTGTTATGTAAACCGAATCAAACCTGCTTTTACGAATACCGAGAATAGAAACTTCCCGGAAAATTCCTGCATCGGGAAGTCTGGGCCCCCAATCCCATCCAAACATGCAATGTGCCTTACGCAGATGCGGAAAGCCTTCCATTGCCTCCCTGGATCCTCCCGTATATACCTTTTTATTTTCTTCTTCAATATATTTCGTAGGNGAATGCAGCACCACCTTCAACTGATTGTCACCAGCTTTTAATCCCTCGGACAAAAGCAGGTCAAATTCCCATATTCTGTGCATATTGTANGCACAGCCCAAAAATGTCTCATTCAGGTAAATATCTGCAAGCGTGTCAATTCCTTCAAAACGCAGAANCAATGCATCGAAAGAGTGCATTTCCTCTGTCACCTGAAAATTTGTNGTATAGTAAAAATCATTGTCCATCAANGGCAATACCTTCAGTTCATTGTCCCGATAATGAGGATCCGGAATCAATCCCTGTTCCAGCATTGCTCCATATACACTTCCGGGCACCTTNGCNTCAATTCCGCCTACAGGCATCATTGCCTCATCCCGTCCCGTCATATTCAGCTTCCAAATCCCATTTAAGCCTNTCTTNAACATTACTTTNNCCTTTCNCTTCNTAAATTTCACTGCCAAAGCAGCGTTGATTGTTTGTAGTATAGCATATGCTGCAGGATATCATAGATCAGACTGCTTTCTAAGCAGTATTAATCTTCTGTAGTATAGCATAGAAAATAAANCTGTAATATAAATAATCATTAAGAAAATTGTAATAAGTNATTTATCTGTGCTATACTACGATTATAGCTATTTCCTATACTACCAAAAAGGAGTTTTCCATGAAATCAAAACCAAAGCAAATTGCCGCAATTNNCTGTATCANACTGTTGGTTCTTTTGTATGTTGCCACTTTGGTTATATCTCTGCTTGACTTTCCCGGCTCAGATAAACTTTTTGGAGCATGNATCCTGGCAACCATCGGACTTCCGATTTTGTTATGGATCTACATCTGGCTTTTCGGCAAAGTGACCGGCANACACACCNTCACCNATTCNGAGCNNGACTCAGTCNTCNAANNACACAGATNCTCAAGCCGACAANANNTGATCCANTTCCTNCNTTGTCTGCTCCAGGGTGTGAAAGATAAGTCCTTTCATACCNTCTTTCTGTGCNGCNAAAACATTTCNCTCNGTNTCATCAATAAANATACATTCNTCCGCTTTCAATCCGTACCGAGAGCAGAGAAGNCTGTATATTTCCGGATCNGGCTTNATCAATCTGTCCTGATAAGATAAAATTCCTCCCTCCATCTCTTCCAGAAAATCAAGGGCTTTTTCACATTCCACATGGGCNTTATGTGCAAANTTNGAAATNTANTAAACATGNTACCCTTTTTCNTTCAATTCCTTAAGCCAGGGAATGGCATAATCATAACGCCGGATCATATNNGTNACATTCTCAAACACCTGACNAAGNTCCTTTTCTATGGAAGGATCATTTTGGATAAATCCCTCAAGAAGCTGATCNTCNGTAAGCTTTCCCCNNTCCATCTCATTCCAGAAATCGCTTCGCACGGTAGCATCNGCNAATTTNTCAAATNNCTCATCAGAAAANCCAAAGCTCTTAAAGAATTCCTCCCATACAAATCCGGCAAGCACNTTTCCGATATCAAATATAATATTTCTGATCATTACATCAAGCCTCCTTTATCATTGTTAAAAACTCCCGGGCAGNGCGCGAAAGAGATGCCTTTTCCTCTGTGACCACACAAATNTGCCTTTTGGGNATAATCTTGTTAAANCGCAGTTCAAACAGTCTTCCATCCTCCAGATATTCNTCNGCAAAGTCCCGTACAACGCATCCCACCCCTAAACTCCGCAGAGCAAACTGGACNATCATATCGCTGGTTGCCAGCTCAAACTCGGGATGGATTCTCACCTCATTTTGTCTTAAAAACTCATCCATATANCTTCCGGTGCTGGTATTTCCTTCTAAAAANATAATCGGAAGCTTTTCCAGTTCCTGAAAATCCAACATACGGTTTTTGTACTGAATAAATTTTCTGCCTGCCACAAAGACATCTTCCAGTTCCCGCACAGCCTCCATACAAAGTCCCTGCTTTGACTCAAAAGGAGTACTGACCACTCCAAAGTCAATCTTTCCCTGATGAAGCAGGNNCAATGTCCTTGGCGTAGGAGCATTAGTAACCGTCACCTTAATCCCCGGATACTGCTCATGAAACTGTTCAAGGAACGGCAGCAGGTAATATTTCAGCGTCATATCGCTGGCNCCGATCTTCAGCTCCCCATAGTCCAGACGAAGCATAGATGAGATCATCTTTTCTCCCATGAGGATCTTTTCATACCCANCTTTCACATATTCATACAAAATCTGTCCTTCCTTGGTAAGACGAATCCCTCTGGAAGCCCTCACAAAAAGCTTGGTATCGAGGCTCATTTCAAGCTGCTTAAGCGCCTGACTTACCGCAGGCTGGGAAATAGAAAGCTCGGCAGCTGCCGCTGTCAGATTTTCACATTTGGCAACGTAATAAAATACCTTGTAATATTCNAGNTTTTCTGTCATGATATACCTCCGCTTTGCTGAAGATATTCTGTTCCCCGGCGCCATTGCCCTTTCGGATCATCTTTTTGTAAGAACAGACTTTTCTTTTCCAAAAACGGTTTCATACTCTCCAAAAGACGCTGTTTATCTTCCACAAAGACTTCCGCTTCCGCCAGTATCAAAATCAATTTGGATCTGGCATGAAAAAGCTTAAGCTTTGCCGCAAGCACTTCCAGTTTCTTCTTTTGAGGGCTTGGACAATAATCTGAAAAGCATCCGGAAGTCTGCAAAAAGGAAATCGGAATGACGCGGTTTGTCATCTTTTCATCACTNTGCCATAATAGCAGATTCAGTCTCACATTTCGGAACACTTCNCTGTGTGAACGAAGGATAGCTGCAATCTCACCNCTTAGCTNCCTGACATAATCTTCCGGCAGACTACAGTCGATCACAAGCGTCATTTCCAAAATTCCGCCGGTGTAATTTCCTTTCACATGCAGGACTCTCTCCACACCGTTTTTCAGACTCATTCTCATTACCGGTCCCACAATGATCTCCCTCCTTCGCTTTTTCTCTTATCAGCAGATATATCTGTTTACACAAAATGATATTTCCCTTGCTGATTCCCTTGGGATATTGTATTATAAACTGACCGTTTATTACAAGTACAAACAGAAAACAAAATCTAATAGGAATACTATTTAATCTTATATAACACGGAGGTTTACATAACTATGAAACAATTNACTCACAAACATACCCTTTACGCCTGCTTTATCGGCTATATCGTTCAGGCTATCGTTAATAACTTTGTACCTCTGCTTTTCTTGACCTTTCAGTCAAGCTACGGCATTCCGCTTTCACGGATTACCTTTCTGGTTACTTTCAATTTCGGTATCCAGCTTTTCATTGACCTGGTCTCCCCTGCCTTTGTAGACAGGATTGGCTGGCGTGCCTCCCTTTTGATNGCCCATGGCTGCGCATGTGTCGGACTTNCGGGACTCACCTTTCTTCCCGCGCTTTTTCCCTCTCCCTTTATGGGACTGATGCTCTCTGTAGTCATTTANGCCATTGGCGGAGGNCTGCTGGAGGTTCTGGTAAGTCCTGTGGTGGAAGCATGTCCTACCGATAATAAAGAAAAAGCAATGAGCCTGCTCCACTCCTTTTACTGCTGGGGGCATGTGGCAGTGGTTCTTCTCTCCACCTTGTTCTTTGGCATCTTCGGAATATCCAACTGGAAATTCATGGCACTGTTCTGGGTTCTCATCCCGCTCCTGAANATTTTTCTNTTTTGCAAAGTGCCTATTACNCCNCTTCTNTCCGAAGANGAAAAGGGAATGTCNGTCAAAGAGCTCTTAAGCAATAANCTCTTTTGGATTCTGGTTGTATTNATGATCTGTGCNGGTGCCTGTGAACAATCGGTAAGTCAATGGGCATCCACTTTTGCCGAAAANGGGCTTCGNGTNAGNAAGACNATCGGNGANCTTNCNGGNCCCATGCTNTTTGCAATTTTNATGGGAAGTGCNAGAACCTTTTANGGCAAATACGGTGACCGGATCGANCTGCAAAAGTTTATGTTCGGAAGCGGTNTTTTGTGCTTNTTCTCCTACNTGCTTATTTCCCTTTCCGGATCTCCTGTACTGGGACTTGCCGGCTGTGGGCTTTGCGGGCTCTCCGTAGGNATNTTATGGCCCGGAACTTTCAGTATCGCCTCCGCTAGTCTACGAAACGGCGGCACNCTGCTTTTTGCCCTNCTGGCTCTTGGCGGNGANATCGGCTGNTCCTTCGGNCCTACCGTTGTCGGAATTGCATCCGGTCTGTGGAATGACAATCTTCAATACGGTATCCTGACNGCCATNGTTTTTCCTGTNCTGNTNCTTCTNTTCCTTATTCTGATTCGGANANNATCTAANCNCAACANAAGNATATNATCTGANACAGGGGAGTCCTTACGGCTCCCCTGCTTTAAAATTCACTTATCTTCAAAAATACTCTTATATAGATGCAACATCNATCANTGTNAAGCGGTCATTGGCATTTTCAAGACTGGTCACCANCGCNCTCGCCGTATCCATNGCNGTAATACAATTCACTCCTGTCTCAATGGCTGTACGCCTGATCAAAAATCCATCTCTTGACTTATCTCTTCCCTGTGTGGGGGTATCAATAACAAGATCGATCCGGTGTCCCAGAATCAAGTCCATGACCGTAGGTGATTCCTGCGAAATTTTGTTCACCTTTCTCGCTTTAACCCCAGCCTCTCTTAAAGCGGCCGCAGTGCTTCTGGTGGCATAGATCTTATAACCCAGCCTTTCAAATCTTCTGCCGATCTCCACTGCCTCCCCTTTATCTGCATCCTTTACGGTAATTATCATCTGTTTGTGANGGGGAAGATCGATACCAGCTCCCAGAAATGCTTTGTACAAAGCTTCATTAAAGGTCCTGGCAATTCCAAGGCACTCTCCCGTTGACTTCATTTCCGGTCCTAAGCTNATCTCCGCTCCCCGGATCTTTTCAAAGGAAAACACCGGCATTTTAATTGCAAAATAATCTGCTTCCGGCTGTAGTCCCGGTTCATACCCTAACTCCCGAATGGATTTTCCGATAATCACTTCCGTGGCAAGATCCACAATCGGAATTCCCGTCACCTTACTGATATAAGGAACGGTACGGGAGGAACGGGGATTTACCTCGATCACATATACCTCTTCTCCGATAGCAATAAACTGAATGTTGATCAGACCTTTTACATGAAGCGCTTTTGCTAGTCTTTCGGTATAATCGGCAATCTTTTTCTTCACGGTATCTGTAATGGTNGGCGCCGGATATACGGAAATACTGTCGCCGGAATGAACACCGGTGCGCTCAATATGCTCCATAATACCAGGGATGAGAATATCCGTTCCATCACAGACTGCATCCACCTCAATCTCTTTTCCCTGCAGATATTTGTCAACCAGAATCGGGTGATCCTGTGCGATCCGGTTAATAATATCCATAAATTCTTCGATTTCCTCATCAGAGATTGCAATCTGCATCCCCTGCCCGCCAAGCACATAAGAAGGACGAACCAGCACCGGATAACCAAGCCGGTTAGCCACTTCCTTTGCCTCCTCGGCCGTATAGACCGTCCCGCCTGCTGCCCTTGGAATTCCGGTCTGTTCNAGAATCCGGTCAAATAACTCACGATCCTCCGCCGCATCCACATCCTCGGCTTTGGTTCCTAAAATGGGTACGCCCATTTTCATCAGGCTTTCCGTCAGCTTGATCGCCGTCTGACCGCCAAACTGCACTACCGCTCCGTCCGGCTTTTCCAGNCGGACGATNCTCTCNACATCCTCCGGCGTAAGGGGTTCAAAATACAGCTTGTCCGCAATGTCAAAGTCAGTACTTACGGTTTCCGGATTATTGTTAATGATCACTGTCTCATACCCTGCCTTGGAAAATGCCCAGGTAGCATGAACCGAACAGTAATCAAACTCAATTCCCTGCCCGATACGGATGGGGCCGGAGCCCAGAACCAGAACCTTCTTNGGNGGATTNGTTTCCACAGCCTCATTCTCACTTCCGTATACCGAGTAATAATAAGGCGTGCTTGCATCGAATTCTGCGGCACAGGTATCCACCATCTTNTACGCNGCCACAATTCCNTTGTCATAGCGCATTTTTCTAATATCCTCTTCCGGAATCTGTGTCAGACGGCTGATNACATTATCCGGAAATTCCATGCGTTTTGCTTCCTTTAATAGTTCTACCGTCAGCGGTTCTTCCTTCAGTGCCTGCTCCATCTCCACCAGTATGGCAATCTTGTCAATGAACCAGTGATCGATCATGGTAACCTCATGAATAGTATCATAATCGACTCCCTTTCGGAGTGCCTCGGCAATCACATAAATCCTCTGATCGTCTACGATTTTCAAACGCTCTGTCAATTCCTCCGCGGAAAGCTCACTGAAATCATAGCTGAGCAGACAGTCTACATGCTGCTCCAAGGAACGGATGGCTTTCATCAATGCCCCTTCAAAGTTATCACAAATGCTCATCACTTCTCCGGTTGCTTTCATCTGGGTGGTGAGTGTTCTTTTCGCCGTTATAAACTTATCAAAGGGAAGACGGGGAAGCTTGACCACGCAATAGTCCAGCACCGGTTCAAAGCTTGCATAGGTCTTTCCCGTAATCGCATTTTTAATCTCATCCAGTGTGTAGCCTAGCGCAATCTTAGCTGCGACCTTGGCAATGGGATAGCCGGTAGCTTTACTTGCCAGCGCAGAGGAACGGCTTACACGGGGATTCACTTCGATCACACAATATTCAAAGCTGGCAGGGTGAAGCGCAAACTGCACGTTACATCCNCCTGTNATCTGCAATTCATTGATAATATTCAGTGCCGAAGAACGAAGCATCTGATACTCTTTATCCCCAAGAGTCTGGGAAGGTGCAACTACAATACTGTCGCCGGTATGCACACCTACCGGATCAATGTTTTCCATATTACATACGGTAATACAGTTGCCTGCACTATCCCGCATGACCTCATATTCGATTTCCTTCCAACCTGCAATACACCGCTCCACCAGAACCTGTCCCACACGAGATAAACGAAGACCATTTTCCAAAATACTTTCCAGTTCTTCCTGATTATGCGCAATTCCACCGCCGCTTCCGCCAAGCGTGTAGGCCGGACGGAGAACTACCGGATAGCCTATGGTATTGGTAAANGCCACACCGTCTTCCACACTTTCCACCACCTGGGAAGCGGCACAGGGCTCTCCGATTTTTTCCATAGTATCTTTAAATTCCTGCCGGTCCTCCGCCTTTTTGATAGTCGCTGCCGTTGTTCCGAGAAGCCTGATATTATGGGATTTTAAAAAGCCGGATTCTTCCAGTTCCATCCCTAAATTTAATCCTGCCTGTCCGCCAAGCGTAGGCAGAATACTGTCCGGTTTTTCTTTCTCAATAATCTGCTCCAGCACTCTGGCCGTTAACGGNTCAATATAAACCTTATCCGCAATATCTCTGTCAGTCATAATGGTGGCAGGATTGGAATTGACCAGAATCACTTCAACGCCTTCCTCTTTCAAGGAACGGCATGCCTGGGTTCCCGCATAGTCAAATTCTGCTGCCTGCCCGATCACAATAGGGCCGGAACCAATCACCATAACTCTTTTCACATTTGGATTCTTAGGCATTCTTATCCACCTCCATCATCTTAATAAATCGGTCGAACAGATAGCCGGAGTCCTGCGGGCCGGGACANGCTTCCGGATGATACTGCACCGTAAAAATCTTTTTGCCCACATAAGAAAGTCCCTCATTGGTTCCGTCATTGACATTGACAAATGCCGGCACCGCCACCTTCGGATCCAGTTTATCCGTATCCACCACATAACCGTGATTTTGAGAGGATATGTAAACTCTGCCGGTTTCCAGATCCTTTACCGGATGATTGCCGCCCCGGTGTCCGTATTTCATCTTAAAGGTATCCGCACCGGCAGCAAGCGCCATCAGCTGATGCCCCAGACAGATCGCAAAAATGGGAATATCCGTCTCATACAGTTTTCTGATTTCCGCTATGATGCTCTGACATTCCTTGGGATCCCCGGGGCCGTTGCTCAGCATAATTCCGTCCGGTTTATCTTTCAAAATCTCCTCCGCTTTAGTAAGAGCCGGATAAACTGTCACATCGCACCCTCTCGCCGAAAGGGATCTTGCTATATTATCTTTGCTTCCGAAATCCAAAAGAGCCACTCTCTTTCCTATTGCTTTTCCGGATGCTTTTATTTCGTGTTTTTGGGAACAGGTTACCTTTTCTACCACTTTTCCGGTAGAATATGCTTTCAGCTTTGAAAGAATCGTATTGAGATTATAAGATGTGTCAGATGTGATCATGCCGTTCATGGTGCCCTTCTTACGAAGGATCTTGGTAAGAGCTCTGGTATCTATCCCTGCAATTCCGGGTATTCCCTGCTCTAATAGAAATTCCTGTATGGTGATGTCCTTGCGAAAGTTGCTTGCGGTGCGGGATAATTCCCTTACAATAAATCCATCCGGCCAAGCCCTTTTGGACTCCATATCTTCCCTGCATACACCGTAATTTCCGATCAGCGGATAAGTCATACACACTGCCTGCCCGGCGTAAGAGGGATCGGTGAGCACTTCCGTATACCCTGCCATAGAAGTGTTAAATACAATTTCACTGATTATTTCCTTATCGGCGCCGATATGAATCCCTTCAAAAACGGTGCCGTCCTCTAGGATCAAAAATGCTTTCATCTGCCCTGTGCCTCCCTTTTCATCATTCTCCTGCACAATCGACTAATTATAGCATAAGGGAAATGGAGCTTCAACATAAATTTATGCAGTTCAGCTCTCACAGATCGATCCATATTCCTTCATCGTGGATGCTGGCTCCCTCCACCGCACGGTAGAACCGCTGAGCTTCCTCATTAGCTGCCATCAAAGCTATAAGCTGGATTGCCCCAGCCTTTCTCATCCTGCAACGCAACTCCGCAAGCAGGGCCTGGGCAATCCCGGCGTGACGGCTGCTTTTGACCACACAAATCCAGTCCAGATAGCCATTCACTGATCCATCAAATCGACTGGCAAGAATAGTGCCATCAATACGACCCACCACTTTTCCGTTCTCACAGGCCAGCAGGGAGATAGCGTTGGCAAATCGAGGATCCTCGAAGGTTGCTTCCACTCTCTTTTGGTACGCTTCATCAATGTCCCAGCCGTAAAAGGGTTCCTCAACCCGTAAACGGCGCTCAAAGTCAATCACATCCGGAATCATCTCCCGAGTGAATTCCAAAACTTCCATTCTTTTTTTCCTCCAATAAAGAATATGGCTAAAGGTATGGTTAAAGTGTAACATCGTAAGATTTGAAAATCAATCAATGGAAGAAGAACGTATTAAGCAGTTCAGCCTTACGAATGGGCGTGGCTGAACTGCTTAATATGGTTTTCAACAAGGAATTTCAATTTACGCTGAGTAATAAATTCCTTCCTCCTCACCAACCACAAGCATATAGGGTACTCTCTCCAACTATGCAGCTCTTATTTTGTAACCTATTTTCTCGGCTCTTCCATCTATTTCACAGCGCATCCCTTCTTTTTTCAATATCATTTCTATTTCCTTTGCATAATCGATGTATTTATCCGAAATCGATAAAACCTTTACCTGCACCAGCGAAAGCCATAATGGAAACTTTCCGGCAAAATGTTCGATCAAGATACCTATGAACCGCTCAATAGAACCGAATACAACCCTATGTATCATAATAGGACGATGCTTGTTTCCATCTTCCCCGATATACTCTGCTTCGAAACGCTGCGGCATTCCGGCTGCAGGTATAGGTAATGTATCTCTGCCAGTTCTTTACCCTTTACTAAAATTCGTTATAATCAGACCTGACGCTTTCCAAAGAGCCATCCTCCTGATATTTTATATCTAAAGAATACTTTCCTCTTGCCCAGCTATATTCATAACCATAGTTAGGTGTCTTTTTTGCTTCCCCTAATACCTCCGCAAGCGTCTCTCCGGAAATATTGTCAAAAGCCACTCCTTCTATAGCAGCCTTTTCCACTTCATAATCGTCAAAGCTTACAGTAACCGCGCTTATTTTGCATTCCTTGAGAGGCGCGTTTTTCGCGCTCTCATTTACGATAGTGATCATTGCCACTCTTTTTTCATCTTTAATCATTACCAATCCCGTATATACGGTATTTGCTTCCGCTTCTGCGTTTAGATCTAATACCTTTGTATAAGCAGTGGAAAACGAGCCGTCTTCTTCTCTTACTAGATTTCCGCCCATGAGATCATTAAAACCATATCCTGCATCTTCTGCCTCCTGCATTGTCGTTACACCCGGCTGTATCTGCAGCTCGCCAAAGGTAACTGTATAGGGTCCGCCTGAACCTCCACAGCCGCTCAGGCACATAATCATTATCATTGTCACCAACATTACAGCCATAATTTTTTTCATGTTTTCATCCTCCTGTAGATATAATAGAATTTTCTATATTTTATCACAGAAAAGCATCCGCCGCATCAAAATATCAATATACTCAAAAAACAAATACCAATTGCATCATATTCGTTGATTGCAGCTCGGAGCGGAAGGATATCTGCAAAAACTCCGAATAAACAGCTCCTTAATAAAAAATTAACTTTTTCTGTATACAAAACTACAGTTTATTCCGTTATATTTGATATAATAGAATTGCATTTTATATCAGACAAGGAGATTATTTTACCATGAGCGAAAAAATACTTGTAGTTGACGATGAAAAGGAGATCACCGATCTGATTTCCCTGTATCTCCGAAATGAAAATTATACGGTTCATTCCTATTATGATTCTTTAAGAGCCTGCGAAGCTGTACAGGAAGAGGAATTTGATCTCGCCATCTTAGACGTGATGATGCCGAAAATGGACGGTTTTAAGCTTTGTCAAAAGATCCGTGAACAGCATAACTATCCTATTATTATGCTTACCGCTAAGGAAGAGGAAATTGACAAGATCACCGGTCTGACCTTAGGCGCCGATGATTACATCACCAAGCCCTTCCGCCCTCTTGAGCTGTTAGCGCGGGTAAAAGCCCAGCTTCGCCGGTACAAAAAATATAACTCCGCTACTGCTTCGGATGATTCCCATATCATCACCCATGGCGGACTGATGCTGAACAGCCTGACCCATGAATGCACCTTGGATGAGGAACCTCTTTCTTTAACTCCTACGGAGTTCACGATTCTCTACGTGCTCTGCCAGAAAAAAGGACAAGTTATCAGCGCTGAGGAATTATTTCACGCGGTTTGGGGCGAAGAATATTTCAGTAAAAGCAACAATACGATCACCGTACATATCAGACATATTCGTGAAAAAATGAACGACTCCTTTGAGGATCCCAAATACATTAAGACAGTCTGGGGGTGCGGATACAAAATTGAAGGTTAAGGACAAGACAAAATTTATCATCTATCTGGTAATTTTCCTTTTAATTGCTATTGGTATCGGATACGGTATTTTTTATCTGTTCGATGTTGTTTTTAACGGTTCCATATTAGACTGGCTTGCCAAAAACTATTTTTACACCGAAGCACAATTTAATTACCAGACCAATGATTTCAGCTACCTTTACCGTCCCAACTGGCCAAAGCTGAAAGGACTTTTACTGACACTGTTTTTCATTATGCTGATCATTTATGTAGTGACCGTATATCTGATAGCTCATTACCATGGACATAAAATGGTGCAAAAGTCCATCTCCAAAACAAGCAGCATGCTCTATACCTACATGCACCATGATCTTGACTCCGCGGATGTTTTTCCTCCCGCTTATGCGGAGGTTGCCACCCAGATCGTCCAGATCAAATCCACCATGCAGCGTCATGAGCAGGCAATTAAATACGAGACAGACCGCAAAAATGATCTGATCACTTACCTTGCCCATGATTTAAAGACACCCCTCACCTCCGTAATCGGTTACCTGGATCTTTTGGAGGAAGCGTCTGATATGCCAAAAGAACAGCAGATGAAATACATTCACATCACGTTGGAAAAAGCACTGCGGCTGGAAAAACTGATCAATGAATTTTTTGAGATTACCCGCTATAATCTGCAGCAGATTGTATTAGACAAGGAACCACTTGACCTGTCCTTTATGCTGATGCAGCTTACGGATGAATTTTATCCGCTTCTTTCTGGCCACGGCAACACCATTGAACTGCAGGCTGAGGACGATCTGAGCGTTTTCGGAGATTCTGTAAAGCTCGCCCGGGTCTTTAATAATATTCTTAAAAACGCCATCTCTTACAGCTATGCCAACACCCCGATTAAAGTATGGGCGGGAAAGCGCGAGAAGGATATCATCATCTGCTTTATGAATCAGGGCAAGACCATTCCTGCGGAAAAGTTAAATGCCATCTTTGAGAAATTCTTCCGCATGGATGAAGCGCGCAACACCAATACCGGAGGTGCTGGTCTGGGACTTGCCATTGCAAAGGAGATTGTCACCCTCCACGGCGGAACCATAAACGCTTCCAGCGAAAATGAAATGACCACCTTTACAGTGACTCTTCCTATTTATTAACAAAAAACTTAACTGTTTCTTAAACAAATCTTAGGACTATTTAAACTTCAAATTAAGCATATTAATGTCTCCTTGGGGTAGTATCTTAGTATTCTATTAACTACCTAAGGAGGCTTTTTTATGAATATAACTGATATATTAAACTCTGATCTTCCGCGGATTGCCGTTCTTTTTGGCGGCAACTCCTCCGAATATCCGGTTTCCTTATCTTCCGGATCAGCCGTACTTCAAGCTATTGACACTAGTCGTTTTCTGCCCGTTCCCATCGGCATTACAAAAGACGGCTCCTGGTTCCTTTATACCGGAGATTATGAAGAAATTGCCGCTGACCGCTGGATGCGCCCTGAGGATTGCTGTCCTATCTGCTTTTCCGGGCAGCAATCTTCCCATGGTTTTCTGCTATCCCCTTCCCCCGAAAATAAAGACGCTCATCAATCGGTATTTTTATCCGTCAGAGCGGTGCTTCCCATTCTTCACGGCAAAAACGGGGAAGATGGAACCGTACAGGGTCTGCTTGCCCTTCTCGGCATACCGGTAATCGGATGCGGAATTCTCTGCTCCTCGCTCTGTATGGATAAGGAGCGCGCACATCAAATAGCATCCTCACTTGGAATTTCTGTTCCGAAATCCTGCGTTACTTGCGGGGAACCCTCCAAAGAAGAGCTTTCCCGTATTGCCGGCTCCCTTGGCTACCCGTTGTTTGTCAAACCGCTTCGGGCAGGCTCCTCTTTCGGTATTACCTGCGTACAAAATGAGGATCAGCTTTTTTCTGCAGTACAGGAGGCACTCGTCTATGACAACCGCATCCTGTTGGAAGAAAAAATAGAGGGTTTTGAGGTAGGATGTGCCATCATGGGTCGGAACACTCTCTCCCCGGATCAGTTAATCATCGGTGATGTGGACGAGATTGAACTGACAGACGGCTTTTTTGACTACACCGAAAAATATACTTTGAAAACCTCCAAAATTCATGTACCTGCCAGAATATCCTCCGAAAAGGCAGCAGAAATCAAGGATACCGCAATGCGCCTTTATCTTGGACTTGACTGTGATTTCTTTGCGCGGGTAGATATGTTCCTTACACCGGACGGCAATATCTATTTTAATGAAATCAATACGATTCCGGGCTTTACATCCCACAGCCGGTTTCCCGGCATGATGAAAAGCCGGGGAATTGACTTTGCATCCCTTGTCAATCAGTTGATCGAAATGGAGGTATCCGATGAACGCAACGCTTAAAAGCCGCTCCGGATTTTTTCCGGCACGCACTACCTATGAGCATTTATCCTTTTGTTCCGAAGACATTACCCAGGGAAGCCTGATTCTGGTAAACAGCCATCATCCCATGCAGACCTCTCCCGAAGCCTTCGACCTGATTGATCTTAACAGCCAGCAGAGGGATCTTTTGTCTCCCCATCCGGGGAAATTTGAAAATCAGCTTTCTCATCTGGAACATCCAATTGAAGAAGTTTACCTGCAAAAACAGGCGGCAACCATGCTTTTTTCCCTGATCAAAAAAGCTCATGCCGGAGGCGCCATCACTGCCGTCAGCGGTTATCGTTCTAAGGCCCAGCAGCTTTCCATCTGGGAAGATACTATTTCCAGAGAAGGCACTGATTTTACAGAAAAATATGTTGCCCGACCCGGATGCAGTGAACATCAAACCGGACTTGCCATCGATCTTGCAAAAGCAGCACCTTCTATCGATTATATCTGCCCGGCTTTTCCCAGAGAAGGGGTCATTGCTTCTTTCTGTAATCTGGCACCGCAATTCGGTTTTGTTCTCCGTTATCCGTCCGGAAAAGAGGCAATTACCCAAATCGGCTATGAACCATGGCATTTCCGGTATGTGGGCTTTCCCCATTCTGTGATCATGACAGACCGCCAAATGGTTCTAGAAGAATATCTGGAAATGCTGGAAGCAGAAACTTCCCCCCTTAAGCCTCTTACTTATACTCAGGACGGAGCCCGCATAGACATTATATATCTATCCATGAAAAACCGGCAGAAGATCGAGGTTGACTTCTCTGATGTGCTCCCTCACACCCTGTCCGGAACCAACAAGTCCGGCATTGTTCTCACCCGGTTTCGAAGATCCTGATAGGAGATCCTAATAGACATTCCTGATTGGAAGGAGGTTTTCTCTATGAATGCTTATCCTAAAGCAAACCTGTCACAAAATCAAACCGCAATTGACCCTTTCCGTATGGTGGCTGCATTTCTGATCGTTGCCATACACACTGCCCCTCTTTCCACTTATAGTGAAACGGCAGACTTTTTGTTTTCCTACTGTCTGGGACGGATTGCAGTGCCTTTCTTTTTGATGACCACCGGTTATTTTGCACTGGGCCCGCTCATCCGGGATTCAAATAGTTCCGGACGCAGTCTGATAAAAGGTATGAAAAAAACTGCGTTGCTCTACCTTGCTGCCACGCTGCTATACCTGCCTGTCAATATTTATTCGGGGAAGCTTCCTGCCCTCAAAGACCTGTTTCAAGTACTTGTATTTGACGGCACCTTTTATCATCTTTGGTATCTTCCTGCTGCCCTGCTCGGCATGCTGCTGGTTTTTCTTGTTGCCAAAGTATGTCGCCCCCGCACACTGTTTTTCATCTGTGCCTTTCTTTATCTGATCGGACTTTTGGGCGACAGCTGGTACGGACTTATTGAAAAGATGACTCCCATAAAGGTATTTTATGACGTCCTGTTTCAGATAAGCTCTTACACTCGAAACGGAATTTTTTATGCACCGATTTTTCTTTTCATGGGTGCATGGCTTTCCTGTACCCGGATTCATAAACGTCATGATGCGTCAATGGTTTATCTGACATCTGCACTGGTTTGTCTGGCTCTAATGCTTGGAGAGGGCTGTCTCACGTTCACTTTAAAGTGGCAGCGTCATAACAGTATGTATCTCTTTCTGATACCCTGCATGTATTTTCTGTTTCAACTGCTTCTTTGTCTTCCCGGCAAAAGCAGCCCCTTTTTGCGCAAGATCACTTTATTAATCTACCTGCTGCATCCGCTCGTGATCATATTGGTTCGGGGCTTTGCTAAAGCAACACACCTTTACGATTATCTGGTGGAAAACAGCCTGTTTCACTACCTTGCCGTCTGCGCGGGCAGCTTCATAATCGCATTTTGCCTGACTTGCATACAGGATAAAATACTTCGCAGGCAGCTTCCGAAGATTTATAACATTAACATCAAATAGGAGAAAACTAATGTACGAAAAGACACGGGCATGGATCGAACTGAATATGGACAACCTTCTTCATAATGTGGAGCAGCTGAAATCTCATCTTTCCCACGGCTGTCAGCTTATGCCCGCTGTAAAGGCAAATGCCTACGGACATGGAAGTATTCTCATTGCCAAAGCTTTAAATCAAATGGGCATCTGTGATTTTTGTGTTGCTTCTGCCGGAGAAGGCGCGGCACTTCGAAAAGCAGGAATTGAAGGTCGGATTCTGGTACTGGGATATACTCACCCGGAAGCTTTTGACCTGCTCGTAAAATATGATCTGACCCAGACTGTTGTGGATGCTGCTTATGCCGGGCTTCTTGCCGATTACAGCAGACCGCTTAAGGTGCATATTAGTGTTGACACCGGTATGCGGCGTCTCGGAGAACGAAGCGAACATCTTTCTTCTATTCTTTCTTTTTGGAAATACAAAACACTGAAAATCACCGGACTGTACTCACACCTTTGTGTTGCGGACGGCACCTCTCCCATGGATGTTCAGTTTACCCTAATGCAGTTTCAGCGATTCGATACCATTGTGGATGCCCTTCATCAAAAGGGGATTGACGGCTTTTCTACTCATATTCAGGGCAGCTACGGATTTCTAAATTATCCGGAATTTCATTATGATTACATCCGCCCTGGTATTGCTCTTTATGGCTGCAAAAGTCTTCCGGATGATCAGCCCCGGCTGGAATTGTCCCTGCGGCCGGTTCTTAGCTTAAGGGCCCGGCTCAGCAGTGTCAGGGCTCTTCTCCCCGGAGAAAGTGCCGGCTATGGACTTACCTTTACTGCAAAAAAGCCGCTCCTTATCGGTACGGCCTCTATTGGCTATGCAGACGGGATATCCCGGTCACTTTCCGGTAAGGGATACGCTCTGATCCGTGGCAGACGCGCTCCCTTTATCGGCCGGATCTGCATGGATCAGCTTCTTCTTGACGTAACGGATATTCCGGATGCTTCCCCTATGGATGAAGTGGTTTTAATTGGAATCTCCACATTTTCTGACGGCATATATGAATATAAGAATGAGATTTGCGTTGAAGAGCTTGCCCTTCAAGGGCAGACTATCAGCAATGAGATTTTAAGCTGCCTGGGAGAACGGCTGGAGCGGGTTGTAAAACCATAAAGGTTTTATAATATTATTTCACATGTGCAGCGCATACAAAATAACCCTGCGACGCTTTGAAGAAAAATTTTTAGACAGACAAAAAAACTTGCAAAGACTCTGAAATCTTTGCAAGCTTATATTTTAAGCTTCCAGTTATGTGGTATCGCAAATGGATACGCTTGTCAAGGCCTTTTGACGTCTTTTCCGTTTTGCACAGGAAATTCTTTTTGCGACGGAAATAGATTGTGCATTTATGCCGTCGCACTGTGAAACTGAGGACTTGCATATGCACAATTTATGGTTTACTTTGAGGTTTTCAAATTTTAAATCTCCCCGTAAAATTTATTGTTTTCTAAAACTGGAAAGTATTACTGTCAAGTTTGATTGGTTCACGTTCCGAATGGGAAATTTCCAGCAGTTCCTTTCTTTTAAAACCGAAAATACCCGCCATCACGGATTTTGGGAACACTTGAACAGCAGTATTATATTTTGTTATGATATCATTATAAAACTGCCGTGCCATTACAATTTTATTTTCTGTTTCTGAAAGTTCTTCCTGCAATTTTAAAAAGTTCGTATTTGCTTTCAGTTCCGGATAACTTTCTCCAATTGCCAGCACTTGTGAACATATCCGGCCAAGCTTTGCATCCGCAGCACAGGCTTCGCTTGTATTTCCAGAATTAATAACCTCGCTTCTGAGTTGTGCAATATTGGTAAGGGTTGATTTTTCAAATTCCGCATATCCTTTTACTATCTCGATAAGATTAGGTATAAGCTCTGCTCTGCGTTTCAATTGTACATCCACCTGGGCAGACTGATTGTCAACTCTGTTTCTGAGCACTACAAGACTGTTATACTCCACTGTCATTATTACGGCAGCCAAAACAATAACAATAACTACAATTACGATGATAAATATACTATTCATAACGATTTTCTCCTTGCTCTTGAAATTTCATTTACTATTTCCTTATTTTCTTCCAGTACAACCGCATACACAAGATAGTCTTCCCATAGGACAACCTGACGTCTGTCAACCTCATTCAAGTTAGAATAATCATGGATAAAATTCTTCATTCCGTATATGCATTCTGCCATATAATAGCCGTATTCCGTACGTTTTACTGGTTTGCTATTTTTCGTGATTATCGCACTCACACGGGTAGCTGACAGCACATTTGCGACCATAAACATCATATAAATGAATATCAGTATTACTTCTATACATTCAGGTATAAGCTTATTCTGAATGAGAAAATTCACCTGTTCTGCCAGGCTTGCATGTTCCGGAGCAGTGTCAAGAATTGCAGTAAACTCATTTAATCTCTGCATTGCGCTTACCACCCACAAAAACCAGACTAGCGTTGCTGCCAACGGTACAAGACAGCCTTTTATTGAGCCGGATTTATTCTGAATTACTTTTTTTCTGACATATCCCTCTGAAATCGCTTCTTCCATGACCAGATGTTTCCACTTTGTATCATTCTCCCAGTCAAAGTCACCTTTTTCCAGATGCTCTATTAAATAGTGGTCACTTTCATTTAAGTCATCGCAGCTGTAATATTTATCTGTGGCATGGTATGTATTGTCTGCGGTTTCAGTTAACAGTCCAAGATTTTCATACTGCAAAACAGACGCTGCCACGTCTTTTTTCTGCTCGACCTCCAGATCGGTCAGAATACTGATAATCGCCGGCGACAAACCTGTCAGCTTTTCACGGTAATAATCAAAATCCTGCATATTTGTAATTGTGCAGTTGCGTATTGTTGTTTTTATATGAGTTTTGATAATAATTTTTCCTATAAAGAAAGGAATAATTGATAATATCAGCGTTTGCAAAAAAAGAAATATTACAATACCAATTACTGTTGAAATGTTCGGATTTTCGATTAAGTCATCAAATGCCTTTTTCTCTGATGGAAACAGCATAATAAAAATCAGACATGCCAAAGGTATCAGCCAGAGCTTACGCTCATACTGCCTGTATTTATTCAGCGACGATAATTCAAATATTTTTTTATTAACCTTCATACTTGCCTCAACCTTTAGTCATTGTTCAATTCTCATATAATTATACGTTAAAGTTATATCACATCTATCAGAATTATTCAATTGATTTAATGCAAGAGATAAGGGAATCCCACACCACACAGCAGGACTCCCTTCTTTCCTTCTTGTCGCAGTTTTTACTTAAAATACTCCACTCCCGACTCAAAGATCTTCATATCCTGTTCGCCATAAATATTGATTGCAACACCTTCTCCGCGACGTTCCGCGTGTGCCATCTTACCAAAGCATCTGCCATCCGGGGATGTGATTCCCTCGATTGCACAATAGGAACCATTAATGTTCCACTCTTCATCCATAGAAACATTACCATTTATATCGGAATACTGGGTTGCCACCTGTCCGTTTGCAAACAGCTTATTGGTCCACTCTTTCGGCGCTACAAACCTTCCCTCTCCATGAGATGCGGGTACTGTATAAACACCGCCAAGCTCTGCACCCTTAAGCCAGGGTGATTTATTGGAAACAACCTTTGTGTATACCATTTTGGATATATGACGGTTGATGGTGTTAAATGTCAAAGTCGGAGAGTCCTCCTTCTGACCTACGATTTCACCATAAGGCACCAGTCCCAGCTTGATCAGTGCCTGAAAACCGTTACAGATTCCCAGCGCTAGTCCGTCTCTCTCATTCAGAAGCTTCATAACTGCTTCCTTCATATGTTCATTCTGAAAGGCGGTTGCAAAGAATTTCGCACTTCCATCCGGCTCGTCACCAGCTGAAAATCCGCCGGGGAACATGATGATCTGCGCTTTGGCAATGTCCTTCTCAAAAATCTCCACCGAACTTCGAATATCTTCCGCTGATTGATTCTTAAATACCCTGGTGATCACCTCCGCACCAGCACGCTCAAATGCCTTTGCGCTGTCATATTCACAGTTGGTTCCCGGAAATACCGGAATAAATACCGTGGGCTTTGCAACTTTATTTTTACATACATAAATACTATCGGTCCGGTACAGATTACTTTCAACCGGAGAAATATCCTTCTCTGCCTTGGTGGGGAAAACTTTTTCCAGTCTGGAACACCATGCTTCCAAAGCTTCATCTATCGTAATGACCGTATCCTGATACCGGAAAACAGGTTCAACGGAAATTTCCGCCACACTACGGAAGTTCAATTCTGATACTTCTCCTCCCAGCTCTTTCTCTGAGAGAAGAGCCAGCGCATCTGCCTTGCTTAATTCCAGCACAAGATCTCCCAGCCCGTTTTCAAACAAATCATTGATCCTTAATTCCTCAGACATGGTTACGCCCAGCTTATTGCCAAATGCCATCTTGCTGATTCCCGCTGCCAATCCTGACGCATCCAGAGCATATGCAGCTTTCACCTTACCCTCCTTCATCAGCTCATTAATGAAACGGTAGGTCTGCATAACATTCTCATAAACCGGTATATCAAATTCATCACGGTCAATCCAGAACTGCAAAAGCACATCACCTGCTTCTTTCAGCTCCGGTGTGATTATATCCTTTCGATCTGCCACATCCACAGCAAAGGATACCAGCGTAGGCGGAACATCGATTTCATTGAAAGTTCCCGACATACTGTCCTTACCGCCGATGGACGGAAGTCCGTAACCAATCTGCGCATCATAAGCGCCCAAAAGGGCTGCAAAAGGCTGGCTCCATCTCTCCGGCTCGGAAGTCATCCGCCTGAAATACTCTTGGAAGGTAAAACGAATCTTCTCAAAGTCACCGCCTGATGCCACTATTTTTGCCATAGATTCCGTCACTGCATAGACTGCTCCATGATAGGGGCTCCATGAGGAAAGCGCCGGATCAAATCCGTAGCTCATCATCGTCACGGTATCAGTCTTTCCTTTCAGTACAGGAAGCTTGGCAATCATCGTCTGTGTTTCCGTTAACTGATATTTTCCGCCATAAGGCATTACTACACTAGCCGCACCGATGGAAGAGTCAAACATCTCCACAAGTCCCTTCTGGGAGCATACGTTGAGATTATTTAAGGTTTTCAGCCATGCCGCCTTAACATCTTCTGCCTCCATGCACTCCTTCACTTCCGGAATGGCAATCTTTTTCAGATAATTATCTTCTTTATCAGGAACAGAAACCTTCACATCCGTTTCCTGATGTGCACCGTTGGTATCCAAAAATGCACGGGATATATTAACAATTTCTTTTCCTCTCCATTTGAGCACCAATCTGGGCTCTTTGGTCACAACCGCAACCGGAACCGCCTCAAGGTTCTCTTCGCCTGCAAACCCAAGGAACGCATCCACATCCTTCGGATCCACTACTACTGCCATTCTCTCCTGCGATTCGGAAATGGCAAGCTCCGTTCCGTCAAGTCCCGCATATTTCTTGGGAACCTTATCTAAGTCAACAACAAGTCCGGGAGCAAGTTCTCCGATTGCTACGGAAACTCCGCCTGCTCCAAAGTCGTTACATTTTTTGATGATCCTGCTGACCTCTCCTCTTCTAAAAAGCCTCTGGATCTTACGCTCTGTAGGCGCATTTCCCTTTTGCACCTCAGCTCCGCAGGTTTCAATGGAGCTTTCCGTATGTACCTTGGAAGATCCTGTGGCTCCGCCGCAACCGTCGCGCCCGGTTCTTCCGCCTAATAAAATAATCACATCATCCGGATCAGAATTCTCGCGGATTACATTTGCTCTCGGTGCCGCACCCATAACCGCACCAATTTCCATACGCTTTGCCACATAATCCGGATGATAAATTTCTTTCACATAGCCGGTAGCCAGGCCGATCTGATTTCCATAAGAAGAATATCCGCTTGCTGCTCCTCTTACCAGCTTCTTCTGAGACAGCTTTCCCTTCAAGGTATCAGCCACAGGCACCGTAGGATCTGCCGCCCCAGTCACACGCATTGCCTGATAAACATATCCTCTTCCCGAAAGAGGATCTCGGATAGCGCCTCCAAGACATGTAGCCGCTCCTCCGAAAGGCTCAATCTCCGTAGGATGATTGTGCGTCTCATTTTTGAAGAATACCAGCCATTCCTCCGTTACCGGTCCGTCACCATAATCCATTTCCACCGGAACTACCACGGAGCAGGCATTGATCTCATCTGACTCTTCCATATCCTGAAGCTTCCCGTCCCTTTTCAGCTTCCTCATTGCCATAAGCGCCAGATCCATCAGACAGACAAACTTGTCCTCTCTTCCTTCAAAAATCTCGCTTCTGGTATCCAAATAACTTTGATAGGTCGTTTCCAAAGGTGTCCGGTAATAACCGTCCTGAAATTCAATATTCTTTAACTCTGTTGAAAAGGTAGTGTGACGGCAGTGATCAGACCAGTAAGTATCCAATACACGGATTTCTGTCATGGTAGGATCTCTGTGTTCTTCTGTCACATAATAATTCTGGATATGGAGAAAATCCTTAAATGTCATGGCAAGTCCCAGACTGTCATACAATTTTCGAAGTTCTTCCTTTTCCATATTTCGAAAGCCGTCAAAAATCATAATATCAGCCGGCTCGTCATATTCTGTAATCAAAGTGTCCGGTTTGTCCAGCCCCGTTTCTCTGGAATCCACCGGATTTATACAGTATGCTTTTATTCTTTCAAATTCTTCAGAAGATAAATTCCCTGTGAGCAGATAAGTAACCGCAGTGCGGATAACCGGTTCTTCATCCTCTTTTAGGAACTTCACACACTGCATGGCAGAATCCGCACGCTGGTCAAACTGTCCGGGTAGGAACTCTACGCTGAACACATATCCGCCATCCGGAATCGGAATTGCTTCCCGATATAAAAGGTCTACCGGCGGCTCAGAAAAGACACATACAGCTGCGCGCTCAAAGGTTTCCTCTGAAATGTTCTCCACATCATAACGGATGAACACCCGCACGTCCGTAACGCCTGTAATTCCAAGATAACTGCCAATCTCCTCCTTAAGTTCCTTTGCCTTTACTGCAAAAGGGGCCTTCTTTTCTACATAGATACGTTTTACGTTTCCCATTGTGAATTCATCTTCCTCCATTTGAAATATGATAGTTTCCATTATACATTATATCGAATTGGACAGGTTTTGCAATCTCATTTTCACCGCTTCCTGATTTTCATTACCACCCAATCATCCTCTTTCAGCTGATACTCCCTGCCACAATAGGGACAGCACCGTTCTCTTGTGGCGTCAAAGCTTGCTGCGCAGCCTGCGCACTGTACTTTTTTAATAGAAAATCCAAAGTCAGAATCCTTTTGAAGTTTTCTGCATACTACCATACGGAAAAGGTCATTCTTTCTATGTATTCTTCCCGTATCATAGGTGTTCATCATATATACACTTAAATCCACATATGCGTATCCCTTTTCCACCCATCTTTTGTGCAGCTTTATACTTCCACGATAAGACGATTCCACAATATTGGAGTAATCCGAAATTTCTCCTTCCCCTGCGTAAACCGCCAGATTTTCTCCGCTGTCCGCAAAAATCAAAATCTGCAGCAGTCCCAATATTCTGCCCACAAAATACTCATAGGAAAAATTCTTATCGTAGGGCTTCATCAGTCTCGTCAGCTTCCTTTTGGTGCCCATCGTTGTAAAAAGTCTCGGAAGATTTCTCCCTGCATACCCGAAAAGACCTATTGCCATGCACACACTCATGGTATAATAGCCAAAAAAAGCGCCAAAAAACACACTTCCCAAAAGTGTAAAAAGAAGTGTTATAAGAATGGCCGCAGCTTCCCCCTGAGACAGGGCGCCTATGGCAGCTGGGAGAAATGTTATCAGTATACCTCCAAGTACCCATTTCGTCACCTTTTTCTTATATTCCTTTTCAGTCATGGTGAAATCATGCTCAAAAAAGTAGGCTGTCACTTTGGGAAAAAGATCCTGCATCAGAAATCTGGTGCGACAATGCGGACATCCCTCCAAAAGCACCTTCACGGGACTGACTGCGCCGCAGTTTGGACAGCAGTAATTTTCTTCCGGTCTTTGCTGATCCATTCTGGTGATCGTCTGATAAAAAAACTGTGGTTCTTCCTTTTCATACAGCTTCTTACCATTACGGTGAAAAACCATTTTACGCATATATGCTGAAACAGCTAATATATTCGTATAGATACAATCCTGATAAGTTGTACATCGTATCTTATCGTGATGCCCTCCCCGAAGCAGAAACTGATATTCCATTTTCAGATTTCGCTTCTTAAGCCGAGCTTCCTGTAAATCCAGATAATACCGGATATCCTGATTGCCCATGGAGGGTTCCTTGCCATTTTTGCTCCAGGCTTCTAATGCATCTCCAAAATCTCTGTATATTTTTTCCTCTTTGGTCTCATATGGTTTTACTTTCTCCATCAAAGCTCTTTCCTTTCTGCCGCTCCAATTACTCATGCAGTCTGTGAATCAATTTGTACACAATATCTCCCTGAGCAATCAGAACCTCCTTATGGGCAAAGAATACAATACCGTCAGTAGGCGCCTTTATGGTTTCCCTGACGATTCCTTCATAAGGATCAATCACCTCTGCCATAACATGTCCGTAACGCACATCCTCACCCGGCTCCACTAAGCCTTTAAATATTCCGGCTGATGCACTGTTCACATCCGTAAGATCCTCTTCCATGATCACATGGCTGATATATCCGCTATGGCTTTCGTAGCGGATAATCCCCATCCGGGTCAAAAAACGTAAAATTGCCGCCAATGCCTGTCTTGCGCTTTTCTCATCGATGGAATCATTTCTGTTGGTATACACGGAAAATGCCGCTGTCATCTTATTCTGCCAATTATAATTCAAAGTTTTCGTATCGATAGGTGTAGGTTTTCGTACCACCACATAAGGCAGTCCAAAAAGATTTGCCAGGGAAACATTTTGAAAACCGGTTTCCATCATGCGCACATGAGGCACAAATTCCCCCGACATATAAAAGCTGGTAAGCTGAATACCGTAAGCATATTCCCGTATTTTTTCCATGATACCGGCTGCAATACGATCCGTAGTGTCACCGCTTTTCTTTCCGGGGAATGCACGGTTAATATCAATATCCTCCACTCCAAAAAACCGTCTGCCCACATTCATTCCCATTCCGTTGACCACCGGAATCACCAAAATACTTTTTCCGGCATTGATGCAGCCCTTTGCTTCCAGATCCTTAAGAATCCTCACAAGCTGAGAGCAGATATACATTTGCTGCATCTCATTTCCTCTGACAGACCCCAGGATACATGCTGCCGGATCTCCTTTTCCAAACCGATAGCCCTGTATGATCATCTTTTCCCGATAAGGAGAATGTATGGTATATATTTCTTCTTTAAACATAGATTACTCCTCCTCTATCCCGGTAAGTATTCTCGCAAGCAGAGAGCCCTCTCTGACAAAGGGATATTCCCGGAGTGTGAATACCAGCCCGCTTTTTTCTGCACGGATCTCCTGCAAAACTCTTCCCTCTAAGGGACTGACAATCGCTCCAAGCTTGTCGCCCTTTTTTACATAATGGTTATGAGCAATGATAGGAAGAAATACCCCTACCACTTCCGAGCGGATAAACTCCACCTCTCCGTCTGTGGAAACCACCGGATACTGAACTCTTCCCACTTCACCATTCCAGATTCCCAGCTCCTTCATTAAATGAAAGATTCCCTCTATCACCTGATCTCCGTACCCTCTGTGTATTCTCGTGCCCACTCCCATCTCTACCACAAGCGACGGAACTCCAAGCATGTTCATGGAATGAGCCAGCGTAGCCTCATGTACGGTTGCTGTTGCATTCATCCAGACCATATCCGTATTTAAGAGTCTTGCATAAGGCAGAAGCTTTTCGGCGAAGTCTTCGGAAACCCGAACCTGAGGTATTTCTTTCACAAAAATATCACTTGCATGAACATCAATGCAAAAGTCAGCACCTGCGAGATCCCCTACGATTGCCGACGCAGCACGCTCCATGGTCGTCCCATTCTCGTTTCCGGGAAACATGCGGTTTAAATCCATGTCAAGTCCCGGAACATTTCTCTCCGCCATATCAAGTCCCAAAGGATTGAGTGCCGGATAAATATCCACCGTACCCGTAAGCATATCTATACTTTCCAAAAGACGCCTCGCAACCTCATAGCAGATGTACTGCCCCTCAAATTCATCTCCGTGAATTCCCGTTACAATCGCTATTCTTCTGTTATTTTCAGTCTTTCCCTGTATTCTGTTCTTTTTAATTGACAGTCTTTCACCTACTGGCAGTTCTATGGAAAAAATCTCCTCGATCATTTCCGATAAGCCTCCTTTTCTTCACATGACATGACAAAAGCCTCAAGGCTTTCCCTGAAGCTTTCCGATCAATTCCTATCATTCTTCTTCGGCGAGCAGTCCCTGCATGACAAACATGATTTCCCGATCCACCACTGCCTCGGAAATCCCTCTGGTATGGGATGCGATTTTCAGCCCCTCCAGCACATACATAATGTTTCGGGCATACCCTCTAGGATCCTCACAATAAAATTCCCCGTTGGAAGCTCCTGCCGTAATCAGATTTTCCAGCACATAAACCGCAGCGTCAAACTGCTTTTTCAGCAGGTTCTCCCGATTGGGAATCTGATTAGCAAAAAAATATTCATAAACTGCTTTTCCCAAAGACGGCTTTTTGTTCAGCAGTTCCCTCTTTTGTTCCTTGAAAAACAATGCAAGTATCTCGGCCGGAGTTGCTTCTTTCGTAATGCTCTGTCCAAAAACATCATCGGTATCTTCCTGCTCCATCCGAAGAACCTCTTCAAACAATTCCTTTGTACTGGAAAAATAAAGGTAAAGCCCGCCACGGCTGATCTGGCATGCCTCCACGATATCCTTCATGGTTACTTCTTTATATCCCTTCTCCATGAATATCTCCCGTGCCGTCTCCACTATGTACTTCTTCTTTTGTACCGATTTCTCGCTCATATCCCCAAAACTCCTAACCCATGCTACACTTCCATACGCTGCCGTTAACACCCTTTATTGCAAAACTACGCCAATGGCTCGTCCCACATCTCAAGCAGCTCCTTGATTCTTTTCAGTCCATGATAAAATACCCCATTTTCTACTGCTCTTGACCAAAGAACACCTTTGGTCATACCGCCAAGTACATACTTAGCCATGATCCCCAAAATATTTTCTATGTCTTTCAGCTCTGCTTTGTCAATCATGCGAAGCTCATCCTGCTCCGTACGGATTTTGTTTCTGGAAAATATATAGACATAATTGCGGTCCATTAGGCCTGTGGCATTCATATCCTTAACAAAGCTAAGAAGAGTACTATCATATACCGGAATTGTTATGGATCTCTGCGGCATATCCGATCCCTGATAGTTGCGAACCATCTTCTCACCGGATCTTTCCTCCAGCCAGGGAAGATAACGAAACATATTTCCCATGGTCCGGCGATATTTATCTATTAATTCCTTCCTGTATAAATTTTCTTTTTCCATATCCTATGTATTCCTTCCTATAATGCAATATAAAATCAATACATATGCACGGTAAAAACCATTCTTATCTTATCACAAAATTCAAAAAAAGAACACACTAAATGTGTTCTTTTCCATGGATTCCTTTCAGTTTTAGCAATATTTCAGACTCATAGTTACAATTGATCTTGTTAAGAACAATGCATTTATTCTTTCAGATACTTTCTTAAAAAAGGAGTCTCCTCCAATTGAACGTCTTCAAAATGCTCATAAAATCGGTTTGCTTCTTCATTTGTTGCGCGAATTAAGTAATACTGATTTATGTTATTTTGCACACAATCTCTTTCAAATTCAACAAAAAGCTTCTGTGCAATTCCTTTATGCCTATATGCTTTTAAAACATAAACCCAGTCTACATATGCCATCCTGTAACCATTCTGCATACAACCATAAAAATGATATTCTATCCGCCCCACTACCTTACCATTTTCTTTTGCCAGAATAGAAGTTGTTCTATTAAAAAAAGGATCGGAAATTCTGCTCTTTATTCCCTGTTCGTCTACCTTATCGGCTGTCATCATGTCTGGTTCTTCGCTCATTGCAATTTTCAAATATGCGATATAATCTTCTACGTTATCATTATTTAATATTTCAAATATCATAGTATCTCCTTTACGTTGGATGCTTGTACAAATTTATCAACGAGTTTACTGTATCAGATTATGGAAGAAATTACAATGAAATATTGAAATCGCAAATAGACGATGCCTAGCCAGTGAATTTCCCTTTGGGAAATTCACTGGCTACCGCTTACAGCGGTATGCCG
>JAAVAA010000076.1 GCA_014804285.1 Lachnospiraceae bacterium | reverse complement strand
CCAGCATATATGCTGACTGTCGAAACATTGGGTATTAAACTACTCCTAAAAATCATAGTGCTAAATCCGAAAGACGGGTTTTGTTTAACATAAGGACTGTTCGCGAAGCGTGCAGTCCGTTGTTTGGTATACTTGATTTTCAGGGAAGAATAATATAAGATATGTTTATAATCAAAATATATCAGGGTTATACTTAGGGGAATATGTATTATGAAGGGAACAATTAGAGAAATAACGCTTGAGCATTTTAGTGATATTATTGATATTTTTAATCCATGTATGGACGATTACCTTTATATCATGGATATACCAAAGAATGTATACTGTATATCACGGAATGCGACGGAACGGTTTAATCTTCCGTCTAATCAGTTCGACAATGCAACCGATCGTTTTAGCGAGTTTGTGTATCCGGAGGATATGGAACTATTAAGCAAAGACGTGGAACAGATTGCTTTTCATGGAAAAGAGTTTCATAATTTACAGTATCGCTGGCTCAGCAGAGAAGGGCGTCCGATCTGGATCAACTGCAGGGGTCGTGTGCTTCGTGATGAGAACGGAGGTGCACAATATCTGATCGGCTGTATTAATGAGATCGGTATGCGCCAAAAAGCGGATAATGTCAGCGGACTGCTTCGCGAGACAAGTCTTCAAAACGAAATGGATTTTTCTGATATAGGAGCGCTTCATGGATTCCTGATTCGTCTTGGAATCGATAATTTCAAGGAAATTAATGAAAATAAGGGATTGGATTACGGTGATATGGTGATTGGCAGGACTGCCGAATGCATTCAGTCTGTGCTTTTGCCGGGGCAGATGCTATACCGCGTGGTAGCCGATGAGTATGTAGTTTTTGACAGAGAAGCCAGAAGCGTTGAGGANGCAGTGGAAATATACCATAAGATACAGCATGAGATCAGCNGTTTTATTGANGAAAAGTGTTACGAGGTATTTTATACGGTTTCTGCGGGNATTGTNGANCTATCATCAGTAGAGNATCAGGAATATCGGAATATCATGAAGCTCTCNGAATTTGCTTTAAATGAAGCCAAAAATACAGGAAAGAATAAGTGCTACATATTTAATAGNGATGATTACAAGGNNTTCCNGCATAAGAANGAGCTCANCAGTCAGATGCTCTGGTCCGTAAATCATGATTTTGAAGGTTTTGAGGCATATTTTCANCCTATCATGGATATNAAGGCNCAAAAACTGGGCAATGCNGAAACCNTGCTCAGATTCCGNANCCCGAACGGAGAAATGGTTTCACCGGTGGAATTTATACCGCTTNTGGAGGANAGTAATCTGATNATACCGGTTGGACGCTGGGTGCTGTATCAGGCAATGGAAGTATGCNGCAAGATACGNCAGAGTATTNCGGATTTTAAGGTATCGGTCAATCTGTCNTATATACANGTNTTNAAAAGCAACGTNCTGGAGGAAATTCANAGGGGANTTGAAAAATATGGATTAAGCCCGGACAGCGTGATCATAGAGCTCACCGAAAGCGGNTTCCTGGAGTCTAATGAGTATTTTATAAANTTTTGNAATGGATTAAAAGAACATGGGATACTGCTTGCACTGGATGATTTTGGAACAGGTTATTCCAANTTTCANTATTTNTATAATCTGAAACTCAGTGTCATCAAAATAGACAGGTCTTTTACCGTGAAGGCNTTGAGCAATCCCTACGAANACAATCTTTTNCAGCATATGGCNGATATGNTTCATGGAATTAATCTGAAGTTNTGTATAGAAGGAATAGAAACAAAAGAGGAATTGGANCGGATCAGTGAGATCGGACCGGATTTTATCCAGGGCTATTATTTCGGCAGNCCNTGTCCTTTCCAACAGTTTNTGGANTTAATGNTNNCNTAAGAANCGCTGNACTTTTGGTCATTTGGTGCAACGATTAGTCATTTGGTGCANTTCTCCCAAATGTAATTTGNGAATTGAACCGATATAATTCATANAGTATGTTATAGAAANGGAGACAAGATAACAGAAGAGTATGAATAGTGAGTTAAGGGTTGCGATATGCGATGACTGTGAAGGGGACAGAATAATTTTGCGGAGGCTGCTTGGGGATTACAGCCGCAAAAGCGGCCAACAGTTTCGGATTACGGAGTATGCATCCAGNGANCATCTTGGTAATAATCCGGACGAACTTNATGGGTGTGANNTGGTCTTTCTGGGTATTAATAAGANAGGGGNAGATGGGCTTAANACAGCCGGAGCNATCCGGGAAAAGTATCCGGANCTGCCNATNGTGNTGGTGACGGCATATNTGGNTTATGCNNTGGAGGGATATAAGGTACGTGCCAGCCGCTTTTTGTTNAAAGAAGATTTNGAACAAACCATTGACGAATGCCTTNATGATATCTTAAAAGAAATAAGAAAAAAGGATCGGATTCTTCAGTTTTCCTTTGTNGAGGGNAAGAAAAGNATTNANGCGGATGAGGTGGTCTATATTGAAACNGCACGNCACAAAAATATTTTTTATGTGGGAGAGCAGACCTACAGCATCTANAAAAAGCTGNACGAGATTGAGGAAGAATTGAAAGGGTTGGATTTTNTGCGGATTCATCAGAGNTTTCTTGTNAATATGCACTATATTGAAAAGATCAGCAGTTATGTTCTGCGGCTAAAGACGGGAAAGGAGCTTTCTGTNCCGAAGGCACGCTATCCGGAAGTAAAGAGACAATTTTTAATNTTTAANGGAGAATGAGATNATGGCAATACAAGNAGTAAATCAGAGNCTNTCNTTTTGGGAGCAGAAGAGTCAGGGCAAAGCGAAATCAGCATCGGGCAGTTTCGGTGATGAGTTATCNGCGACATTGGGCAGATCCGGAGAGAAGGATGGAGAGGGNATCGCTTCGGGAAAAGAAAGCGCACCTGAGAATAAGCGCTTATCTNCAGAAGAGATCATGCAGATGATACAAAGCAGAAAGAGCGAAATNCTGGAAAAAGTCAAAAAAGGCGAGACAGAGCCTGTNATTCAAATCGGAGGACAGGCATATACCGAGAAGCAGTGGAANCGGATGCTGGAAAGCTTTGACGATTCCGAGAAGGATATTAAGGACATGATCCGGGAGGCAATCGAAAAATATAAGAAAGANCAGGCAGANCAGACAGAAGAAGCTTGATATTNATAAAGCGTAACCTTNAANGAAGGCTGCGCTTTTTTGNTTNNCGNGGANAGTNAAAGCCAAGCTGNAATGCNNGCATTCCANCTTGACACTGGATTTTATTACAGGTAATATTATAAGAAATATATGAGAGGAAACCGNAACCNGTTGCCNTGANCGGCAACAGGAATAGGGAGGAANAGTACATATGAAAACATTGATGCTTGGCAACGAAGCGGTTGCCAGAGGTCTTTATGAAGCAGGCTGCTGCTTTGTATCCAGTTATCCCGGAACACCCAGCACAGANATTACNGAATGTGCTGCGAAATACGAGGAGCTTTATGCGGAGTGGGCNCCNAACGAAAAGGTGGCACTCGAGGCNGCGCTGGGNGCTTCCCTGGCGGGGAANNGGAGCTTCTGCGGTATGAAGCATGTNGGCCTNAATGTAGCGGCAGACCCGCTTTTTACNATTTCTTATTCCGGTGTGAACGCAGGNCTGGTGATTGGTGTGGCCGATGATGCCGGCATGCACAGCTCCCAGAATGAGCAGGATTCCAGACATTATGCAAGGGCAGCAAAGNTTCCCATGCTGGAGCCCTCGGATTCTGCNGAGGCNCTTGANTTTGCGAAGCTGGCCTATGAGCTTTCGGAAAGATTTGATACGGCCGTTCTCATCAAGATGTGTACCCGTGTCAGCCACTCCCAGAGTGTAGTGGAGCCGGGAGAGAGGGTGCTTCCNGAGCAGAGAAAATACGAGAAGAACCCGGCAAAATATATTATGATGCCTGCNAATGCAAAGAAACGCCATCCNAAGGTGGAGGAGCGCACNCTGGCNCTTAGAGATTGGGCTGAGACGGCGGAGATCAACAGAGTCGATCCGGGACAGAATTCNGCCTGCGGTATCATCACATCNTCCACGTGTTATCAGTATGTGAAAGAAGCCTTTGGNGATACCTATCCCGTTNTNAAGCTTGGTATGATCTGGCCTATGCCGGAACAGAANATCAGAGATTTTGCNGCATCGGTNAAAAAGCTGGTGGTAGTGGAGGAANTGGATGGNTTTATTGAGNCTCATTGCAGGAATCTGGGGCTCTCAGTGTCCGGAAAAGAGNTNTTTTCCAATATCGGAGAACTGAGCCAGAATCTGGTNAAGGAGAAGNTGGGAGGAAAAGTGCAGATAGGANCTTCCNTNGATGAAAATATTCCTGCCAGACCCCCGGTTATGTGNGCGGGCTGTCCNCATCGCAGCATCTTTTATGTGTTGAAAAAGTTAAAGCTTACGGTGCTTGGAGATATCGGGTGTTATACCNTGGGAGCTGTAGCGCCTCTTNATGCCGTTGACACTACCNTNTGTATGGGAGCNTCCGTTTCNGGACTCCANGGTTTTGTCAANGCGGGGGATGAGGAGAATGCNGGAAAGACCGTGGCGGTAATAGGCGATTCTACATTTATCCATTCCGGAGTAACAGGCNTGATCAATATNGCTTACAANGAATCTAACGCTGTTGTNATCATATTGGATAATTCNATCACGGGAATGACAGGGCATCAGCAGAATCCAACCACAGGTTATAACCTGAAAGGAGATCCCTGTACCAANATTGACTTGGAGAATCTGTGNCATGCAGTAGGAATCGGACGGGTAAGAGTGGTGGATCCCTACGATATGGAAACCTGTCAGGANGTGATCAAGGAGGAACTTGCNGCGAAAGAGCCTTCTGTCATCATTTCNCGNCGTCCTTGTGCGCTGCTGAAATATGTGAAGCATCCGGGACCGATTTGNGTGGATACGGAGAAGTGTAAAGGGTGTAAGGCATGTATGACNATCGGCTGCCCTGCTATAAGNNTGNCAGAGGGNAAGGCGAAGATNGATACTACTCTCTGTGTGGGCTGCGGAGTCTGCAGCCAGCTCTGTAAATTTAATGCACTTGGCNCNGATCAGAATTGAAAATATGANATAGTGTGAAGTGATAAACAAGTTATTTNGTANCAGTTTCTGTGACAGGGAAGAGAACATATACCAGAATGGAGATNAAATATGGAAACGAAGAATATCATGATTGTGGGAGTCGGCGGACAGGGAACCTTNCTGGCAAGTAAGCTTCTGGGNCGCCTGCTCCTNAGCAGNGGATATGATGTNAAGGTTAGCGAGGTACATGGNATGAGCCAGAGGGGAGGAAGTGTTGTNACATATGTCCGCTGGGGNGACAGNGTTTATTCTCCNATTATTGATAANGGGCAGGCGGATTGCATTCTNTCCTTNGANCTTTTGGANGCNGCCCGTTACACGGAGTATTTGAAACCGGGCGGNAGGATTATNGTNAACAGNCANCANNTNAATCCAATGCCGGTGGTCGCNGGNNTGGCNGNATATCCGGAGAATCTGGAAGAGAAGCTGAANAAGCTGGAGGGGAATGTAGATGTGCTGGATGCACTTGCNNTGGCAGAGGAAGCGGGAAGCAGNAAGGCAGTGAACCTNGTGCTCATGGGCAGGCTTGCCAGNTATTTTGANTTTACTCAGGAGGAGTGGNAGGAGGCCATAAATCAAAGNGTGCCGCCNAAATTNCTGGANCTGAACNGGAAGGCATTNCAGCTTGGCTGGAATNCATAAGAAATACATACTATTTNAGAAGGGAGAAAAGCTTATGGAACGGTATTATCAAAAAGAAATTGAGACTGCGGACCGGGAGCAGATTCTTGCATGGCAGAATGAGCGGCTGGTCAAGCAGGTGCGTCATGTGTGGGACAATGTACCTTACTATCGCGCAAAAATGGAGGAGAAGGGAGTTACCCCTGANGATATTCAGAGCGTGGATGATCTGCACAAGCTGCCTTTTNTGACAAAGGATGATNTNCGGGATGCTTACCCNTACGGTTTGCTGGCNAGACCNCTTAAGGACTGTGTCCGTATCCAGTCNACATCGGGNACNACCGGCCGCAGAGTAGTGGCATTTTATACCCAGCATGATATTGACCTGTGGGAGGATTGCTGTGCCCGTGCCATTGTNGCGGCAGGCGGAACCANNGAGGATGTCTGTCATGTCTGCTATGGATACGGNCTTTTTACNGGAGGNCCNGGACTCAATGGAGGNAGNCACANGGTNGGNTGNCTGACNCTTCCNATGTCNTCGGGNAATACGGATCGNCAGCTGCAGTTTATGGTGGATCTGGAGGCTACTATTNTGTGCTGTACNCCTTCTTANGCCGCNTATCTGGCNGAGTCNATNCATGAGCGNGGACTGAGGGACAAGATCAAGCTGAAAGCCGGAATCTTTGGAGCCGAGGCGTGGAGCGAGGAGATGCGTCAGGATATTCAAAATAAACTGGGTATCAAGGCCTATGATATCTACGGGCTCACAGAGACCAGCGGTCCTGGCGTCTCCTTTGAATGCAGTGAGCAGACCGGTATGCATATCAATGAGGATCATTTTATTGCCGAAATCATCGATCCGGATACAGGGGAGGTTCTTCCCGAGGGCAGCAAGGGTGAGCTGGTGTTTACGGCTATTACCAAGGAGGCTTTTCCGCTTCTTCGCTACCGCACTAGAGACATTTGTATACTGACCAGAAAGAAGTGCTCTTGCGGCCGCACCCATGTTAAGATGAGCAAGCCTATGGGCAGAAGCGACGATATGCTTATTATCAAGGGAGTCAACGTATTCCCGTCCCAGATAGAGACAGTGCTTCTGGAGCAGGGATATCCCGCAAACTATCAGATCATTGTAGACCGTATTAACAATTCCGATACGCTGGAGGTAATGGTGGAGATGACTTCCGAGAATTTCTCTGACAATCTGGGTAAGATTACGGAGATGGAGAAAGGATTAGTGTCAGCGCTCAAGGCTATGCTGGGTATCTACGCCAAGGTGCGTCTGGTGGCGCCCAAGTCCATTACCAGAAGTGAGGGTAAAGCAGTGCGTGTAATTGATAAGCGGAAAATATAAAATGGAGGAGAAAAAGATGACGATACCTCAGATTTCAGTATTTTTGGAAAATAAAGCAGGACAGCTTGCGGATATTACCAGTATTCTCTCGGAAAATCAGGTGAATATGCGGGCAATCAATATTGCGGAGACTGCGGACTACGGTGTTCTGCGGCTTATTGTGGACGATGCCTCAAAGGCTTCCTCCATTCTTCTGGAGGAGGGATTTATCCTGACCATGACGCCTGTTGTGGGCGTGACGGTTCCGGATACGCCCGGCGGACTTGGCTTGGTGCTTGGTGTGATTTCCAAAGCAGAGATAGATGTGGAGTATATGTACTCCGTCTTTGGTCAGAAGGATGGACAGGCATGCATGATTTTCCGCGTGGCGAACACAGACGGACTGACGGAGCTTCTCGAAAAGAACGGCATTGCTACAATTAAAGGAGAAGATCTTGGGATCCACTAAGCCTAAAGATTCTCGTTTCTCAATTGTAATCCGAGATTCCCGTCTGAGAGGGAAAGATGAATACAAACAGAATAAATCAATACAGTGAAAGTGACGATACAAATACAGGAGGAGCAGAAATGTTCTTCCTGTTTTTGTGTGAAAGCAATATAGCTGGCGGGGAGAGGAGAGATTATGGCAAAGTTTTTAAACTACGAAGACCGGCTGGAGATGGAGAATGGCCTGAAATAAAATATTAATACTTGACATAAAAGACTATATCGGGTAGTCTGTATATGAGACGATTCCATGTAGTCTGCATGAAGGAGGTTGAGAACGGTGCAAGAAATACAGTTGGGTATTATTGAGGCAAAGTTTGCGGATATGATTTGGGAACATGAACCCATTACTTCATCAGAGCTTGTAAAGCTTTCGGCAGTAGAATTTAACTGGAAACGAACTACTACTCACACGGTAATTCGCAGGTTATGTGATAAAGGGCTTTTTCAGAACGATAATGGTATGATTCGCATGGTCATTTCGAGACAGGATTTTTATGCCGGTCAGAGTAGAAAATATGTAGATGAAACTTTTAATGGTTCTCTGCCTGCTTTTATTGCGGCTTTCACCAAATACAGTTCATTGACATCGAAGGAAGCTGATGAAATTAGAAAAATGATTGACGACGCGGAGGAAAATACGAATGAGTGATATTTTCTTAAAATTGCTCAACATGAGCCTTGCAGCAAGTTGGTTGATTGTGGTGGTAGTAATTTTAAGACTGATTGCACGAAAAACACCGAGGTGGATTATTTGTCTGTCATGGGGACTTGTGGCAATCCGATTGGTTTGTCCGTTTTCAATTGAGAGTCCCTTTGGTTTAGTTTCGTCGGACGAGGTAATAACGAAGAACATTTTGTCGGAATCACATCATAAATTGAATATTACAACAGGAGTGAAAACACTGGATGCGGTGGTGAATGAGTATCTTGGAGATACTTACCATGAGGGAACAACTTTAGAGTATGACTACGGAAATACTTTGATGTCAGAGCTAGGTATGATTTGGATATGCGGAGCATTTGGATTATTGCTCTATGTGGTAATCATGAACTTGCGGTTGAGAGGACATTTGAAGGAGTCTGTTTTGCTTCAGGAAAAGATTTGTCTTTGTGATTATGTGCGTTCACCTTTTGTTTTTGGCTTTTTCCGACCATATATTTATCTGCCGTCAGGAATCGATGAATCAGACGTGGAATATGTGATTGCGCATGAAAAGGCACATTTACAGCGTAAAGACCATATATGGAAAATGACAGCATTTTTAATTTTAGCAATTTATTGGTTTAATCCGCTGAGTTGGGTTGCGTTTATATTGTTTTGCAGGGATATTGAGTTGGCTTGTGATGAAAAGGTAATCAAAAATATGAGTGCAGCAGAAAAGAAAGAATATTCAGAGTCTTTATTGTCATGCAGTTTCAAGAAACGAATTGCAATTGTCTATCCGTTAGCATTTGGAGAAGTGGGGGTAAAACAAAGAGTGAAATCTATATTGAGGTATAAAAGACCGACATTTGCGGTGTTGTTTCTTTCATTTTTGGGATTTATCGTGATAGGAATTTGTTTCTTGACGAATGCATCGCAGAAACATCAGTTTAATGAGAGCATTTCAACAGATTTGAGCCCTGCTCTGGTACAAACAAAAAAGAAGGAAATTGAATTACAACAAATGTTGCTGGATTATGATAAAGATAATATTACTGAAGTGGCGGTGATCTTAGAGGATTTTGATGACATAGATGCATATGCTAATATTGTGGTTGTAGGTAAAGAAAAGGTTATGGATGAGGATGAACAGAATAATATGAAGACTATTGCATCAGAGTTTCTTAACATTGATGGGCTTAATATCTATTTGGTATACGTAGATAGTGAAACACTTTACTCACATTAGTAAGATATAGTAAGTAACTTGTAGGGAGGGATGCATAAAAAAGATTAATGGAAAGTCCGTAGAAACAAAATAGGTGTTTCATGACAAATAATGGACGATTCATGCAATTTGTATAAAAAGTATAAGCGGACAGACCGATACAGATAAGGGAGTAAGTTTTATAGATGTATGGGCACTGTCCGCTGTTTGTTCTTTTGACTGTGTGCAGAATATTGCGCACAGATCATCAAAACAGGCAGTGCTGTCAATTTTTGCATAGGAGGATTAAGACGTGAAAGTAGAAGTAGGAGATGTCAAGGCGTTTATGGGAAATCAGAAGAGTAAAGTACAGCAGCGCGCCGAAGAGGAAAAGCAGATTAAAAAGGGAATCTATCAGATGAAGGCAATGATCGCATCTCAAAGTATGGAGACCCTTATGGAAGAAAGCGATAAAGCTAAGGAGAGAAGCGGTCAGGAACAAAAAGAAACCGAAAACGCAGCTTCCAAGACAAAAGAAAACGGCAAAACAGATACCAAGACTGAAATGGAAAAGATGATTTCAGCGGCAGGCAGAAGTGCCGCCTTCAATAAAGTGGTTGTATGAAGTAGTATTTTTCTAATAGATGAGAGCCCTCGTGTTGTGTGTACAACGTGGGGGCTTTCTTTAACATAAGGTCAGTTAGCGAAGCAACTGACTGTTGTCTCATAAGGGCAGTCAAACACAAAAAATTCACAAATTTTCCATGTGTTGGACAAATTTTGGAGATAAACTGATGCCAGTTGCCAAGCATATTTTGGTATAGTGTTCAGAGGAAGGAGGACGACGGGTGGAGAATTTTCGGCATGAGTGGAAGCATGAGATCAGTGCTTTCGATGCAGTGCTGGTCAGACAGCGTATGCAGGCGGTGGCAAAGCCGGATCCTTATGCGAAGAACGGCAGATACACCATAAGGAGTCTGTATTTTGATAATTTACATGACAAAGCCTTACGGGAAAAAATTGACGGCGTGGACAGACGGGAAAAATTCCGGATCCGTTATTATAATGGAGATTTGTCTGTCATTCATTTAGAAAAAAAGATAAAGCGAAACAGCCTCACCAGTAAGGAAAGCGTTCCGCTTACGGAACCGGAGGCCAGGGCAATTGCAAGAGGGGACTATGGTTTTATGCAGGAAAGTCCGTATGAGTTGGTAAAAGAGCTTTGCCGTAAGATGCAGTGGGAGGGGCTTATGCCGAAGACGATTGTGGATTACACCAGAGAGCCCTTTGTGTATACACCGGGAAATGTCCGCATTACGTTGGACTATAACATCAGAACAGGACTTGGCTGTGTGGATTTTTTAAATCCTGACTGTGTGACAATACCGGCAGGAGACCCGGTAATCATTCTGGAAGTTAAATGGGATGCATTTTTACCGGATATAATCAGGGATGCTCTGCAGCTTACGAATTGCCGTGCCGGGGCATATTCCAAGTATGCTGCCTGCAGGATTTATGGATGATTGCGGATCGTGACTGTAGAGGAAGAAAAAGGTAAGATAGAAGGAGAAAAAAGATGACTTTTCAGGATATTTTTAAATCAAGTTTTTTGGAAAATGTAGGAAGCGTTGGCGCATTTGATATGGTTCTGGCACTTGTACTGGCGTTTGGGCTGGGAATGTTTATTTTTCTGGTTTACAAAAAGACTTTTTCTGGCGTTATGTATTCCTCCAGTTTCGGAGTAACGCTGATTGCTCTTACGATGATCACAACGGTAGTGATTCTTGCAGTTACTTCCAACGTGGTGCTGTCGCTGGGCATGGTGGGAGCTTTGTCCATTGTAAGATTTCGGACTGCGATCAAGGAACCTTTAGATATTGCATTTTTGTTCTGGTCCATTGCGGTGGGAATCGTATTGGCAGCAGGAATGATTCCTCTTGCAGTTGTGGGAAGTCTGGCTATCGGAATTGCGCTGCTTGTTTTTGTTAACAGGAAGCCGCATCTGAATCCTTATATTGTAGTGCTTAGTTGTGAAGGACATACAAGCGAACAAAAAGCATTGGACTTTCTAGCGGGAAAGGTAAGAAAATGTGTTGTAAAAAGTAAAACAGCGCAAAAAGGATTGGTGGAGCTTAATCTGGAGATTCGCATGAAAGAGGATAATACGGATTTTATCAATGAGCTTGCCGATATGGACGGAATAAACAGCGCTGTATTGGTCAGCTATAACGGGGAATACATGGGGTAGGAGGCAGCAGTATGTCAACGCATAAACATATTGATAAAATATGCTGTGGAGTGCTGGCGATGGTTCTGCTTCTGACGATATTCTTCATAAATGCCCAAAAGCTGGGGGTTGTACCGGTTGCGGCGCAGGTCGGCTATGCATCAGGGCTATTTGATGATTCCAAAGTACATACCATTGATCTTGTAATGGATGATTGGGATAACTTCATTGACAATTGTGAAAATGAAGAATATTCTCCATGTGCAGTGGTGATCGATGGGGAGGCGTACAAGAATGTGGGGATTCGGGCAAAGGGAAATACATCCTTAAGTTCCGTGGCGGCATATGGAAACGATCGTTACAGCTTCAAGCTCGAATTTGACTGTTATGAGAGCGGTAAGACCTATCATGGTCTGGATAAGATTAGCCTGAATAATATCATACAGGACAATACCTATATGAAAGACTATCTGGTATATCGTATGATGCGGGACTTCGGGGTGGCAGCACCGCTTTGCAGCTATGTTTACATCAGGGTAAACGGTGAGGACTGGGGTCTTTATCTGGCGGTTGAAGGAGTGGAAGAAAGCTTCCTTATGCGTAATTATGGCAATGATTACGGAAATCTTTATAAGCCGGACAGCATGGATATGGGCGGAGGACGTGGAAATGGCGGAAGATTTGATCCGGACGATATAAAAAATTTCATGGAGGACGAGGAAGCGCAGTTTTCGCCTGATCAGCGGAAGGATTCACCGGAAGATACAAGTAGATGGGAGCCTGACCGGGATAAGGAAGAGATTCCAGGACTGCCAGATGATATGAGAGAAATGCCGGAGTTTGGAGACCCTGAGAGCATGCCGGAGTTTGGCGGATTTGAGGGTGTGCCGGAGTTCGGAGATCCTGAAAGTATGCTAGAATTTGGGGAATTAAAGGATCAGTCGGAATTTCATGAACCGGGAGGCAATCCCATGGGAAGAGATTCTAAAGGAAACAATCCCGCGGGAAATGATCCTAAGGAAAACAACCCCAGGGGAAACAATCCCATGGAAAATGATTCCATGGGAAAAGGTCACATGGGAAGTAATGACGTGGCTCTGATCTACTCGGATGACGATTACGAAAGTTATCAGAATATATTTGACAATGCTAAAACAGATATTTCAGATGGAGACAAAGATCGCCTGATCACTTCACTAAAGAAGCTTTCCGAGAAAGAAGATGTGGAGAGTGCGGTGGATGTGGAAGCTGTGCTGCGTTACTTTGTGGTTCACAATTTTGTCTGCAATTTTGACAGTTATACCGGAACCTTGATGCATAATTATTATTTGTATGAGGATGAGGGCAAACTTTCAATGATTCCATGGGACTACAACCTTGCTTTCGGCGGATTTGATTCTCAAAAGGATGCAGGCGATATGGTGAATTATCCGATTGACACGCCGGTATCCGGCAGCAATGTGGAAGACAGGCCCATGCTTGCGTGGATCTTTGCTGATGAAGAGTATACCGAAAGCTATCATCAATATTTTGCCGAGTTTATAGACGATTATTTTTACAGCGGATATTTTGAAGAAATGATTACGCAGGTACAGGCGTTGATTGCTCCTTATGTGGAGAAGGATCCCACAAAATTTTGTAGTTACGAGGAATTTGAAAAAGGTGCGGCCGCGTTAAAGGATTTTTGTCTGCTTCGGGCGGAGAGTGTCAGGGGGCAGCTTACGGGAGAAATTCCTGCAACTGCTCAGGAACAAGCTAAGGATCAGGATTCACTTGTGGATGCATCAGGAATTTCGCTTTCGGATATGGGATCTATGGGTTTTGGAATGCGTGAGGGTGGTAGAACTGTTGGTTCTGGTCGTGAGGCTGCTATCATTGAGTAATCATAAAAAAGCTAGATTTTATGGGGCTTTCCGAGAAGTCGGGAAGCTCCTTTTCTTCTGCGAATAAAAAATGTATAAGGAAGCCCGCTCGTGGCTTCCTTTACTTGGTTACAATAGTTTCTTCGGCACCCGTCCAAAGAAAAATTGTAATAATATTATATGTATTGAAAAAAATATTATGTATGGACATAAGTAAAGGGAACTCACTCGTAGTTCCCTTACTTGAACAACTATACTGATACCCCACTCGTGAGTACCTTTCTTGTACCTTTATACTAGCATGAAAAAAGTAACTTGTCCACACTTATTTTAGAATGTTTTCTAAATATGCAGCAAGACTTGATGTATCTGAAAAGTTGTATTTATCTAATAGAGATTGAATTTCAGCAATTTGAGTCTGCTGAGTAGTCAAATCGGATTGAAGTCTGGATCGAGACTCCTTCAATTTTTCTATGTACTGCAGCTTATCATTAAGGTCATTTTGCAATGTCTGGTAGTAATGACTTATATTAAGAGATATAGAGATTGCTTTATCGACTGCTTTCATTTCATTTGGCGTGAGGTCAGTAATATAGTCTCCCAGTCTAGCCTTACTTACACAAGTAATATTTCCTAATAATACATTGCCATCAAGAATGACTTTGCCAGAGGAATCAATTTTATCTGCAATGGGTACCACGATGGGTAAAGTAGAAGTAGTATGTGTGATAGGCGCAACAAGTGTATTGGGTGACGTTCTATTGGCAGAGTTATACTGGAGAATAACACAAGGTCTTTCTTTGCTCTCTTCACTACCTATGCCTATACCAAATTTGCAGCGATATACTTGTCCCCTATAAATAATACGGTTTTTTGCTGATGGAGCTATAGTATTTAGGTATAACTTGTCCTTGAGCCAATCAAGATACTGTTGAGTTTTTGCAAGGTCAATATTCATGCGAGTCTCCTTAGCATTTATATTGGATTATATGTTTTTTATTAATGTATGTCAATCAAATTTGCAAAAGTCTTTGGCTGTAAATCGACTGCAAAATTCTGAAAACACAGAGAAAATCAATATTTTTAGAAAAGAATAGGTGAAGCTTTTTTTATAATGTTTTCGTTATAATCTACTTAATGTAATAGAAATAACATGATTAAGTAGAGTATAAGTGATATATCTATTTATTTTTTTGTCTGGCAATGTTAGACTTTACTTAAAATTATTTCTGTTACTGGATTAAGTAAAACATACAGGTCTGTTAGATAATATGAAGTGACCCCACATTTGTAGCAACGTGGATTTACCTGCATACTAAAGTTTGATAAGAACAGTGGTAACAGGGATTACCGCATACAAAAGGAGGTCACCTATATGAAAAGAATACTAAAAATTGGAATGGATGTCCATAGTACAAACTACACTTTATGTGCAATGGAGCCGGTAATCGGGGCGGAAGATCGGGTTTTTGCCAACATTCAAGTAACACCGGGTTATAAAAATATCCTGATGTTCATTGAAAACTTAAAAATGAAACTTGGGCTGGAAGACACATATGATATTGAATGCGGATACGAGGCAGGATGTCTGGGTTACTCGCTTTACAACCAGCTTATGGCAGCCGGGGTCAAATGCGTAATCCTTGCACCGACTACGATGCTGACACAGCAGGGACAGCGCATAAAGACGGATGCCAGAGATGCCCATATGATTGCCCAATGCCTTTCCTATGGCGGATATCATCCGGTATATATACCGACAGAAGAAGATGATTCCGTGAAGGAGTATCTGCGGATGAGGGATGACCATAAGAAAGCCTTAAAGAAAGTAAAACAGCAGATCAATGCGTTTTGTTTGAGGCATGGTTATCATTATGATGGAACGAAATGGACATTCGCGCATTTGAAATGGCTAAAAAAACTTGAACTGTCCCCGTTGTATCAGGAAACACTTGATGAATATATGGCAACCTATGATGAGCAGAGCGCAAAGGTGGAAAGGTTTGATGCAAGGATCGAAGAGATATCGTCTCAGGAAGGAATGAAAGATCAATTATATCAGATTAAAATGGAGCTGGGGATCTCCGGAGAGTTTACGGAAGCATTAGGAACAAAATCAACGATTTACTGCTGTTTAATTCTTACACGGAAAAATCCAGTCTGTAATTACGCTTGATGATTTATTTGCAATGTAACCTATTTTTACAGATATGATTTTAGCGAAGCACATTTAATGAAATTATTATGATATGGGAGAAAAGACATTGAAAATTGGTAATGCAATTATGTGGGTAGCTGCATATTTCGGAATTATGCTTCTTTATACTTTTTTAAATATAGCGGTTTGGAGAAAGAAATTTCCAAATTATTCAGAATGGATAAATATTATAGTTATAATGATATGTGCAGTAGGCTTTATTTGTGTACTCAAGAGCAGGTATGAAATACGTATATTGTCTAATGTCACACCAATGGGTATTCTTTTGGCTGTTTGTTGTTCTGTTTTATTTTTCCTGCTTTTGGATAAATGTTTAGATCCTATATTTGAAAGTGTTTTTCCCCAAAGTGAACAGGATTATCAAGCGGCAATTCAAAGTTTGATTAAGTCGCCTATTACAAGTCTATTGCAAGTATGCATTATTGCACCTGTAATAGAAGAAATTTTAATGAGAGGGTTTGTACTGGGAGGGTTGAAAAATACTTATGGAGTTATAGGGGCGTTATTTATTTCCGCTTTGTTTTTTGCAATCTTACATTTTAATATGGTGCAAACTTTATCAGCATTTGTATGTGGAATTATATTGGGATTGCTTTATATAAAGACTGATTCAATACTTTGTTGTATTATTGCACATTGCGGATATAATTTAATATCTTATTTTACAACGATTTATCCACATATAAGCAAGTAAGATTATTAGTCCGGTTATCTCACTGATTTACATGTTAAAAGCAGGAGAATAAGTGTCTCAAAGCTTAAATTCACACTCCCAAATTCCGCTGATTTCAAGTGGTTGATCTGCTTTTGCGCTGCCAACATATTTATTGATGATTAGCTTGTAGTTTCCACTCTCGATTCCTTCTAAGGAGATTTTTATTTCTGCCTGACCATCGCTGATCTGAGATAATTCAGTACCTGCGTCTTTAATGATTACGATTCCGGACATATCAGTTATTTGATAGCTGCTGATGCCAAACTCTTCAAATACACTATATGGGGGCTTATCGGGAAAAAGCATAGTTACTAAAACCATAAGCTCGTTGTCAACAATAGTTACATTTACTTCAATTTCCTCTGAAGCTTGTTCATATGTTGTCCCAATGACAGTTCCGTTCCAATAGGTAACGTCTTTAAAAAAGCCGTTTTTTACTGCTGCAACACCGACTATTGAAAGACAAACAAAAACCGACAAGGCGGCAGCCAGTGGGATTAACTTTCTTAACTGAAATTTTTTAGATTTATTCATTGGGTATTCCTCCATATCAAATGTTCTTTTTGAGTTACAATTTCTGATGATACGCTCTTGTATCTCTTGTGACATCTCTATCTTTTCAATAGTTTTTTTAAAATTTTTCATGTTCATTTCATAAATACTCCTTCCTATATTTTTCTTCAAGAAGTTTCCTGCCTTTTTGCAATCGCATCTTTACCGCTGATGACGTTTTTTTGATGATGTGTGCAATATCCTCTATACGGTATTCTTCAACATAATACAGTATAAGGACAAGGCGAAATTTTTCAGGTAAAGACATAAGGGCTTCCAAGATTCCGTTATCAGATGCATCGAAAGAGATATTCTCCAAATACTCAAGGCTGATTTGTTGGTGGCGCTGTCTATATCGGAGCATATTACGGCATTCGTTTTTAGCAACTGTAATGAGCCATGCTTTTTCGTGTTCAGAATTTTCAAAAGATGGAGCTTTTTGAAGATATTTGATTATAGTTTCCTGTACTGCATCTTCTGCATCTGTATCATTCCCCAGAATAACTAAGCACAACCTAAACAACATATTACCGTAGATATGAACTATTGCTTCGGCGCTATCCGTCGGCTGTATTGATGATTTTTCCATATCAATGTCCTCCTTTCACTATATACACGTTTGGAAGTACATTTTGGTCAATTTTT
>JAAVAA010000075.1 GCA_014804285.1 Lachnospiraceae bacterium | reverse complement strand
CAAAATTCTAAAGGAACCAATTCGCGAACGCTTTATCGAGCAGTGCTTAGCGCCAGTATGGCGCGTAGAATTTTGTTTCTTAGCCGAGTGGTCGTTTAGGTTCTATGAGTAAACCAGCTAAACGATAACTTAGAGGGTGAGATAAGTCTTGAACGCAAATAACTGCTTTGCTATAATATGTATTGCAAGAAGCGCGGTTCGCCGCAGGCGGAGAATCCTGCAAGCAGGATTCTTTTTTTACAATAAGCTGGCTCGCAAAGCGTGGCAGCGTTTGTTATGATAAGAAAGTCAGGAGATAGCTATGCAGCAGGACAAAGAAAGGCGGATGGGAACGGAACCCATCGGCAGACTGATGATCAGTATGGCAGTGCCTTCCATCGTGGCACAGGTCATAAATATTTTATATAATATAGTGGACAGGATTTATATCGGACATATTGAAGGCGTGGGTATGGAGGCGCTTACCGGTGTGGGAGTCACCTTCCCGATCATTACGCTGATTTCTGCATTTTCAGCCTTTGCAGGGGCGGGCGGAGCACCGCTTGCCGCTATATGGCTGGGAAAAGGTGACAGAAAGCGGGCGGAAAAGATTCTGGGAAACGGTGTTTCTATGCTGCTTTTCTTTTCACTTTTATTGATGGGGTTCTTTTATGCTTTTGAAAAGCCTTTATTGTATCTGTTCGGAGCCAGTGATGCCACAATTCCGTATGCGGTAGATTACATTTCCATTTATCTGCTGGGCACTGTTTTTGTGGAGCTGGCGCTGGGATTAAATGCCTTTATCATTTCGCAGGGGCAGTCACGGATTGCTATGATGGCGGTTCTGATCGGTGCCGCTGTCAATATTATCCTTGATCCGATTTTTATTTTCGGATTTCAAATGGGGGTAAAGGGGGCGGCAAGAGCAACTGTGATCTCACAGGCGTTAAGTGCGTTGTGGACAGTGGGCTTTTTGATCAGCAAACGTTCCTCTCTTACCATAAAACCGGAGGCAATGAAACCGGATCTGCATATTATCGGAAGTGTTATGGCGCTGGGCGTTTCCCCTTTTATCATGCGTGCAACAGAAAGTCTGATCAGCGTTGTGCTGAACAGCGGATTGCAAAGATACGGCGGAGATATTTATGTGGGATCTTTAACCATTATGCAAAGCGTGATGCAAATGTATGCAGCGCCGCTGGGGGGCTTTACTCAGGGTGTGCAGCCGATTATCAGCTATAATTTCGGAGCCGGGAATTTTGACAGGGTGAAGAAATTGTATCGAAGCATGATTGCCAGCTGTTTTCTGTTTTCAGCAATAGCGACAATTTTCGTCATCATTTTCCCGGGATTTTTTGCGGGAATGTTCACCAATGATGCAGCGCTGATCCGCCTGGTGGAGCAGATGATGCCCATTTTTATGTTTGGTATGCTGGTGTTTGGACTTCAGCAGGGGATTCAGCCCACCTTTCTGGCATTGGGGCAGGCGAAGATATCATTCTTTATCGCTATATTCCGCAAGGTGATTCTGCTGGTTCCGCTGGCGCTGATCCTGCCGCTTAAGTTTGGCGTTATGGGAATTTATTACGCAGAGCCTATATCAGATGTGCTTTCGGCAACTATGGCTGCAGTACTGTTTTTGCTGAATATTAAAAAGATTGTTTCAAAGGAGACATTGCAAAAGATTAAATAAACAATTGTTTTCAATGGTAAAGTTTGCTATAATCGTGATTGTGCAGGCGGCAGGATAGCTGCTTGTAAATAAGTCCGTATGTGTTAGCCGCCCGGGCGGCAGAATGGAGGAAAAATGAAAGGTAATATTGTAGTTGGACAGTCTGGCGGACCTACAGCCGTAATCAACTCATCTGTAGCAGGTGTATACGCAGCAGCAAAGAAGCTTGGCGTTAAGAAAGTATACGGTATGGTTCATGGTATTGAAGGATTTTTAGAGGACAAGATGATCGAGCTGGAAGAGTATCTTGACGATCCTACAGGAATCGAGTTGTTAAAGAGAACTCCTTCCGCATTTTTAGGCTNATGCCGTTTTAAAATGCCTAAGATCGAGGGACATGAGGATGTATACGAGAAAGTATTNGAGATCATGGAAAAGCATGATATTGAGTGTCTGTTCTATGCAGGCGGAAATGATTCNATGGATACCGTAAAAATGTTATCCGATTATGCAGCAGCTCATGGCAAAACACAGAGATTCATGGGCGTTCCCAAAACTATCGACAATGACCTGCCTGTAACAGACCATTGCCCCGGATACGGCAGCGCAGCAAAATATATCGCAGCCAGCTTAAAGGAAGTAATTCGTGATAATGAGTCCTTTGGCGCTAAGAAGCCTACGATCTGTATCGTAGAGATCATGGGACGTAATGCAGGCTGGCTTACGGCAGCAGCAGCGCTTGCAAAGGGTGATGACTGTAGCGGTGCAGATGCAATCTACCTTCCGGAGAAGGTGTTTGACATGGATGCATTTATGGCAAAAGTAAANCATCTTGCAGAGACAAAGTCTTCTGTTGTTATTGCAGTTTCAGAGGGTATTCACATTGCGGACGGACGTTACGTCTGCGAGCTGGCTAATGAGAATGTTGCAGTGGATGCGTTTGGTCACAAGCAGATGTCCGGTACTGCAGCTTATCTTGCACAGAAGATTGCTGAGGAGACAGGCTTAAAGACAAGAGCAATTGAGTTCTCCACACTTCAGAGAGCAGCNACACACCTTGCTTCNCTTACCGATATCAATGAGGCATTCCAGGTTGGACATGACGCTGTTATGGCAGCAGAGGNTGGAAAGACCGGTATGATGATCACACTGGACAGAAATGGTGATGATCCTTATCAGTGTGGGACAAGCGCATATGATATTCATGCTATTGCNAATGTTGAGAGACCGGTACCTGCTGAGTGGATCACAGAAGACGGCTGTGGTTTGAATGACGGTTATATTAAATATGCAAGACCTCTGATTATGGGTGAGCTTCTTCCTATTTTTGTAAATGGCGTACCCCGTCATCTGGTTCGGAAATAAATAAGTAAAAGACTGGCCGGCTTTCTATGGANGTCCTCTTTATGGAGGACATGCCATGGNGACNGGCTGTTTTCTTGACTAAATTTGGAAAATATTATATNCTATGTATAGCTTTTGGATAGGAGGGNTGNGCGCTATGGTATCNAATATCNTGGGAAACTANCTGGTNGAGAACAATGTGATNACTNTGGAGCAGTTNAANGATCTGATNAGAGAACAGCGNANAGTAAGAGTNAAATTNGGANTGATNGCNGTNGCAGAAGGNNTGATGACGCAGGANGANNCNGATAANGTNAANNGNCTNCAGNCNGTGATGGATAAGCGNTTTGGTGATATAGCGATTGAAAAAGGNTANNTNACGNANGGNCANGTAGAAGCACTNNTAAAGAAGCAGGGAAATGCTTATCTGNTATTTGCCCAGNCTCTTGAAAATCAGGATCTTGATGACCATTGAGCAGCTCGAACAGTATATGATCGACTTTCAAAGAGATCATAATCTCACCTATTCCGATATGGAAGACTTNAAAAGTNATGATGTGGACCGGATTCTTCCGCTGTACATGCCGATTGAAGGAGAGCAGTACTTAAATGTGATCGGAACGGCAATCCGTACGCTTCTTCGTTGTGTTGACACCNATATTTATCCGGAGAAAGCCTACCTGACAAAGCAGTGTGAGGCGGACAACGGTGCGGTTCAGTTTGTTGAGAGCGAGCACAATATTACCTGTGCTTTAACCGGCAAGGGACAGGCGCTCCTTCCGANAGCCTCCNTTTTTGGAAAAGAGNAATTCCNGGGAGTCAACATGGATGCATTGGATGCAATTGGGGAGCTTTTGAACTGCATTAATGGTCTGTATGCTACGGCACTTAGTCAGGGCGGAATTTCTACGGAATTGTATCCCCCGGAATATTCAGACCGGATCAGTGAAATCAGAAGTGAAGAGATGCTGGTGATTCCCCTGCACATTATGGGGCAGAAGATTTATCTTGCGGCAGCAATTGATCAAAAAATAGAAATGGAGCGGGAGGCATAAAGTATGGCAGATATTTTGATTGTAGATGATTCAAGAACATCACGAAAGATTCTGAGAGAAATCTTAGAAACTGCCGGACATACAATCATTGGAGAGGGTGTGGATGGAGAAGATGGTTATCTGAAATATAAAGAGCTTAAGCCGGATTTGGTCACCCTGGATATCACCATGCCGAAGTTAGATGGAATTGAGGCGCTTCAGCTTATCAAAAAGTGTAATGAGGATGCACTTGTCGTGATGATCACGGCAGCAGGACAAAAGGAAAAAATGATTCAGGCAATTAAGCATGGGGCAGTAGAATTCATCACAAAGCCTTATGAGCNGGATGATGTAAAGGATGTCATTGAAAAAGTATTAAAATAGATAAGAAAATCCAGAGGAAGCTCTGGATTTTCCTATGCGGTCATAAACGGAAAGCTGGTTTGATTATGGTATCAATTAAAGATGTGGCAAAACACGCGGGAGTGGCGATATCAACGGTATCAAANGTGCTCAATAATTATCCGAATGTAAGTGAAGAAATGAAAGTGAGAGTGGCAAGGGCTGTGGAAGAGCTCAATTTCGTCCCCAATTCGGTGGCAGCAGCGCTTTCTTCCAAGCAGGCAGGACGTGTGGCGCTTTTGATAAATCTAAATGAAAAAACACAGGCAATTGATGAGATCGGGATGCAATATATTTCCGGAGCCATCAACAAGGCAATGGAATTAAACTTAGACGTGATCACACTTTTTTTCTTTATGTTTAAGAATAAAACGACGGAAGAGCTTATCCGGTATCTTCAGTCGCAAAGCATAACGGGGATTATCATCTACGGAGTATCTAAAGAAGATAAAGTACTTCATGGACTTGTGGAAAGCCAGAAATTTAAATGTGTGGTTGTGGATGCACCTTTGGTTAATGAAAGCACCTCATCAGTAGGGATTGACCATCGCAGGGCACAGTATGATGTGGCAAAGAAGACTATTGAGGAGAATAAATGTAAAAGAATTTTGTATATAGCGGGCAAGAAAAATGGCTACGTTTCTGATGAACGCTTAAAGGGAATGTCAGATCTGGCAGAGGAACTAGAATTGACTGTCATGGTCAGAAATGGTGGGTTTTCGGAACTACAGGCAAGAAACATTACCATGCGGTACGCCAAAAATAAAGATGCGGTGGTATGTGCTTCGGATCTGATGGCTATCGGAGCAATGAAAGCACTGATTGAAATGGATATTTTCAGACCGGTATGCGGGTTTGACGGCATTATTTTGATGGGATATGTGGGAAAACAGATGAACACGGTAGGGCAGGATTTTGCAGGGATATCAAAAAGAGCAATGGAAGAGCTACAGCTTTTGATGAATGGAGAAAAGGGGCGGAACATTCAGACAGAGCATACATTAATAAGAATGAGATATGAAGACATTATCTGTTGAAAGATACTTGCGGAAAACGTTTTCTTGTGTTACACTCAGTATTGGGAGCTAAAGGTTTTATTTTTTATATAGGAGGAAATTATGGCAGCACAAACAAATTTACAAAAGGACATTTTGGTGCTCAACCTGGAACCGCAGATGGAGGATATTGCAAAGGATCTGTTTGGAAAGGGCGTTGCGGAGCTGACGGATCAGGAGACTTACTATGTGGTACTGATTCTTGCAAAACGGCTGATGGCAGTTTCAGACAGTAACGAGGGAGAAAAGAAGATTTATTATATTTCTGCCGAGTTTTTGATTGGCAAGCTCTTATCCAATAATCTGATCAATCTGGGTATTTATGAGAAGGTTGAGAGGATCCTGGAGAGCAAGGGTAAAAGCCTTTCTGTGATTGAAGAAATTGAGCCGGAGCCGTCTCTTGGTAATGGCGGTTTAGGAAGACTTGCAGCATGCTTTCTTGATTCCATTGCAACTTTAGGGTTCCCGGGAGAAGGCATTGGACTTAATTATCATTTTGGTCTCTTTAAACAGGAGTTTAAAGACAGGCTGCAGACAGCAGAGAAGAATGACTGGATTGAAGAGAAATCATGGCTTACCAAAACAGATGTGACATTTGATGTACATTTTGGCAACAGAAAAGTAGTGTCGAGACTTTATGATATTGATGTTGTGGGTTATGACAGCGGTGTCAATAAGCTTCGGTTGTTTGATATTGAATCAGTTGACGAAAGCCTGGTAGAGGAAGGNATTGACTTTGATAAGGAAGCCATTGAAAAGAATCTGACTTTGTTTTTNTATCCGGATGATTCCGANGAAGCCGGTAATCTGCTCCGTATTTATCAGCAGTATTTTATGGTATCTAATGCNGCACAATTGATNCTTCGTGAAATGAAGGAGAAGAAATATGATCTGCGAAAAATGTATGAGCATGCNGTTATCCAGATCAACGATACCCATCCNACTATGGTAATTCCGGAATTGATCCGAATNCTGGTGGAGGAAAAAGCATTCAGTATGGATGANGCNATTGCNGTTGTGAGNCAGACCTGTGCATANACGAATCANACNATTTTGGCGGANGCATTGGANAAATGGCCGCTGAAATATCTNGAGAAGGTGGTNCCGCAGCTTGTNCCTTACATTAAAGAACTGNATAAGCGGGTTGCTGCCAAGTATAAGGATCCTGCGGTTCAGATCATTGATAAGGANAAGANAGTGCATATGGCTCATATNGATATTCACTACGGNTTTTCNGTNAACGGAGTGGCNGCTATCCATACNCAGATTTTAAAGGATACNGANTTAAATGCTTTTTATAAGCTTTANCCGGANAANTTNAATAATAAGACCAACGGNATTACCTTCNGGAGATGGCTGNTTGGCTGTAACCNTGAGCTTTCNNNTTTCCTNNCNGANAANATCGGTGACGGATNTAAGAAGGATGCNGATAAGCTNGAGAANCTGCTTGANTNNCANGAGGATCAGGAAGTTCTTGACCGGCTTGCACAGATNAAGATGAACCGNAAANCGGAGCTNGCTGCCTATGTAAAGGAAAAAGAGGGCGTGNATCTGAATCCGGATGCTATTTTTGATATTCAGATTAAGAGNCTTCATGAATACAAGCGNCAGCAGATGAANGCATTGTATATTATTCATAAGTATNTGGANATCAAGGGNGGAAAGAAGCCGAAAAGACCCATCAATTTTATTTTTGGAGCAAAGGCNGCNCCTGCCTACGTGATTGCNCAGGATATCATNCANNTGCTTTTNGTGCTTCAGGAGATTGTAAATAATGATCCGGATGTAAGTCCNTATATGNCNGTNCTTATGGTGGAGAATTATAATGTNAGNTATGCGGAGAAGCTGATACCGGCCTGNGATATTTCCGAGCAGATTTCACTTGCNTCNAAGGAAGCTTCCGGTACCGGAAACATGAAATTNATGTTGAACGGTGCGGTTACGCTGGGAACCTCAGATGGTGCAAANGTNGAGATNCATGAGCTTGTCGGNGACGATAATATTTANATTTTCGGTGAAAAGTCTGAGACCGTCATTGAGCACTATGCTAAAGCGGATTATGTATCCAAGGATTATTATAAGAAGAGCCCGGTGATCAAAGAAGCTGTGGATTTCATTGTCGGAAAGAAGGCGCTCAAGGTAGGACATAAGGAGAATCTGAACCGNCTTTATANGGAGTTGATCGGNAAGGACTGGTTTATGACTCTGCTTGATTTAGAGGACTATATCAANGTGAAGGATCAGGCGNTGGCTGATTACGAGGATCGTCAGAAATGGAAAAAGATGATGCTTGTAAATATTGCAAAGGCAGGCTTNTTCTCATCNGACCGGACTATTGCAGAGTATAACAGGGATATTTGGAAATTGAAATAAAGNAGTTGGAATGAAGGCAGGGCNGATANAGAATGCCCTGCCTGCTCTTTATGTATANGGNCGACTTNNAGGANNTNGNNTCCATTNANTTATAGATAGGAAGATTNTTATTTCCCGGTAAATATCCCGTAAAATGAAGCATAGCAATTGACAAGTGTACTNATATTCGGTAAATTTATGTTGGAGAAAGTGAACAGAAACCAGCAAAGCAGCNTATNTGGCAAGAAAAGAAAGGGAAAGGATACTATGAGAAAAAACTGGATGAAAAGNTTGATCGTGCTTNTTACTGTCATCTGCGTATTATCTGCAGGAACAGGNGTTTATGCGGCGGAAAGNTANACCGTGGAAAGTGGTGACTATTTGAAGAAGATTGCGCAGAAGATGTATGGAGATGAAGCACTGTGGGAAGTCATTTATGAAGCAAACCAGGANGCGATCAAAAACCCGAATCTTATCTATGCTGGTCAGGTATTTGTGATTCCTGATCTGACTGAAGAGGCAGTGGATGCGCAGTCGGGGGAGGAAGAGCAGATTACNGAAAATGCTCCGGAATCTATGACCGGTGAAATACAGCCAGAAGAAAAAGTTTATTCTACCTTAGAAGAATGCCTCAATGATCCGGAGGTGAAGGCGGAGTTGGAGGCTGAAATTGCCGCTAACCCTTTAGAGGGTTATGAGCTCCGCATAAGCGCAAAAGGGAATGAACTCACTATGGAAGTTAAATGTACAGAAAATAGAGAAACGGAGAGTATTATGGGCGCCATATTGAAAGAACAGCTGGAAGAACATGAAGATGATTATAAGGAATCGGTGGCACTTCTTGACGAGGAAATTGGGCAAAGCGGCGCCTGCACGCTGGTGATACGTTTCCTGGATTTTTATGAAAATGTACTGGTTGAGAAAACATTTAAAGCCCAATAGAGATATTAGCCTTTTACAGGTTTTCGAGGCAGGTTTTTTGGCGCATTGGTTTGTCAGCCGATGCACCGCAGGAAAATAAAAATAGATTTTGATTATGGAGGGACTACTATGAAGTACAAGATTCTTATTACAGGGAAGAATGATTCTGTTATAGATGGTTTCTTTACGAAGATGGGTGATCAGTTTGAAGTTTTGAGCACTTCCAGCCGTTATGAGGATATGGCCGGACATATGAACTACTTTGCACCGGATATTTTTGTATACTGTCTCTATAAAGAATCGCAGGAGCGAATTAATAAGGTGGCCGGTATCAAACGCCGGTTGTCACAAAGTGGTGTTCCCTTTGTAACAATTGGAGCAAAGGAGGATTGTGCACAGTTTGAAGCGGATGCTCCGGGAGTTTCGGATTTAACACTATGTCTGCCTCTTACTGCCAATGTTGTCAGGGAGGAAATTATTAAGCTGATCCAAAAGTCAAAGGCGGCTCCTGCAGAAAACATAAGTATGAGTGCTGCCAAGCCGTCAACCCCTGCAGAAAATATAAATATGAGCGCTGCCAAGCCGTCAGCCCCGGCAGGGAATGCAAATGCAAGCGCTGCCAAGCCGTCAGTTCCGGCGGCTTCTGATGCTTCCAAAACGACGAAAAGACGGGAATTAAGTGAAGGACTGATAAGAGAGGCTCTAACGTCGGATGAGGCTTATGAGGAGATGATTTACGCCCTGGAAAGGAAGCTTGACTTACTGGAAGCAGGGTCTACGCGCCGGAAGCATGTGTTGGTGGTGGATGATGATTCGATGATGCTGAAGCTTATGAAGGAGTATTTGCATGAGAAATACGATGTAGCAACTGCACTCAATGGGAAGATTGCCCTAAAATTTTTGGAAAGGAAACAGACGGATCTTATCTTGCTGGATTATGAGATGCCGGGAGAAAATGGACCTGCTGTTTTGGAACAGCTGCGTGCTTCTGTAGATACCAGAGATATTCCGGTTATTTTTCTTACCGGCGTTACAGAAGGCAAAAAAATACAGGAAGCGCTTGCGCTAAAACCGCAGAGTTATCTGTTAAAGCCGATTCAGCGTGGGAAGCTGATGGAGGCAATTGGGAAAGTCATTGGTTAAAAGAGGATAAGAGGTTGAGAGGAGAAAACCGCGTATGGAGACGGGCAATGAGTTGCGTTTGGCCGATTTGATTGATATAGAAATGTTACAGAAATTACAGGATGATTTCACAGAGATGACCGGTATGGCAGCGATTGTCAGAGAGGCAGACGGCGCGCCGGCAACTTCCGGCTCTAGCATTCCCGATTTTTGCGTGAAATATACCAGAGCCTCTAAGGAAGGGTGCATGCGCTGCGAGCAGTGCTACCAAAAGGGCGCAGAACAGGTGATGGAAACCAGAAAGGCAGCAGTTTATTTTTGTCACGCAGGTCTTATTGAATTTATAGCGCCAATCATGGCGGGCGGTAAATTTGTGGGCAGTTTTATCGGCGGACACGTTTTTATCAGTATACCGGATCTGGAACCGCTGAGAGATATCGCGCAGGAGATCGGCGTGGAGCCGGAGGAGTATTTAGAGGCAGCCGTGAGAGTTAATGTGATCAGCCAGGACGAAATTGACAAGGCCGCCAGGTTTTTGTATACGATTGTTGATACGTTGTCTAATATGGCTTACAACAAGTATCTGGTTTATAAGAGCAATGTGGAATTGGAACGGTCAGGAAATATGAAGTCGGATTTCCTCGCTAATATGAGCCATGAGATCCGGACACCTATGAATGCGGTGATCGGTATGGCGGAAATGGCTCTCAGAGAAGAGCTGCCTTCTGCTGCAAGGGATTACATTATGCAGATTAAGGAAGCCGGTAGATCGCTGCTCACGATTATTAATGATATTCTGGACTTTTCCAAGATCGAATCCGGAAAGATGGACATTGTTGAAGAAGAATATGAACCGATGTCAATCGTCTACGATGTTGCCAATATCATTATGACAAGACTGAGAGATAAGGATGTGGAACTGATTTTGGATATTGATCCCAGTCTGCCTAATAGATTGCTCGGTGACAGTATCCGAATCAAACAGGTGCTTTTAAATCTGGCTAACAATGCCGCAAAGTTTACTCCGCAGGGAAAGATCCTCATAAAGATGGACAATGAGGAGATGGCAGATGGAAGAATCCAGCTTCAGATTTCGGTGGAAGATACGGGTATCGGTATTAAAGAGGAAGATGTTGGAAAGCTGTTCCAGTCTTTCCAGCAGGTGGACAGTAAAAGAAACCGCAATATTGAGGGAACCGGGTTGGGGCTTGCCATTTCAAAACGGCTTTTGGATTTGATGGAAGGAGACATCCGGTTAGAAACCGAATACGGGAAGGGAAGTCGTTTTTCTTTTGTCCTTCCTCAGAAGGTTGTGGACAGAACGCTAAGCATCAGTGTGCAGGAACCAGAAAAGATATTGGTAGCTGGGCTGATTTCCAATCCTTATGTCAGGGAGAACCTGTATTCAGATGCCGCAGCGCTGGGTATAGACAGCGTTCGGCTATCGTCTGCCAGGGATCTTTTGAGTTTTTCCAGTGAAAGAAGACTGGTTCTTTTCATAGAATATCCTATGTTTACACAGGCAGTGGAGGGGTTTGTGCTTCAGAATCCGGATGTTACGGCGGTTTTGCTGATCAATTTCGATGATCATGTTAATTTAGAGATACCTAATCTGCTGATCATGAAAAAGCCGCTTTTTATATTAAACATAGCGACTATTCTAAATGGGAAAGAACTGTATTTTTCAGAAGATATGCAGGAAAAAGAATATGACTTTATTGCTCCGGAGGCTCATGTTCTAATTGTGGATGACAATGCAGTGAATCTGACGGTAGCAGAAGGACTTTTAGAACCGCTGAAAATGAATATTGATACGGCTATCAGCGGCAAGGAGGCAATCGAGAAGACCGCATCCTTCCATTATGATATTGTATTTATGGATCATATGATGCCGGAATTAGATGGTGTAGAAACCACTCACATCATTCGGCGGTTTCATTCGGAGTATAATGATGTTCCGATCATTGCTCTTACAGCCAATGCGGTGGAAGGAACCAAGGAAATGTTCTGCCGGGAGGGGATGAATGACTTTGTGGCAAAGCCCATTGAGATTCGGATGCTGGTGGCTAAGGTAAAGCAATGGCTTCCGGCTGAAAAGATTCAAAGGGTTTACGACAACCGGATCTTTGAAAAGAAAGAAAAGGATGATACCTCTATTATTGTGGGCGATCTGGATGTGAAGTCTGCGATCAATTTACTAGTCAGTGAGGAACTGTTTTGGAAGGTGTTAACGGTATTTTACCGCAGCATAGAAAAGAAAGCAAAACTCATTCAAACACTGGTGGAACAGGAGAATTGGACTGATTATACCGTGGAAGTTCATGCACTGAAAAATGCAGCCAAACAGATTGGAGCAATGTCCTTGTCTGAAAAGGCAGCAGCCCTGGAAATTGCCGGAAACGCAAGAAATCTGGAAACCATACATAAGGACACGGACGCGATGATTGCACAGTACCTTGACTATCTGCCGGTGTTGGAGTCTTTCTGTGCAGAGGAAGAGGAGGATGAGGNAGGAAAAGAGGAAATTTCGGANGCNNTTCTTTTNGAATGTTTCCANGATATGGANGGTGCNCTTGATGATCTGGACATGGACCGGATGGAAGAGNCAATTAANAAGATGGGACANTATCACTATGAAGGCTGGCAGCANGAGATGTTTGAGGAACTGAAGGANGCAGTGGAGGAGGTTGACGTAGAGCACTGCGAANCAATCCTGGANNNGTGGAANNCAAAGACNGAAATGTAGTGAGAAAGGGTTTGTATTTTGATTTTAGATATGTTATAATCNCATAATGACTGTAAGTGTGCTTAAAATTCGCTGCAGCAGGTGTGTCAGTCGGNAATCNGGATACAGAATCGGCTTTCAGGCCATAGAGCGATAAAAAGAATACAGGATTTATTAAGGAGGATNTACTTAGATGAGTGTACAGATTGAGAAACTGGAAAACAGCATGGCAAAGCTCACCATTGAGACTTCGGCGGAGGAACTGGAAAAGGCATTGGAGAATGCTTTTCAGAANAATAAGAATAAGATCAGTGTTCCCGGCTTNCGTAAGGGNAAGGTGCCCCGTCAGATGATAGAGAANATGTATGGNCCGGCANTNTTTTATGAAGATGCGGCAAATGAGCTGATTCCTCAGGANTATGAGAAGGNATTGGATGAGTGNGAAGAAGATATTGTATCTTCACCGGAAATTAACGTGACACAGATNGAAAANGGAAAGCCNTTTNTTTTTACGGCNCTGGTTGCNTTAAAGCCCGAAGTAAAACTGGGTAANTATAAAGGCGTTAAGGTTGANAAAGCAGANACGGAAGTAACNGANGAAGAGGTGGATGCTGAAATCAACAGAGAGAGAGAANANAACGCAAGAAATATNGAAGTNACCGACAGNGCTGTCAANGATGGCGATATGACNATNATNGACTTTGANGGATTTGTGGATGNNGTTGCTTTTGAGGGCGGCAAGGGTGAGAATTATCCTCTTACCATTGGTTCCGGTGCATTTATCCCCGGTTTTGAAGAACAGCTTGTGGGAGCAGAAATCGGCAAGGAAGTGGAAGTAAACGTNACCTTCCCGGAAGATTATCAGGCATCNGAGTTACAGGGNAANGCNGCTGTGTTTAAATGNACCGTTAAGGANATCAAAGAGAAGGAGCTTCCGGAGCTTGACGATGAATTTGCAAGCGAGGTTTCNGAATTTGACACTCTTGCGGAATATAAGGCGGATGTTAAGGATAAACTGACAGANAAGAAGGTTAAAGAGGCAAAGGAGACNAANGAGTCNGCAGTGATNGANGCGATTGTNAANGANTCCGANATGGAAATACCNGGNCCTATGCTGGAAACACAGCAGAGACAGATGATNGATGAGTTTGCNCAGAGAATGCAGATGCAGGGCTTATCAATGGAGCAGTACTTCCAGNTTACGGGAGCTACCTATGATCAGATGATCGAGCAGGTGAAGCCTCAGGCAGANGCNAGAATCAAGTCAAGACTGGTTCTGGAAGCAATCGTTAANGCAGAGAAGATCGAAGNAAGCGAGGAAGAATACGAAGAAGAANTAAAGANNATGGCGGANGTNTATCANNTGGAAGTNGANAAANTAAAAGAAATGCTTCCTGAGAAGAGCNCNCAGCAGATCAANCAGGANATTGCAGTCCGNAAAGCNGCTGAATTTGCTGTAGAACATGCAAAAGAAAAATANGANANAGCAGGNATTGATGCTGATGCCCTCATTTNCAGGGNAANACAGGATTGGAGGATTGTAAAATGAGTTTAGTGCCTTATGTCATTGAACAGACCAGCAGGGGGGAACGTTCTTACGATATTTATTCCAGGCTTTTAAAGGAAAGGATCATCTTTCTGGGCGANGAGGTCAATGATGTGACCGCCAGCCTGATTGTGGCGCAGATGNTGTTTTTGGAAGCGGANGATCCGGAGAAGGATATTCAGTTNTATATCAANAGNCCNGGNGGAAGNGTAACTGCAGGNATGGCAATNTATGATACCATGCAGTATATTAAGTGTGATGTTTCTACTTATTGCATGGGCATGGCGGCAAGTATGGGNGCATTCCTTTTATCCGGCGGGGCAAAAGGAAAAAGACTGGCTCTTCCGAATGCAGAGATCATGATTCATCAGCCTCTCGGAGGTGCTCAGGGTCAGGCCACCGAAATTGAAATTGCGGCAAAGCATATTTTACAGACAAAACAAAAACTAAACAAGATCTTGGCCGAAAATACGGGCAAGGATTATGATGTGATTGCAGCGGACACGGAGCGGGATAACTGGATGACGGCAGAGGAAGCCAAAGAATATGGTTTGATCGACAGAGTGGTCTACAAGCGTTCCGGGGACAAATAAAAGAAAATATTTTCAGAAGCAGCCTTGTGCGATTAACACAGGGCTGCGGTCTTGGAAAGGTGCATGGATAGAAAAATGGCAGGCAGAAATTCGGATAATATCAGATGTTCTTTTTGTAATAAGACACAAGATCAGGTAAGAAAATTGATTGCAGGCCCTGCGGGGGTCTATATCTGCGACGAATGCGTGGAGATCTGCGCGGACATTGTGGAAGAAGAGTATGAGGATGAACTGGAAGAAGAGGAACTTGACATCAACCTCTTAAAGCCTATTGAAATCAAAAATTTCCTGGATGATTATGTGATAGGGCAGGAAGAGGCAAAAAAGGTTCTTTCCGTTGCAGTATACAACCATTATAAACGGGTGACAGCGCCCAAGGACATGGATGATGTGGAACTTCAAAAAAGCAACATCATTATGTTAGGACCTACCGGATCGGGCAAAACTTATCTTGCCCAGACTCTGGCTAAGATCATCAATGTTCCTTTTGCGATTGCGGATGCAACCACATTGACGGAGGCCGGTTATGTGGGGGAGGATGTGGAGAACATCCTGTTGAAGCTGATACAGGCGGCGGATTATGATGTGGATCGAGCACAGCTTGGGATTGTATATATTGATGAGATAGATAAGATCACCAAAAAGAGCGAAAACGTTTCGATTACCAGAGACGTTTCTGGCGAGGGTGTGCAACAGGCACTTCTTAAGTTAATTGAAGGAACGGTGGCAAGTGTGCCGCCGCAGGGAGGCAGAAAGCATCCTCATCAGGAATTGATTCAGATCGATACCACCAATATTTTGTTTATTTGCGGCGGAGCTTTTGACGGCTTGGAAAAGATTGTAGAAAACAGATTGAACCGTAATTCCATCGGCTTTGATGCGGAGATTTCCAGTAAGAGCAACCGTGAGATCAGCGATCTGCTACAGGAGGTAACACCTCAGGATTTGGTGAAGTACGGAGTGATTCCTGAGTTTGTAGGGCGTGTGCCGATTAATGTATCACTCAGAGGACTTGATCAGGAAGCGCTGATTCGAATCCTGACAGAGCCGAAGAGCGCTTTAGTTAAGCAATATCAGAAGCTTTTCGGTTACGATGATGTGAAGCTTTCTTTTGAAGAGGACGCGGTGGAAGCCATTGCAAAGCAGGCATTTGAGCGTAAGACAGGTGCAAGAGGACTTCGTTCTATCATGGAAAAGGTTATGATGGATGTGATGTTCCGGATTCCGTCTGACGATACAATTGAAGAGTGTGTTATCACAAAGGGTGCGGTGGAAGGTGCCAGTGAACCTTTATTGATACATCGTGAAGTGCTTAGAAGAGCAAAATAGAAAATGCCGCCATATGGCGGCATTTTGTGTATATAAGAGGTTAAAATATGAGCGATAAAATAGCAGAAAAAGAGCAGCTTCAGCGGCTGCCCGTTATTCCGCTTAAAGGAATGACGATCATGCCGGAAGCGGTTATCCATTTTGAATTAAACAGGGAAAAATCAATTCAGGCGCTGGAAAGAGCCATGCACAGTCAGGGAAGGATTTTTTTGATTTGTCAAAAGGACGGCAGCCCGGATAATCTGAAAAAGGAGCAATTATTCCGTGTAGGAACGATTGCCCAGATCAAACAGATTACCAAAATGCCGAATCAGATTGTAAGGGTATTGGTGGAAGGCAAATGCCGGGGAATACTACATGATTTCAATGAGGAACAGAGCGGATTTCCGGAAGCATTTGTGGAGGAGATCATGCGGAAGGAGACGGATGAGGAAGAAAAAATCCGTCAGGAGGCAATGCTTCGTCAGCTTAAGGAAATGTTTGCGCAGTTTGCAGCCCATTATCCAAAGCTGGACAAGAATGCATTGCAGCGTTATACGCGGGTAAAAGGTCTGGAACAACTGATCGATCAGATCGCTATGAACATACCCGTTGATTTTGAGAAAAAGCAGGCATTGTTGGAAACTTTGGATCTTCATGAAAGGTATGAGATCTTAATTGACCTGCTGCAGCAGGAAATAGAGATTGCACGGGCGAGAGAAGAAATTACTGCCAAGATTAAAGGCCGGGTGGAAAAGAATCAAAAGGAATACCTTCTTCGGGAGCAGCTTCGTTATATCAAGGATGAACTGGGGGAAGACGGCTCTTTTTCCGATGCGGATCAGTTTGAGGAAAGCCTTGCAGCCCTTCAGGCATCCGATAAGGTGAAGGAAAAAATTCAAAAGGAGATTTCCCGTTTTAAAAGTCTTTCGGGAAGCAGTTCCGAGGGAGCCGTAGAAAGAGGATATATTGAGACCTTGCTGGAACTTCCATGGGATAAGACATCAACTGACAATCGCAGTATACAGCATGCCAGAGAAATTCTGGAACAGGATCATTATGGACTGACCAAGGTAAAAGAGCGGATTTTGGAGTTCTTGGCGATACGCTGCCTGACAGAAAAGGGGCAGAGTCCTATTATTTGTCTGGTGGGACCTCCGGGAACCGGAAAGACTTCCATTGCAAGAAGTGTAGCCAGAGCGCTGAATAAAAAGTATGTGCGGATCTGCTTGGGCGGCGTGCGGGACGAGGCGGAGATCAGAGGGCACAGGAAGACTTATGTGGGAGCTATGCCGGGTAGGATTGCGACCGGTTTAAAGCAGGCAGGAGTTAGAAATCCTCTGATGCTTCTTGACGAGATCGACAAGGTGAGTAATGATTATAAGGGGGACACTTTTTCCGCCCTTTTGGAGGTTTTGGACGGAGAGCAGAATGTAAAATTTCGGGACCACTATGTGGAGATTCCTCTGGATCTATCGGAGGTGCTTTTCATAGCAACTGCCAATACCACCCAGACCATCCCAAGACCGCTCTTGGATCGTATGGAGATCATCGAGGTAAGCAGTTACACGGAAAATGAAAAGTTCCATATTGCCAAGGAGCATTTGGTAAAAAAGCAGATGGAGAAAAACGGTATCACCAGAAAGATGTTGTCCATTCAGGACAGTGCGCTTAAAAATATCATTACTTATTATACCAAGGAGGCAGGTGTTCGCGAACTGGAGCGGAAGATCGGGGATATCTTGCGCAAAGCGGCAATTGAGATTCTGGAAAAACAGGAGACCGGTGAAGAGCTGTCTAAGATCAGTGTCACGGCAGCAGGTTTGGAGCATTATCTGGGAAAAAGGAAGTACATGCTGGATAAGGCGAACCGGAAGCCGCAAATCGGTATTGTCCGCGGACTGGCATGGACCAGTGTGGGCGGGGATACTCTGCAGATCGAAGTGAACCGGATGCCCGGCAAGGGCGAGGTAGAGCTGACCGGGCAGATGGGAGATGTAATGAAAGAATCCGCCATGATCGGAATGAGTTATGTCAGGTCTATCGGTGAAAAATACGGAATCCGTCCGGAAGTTTTTAAGGAAAATGATTTTCATATACATATTCCTCAGGGAGCAGTGCCCAAGGATGGACCGTCTGCGGGAGTTACCATGGCGACAGCCCTGTTTTCCGCAATCACGGAAAAAGAAGTGCGCAGTGACCTTGCCATGACCGGAGAGGTTACGCTGCGGGGAAGAGCCCTTCCTATCGGCGGACTAAAAGAAAAGCTGTTGGCTGCCAAAATGGCAGGGATCAAAGAAGTACTGGTTCCTTTTGAAAATCGGAAGGATGTGGAGGAAATCTCTGAAGAGATCAGAGAGGGAATTGAAATAACATATGTGAAGGATATGAAGGATATATTAAAACGTGCACTGGTAAAGGGGCTGGATTGAATATGGTAATAAAGAGTGTAAATCTGGAAACGGTTTGTGGGGTCACAAGCAAGCTGCCTGAAAATAAGCTTATGGAGTTTGCTTTTGCCGGTAAGAGTAATGTTGGAAAATCCTCTTTGATCAACGGGTTGATGAATCGAAAAGCACTGGCGCGTACCAGCGCGCAGCCGGGGAAAACCCAGACCATCAACTTTTATAACATCAATGAGCAGATGTATTTTGTGGATCTTCCGGGTTACGGTTATGCTAAAGTGAGCGAACAGGAGAAGGCAAAATGGGGAAAGATGATTGAAAATTATCTTCACCAGTCCAGGCAGCTTAAGGCGGTGTTTCTCCTGATTGACATTCGTCATGAGCCTTCGGGGAATGACCGGCTTATGTACGATTGGATTCTGCATCAGGGATTTGAACCGATCATTATTGCGACAAAGCTGGATAAGATCAACAGAAGTCAGATACAAAAGCATGTTAAAATGATCCGTGAAGGTCTCAAGGTAGTGAAAAATACAATTATAATTCCTTACTCTTCAATAACGAAACAGGGGCGCGAGGAGATTTATGAACTTTTGGACTCCTACTTGGAAGCTGGGGAGGCGAACGATGAGTGATAAAACGAAGCTGCGGACTTATTTAAAAGTGTTGATTAATTTGTCCATCATTCTTGTGATGATTCTGTTATTTATCTTTGTAGTGCCCAGACTGGTGGTCTATTTTATGCCTTTTGTGGTGGGATGGATTATTGCCCTGATAGCCAGTCCTCTGGTACACTTTTTGGAAAAAACGTTTCGAGTTAAAAGAAAAGCCGGCTCCGCATTTGTGATTATTGCGGTTATTGCACTGGTTATTTTTGCCGGATACATGACCTGTGCCAAGCTGACGGAGCAGGCAATTGAGTTTATTGGCGAAGTCCCGGAAATATGGGAAAGCGTTCAACATGATTTTACGCAGGTAGGAGAAAAGCTGGAAGTGGGAATGCGTTTTCTGCCTAAGGAAGTGAGTGTGGCAATCAGTGGATTTACTGCAAATATTGGAGAATATCTGGGTGACTTTGTAGGAAGTTTAAGCAGTCCCACCTTGGAGGCTCTCAGCCGTTTTGCTCAAAATATTCCGTCTATTATCATCGGGATTATTATGTGCCTTTTGTCCTCTTATCTGTTTGTTGCTGACCGGGAGTATATTTCGGATCTTTTTTCCAAGGTACTGCCGGATACCATTATTGACCGTTTTCGGTTGGTGAGGCGCGGACTGCGGAGAGCAGTGGGGGGATATTTCAAAGCACAGCTAAAGATTGAACTATGGATGTATATACTGCTGGTAGCAGGATTTATGATCCTACGGGTACGCTACTCATTTTTAATAGCCATTGTAGTCGCGTTTTTGGATCTCCTTCCATTTTTTGGAACGGGAACTGTGCTGTTGCCATGGGCTGTGGTAAAGTTTTTTAGCAGTGACTATACCATGGTAATCGGTCTGCTTATCATTTGGGGTGTAGGGCAGCTTGCAAGACAACTGATACAACCGAAAATTGTGGGGGATTCCGTAGGACTTTCTCCGATTCCTACATTGATTCTTTTGTTTGTGGGGTATAAGGCGGCTGGTGTAGTGGGAATGATCATCGCAGTTCCTATTGGTATTATTGTTCTTAACATGTACGAGGAAGGGGTTTTTGATACGTTTCTCAATAGTCTGAAGATTCTGTATGCCAGCATCAGCAATTTCCGTCATTTGAATTATGAGGATATGGAGGCAGTGCGCATTTACAGAGAGAGGGAGAAACGCCGTTTTGAAGCGGAGAAGGAAAAGAGTCAGAAGAGGAGTTTGAAGAATGATGAAGGTAACAGTTTATAATTGCAGATCCTTTGATGAGAAGGAGCTGTTTGAACAATATGGAAAGGAATTGGGGATAGAGCTGATTTTGTGTCCTGATGCGCCAGATGCGGAAAATGCGGCATTGGCAAAGGGAAGTGAGTGCATTGATATTATCACCTCCAAAATGCCGGCAGACTTGTTAAAGGTGTTTGCAGATTATGGCGTAAAGTATATAACAACAAGAACAATAGGTTATGATCATATTGATGTGAAAGCGGCAAAAGAGCTTGGAATGACAGTTGCCAACGCCCCCTATGGACCGTGCGGTGTAGCCGATTATGCGGTTATGTTGATTTTAATGACCATACGAAAAATGAAGCGGATATTAGAGCGCACGAATATTCAGGATTATTCGCTCTGCGGAATTCAGGGACGAGAGTTAAAAGATTTGACTGTAGGCGTTATTGGAACAGGACGAATCGGAAAAACAGTGCTAAAGAATCTTTCCGGATTTGGCTGTAAGCTTCTTGCTTATGATCTGTATGAGAGTGCGGAGGTAAAGGAAAGCGGTGTTCCCTATGTCACTCTGGAGGAGATATGGAAAAATGCTGATGTGATCACTTTGCATGCGCCTCTGACTGATGATAATTATCATATGATCGATCAGGAGGCGATTTCCCGGATGAAGGACGGCGTGATGATCGTCAATACGGCGCGGGGCGGATTGATTGATTCGGAGGCGTTGATACAGGGGATTGAATCAGGAAAAGTCGGCGGCGCCGGATTGGATGTGGTAGAAAATGAGTTTGGTTTGTATTATTATGACCACAAATCAGATATACTAAATAACAGAGAGCTTGCTGTTCTTCGGGGATTTCCGAATGTGACTGTAAGCCATCATATGGCTTTTTATACGGATGACTGCGTAAAGACGGTTGTCAGGGATTCACTTCTTGGTTGTAAATATTTTGTGGAAGGCAGGGAAAATCCCTGGGAGGTAGCGTAATTGAGCAATTTTAAGATGACGCTCCAATACGAGGGAACCAGATATCAGGGCTGGCAGAGACAGGAGAGTACGGACAACACCATTCAGGGAAAGCTGGAAGCGCTGTTGTCCAAAATGACTGAACAGAAAATAGAGGTACAAGGCTCCGGAAGAACGGATGCAGGTGTCCATGCGCTGGGACAGGTAGCGAATTTTCACGCGGATACGGAAATGACGCCGGAGGAGATGTTAGAGTATATAAACCGCTATCTGCCGGAGGATATTAGTGTAATCTCTTTGGAGCAGGCTTCGGAGCGTTTTCACAGCAGATTAAATGCCCGGGGAAAGACTTACTGTTATCGTGTGATCTGTTCCGGGCTGCCCCATGTGTTTGACCGGAGGTTTGCACATATGATTACGGAGGATGTGGATATTGATGCCATGTGCTGGGCAGCCGGATATCTTCTGGGCACTCATGATTTTAAGTCGTTTACGTCAAATAAGCGGGGAAAAAAATCTACAGTGAGAACCATAGAAGAGATACGGATCGAAAGAACCGGCAGTTTTTCGATGAAGCGGCAGGGGATTGAGGATGAGATCCGCTTTACTTACAGTGGAAACGGATTTTTATATCATATGGTAAGGATACTGACGGGAACACTTTTAGAAGTGGGAACACACAAACGAAAACCGGAGGAAATACTGGAAATTTTAGCTTCCGGCAGCAGGGAAATGGCGGGAGAACTGGTGCCCGCAAAGGGACTCACCTTGATGGAGGTTCGTTATTAGTGGAAAAAGCTGAAAAGGCTGGCGGAAGCAGGAAACTCCGCATGATATTTATATTGTATCTTTTGCTTGTGATTCGGTTGATCATTTTCAAGTATCCATATGCTCAGCTTAAAGAGATTGCCGGGTCTTGGGAAAAGAATGTGATACTGGAAGGGCTGGATACAGCAAACTTCACTTTGTTTAAGACTATTCGAATGTATATTGATTATTCTTATATGCTGAACAGCTTTGAGAATCTGGTAGGGAATGTAGCGGTGTTTGTCCCTTTTGGGTTTTTGTTTCCATATGTGTTTAAGCGGGGCAGAAATTTTTTGATCATGTTTTTGAACGTTTTCTTATTTGTTCTTGGAATTGAGGTGTTTCAGCTGTTCAGCGCTTTCGGTGCTTTTGACGTGGATGATATTTTGTTAAACTGCGTGGGAGCAGTAATTGGTTATATAGGTTATATTTTGTTTGAGAAGGGCAGAGCTTGTTTTCAGAGAAGATAAGGCATGCATTTTTGCAGAAAGGGATAACTTAAAGGAGGTAAAAAAATGGCAGAGTTTTTAAAGGAACTAAAAGTAAATTATACAGCATCGGCATTGGCGTGTGTGGTGCTGGGGCTGGTGCTTTTAATCTGGCCGGGAACCACAACCCAGATTGTGTGTATGATGCTTGGAATCGTACTGCTCGTCTATGGTGTGATACAGATTTTACTGTACCTGATCAGTAAAGAGAGAAGTATTGCTTCGCAGGGAATGATGGTTTTTGGAATCATTGTATCCGTGATCGGCATATGGATTCTGGTAAAACCGGAAATGATCATTATGGCAGTTCCGGTGATTGTTGGTATCCTGATTGTGATACACGGTTTACATAATGTGGTTCAGGCGATTGCATTGAAAAAGGACGGATATGAGGGGTGGTGGATTGCCTGCCTGATGGGGGTTTTGACCACCGTACTGGGCGGCGTTCTGATCTACAATCCTTTTACCGTGGTGGATACCATAGTAAGGCTTATTGGGATTTTCCTGATTTATGACGGTTTATCCGATATGTGGATCATATCAAGGGTCTTTAAGGTCAAAAAGGGTAAGGAAAGGATCATAGATGTAGAAGCTGTGGAGATGGGCGGAGATGATCAGTGAGTACCAAAAGGAAATGCCTGGTTTAATGATAACGGCAAGGGGCAAGTGAATAGACTTAAATAGTCTTGAGATAAAAGAGATCTTGTGATAAACTAAAGGCAGTATCAGAAAAGAAAGAAGAGGAATATATCTATGCGGATCGGTGCACTGGGTGCTATGGATTTCAGACCTTTTATTTACAATACAAACAGACTTAGCGGCAACAGCTTATCAAAAGTATCGCCTATCGGAAACAATCTGGTTTCCTCTAAGACGGACTTCTCGGGGCTTACAGACGAGGATTTAAATGAGAACCCGCTTCGGAGAGGACAGACAGCGAACTTCACAGATGTGTTGAATAAGCAAATGCAGGCAGGAAGGCTGAACGCTTCCAGAATTATGAAACCGGTGGGAGAAAATGTTATGGCGGCGATGTCAGGTGTAACTAAAGATTTGCAAGGTGTAAACCAGTCCCAGGAAGCTTCTTTTATGCAATATGACAGGAATCTATTCCAGATGCAGAAGGCGGCGGAAAGCTACCGGGTAAATATGATTGCTTAGCAAAGAGGATAAAAGCCGCATAGAATATGCGGCTTTTTCATTAACATAAAAGGAGGGTGTTATGGCAGTATATGAATTAAAAAACGAAAAGGTTTCTATTTTGGTGAATTCCCATGGGGCTGAGCTGAAATCGCTAAAGAGGATCAGTACGGGAACAGAGTACATGTGGAAAGCAGATCCGCAGTTTTGGGGAAGAACATCACCGGTTTTGTTTCCCTTTGTGGGCAGTCTGAAAGAAAAGGAATACAAAACAAAAGGTGAGGTTTACCCTATGTCTCAGCACGGATTTGCAAGGGACATGGAATTCGAGCTGATTTCCCAGACTGAAAATGAGATATGGTTTGAGCTTAAGTCCGGTGAAGAAACACTGAAAAAATACCCCTATGAATTTATTTTAAAGCTGGGATATAAGCTGCTTGACGAGGGCGTGGAAGTGCTCTGGCAGGTAGAAAACCCGGGACAGGAAGACCTTCCATTTTCCATTGGAGGGCATCCGGCATTTAATTGTCCTATTGAAGAGGGAAAGAAACAGACCGATTATCAGATCTATCTGGATGCCCGGGGGGAGATTTCCAGTACTAGGATTGGGGAGAAAGGGCTTGCGACGGATCAGAAGGATATCTATGAGTTAAAGGAGGGATATCTTTCGATTACGGAAAACCTGTTTGATCAGGACGCGCTGGTGATCGAGCATGATCAGGCAAAAGAGGTTTCCCTTTGCACAGCGGACAAAACCCCTTATCTTACCGTGACTATGGAAGCGCCTCTTTTTGGTATCTGGTCTCCACCGCACAAAAATGCTCCGTTTATCTGTATTGAACCTTGGTATGGCAGATGCGACCACGAAAATTTTGCCGGAGAGCTGGCAGATCGGGAATGGGGAAATATTCTGGTGCCCGGTGGGGTGTGGAAACGAGCCTATCAGATTCGGATTCAGGCGTGAGGAGAAAGGAGTCTTCGGATCAGCCGGGAAACCGCAAGGATAATAATGCATGCGCCGGAAATCAGCAGCGCATAGGGGATAAAACCATCCCAGTCATTCCGTATCATTCTTCCTGCAAAAGGAATCACAAGAACTGCAAGGAGATACCAGAATGCGGGAATTAGCAGCTTAGATTCCGATTCGGAAGCAGAGGAGAAGCTGTCGGCACATTTATTCGATAATAACGCAAATAGATATTGGCAAAGGCAGGAAGCGAGAGGATAGAATACACACAGAGCGGAAAAATAAACAACCGTTCCGATCAGTGTATGAAGTCTGTCCGGGTTAAGTAAACTCGTTAGCAGTCCTGCCTTTTCCAGCGGAATGGGAAGGTAAATGGCAAGTGCAATCCGGATGCCATTTACAAAAATGGTAGACAGATAGGAAAAGACAGCACTGCTGCCAAACCAGAAAGCTTTTGCCCGGTTGGAAGAAAACCTGTGTATAAAGGAAAAAATCAGCATAAGAAAGGTAATCATCATAAAACGAATTCCCGCGCAGGACGGAGCAATGAGAAAACGATAATAGTGGTTTACATAACCCATGTGTGGGAGATATTCAAAAGGAATCCCGCCAAGGATACCAGCCCACCGTGTGGTGGGCGCAAGTATCCATAAAAGAGCATCACTGTCTGTTATCCGGCTAAAGCGTCTCATTGCCAGTGCGGCAAGTATTGTTAAAAGATAGAAGATCCAATTATATTTAAGTAATGTTTGAAACGAAAGTTTTTTCATAGACTCATCCTTTTTCGGTTCTGTAATAGTAAGCATATCTTTTTATAAAGAAATGGCATGAACAGGATAAATGCAAGTCCGGCAAGGAGGATTATTTCTCCCGGTTCGGAACCGGATCGGTAGCCTACTGCCAGATTGGATACGGAAAGAGGAAGGGGAAGGGGCTGATCCACATCCGTGCCTTCCGCGCCGGGGTTTCGTACAGTATCCAATACGGCAATAAATGAAGTATAAGGAGTCATCATATGGTAAGACAGCCCCAGCCGTGTTACCTCTTCTTTTACCTCCGGATTGTTTCCGCCTACTCCATAATCGGTCAGGCGCTCTACCCGCTTGCGAGCCCACAGGTATCCAAGGGTGTTGCTGTGTCCGTATACCGCATCGGCAACGGAAATGCTCTGCGAGAAATCACCATTGCCGGTTTTCCCGGAGATCTTAATGGTTCCGGAAGGTTCTCCTTTCCATTTTCCAAGCAGAACGAGAGGCTTTTGGGCATATAGGGTAGGCAGGGCGGCGGGCTCTACATCGTAAGCGTCAAATCCTTCAAAGGATACTTGAATATCCGTCAGAACCGGTGACTGGATATAGGCACTGAAGCGATCTGCTGCTTCGGAGGCTTCTTTTGCCTCGGTGACGATAAAGGGTTCCCCCTGTCCAATCTTGGAGATACCCTCGATCAGATAACGGTTAACGGAAGATCCGATTCCGAAGGAGAAGAAGTCCGCCTGATTTATATTTTCGTTAATCAGTTGAAAGATTTCGGATTCTCCCGAAATATACCCATCGGTAATGATGACAATATTGCGGGAAGTGTCATTATCCGATGGGATAGCAAGTGCGTCCGTAAGTGCGGAGGATAATTCGGTTCCGCCCGCACCGCTTTGTTCACTGATCAGCTTGACTGCCTTGGTGATATTTTCGCTGGTAGCAGGAAGAGAGCGGTCGGACATCTGATAGGAGGTTCCGGAGAACAAAATCAGGTTGAAAGTATCTGTCTCGCGCAAATCAGAAATCAGATTCTTCATAAGTTCCTTTGCAGTGTCTAAAGGAAAACCGGACATGGAGCCGGAAACATCCAGGACAAAAATGTATTCTCTAGGGGGAATTTCCGCAAGTACGATTCGCTCCGGAGGCTGTACCATCAGCATAAAAAAGTTTTCCTGATCCCCTTTATTCAATGTTAATCCGGTTCCGATATCTTCACCAGTAAGCTTATAGTCAAGTATAAAATCCCGGTTTCCGGCATATTCCAGAGGATTTGTCAGAGAGACATGTGCGATGGAACTATCATCCCAGGCAATGTTGACCTGGTGGGAGCTGCTGGACAGCGCGGAAATGGGAACTCCGGCGGAAACTGTGACATTAATATTGTATCCGGCAGTGGGGAGAGTTCCTTCCGTAAGATAAGGAGCAGCCACCCATTCATCCCGGTTGCCGCTGTCGTCTTTCACGGGACCTCTGTAGCGGGGACCGACAACCGTAGGAAAAACAAATTGATAGGTACCTTCCGTGGGCGTAATCATTTCCGTATAGTGAAGATCAATGCGTACCTCATCACCGGGCATAATGTTGGCAATATCCATGCTAAAAACATTTGCCCGCTCTTCGGAAAGCATGGAGGCACTCTTGCCCTCGCTTTTTGCTGCTTCAAATTCCTGCTTGGCCTCTTCCTTTTCCTTGATGACAGCAGTTACGGTCTGATCACCAATCTGCATCTGCATTCCATGAACCGTGACTTTAGTGGAAGCAGGAAAAAGATAACTGGCATTGATAGGAGCAGTGCCTTCGTTTGCGTAGGTTTGGACTACATGAATATCGGCAACAACACCTTCAATATTTGCAGTTACACTGGTATCTTTTAAAGGGAAACTGTCTATGCCGATTTCGCTGCTCTCCACATAAAAATATGGAGAAGCGGTTTTGTCTTCGTTATTGGTCACACTTTCCGCCGCATAAACAGTTGGAGTGTTTGCCAGAAGAATCAGCAGTGTTAAAAGAAAGCAGAGTAGTCTTTGGTGTTTTTTCATCTTGTTCATACCTTTCTGAATGTTGATTGTTTTTCGTCTGTATCTACTGTACAATGACATCCCATCAAAGTTGCATCATTTTTGCATCAAAGTAGCATCAAAGTTGCATCATTTTTGCATCATTTTATATATGAGCATCATTTTGGGAGAAAATCTGTCTTGACAAAAGTTAAAGTGACAACTAAGATAAGAATATCTTAATTTTCAAAGGCGTTGAAGAAGAGGAGTACACATTGCCTGCCCTTCAGAGAAGAGATCCCGCATGATCAGTGCGGCGCTGTGAGATCTCAGGGAAAGGAATGCGGAAGGTAGCTTTGGAGCCGGAGCGGTGAACGGAAAGTTTGACAGGAGCAAATGATATCCTGTATGGCAGTTCCAAGTAAGCGTTCACGTTTTATCCCCGTTAAAGGATAGGATTTTAAGCCGGAATTTTAAAACAGACTTGAAATCACTGAGTGATAAATGAAGGTGGTACCGCGTAAATACGCCCTTTACAGACAATTGTCCGTAAAGGGATTTTTTGTGTTAGGAAAAACGATAGAGAAATTCCTGCGGACAAGTATAACAGAGAGGAGAGAACAGTTATGAGCAAAGAACTTGCAAAAACCTACGATCCCAAAGGGATTGAGGACAGACTTTATCAGAAGTGGCTGGATAAGAAGTATTTTCATGCCGAGGTGGATCATTCCAAGACACCTTTTACCATTGTGATTCCGCCCCCAAATATTACAGGACAGCTTCACATGGGACATGCATTGGACAATACCATGCAGGATATCCTGATCCGTTTTAAGAGGATGCAGGGATATAATGCATTATGGCAGCCGGGAACGGATCACGCCAGCATTGCCACAGAGGTTAAGATTATTGAGAAGCTGAAGGAAGAAGGCATTAATAAGGAAGATCTTGGAAGAGAAGGATTCCTTGAGCGGGCATGGGACTGGAAGAAGGAATATGGCGGACGGATTGTCAGCCAGCTTAAGAAGCTGGGAAGTTCCTGTGACTGGGACAGAGAGCGCTTTACCATGGATGAAGGCTGCAACAAGGCAGTTACGGAAGTATTTTGCAAGATGCATGAAAAGGGCTGGATCTATAAGGGAAGCAGGATCATCAACTGGTGTCCGGTATGTAATACCTCCATTTCCGATGCAGAGGTGGAATATGCGGAGCAGGCAGGGCATTTCTGGCATATCAAGTATCCGTTGATTGAGGAGGATGGTACGGTGAGCACCACCAAGTTTGTGGAATTTGCAACCACCAGACCGGAAACCATGCTGGGGGATACGGCGGTGGCTGTGAACCCGGAGGACGAGAGATATAAGGACATGATCGGCAAAAAGCTGATGCTTCCTATTGTAAACAGGGAGCTCCCTGTGGTAGCGGATTCCTATGTGGATATGGAATTTGGAACCGGTGTGGTGAAGATTACTCCTGCTCATGATCCTAACGATTTTGAGGTTGGAAAGCGTCACAATCTGCCGGAAATTAATATCTTAAATGACGATGCCACTATCAATGAGAACGGCGGAAAGTTCTGCGGGATGGATCGCTATGAGGCAAGGAAAGCCATTGTCAAAGAACTGGATGAGATGGGGCTTTTGGTTAGAATTGAAGATTATTCTCATAATGTGGGAACTCATGACCGCTGCAAGACTACCATTGAACCCATGATCAAGCAGCAGTGGTTCGTAAAGATGGATGAGCTGATTAAGCCTGCTGTAGAAGCGGTAAAGAGCGGAGATATTCAGCTTATTCCCAAACGAATGGAAAAGATTTACTTTAACTGGACGGATAATATCCGTGACTGGTGTATTTCAAGGCAGCTTTGGTGGGGACACCGGATTCCTGCTTACTATTGCAGTAAATGCGGGGAAATTACGGTTGCGCCGCAGGCACCGGGCAAATGTCCGAAATGTGGATGCGAGCATTTGGAGCAGGATCCGGATACGTTGGATACCTGGTTTTCCTCGGCTCTTTGGCCTTTTTCAACTTTGGGATGGCCGGAGCAGACAGAGGATTTGAAATATTTTTATCCTACAGATGTACTGGTGACGGGGTATGATATTATTTTCTTCTGGGTAATCCGCATGATCTTTTCCGGATTTGAACAGATGGGAGAAAAACCCTTTAAGACCGTATTATTCCACGGGCTTGTGAGGGATTCCCAGGGACGGAAGATGAGTAAATCTTTAGGAAATGGTATTGATCCTCTGGAAATCATTGATCAGTATGGGGCCGATGCCCTTCGTCTTACCCTGATTACAGGAAACGCACCTGGAAATGATATGCGTTTCTATTATGAGAGGGTGGAAGCGAACCGGAACTTTGCAAACAAGATCTGGAATGCATCCCGTTTCATTATGATGAATATGCCGGAGGAAGGGCTTAAGGTTTCTGAACCTGCATTAGAGCCGGTGGATAAGTGGATCTTATCGAAATTAAATACGCTGATCAAAGACGTGACTGACAATATGGAAAACTTTGAATTGGGGATTGCAGTTCAAAAGGTCTACGATTTTATCTGGGATGAGTTCTGCGACTGGTATATTGAGATGGTAAAGCCACGCCTGTACAATTCCGATGACAAGGCGAGCCAGGACGCAGCACTGTGGACGCTTAAGACGGTATTAATTGATGCCTTAAAGCTGCTTCACCCTTATATGCCTTTTGTTACCGAAGAAATTTTCTGTACATTACAGTCAGAGGAAGAGTCTATTATGATCTCCAAGTGGCCGGGGTACAGGGAAGCATGGAACTTTGCTAAGGAAGAGAAGGATATAGAGATTATTAAAGAGGCAGTGCGCGGAATTCGTAATGTCCGGACTGAGATGAACGTTGCTCCCAGCAAAAAAGCGCAGGTGTTTGTAGTCAGTGAAAATCAGGATATTGTGAATGCATTTACAGAAGGAAAGCTGTTCTTTGCGGCTCTTGCTTCCGCTTCCGAAGTGACCATTCAGAGCGATAAAGAAGGGATTGCAGAGGATGCTGTATCAGTGGTGATCGCAAATGCCACATTGTATATTCCTTTTGCGGAATTGGTCGACATAACACAGGAGATTGAGCGTCTGCAGAAGGAGGAAAAGCGTCTTAACGGTGAGCTTGCAAGAGTAAACGGTATGTTGAATAACGAGAAGTTTATGTCCAAGGCGCCGGAGGCAAAGGTTGCCGAGGAGAGGGCAAAGCTGGAGAAGTATACCCAGATGATGGAGCAGGTTAAGGAAAGGCTGGGACAGCTTAAAAAGCAGGGATAATATTTTTGTATTTTGACTAAATTAACGTTTAGCTGGTTTACTCATAGAACCTAAACGACCACTCGGCTAAGAAACAAAATTCTACGTCACCACGCTCGATAAAGCGTTCGCGAATTGGTTCCTTTAGAATTTTGTTTCTTAGCCGAGTTAGT
>JAAVAA010000074.1 GCA_014804285.1 Lachnospiraceae bacterium | reverse complement strand
GTGACGTAGAATTTTGTTTCTTAGCCGAGTGGTCGTTTAGGTTCTATGAGTATCCCAGCTAAACGTTAATTTATTGTACAATTACATTAAATAGTAATTTCATTAAAAACATCAAAGAGCTTTTAAGACTTTGTTATTCCGCTGGAGAAGCACCTGGAAGAGATAGACATCGTACAATCTGTTGATAAACAATAGTACTGCTTGATGTGTTATATCTGCATGAGGGCTTGTGCAAGCACCCTCAAGTCTTCCTGAGTGGTGGACCAGCTTGTGACAAAGCGTACCACAGTATGATTTTCATCAACCTTTTCCCAGAAACTGAAACGAATATTTTTTTGGAGTTTTTCCATTTGATTATTTTCCAGGATGACAAATTGTTGATTGGTCGGAGACTCCAGGTAAAACGGAATCTTGTTTTCTTTAAAAATATCTTTCAGCTGCAGTGCCATATCTATGGCATGTCTGCTTATTTCGAAGTAAAGATTATCGGTAAAAAGAGTGTCGAACTGAATGCCGAGAAGTCTGCCTTTTGCCAATAGAGCGCCGCGCCGTTTGACCATGGTCAAAAAGTGTTCCGGCATATTGTGTTTTGGAAAAACTACTGCCTCTCCGCACAGAGCTCCGACTTTGGTGCCGCCGATATAAAATACATCGCATAATGCTGCAAGGTCAGAAAGAGTTACATCTGTATTACGGCTCATCAGACCGTATCCCAGTCTGGCTCCATCGATGAACAGTGGTATTTGATAGTACTGACATATGCGGTATAGATCTGTCAGCTCCTTTTTGGAGTACAGGGTTCCGTATTCCGTGGGATGAGAAATATAGAGCATACCGGGAAATACCATATGCTCATGGTTGGCATCCTGATAAAACTGCTGTAGATACTGATCCAAAAGATCTGACTGTATCTTTCCCTCCATATGTGGGAGGGAGAGTACCTTGTGACCGGTGCTTTCGATGGCTCCGGCTTCGTGAGTATTTACATGTCCGGTTTGGGCGGAAAGAACTCCCTCATATTCCTTCAGCAGCGAGGATATGATTATGGAATTAGTCTGCGTTCCGCCTGTCAAAAAAAGAATATCCGCATCCGGACAGGAACAAGCAATGCGGATTTTTTTGCATGCGTTTTCACAGTAGGAGTCGCTGCCATATCCGGACAATGCTTCCAGATTTGTTTCCGAAAGTCGCTCTAAAAGTTTTGGGTGTGCGCCTGTTGTATAATCGTTTTCAAAAGAAATCATTTTGTCCTCCGATCGTATGCTTTTGATACTATTAGGGATAGTCCGATATCATCAGTATAAGGCGGAAATAAATGTAAATGCAACATTTTTTCAGTCTGATTCTTGTGGTTATTTTTGATTGCGAAAGCCCCCCTTGTGATGGTATACTAATTATGGGTTTTTGGGTAATTCGATCTATCAGATTAATATGAATTGACATGAGAGAAAATAGACAGCCGGAGGAACAAAAGAGTGCAGGAAGCAATTGACAGAATTTTAGAAGGAAATTTTAATAATGATGTACGCTCTTTGGATTTTTCCAGTCCGGTGATTGAATTGACGCTTCAGGAAAATGAAGATTACGAAGGCAGCTTTACTATTTTTGGACCGGAGAATCAGTTGACAGAAGGAACCGTGTCTTCGAGCAGACTGAAAATGCAGTGTCTTACCAGTCGGTTTTCTGGTAATGAGGAAGAGATCGGGTATCGGTTTGATGCGGAAGGAATGACCGAAGGCGATCAGCTTAAAGGGGAATTCCGTATTATATCCAATCAGGGAGAATACTATATTCCTTATACAGTAACCATTGTGGAAGGGAAATTGGAATCTGAGCTGGGGAATATAAAGAATCTGTTTCATTTTGCAAATCTTGCAAGGACAAATTGGGATGAAGCCGTAAATCTTTTTTATTCAAAAGACTTTTACAGAGTGTTTGCAGGTGCCGATAGGCAATACTATTCTGTGTATCGGGGATTAGTCGGCGGACAACGAAGAGAGCAGAATGTAGAAGAGTTTCTGCTTGAGATTCGGAAAAAGCAAAAAGCAGAGTTTCTGCTGGAAGAGTCGGAAATCAGAATTGATAATCCGAAGGATACGGTGGAAAGCAGGCTTATCATTAATAGGAACGGTTGGGGATATTCAGAGTTATTTTTGGAAGCGGAAGGAGATTTCCTGATTCTGGAAAAAGAAGTGATCCGGGAGGAAGATTTTCTGGGAAATACCTGTCGTCTGCCTTTTTATGTTGCAGGTGAAAGACTTCACGGAGGTAAGAATTACGGAACGATCAGGATCTACAATCCTTATGTGTCACTCTCTGCTGATATTACTGTGGTAAACAGTCCTGTGACTACGAAGCTATCCGGGATACGCAGGCAGAAAAGGCATAGCATTATGGAGCTGATGCAGTATTACGAAGCGTTTCGTACGAAAAAGATTAGTTCGGCTTCTTGGATGAAAGAGACTGAGGTTCTGATTGGACGTCTGGTTGATCTGGATAGTCATGATGTGGCGTTCCGGCTGTTTCAGGTACAGCTTCTGCTCACGCAGGAACGATTTAACGAGGCCAAATGGAATTTGGATCAGGCAAGAGAGATGATGGGAGAAAGCTTTGATCCCACGCTTTACAGTTATTATCTCTATCTCACAACATTAATTGACCGGAGCGGAAGCTATATTGACGAGGTGGCAGGTCAGGTGGAGCGCATTTTTACGCAAAATGATCATAACTGGCGTATAGCATGGCTGCTTTTATATTTGTCTGAGGACTATACCAGAAGTCCTTCCAGAAAATGGCTAATTCTGGAAGAACAGTGCAGGCAGGGATGCAGCAGTCCGGTCATCTATATCGAGGCATGGAATCTGCTCATGGCAAATCCTGCCATGCTTATGCGGCTGGAGAATTTTGAACTGCAGATCTTGTCTTATGCGGCCAAAAAAGAAATGTTGACGCCGGAGATCATTACACAGATCATTTATCTGGCCGGCAGACAAAAAAACTATTCACAGCGGCTGTTTGTAGTTTTAAAAAGTTGTTATACAGTGATTCCCAGTGATGAGGTGCTTCAGACAATCTGCACACTTCTTATTAAGGGGAATAAGACGGACAGGGAAGCTTTTTTATGGTATGAGAAGGGAATTGAGAGGGAACTGCGCATTACCAGACTATATGAATACTATATGATGTCCGTTGATCTGCAGGCCAATAAGGCTATACCGAAAATTGTGCTGATGTATTTTGCGTTTGACAGTAATCTGGACACTCTGCATAATTCTTATCTTTACTGTTATGTGTACAGAAACAGAGGAGAGTACCCAGAACTGTATGATAGTTATAAAGAACAAATCGAACGTTTTATGGTGTTTCAACTGCTGAAAGGTAAAAGCAATCAGTATTTGGCATATCTTTACCGGAATCTGATCACACCGGTGATGATCACGCCGGAGACAGCTTCCGGGCTGCTTGAAGCGTTGTTTGTACAGCGGCTTACCGTGCAGAGAACGGATATTCGCAGGATCATTCTGGTTTATGAGAAGGAAAAGGAAGAGACCATTATTTCCATGAGCGGTCAGGAGGTTTATCTTCCGGTTTACGGAAATGATGTCAGACTGCTTTTGGAGGATAAAAACGGAAATCGGTTTTGCAGAGAAGAAGAGTATGAACTGGAGCGGATGCTGGTGCCGGACAAGCTGGCGGCAATGGCGGCGCCTTATGCAAATGTCAATGAGCATTTTGATTTGTGGTTTTGTGAAAGAGGGCGGGAAATCGCGGGCATTACCGACGAGAATGTGGAGTATATGAAGCGGATCACATATTCGCAGGCGGTGATTGAAGAGCTTCAGCAGGAGATTCGAATCCGGCTGGTTAGGTATTATTATGATCATGACCAAATGTCAAATCTGGATGATTATTTGCAGGAGCTGATGCCGGAGCAGGTGGAGGGAAGCTGTTTTGCAGAGATTATCCGTATTATGGTTATGCGAGGAATGTACGAAAAGGCATATCAGTGGATTATGCGGCGGGGCGGAGAAGGTATAGAAGCAAAGATTATCGTAAAGCTTTGCAGCAGGTTGATGGCGTTAGATGGAATGGTAGAGGATGAAATTTTGACGGCGCTTGCGTTTATGGCATTCCGGGCCGGGAAATATGATGAAAATCTGCTGATTTACCTGTGCCGCTTTTTTAGAGGAACCAGTAAGGAAATGCGGGATATCTGGAAAGCGGCAGAGAGCTTTGGAATCGATGACTATGATTTGAGTGAACGCATTTTGGTTCAGATGCTCTATACCGGTGCTCATATCGGGGAAAAGATTTCCATCTTTAGAAGATACATATCCGGCGGAGCCAAAAGCTCGGTGGAGATGGCTTTTCTTGCGCAGTGTGCCTATGATTATTTTGTGAAGGATAAGATAACGGAGGACTTTGTGCTGGAAGATATGCAGAGAGTCATTGAACGTAGAGAAGAAATTCCACTGGTATGTAAGCTGGCTTATACCAAATATTATGCGGAGAACAAGAAGCTGGTAGATGAGAACATATCCAGGTGGCTTTTGGTTTTTCTCAGAGAGATTATTGAAGAGGGAAGATATTTTCCTTATTTCAGGGAATATGCGGATAATATTGTGTTCATGCGTCAATTTGCGGATAAAACCATGGTTGAGTACCACGTAAAAGAGGGAAGCCGTGCGGTGATCCATTATCTGCTGGAGAAAGACGGGCAGACAGAGGGGGAATATGAAAAGGAAGATATGAAGGATATGTTTGGAGGGATATGTGTCAAACAGTTCATACTTTTCTTTGGAGAGAGGCTCCAATACTATATCACAGAGGTGGAAGGAACGCGGGAGCAGCTTACGGAGAGTGGAACCTTAAGCCGGAATGAAACGGGAATTGATCAGAAGGAAAACCGGTATAATCTGGTCAATGATATTGCAATAGGGAGAAATCTGCATGATTATGATACCATGGAGAATCTGTTGAATGATTATTTTGAGTATGATTATCTCATGAAAGAATTCTTTCGGATGATATAGAAGGGCATGGTCAGAGAATATGTTTCAGAACCAGAAGGATGGAAACGGAAAAAGAAACGGAAAAGGGATTATACTTGGGTACGATCTGGGGCATCAGTTTGCACAGATCAGTTATTGCGGTTCAGATGAAATACAGCCTGAGCCTGAGACTGTTTCCGCAGTGACCGGAACGGAGCAATATAATATTCCGATGGTGCTGTGTAAAAGAGCCGGTGTGGGACAATGGTATTATGGAAGGGAAGCGGTTAAATTTGCAAAAGAAGAGGAAGGAATTTTGGTTGAGGATCTTTTGATGCTTGCCCAGAGAGGAGAAGATGTGATCGTGGAGGGAGAAGCTTTTGATCCGGTTGCACTTCTCACCTTGTTTGTTAAGAGAAGCCTTTCTCTCCTTAATATTCGTTTATCTTTATATCAGATCGATGCACTTATGTTTACGGTTGACGAGCTGACGCCTCGTATGGTGGACGTACTTTCCAGGGTTGCAGGAGGGCTTCAGCTTAAGACAAAGAACATATGCTTTCAGAATCATTTGGAAAGTTTTTATGCGTACACCCTGCATCAGGACAGTGAACTGAGGAAGAATGATGTGGTGATTTTTGAATATGATACCGGGCTGAGAATGCTTCGGTTGGAATGTAATCAGAGAACTTCACCGAAGGTGGTATTGATCGGTCAGGAAGAGTTCCCCGATATATTAAGACGGGTGTGGTCGGAAAATGCGGAAGAACGTGAGCGGCAGAAGCAGGAATTGGATCTGCTGTTTAGCCATACGGTGCAGGAAGCTCTTGATGGGGGAGTGGTTTCGACGGTCTTTTTACTGGGAGATGGATTTAAGGAGGGCTGGGCAAAGGAATCCCTCAAAGTCTTATGCAGGAACAGAAGGGTGTTCCAGGGAAATAATCTGTACAGCAAAGGTTCCTGTTATGCTATGGTGGAAAGATTAAATCCAAGTGAAGAATGGAAAAAATATGTATATCTGGGGGCTGACAAGTTAAAATCCAATATTGGAATGAAAGCTTTGCGAAGGGGAGAAGATTCTTATTATGCGATCTTGGATGCTGGAACTAACTGGTATGAGGCGGCATCAGATTTTGATATTATTTTGGAGAGCGGAAATACGGTAGATTTTCTGATAACTCCGTTAACAGGAAGCGGTGTTTTAGAGCGGTCAGTACATCTTCCGGGAATTCCGGATCGGCCAAGGGGAGCTACCAGGCTGAATATTCACATTGAAATGACGGATGTAAATCAGGCATCGGTTACCATAGAGGATCTGGGTTTTGGAGAATTGTTTCCTTCCAGTGGGAAGGCATGGTCCTCCACTATACAGGTATAGCGGAAGGGAGATTTTGTTTTGGGCAGAATGATATTATGCATCGGAAGATATGCAAAGAAGCCATATCATTTCACCAGTATGTGCGTGAATGTATATTGTGTGGAAGAATTGTGCTATCTGTTTGCAAGTAATCCCTTTATGATCGACAATGATGTAATGGATAAAGAACTGGCGGAGTGGCTGGATCGCGAGTGCGGGCTTACCGAGCTGAGCCACCAGCTTCTTACACTGTTTCAAAGAGGATGCCAGCCGGGAATTTTTGTCAGCACCATATTGGATTATGTGAATTTTTGCACAACCCAGGAGAAGGCGAAGATTGAAGAGGCTCTTCAGGGAAGTGTGGGGCTGAATGATTTCGAACGACGAAAAAAGCAGACAGACTTTCTTATGAAGAACCGCAGATATCATCTGGCACTGGAAGAGTATGACCGTCTGGTGAGAGCGCTTCCAGAGACGGAAAGCGCATTAAATCCGTTGATCTTCCACAATATGGGAGTAGCGTATGCCGGGTTTTTCATGTTTGACATGGCAGCAAAATATTTTAAAAGGGCATATGATATGACAGGTAATACTGAGTCAGGAACTTCCTTTCTTGCCGCCAAGAGGCTTTCTCTGAACGATGATGCGTATATTGCTTTTATTGCGGAGCATGGGGAGTACCATGAATTGTCCATGCTTGTGGAAAAGAAATTGATGGATGCCAGGGGGCAGTTTGAAGCATCGCAGGAAAACAGGATGTTGTCGGCACTTAAGATTTATAAGGAAGAAGGAAATGTATCTTCTTATTATGAAGAAATTGATAAGATCATATCAGAGCTGAAAAATGAATATCGTCAGCTCGTGGAGGCTTAGGATGGGCTTAATAAAGAAGTTATTGAATTTAAAAAAGAGAACGATCGAGCCGGAATATGAAACTGGAGATTGGAATGAGATTGTCTATAACAGGGATGATCTTCAGATTAAGGATCGTAAACAGAGACGGGAGTATGTAAAGGGCTGTTTGGAGCAGATAGCAGAAGCTTCGAAAGAACTTGATAATCTTCAGTTTGAATATAATATGGTTACTTCGTATTTGAAGGATATGGAGGAAATTGAGGCTCTTCCTCCGGAACTCAAAGCAGCTTTGGAAGACAGTGCCAGAAAAATTGAGGCTCTTGAATTACAACAGTCCGGCTATAAAGAGCGGAAAAACCGGATGGATGAAGAAAAATTCCGACAGATGGAGCGTCTGGAAGAGGAGGTACAGGAAGGCCTTGAAAAGCTGAACCAGGCGGAGGAATATCAGGAACTGGTAAGGCGTGACCTTCGGAAACTGGATGGAGAAAAGCAGGCTTATTTCTTTCGAAAACGAGAGCTGCTGCGCGTTATAGAGGATACCAGATCCATGGCCATCGTGTGCACAGCGGCATTGGTCGTATGTATTTTGATTCTTTTGGTTCTGCAGTTTGGTTTCCGGATGAATACAAAGCTTGGATATTTGGCAGCAGCAGCGGTGGGTGCGGCAACGATCACGGTTATTTTTACGAAACACAATGACGGCGTGCGTGAGCTTAAGCAGGTTGAAAATGGAATCGGAAGAATTATCCGGCTACAGAATACGGTGAAGATCCGTTATGTAAATAATACCCATCTTCTGGATTATCTTTATATGAAATATAATGTTTCGAGCGCCAGTGAATTAGGAAAGAGCTGGCTGCAGTATATGGAAGAAAAAGAAGAGCGGAAGAACTATCAGGATGCAGAACGGGAACTGGATATTTGCCAGAAAGAGCTTTTGCATATACTGCGCCGTTATCAGGTGAAGGATCCCATGATATGGCTTCATCAGACGCAAGCTATTCTTGACAAAAAGGAAATGGTGGAGATCCGGCACAATCTGATTATTCGCAGACAATCTTTAAGAAGACGGATGGATTACAACAGAGAAGTGATAGCGGGAAAGGCACAGGCAGAAATAAAGGATCTGGTGGATAAGTATCCGGAATATGCCAAAGAGATACTGGATATTGTGGCACAGTATGCAAATACGGAAAATGAACAACAGCGCAATCAATAAGTGAGAGTTGTTATAAGAATGATACCCAGGTAGTTTCGGGGCACAGATTTGTCCTTGACTTCTTTTTGGCAGCGTGATAGCATGTGACTGTATTTGGAACGGTTTTATTACAATAAGCTGACTTGCAAAGCGTGGCAGCGTTTGTTATGAACGGATGTGAGGAGGTCGGGACCGGGGGTCTGGGGCATAAAATTTAAACGGCCGCAGGGCGGCAGAATGGAGGAAACATGAAAAAATTAGAGCAGCTTTATGAAGGAAAGGCGAAGAAAGTATTTGCAACAGACGATCCGGATGTAGTCATTGTAGACTATAAGGACGATGCAACTGCCTTCAACGGAGAAAAGAAAGGAACAATCGTGGGTAAGGGCGTGATCAATAACCGTATGACAAATCACGTTTTTAAGCTTCTTGAGAAGGAAGGAGTGCCTACCCATCTGATCGAGGAGTTGAGCGACAGAGAGACAGCGGTAAAGAAGGTGGAGATTGTACCCCTTGAGGTTATTATCCGTAATGTGGCGGCAGGAAGCTTTTCCAAGCGTCTGGGCGTGCCGGAGGGAACTCCTTTTAAAGAGCCTACAATTGAATTTAGTTATAAGAATGACGAGTTGGGCGATCCGCTGATCAACAGCTACTTTGCAGTTGCGCTCGAGCTGGCAACTTGGGAGGAAATTGAGACGATTAAGAAATACGCATTTAAGGTAAATGAGGTCTTAAAGGCATACTTCCTTCAGGCTGATATTAAGCTTATTGATTTTAAGATTGAGTTTGGACGTTTCCATGGAGAGATTCTTCTTGCGGATGAGACATCACCGGATACCTGCCGTTTGTGGGATGTGAATACTAATGAGAAACTGGATAAAGACCGTTTCCGCAGAGATCTTGGAAATGTGGAAGAAGCATACAATGAAGTATTTAAACGTTTAGGACTGGCATAAAGCAAACAAAGAGGCGGCGGAAAAGATTGATCAGTAAGGAAACGGCGCGTGAGAGGCGGTCGGATAGGAGATTTTAACTTATGAGTACAGATAAATACGTAAGTCCTTTGTCGGAGCGATATGCCAGCAAAGAGATGCAGTATATTTTTTCACCGAATATGAAGTTCAGGACCTGGAGAAAGCTTTGGATTGCACTTGCCGAGACGGAAATGGAACTGGGACTGTCCCAGAACGGCAAGCCAGTAATCACTATGGAGCAGATCGAAGAGCTTCGTGAGCATGCCGATGATATCAATTACGATGTGGCAAAGGCCAGAGAAAAAGAAGTACGGCATGATGTAATGAGTCATGTTTATGCTTACGGGCAGCAGTGCCCTAAGGCTGCCGGGATTATTCACTTAGGAGCCACAAGCTGTTACGTGGGTGATAACACGGACATTATTGTAATGACCAAGGCATTAAAACTGGTAAAAAAGAAACTGGTCAATGTTTTAAAGGAGCTTTCGGATTTTGCGGATAAGTATAAAGCCCAGCCAACCCTTGCGTTTACCCATTTTCAGCCTGCACAGCCTACTACGGTGGGAAAGAGAGCGACTCTCTGGATGCAGGAGTTTTGTCTGGATCTGGAAGATCTTGACCATGTACTTTCCGGTATGAAGCTGCTTGGTTCCAAAGGAACGACGGGAACCCAGGCTTCCTTTTTGGAATTGTTTGACGGAGATCAGGAGACTATTGACAAGATCGATCCTATGATTGCAGAAAAGATGGGATTTAAGGAGTGTTATCCGGTGTCCGGACAGACTTATTCCCGAAAGGTGGATACCAGAGTGGCAAATGTACTTGCGGGTATTGCGGCAAGCGCTCACAAGATGTCAAACGATATCAGGCTTTTGCAGCATCTTAAGGAAGTGGAGGAGCCTTTTGAGAAGAGCCAGATCGGTTCTTCTGCCATGGCGTATAAGAGAAATCCCATGAGAAGTGAGAGGATTGCTTCTCTTTCCAGATATGTGATGATCGACGCATTAAATCCGGCGATTACTTCGGCAACACAGTGGTTTGAGAGAACCTTGGACGATTCGGCAAATAAGCGGCTTTCTATTCCGGAGGGCTTTCTTGCCATTGACGGAATTTTGGATCTATGCCTGAACGTAGTGGATGGACTGGTAGTGTATCCCAAGGTAATTGAGAAGCATATGTTAAGTGAACTGCCTTTCATGGCGACCGAGAACATTATGATGGATGCGGTGAAGATGGGCGGAAACAGGCAGGAGCTTCACGAAAGGATCCGTGAGCTTTCTATGAAGGCGGGAAAGAATGTAAAGGAAGAGGGAAAAGAAAATAACCTTCTGGAATTGATTGCAGAGGATCCGGCATTCAATATGACGCTGGAAGATCTGAAAAAGACCATGGAGCCATCAAGGTATGTGGGACGTTCCAGAGAGCAGGTTGAGAGCTTCCTTGTAAAGGTGATACAGCCAATCCTTCGGGAAAATAAAGAACTTCTTGGAATAAAAGCAGAGATTAATGTTTAGACGGAGGAGTATATTTTGGGTGGCTTTTTTGGAGCAGCCTTGAAAAAGGACTGTGTATTTGATTTGTTTTTTGGTACAGACTATCATTCTCACCTGGGAACAAGAAGGGCGGGAATGGCAGTTTATAGTAATGAGAATGGCTTTGACCGTGCAATTCACAACATAGAGAATTCCCCTTTTCGCACGAAGTTCGATAAAGACGTCAATGAGATGCATGGAAATATGGGAATCGGCTGCATTTCCGATTATGAGCCTCAGCCTCTTTTGGTGCGTTCCCATCATGGCACTTATGCCATTATGACGGTGGGAAAGATTAACAATATGGACGAAATCGTTGAGAAAATCTTTACNATGGGACATGCTCATTTTTTGGAGATGAGCGGNGGTGATATCAATGCCACGGAGNTGGTGGCGGCGATTATCAATCAGAAGGATAATCTNATNGAGGGAATCACTTATGCNCAGGAGTTGATTGATGGNTCGCTGACGCTGGCGCTCCTTACGCCNAAGGGAATTTATGCTGCCAGAGATAAGATGGGAAGAACACCGGTGGCGATCGGCAAAAAGGAGGATGGCTACTGCATTTCCTTTGAAAGTTTTGCTTACCTGAATCTCGGATATAGTGAGGAGAGAGAGTTAGGACCCGGAGAAGTGGCGATCATCACTCCGGAGGAGGTTCGGACGCTGGTAAAGCCGGGAAGTAAGATGAAAATATGCACCTTCCTCTGGATTTATTACGGTTATCCTTCTTCTTCCTATGAGGGAATCAGCGTGGAAAGGATGCGTTACAATTGCGGCGCTCTTTTGGCAAGACGGGATGATGTATCACCGGATAATGTGGCAGGCGTGCCGGATTCCGGTATTGCACATGCAGTGGGATACTCCAATGAGTCGGGAATTCCTTTTTCCAGACCCTTTATCAAATATACGCCAACCTGGCCCAGATCGTTTATGCCTACGATTCAAAGTAAGAGAAATCTTATTGCCAAGATGAAGCTGATACCGGTTCATGATCTGATTCAAAATAAGAGTCTTCTTCTTATTGATGATTCCATTGTTCGGGGAACACAGCTTAGGGAGACTACGGAATTTCTTTATCAGAGCGGAGCCAGAGAGGTACATATCCGTCCGGCGTGCCCGCCTCTTTTGTACGGATGTAAATACTTGAACTTTTCCCGNTCCACATCNGAGATGGATCTGATCACCAGACGNATCATNAAGGAGATGGAGGGCGAGGGAAAACATGTGAATTTAAGCGCTTATTCCAATCCGGAAACGCCGGAATATCAGGAGATGGTAAAGAGGATCGGCGTTCAGCTTAATTTTACATCTCTCCGTTATCACAGACTGGATGATATGATCGAGTCCGTGGGGATTGATAAGGACAAGCTGTGTACTTATTGCTGGGATGGAAAGGAATAAGTTAATAACATAAGTTTGTAAGAGCCGTTGACAATAACGGCTCTTTTTTGTATACTTTTATAAGTCAAAGCGTTAAAGCTTTAAATCATATCAGTGNAANNAAGGAAAGGCAANGGAAAATGACAATNGTTGATGTACTGGAGCAGAACAGCAGAAGCTANGGGGACGAGATCTGTCTGGTGGAAATCAATCCGGANGTGAAGGAAGTCCGCAGGGTGACGTGGAANGANTATGAGTTGATGGANCCGAATCCGCTGACNCATTACCGNAGAGANATNTCNTGGAGNGTTTTCGATGAGAAAGCAAANCGGTTTGCNAATCTGCTGATTCAAAGAGGAATTAAAAAGGGAGATAAGGTAGCAATTCTATTGATGAACTGTTTAGAGTGGCTTCCNATTTATTTTGGANTATTAAAGACNGGTGCNCTGGCGGTACCTTTGAANTTCCGCTATGCATCNGATGAAATTGAATATTGTGTGAATCTGGCGGANGCGGATATTTTGGTNTTTGGTCCGGAATTTATNGGACGTGTGGAAGAAATTGCNGATTCNATCAGCAAGAACAGGCTNTTGTTTTTTGTGGGAGAGCCNTGTCCNTCNTTTGCGGAGGANTACAATNCNCTGACATCGAANTGTTCCAGCGTNGCACCGAAAATTGCGCTGACGGAAGAGGATGATGCAGCCATTTATTTTTCATCGGGNACCACAGGTTTTCCTAAAGCAATCTTGCATAATCATGAAAGTCTGATTCATTCCTGCAGGGTGGAGCAGAATCATCATGGTCAGACCAGAGAAGATGTTTTCTTATGCATTCCGCCTCTTTATCATACTGGNGCAAAGATGCACTGGTTTGGTTCCCTGCTTTCAGGAAGCAAGGCTATTCTTCTGAAAGGAACGAAACCGGAATATATTTTGGATACNGTGTCCAAAGAAAAATGCACGATAGTCTGGCTTTTAGTGCCCTGGGCGCAGGACATTCTGGAAGCTCTTGACAGCGGGAAGCTGAAATTGGAGGATTATGAGCTTTCTCAGTGGAGATTAATGCATATCGGCGCTCAGCCGGTTCCGCCAAGTCTGATCAAGCATTGGTGCAGTTATTTCCCTGAGCACCAGTATGATACAAATTATGGCTTAAGCGAATCCATAGGTCCGGGCTGCGTACATCTGGGAGTGGAGAATATACATAAAGTAGGCGCTATCGGAAAGCCNGGATTTGGCTGGAAGGTNAAGATNGTGGATGAGGATCGGGAAGAGGTNAAGCCGGGCGANGTAGGNGAACTGGCGGTTAANGGNCCNGGTGTCATGACTTGTTATTACAATGACGAGCAGGCTACCGCAGAAGTCCTTTCACCTGACGGATGGCTGTATACCGGGGATATGGCAATGGAAGATGAAGACGGATTTATTTTCCTGGTAGACCGGAAAAAGGATGTAATTATCAGCGGCGGTGAAAATATCTATCCGGTACAGATCGAGGACTTTATCCGTAATCATAAAGCAGTGCATGACGTAGCAGTGATCGGTATTCCCGATAAGCGTCTGGGAGAAACAACGCTTGCGGTAATTGAGCTAAAGCCCGAGGCAGAGTGTACAGAAGAAGAAATTATGAATTTCTGCCTGAAGCTTCCCAGATATAAACGTCCCCATAAAGTAGTTTTTGCGGATATTCCGAGAAATCCTACCGGGAAGATCGAGAAACCCAAGCTTCGTGAAATTTATTGCGGAGCAAGGCTTGTGGAGGCACAGATCAGAAGTTAAAAGGCAATAGAACAGTAGGTACACGAATAATGGTTAACATAACAATACACAAGGAAAAGGAGACTATCTGAAATGATTATCAAAATTATAATGCTGTTGGTATTTTTCGGTATCATGATCGGTATCGGATTTTACTGCAGAAAACATGCTACTGATGTGAATGGTTTTGTCCTGGGCGGGAGAAGCGTAGGTCCGTGGCTTACGGCTTTTGCTTATGGAACCTCCTACTTTTCAGCAGTTGTCTTTGTAGGATATGCGGGGCAGTTTGGCTGGAAATACGGTATCGCATCTACCTGGATCGGTATCGGAAATGCAGTGATCGGTTCCATGCTTGCATGGGTTGTTCTGGGAAGAAGAACCAGAGTTATGACACAGCACCTTGACAGCGCGACCATGCCGGAGTTTTTTGGAACCAGATTCCAGTCAAAGGGTCTTAAGATCTGTGCGTCCGTGATCGTGTTCATCTTTTTGATTCCTTATACAGCGTCTCTTTATAATGGTCTTTCCCGCTTGTTTGGGATGGCATTTGACATTGATTATATGGTATGTATCGTTGTTATGGCAATTCTGACAGGAATTTATGTAATTGCCGGAGGATATATGGCTACAGCGATCAATGACTTTTTACAGGGACTGATTATGCTGGTGGGAATTGTGATTGTGATTGGGGCAGTGCTAAAGACCAATGGAGGTTTTATGGAAGCTTTAAACGGCCTTGCTTCCATTCAGGATGAGACGGTTTCCGCCCAGCCCGGTGTATTTGCGTCTTTCTTTGGCCCGGATCCTTTGAATCTGCTCGGCGTGGTCATCTTAACTTCCTTGGGTACCTGGGGACTTCCCCAGATGGTTCAGAAGTTTTATGCCATTAAGAGTGAGGATTCTATCAAAAAGGGAACAATTATCTCTACGCTTTTTGCGGTAGTGGTTTCCGGCGGCTGCTATTTCCTTGGCGGTTTCGGAAGATTATTTTCCGATAAGATTGATATTGCGGCAAACGGATATGACTCCGTAATTCCTACCATGCTTTCAGGCTTATCTCCGATTTTGATTGGTCTGGTAGTTATCCTGGTGCTTTCGGCTTCTATGTCTACCTTGTCTTCGCTGGTTATGGCCTCCAGTTCCACTTTGACGCTGGATGTGTTGAAAGGACATGTGATCAAAGACATGGATGAGAAAAAGCAGGTGCTCATTATGCGTGGACTGATCGTGGTATTCATTGCCATTTCTGTAGTGATTGCAGGAATGCAGTATAAGAGCAATATTACTTTCATTGCACAGCTTATGGGCGTTTCGTGGGGAGCGCTTGCAGGAGCCTTCCTGGCGCCTTTCCTCTACGGGCTGTACTGGAAAAAGACAACTAAGGCAGCCTGCTATGTAAGCTTTGCTTTTGGCGCAGGGTTTATGATTTTTAATATGGTGGCAAAAAGCAGCTTACCGGTTCTTTTACAGTCACCCATCAATGCCGGCGCATTTGCTATGCTGGCAGGTCTGGTGATTGTTCCGGTTGTGAGCCTTATCTCGCCGAAGCCGGAGCAGAAGTGGGTGGAGGATACCTTCTCCTGCTATAATAAGAAGATTGAAGTTACAGTAAAGAGATCCTTGAGTGAATAGATCGCAGAGTGAATAAATCACTTCATGATTAGTCATTTCATGATTAAGAATTTGTGTGTTTTGATTTTATCTATTGAAAGAAATGGCTCGAGCGAACAAAAGCCTTACAGACTTTGTTCGCTCGCTTTTTGTTCAAAGAGATCATCCCGTGTGATGTTCTTAAGCCATTTGCCGCTGCGATATCGTTTGATGACCCACGGCCATTTAACAAACTCATCCGTGCACAGCAGAAAGTAGACGATAAGAACAGGCAGCTTTAACACAAACGCTGCGATGAAGCCGAGAGGAACTGCGTAGCACCACATATCTACGGTGTCGCAGATCAGTCCAAAGCGGGTATCGTCGCCGGAGCGGAACACGCCGGCGATCAGTGTGGTGTTGACAGCGGCTCCCATTACATAGTAGGAATTGATGATCAGCATATATTTCAAATAGTACATTGCAGTTTTTGTGAGTGAAGCAAAGCATAGTACAAAAGGAGTCGCAATGAGGATCAGCACACCGCCGATGGCACCGGTTATGATAGTCAGCTTTAAGAGCTTGGAGGCATATTCCTTAGCGCGTTCCATGTTTCCCTCACCCATTACGTTGCCCAAAAGGATACCGCCTGCGCTGGCAGTTCCGAAACAGAGTACCGTACCCAGATTGCGTACAACTACTACTAGAGAATTAGCGGCGACCGCGTCTGTTCCCAGATGCCCAAGAATCACGGAATACATGGAGAAAGCAACGCTCCATGACACATCATTGCCCAGAGCGGGCAGTGACAGGCTGATAAAATCTTTGAGAAGTGCCTTGTTACGGATGAACATATAAGCCGGATTTAGTTTCAGATCCTTGCAAAGCGCCATTGAGACGAAGATACAGCAAAGCAATTCAATGACGCGGGAGAGAGCAGTTGCGATGGCGACACCGACAGCACCCAGGCGGGGAGCACCGAAAAGTCCGAAGATAAATACCGCATTTAGGAAGATGTTCAGTGCAAAAGCTACAATATTCAGTATCATTGCAATGGTTACCCGTCCCACACTCCTTAAGATTGCAAGGTAGATTTCTATGATACTCCAACATAGATACGTCAGCGACATCACTCGCAGATAACTGGCGCCAATCCGGATCAATTCAGTATCCGCGGTAAAAAGTTTCATCATGAGCTCCGGTGCCAGCAATGCGAAGCCGGAGAAAACAAGAGTGATCGCAAGGGAAAAACGAAGCGCAATCCCCTCGATCACGCGGATAGCCTGCAGATCCTTTTTTCCCCAGTATTGGGCGCATAACAGGGTTGCTCCTGTCCCCAGTCCATAGAACACCATAAAAAGGACGCTGGCATAGTTTGAGGCAAGGGACACTGCTGAAATGGAGGATTGCCCGACATAATTGAGCATAATCACGTCAGCAGAGTTAACAGCTACACTGAGCAGATTCTGTATTGCGATGGGTATGACAAGGTGCAGTATTTGAGAGTAAAATTTGTCGCAGAAATCAAATCAATAAAAAATACTTTCTATTTTGATAAATATGTTGTATAATCACCCATATAAGCATTTCAAATGACAGATCGTACATTTTTCCCAAAAGAAAAATTATTTGTTGGATTTTATTTTATTATTTATTATAGAAAGGCATGGGTTACACTTTATGAGAGAAAAATACGAGTCTTTAGGACTTGCCGATTTAAAGGCAATCGCAAAGGCAAGAGGGCTGAAGGGAACTTCGACAATGAAAAAGGCGGAGCTTATTGAACTGATGCTTGCGGAGGATGAAAAGGACAAAGCAGAGGGAAAGGCTGTGCAGCCCAAGGGAGTTATGGAAAAAGCTCCTAGAACGGATAGCAGGAGAACGGAACGTCCGGCAGGAAAGAGTGAACGTTCTGACGGATGCGTAGAAGCAGCAGAAAGCAGAACAGAAGCAACGGCCCCCAGAGAGCGTCAGGAGGTAAAGAATGAACGTCAGGAGGGCCGGATAGAGGAAGCACGGAGCGAGGAGGACAAGTTCCCTGCTGAACTGGACAGCGGGATAGCAGCCAGCGGAATTTTGGAGGTTATGCCTGACGGTTACGGCTTTATCCGTTGTGAAAATTTTCTGCCCGGTGATCACGATGTGTATGTAGCGCCCAGTCAGATCAGAAGATTCGGACTAAAGACAGGAGATATCCTTGAGGGAAACACCAGGGTGAGAACCCAGGGTGAAAAATTTGCAGCGCTTCTTTATGTAAAGAGCATCAACGGATATGCTCCGGAAGTAGCAGTAAAAAGAAGAAATTTTGAGGACATGACGCCCATTTTCCCAAATGAAAGGCTTCATTTGGAAATGCCCGGCGCCAGTGTTGCAATGAGAATCATGGATTTGATGAGTCCGGTAGGAAAGGGTCAGAGAGGTATGATCGTATCGCCTCCAAAGGCGGGAAAGACAACGCTGCTTAAGGAAGTAGCGAAATCTGTCAAACGAAATTCCCCTGAAGTACACTTGATTATCCTGCTTATCGATGAGCGTCCTGAGGAGGTTACCGATATTAAGGAAGCTATTGAGGGACCCAATGTGGAAGTGATCTATTCCACCTTTGATGAACTTCCGGAGCATCATAAAAGAGTTTCCGAGATGGTAATTGAGCGGGGAAAACGTTTGGTTGAGCACAAAAAGGATGTGATGATCCTGATTGATAGTATTACCAGACTGACTAGAGCTTATAATCAGACGGTTCCGCCAAGCGGCCGTACTTTATCCGGCGGTCTTGATCCGGCAGCTCTGCATATGCCTAAGCGGTTCTTTGGTGCAGCAAGAAATATGCGGGAGGGAGGATCTCTGACTATACTTGCAACGGCACTGGTGGAAACGGGGAGCAAGATGGATGATGTGGTTTACGAGGAATTTAAAGGAACCGGTAACATGGAGCTGGTTTTGGATCGTAAGCTTTCGGAAAAAAGAGTATTCCCTGCAATTGATATTCCCAAATCAGGAACCAGAAGAGAAGATCTTTTGCTCAGCCCGGATGAACTGGAAGCGATCAATATCATACGTAAAGCGTTAAATGGTATGAAGCCGGAGGAGTCAGTAGATAAGATTTTAGATATGTTTGCCAGAACCAGAAACAATCAGGAATTTGTTCATATGGTAAAGAAAATCAAGTGGCTGTAAGTCATCGGCCAATTCACGATGGGATTGGCAAAAGGTATATTCTGGTGACTTATGAATGAGCATGGCTGAACGGTAACATAAATTTTGTTAAAAATATAAAAAGGACTTGCAACATAGGATAGCCTGTGATACAATTAAAAAGCTGTTTCGGAGAAACGAAGTTGTTCCAAAATAGCTGTGTATATGGGTGTTCCTATATATCGGTGGATGAGAACGATTTATGGTGATGCGTTGTGAAACAGCGCATGGAAGTTTATAGAGGGCTGAAAATTGGATTTTTAGCCGCAAGTTTGCAACAGCGCAAATTTGAAGACAGAGAAAGGAGCATATTTTCAAAATGAAAGAAGGAATTCATCCTGAGTTTTATCAGGCAACCGTAACTTGCAACTGTGGCAATACATTTGTAACAGGTTCAACCAAACAGGATATTCACGTTGAAGTTTGTTCTAAGTGCCATCCATTCTACACAGGACAGCAGAAGGCTGCGAGAGCGGACGGACGTATTGACAAGTTCAACAGAAAGTATGGTGTAGTAAGCAAATAGTTATGCACGAAAAGGTTGAGGTGTTACATCTCAACCTTTCATAATATAGTCAGTCAATTAGCTTGCGGGTTTGCATTGTGTGGTAAGACCCTTTTGTAGTGTCAAGAAAGGCCAAATAACATATGAAGAAAAAGAAAATCAACCGTTCCTCGGGAATTGGCGGCCAGGCTGTCTTAGAGGGCGTAATGATGCGAAATAAAGATGATTATGCGGTGGCGGTCAGAAAGCCGGATGGAGAAATCGAGGTAGAGGTAGACGTTTTCCATGGTTGNCTTCATGGAAGNAAGATCACNAAGATNCCTTTTATCAGAGGCGTNTTTAACTTTATTGANTCCCTGCGTATNGGAATGAAAACACTGAATTATTCGGCTTCTTTTTATGAAGATGAGGATGCGAAGGAAACCGTGCTGGATAAAGCATTAGATAAGGTCTCGGGAGGCAGAGGCGAAAACATTCTGATGGGAATTACTACAGTGATCTCGGTGGTACTTGCTGTAGGAATATTTATTCTCCTGCCNTTCTTCTTATCNTCGCTTTTGGCNGAGCATATCAGNAATGCATCNCTTCTNGCGATTTTGGAAGGGGNTATCCGTATTGTGATCTTTTTTGCNTATGTGGTGGGAATCAGTATGATGAAGGATATTCACAGACTGTATCAATATCANGGAGCGGAGCATAAATGTATTAATTGNATTGAAAAGGGAAGACCNCTTACGGTGTATAATGTAATGCGCAGTTCNCGTATTCATAAAAGATGCGGAACCAGTTTTTTGTTNTTTGTTATGTTNGTAAGTATNATTNTGTTTTTCTTTATNCGGGTNNATAATCCGNTNNNTAAGCTGGNNCTCCGGATTCTTTTGATNCCTGTGATNGCCGGAATTTCTTANGAGATCATNCGNTTAGCGGGAAGNACGGATAANATNTTNGTGCGNATNATTTCCGCACCGGGAATGTTTTTGCAGCGACTGACCACNAANGANCCGGATGAGAGCATGGCNGAGGTTGCCATTAAGTCNGTGGAAGCTGTGTTTGACTGGAAAGCATATCTGNAGGANAATTTNGGATACGAAGTGGATGAATCATGGATGAAGGATGATACTTCTTCNGTGGAGGCGNATGAGGAAGAGTGAAATGGAATACGCAGCCATTTATCGCATGGGAGCGGAGCGCTTGCAGCAGGCAGGCATTGAGGANGCCTTACTGGATGCAAGGCTTCTTTTGGAAGTCNTATGCGGCACGGATCAAAATACCCTGTTGGCACATGGTGACCAAACGGTTACAGAGCAGCAGAAAGAATGTTATGTAAACTATATTGAGCAGCGAAGCCGTCATGTTCCTTTGCAGCATATTACTGGTTATCAGGAGTTTATGGGTTTGCGNTTTCAGGTATCGCCGGCGGTGTTGATACCCCGACAGGACACAGAAACGCTGGTAGAAGAGGTTATGCGGTTTTTACATGACGGAATGCGTATACTGGATTTGTGTACGGGTTCCGGCTGTATTCTTTTAAGCCTTCTCCGGTATTCGAATGATTGTGTGGGAGTAGGCTCCGATTTGTCGGAAAATGCGCTGCTGGTNGCAAAGGAAAATGCGTCTNTGCTTGGACTNGAGGCAGAGTTTGTCTGCAGCNATCTTTTTGAAAAGATTGAAGGAAAATATGAGATTATTGTATCCAATCCTCCGTATATCCGAAGCNGTGATATTCCNGGTTTGATGGAGGAAGTCAGGGATCATGATCCGATGATGGCNCTTGACGGTGGTGAGGATGGNCTTTCTTTCTACCGGNAAATNATTGTCAGTGCAGGGGATTATTTGTATCCCGGTGGAATGCTCTTTTTTGAAATTGGNNGTGATCANGCGCAGGAAGTGGCGGGATACATGAACAAGGCCGGTTATCGAGATATAGCGATCTGTAAGGATTTGGCAGGTCTTGACAGAGTGGTATATGGGAGATTTGTGGGATGATGACATTTCAAATTAATGGATGATTTTGAAATAAAACGTAAGATCATAGAGAATGTTTGACGCTGGATAGCAGAAAGGTAAGGGATTAAGGTGTTTGATAAATTAGAGGATCTTTTGATCCGCTTTGAAGAAATTATGGGAGCCCTTGGAGAGCCTGATGTGACAAATAATCAGGAGCGGTTCCGCAAATTGATGAAGGAGCAGAGTGATTTGACTCCTATCGTGGAGGCATATAAAGAATACAAAAAGACAAAACAGGATGTGGAAGATTCACTTGCCATGCTTGATGAGGAATCCGATGAAGATATGCGGGAAATGCTGAAGGAAGAGTTGAATGCGGGTAAAAAGCGCATTGATGAGCTGGAGCAGCAAATGAAAATCCTGCTTCTTCCCAAGGATCCTAATGATGATAAAAATGTTATTGTTGAAATCCGTGCGGGAGCAGGCGGCGATGAGGCAGCTTTATTTGCAGCAGAAGTATACCGGTTGTATGTTCATTATGCAGAGGGACAACGTTGGAAAGTCGAGACCATGAACGTCGATGAGATTGGAATCGGGGGCATGAAGGAAGTGAATTTTATGATTTCCGGTCAGGGCGCTTATTCCAGATTAAAATATGAGAGCGGCGTACATCGTGTACAGCGTGTGCCGGAGACAGAGTCNGGCGGGCGTATNCANACCTCCACNATCAGTGTNGCAGTGATGCCCGAAGTNGANGAGGATATTGANATNGTGATCGATGAAAAGGATATTCGTATCGATGTTATGCGTGCTTCCGGCAACGGCGGGCAGTGCGTTAATACCACGGACTCCGCAGTNCGTCTTACNCATTATCCTACNGGTATNGTGGTNTACAGCCAGACNGAAAAGTCTCAGCTTCAGAANAAGGCAAAGGCNTTTGCANTGNTGAAAGCAAAGCTTTATGATATGGAACAGCANCAGCGTCATGATGCNGAGGCGGAGCTNAGAAGGAGCCAGATNGGTACCGGAGACCGTTCCGAGAAGATNCGTACCTATAACTTNCCTCAGGGACGTGTGACGGATCACCGNATCGGACTTACTCTTTATAAGNTNGATAANATNATGAACGGTGATATTCAGGAGATTATCGATGCCTGCATCGCAGCAGATCAGGCGGCNAANNTNGCAAANATGAANGAGAATTGAATACGCNTGATCTGCTAAGATCAAGGCAGCAAAGCTTGCAANGATGAATGAGAATTGAAGCGATTGAGGCTTTNTAGATTTCAGGATTTTATAGGGCTTGCCTNAATTATGATATTTGGGGAACGGTTCATTTGAGATAAAATGAGCCGTTTTTTGTTTCTGGTTGACCTTGCAGACTCTGCACAGACTATTGTTCGGGTGTGGGGATTTAGAGTATGTATAGCTGGAAGAAGAAAGGATTATTATTGTGGCACCTTGGGCAAAATGTTATAATATGNATGCAAGTTAATCAGCGGTCAAATTAGAAAGAGATTTAAATATGGAAGGGCGTGTTGTTTGTGAATGAGAGGATGACCTGGGAACAGATACAAATAAAATATCCGGATCAATGGGTTGGATTGGTGGAAGTGCAATATCAAAATAATGATGGGATTTCTGTAGAGTCTGCTATTGTTAAATATGCGGATAAAAAGAAATCAGAGTTGACCAGATTAGTGTTGAAAGGTGAAATTATTGCCCGNCATACNAATCCNGAGGGACANATACAACTGGGTATGGTGGGTGTATTATGAAACAGTATACATTAAGATTGGATAAAACAAGACAAAGACCAGTAGTTATTTTAAATAATGGACTTACTGCTTTATTTGATACAGGGGCATATATTCCGGTATGGACAGATGATGAAGACATACTTATATTTGAATTAGGTGCAATTCTTGTTAGGAAAGATGTGCCATTATCTGGTTTTGGCGGTTCAACATTTGGTAATTCCTGATTGGGAGAGCAATGTACGAAATTTGAGAGTAGTTAATGAAGATGGCAAAACTTTTGTGCTTTGCAGCGAAGCTGTGGCTCAGCATCTTAACAAGAGTATGGAATAAAGAGAATCATGTAAAGGGATGAATAATTTGAGTAAAGAATTTGAAAAACTTTCTCTAACAGGAAGGTTATGCTATTTGTTTATGTGTATAGAAAAATACCTTATAACATGTTACAGTGACCGTGATTGGACGCCGGTAGCCCAAAGATTGTGGCAATGGACAAATATTTATTGGGATGAAGGTTGCGATATATATGATCCCGTTGTTCCAGAATTTCTTTTAGAGTTTGATACTTATCAGGAAACAAATATAAGGTCTTTTGACGGAAAACTTTCTGAAGAAGATTATGTAGTGCTTAAAGGATTATATAATGGTATAACAAATGGCAATGTAGATGATGAAATAAATCTAGTATTAATGCTGCCAATAGATTTTAATAATGCATGTGAATGTTCTAATTTCTCTGATGCAAATGAGTCAACACTAATGATTATAGATAAGATGCAGCAATTTTTATCATTACATAATATTTCTTTTCCAGATATGAATAAAGTTCGACATATGACAGTAGATGAGAAAAATGGTTGGGGAGATTTTGTTGATAGCAAGTATCTTTCGATTATTATTTAAGTATAAGTAATAAAGAAAGAAACTGGATTTCACGGATTGTATGTTGTAACCTTTTCTATGTATCGGCAATTCGGATAATTGGAACAACCATAAAACTGCTGACCGGCATTAGCTCCCTTTTTAGCTGTTCTTAATACCATGTTTTTGCCGCAGCGAGGGCACACTTTAATAGTTTCTTTTTGAACAGGCGTAGACTGAACCGCTGTCTTAGCAGAAACCGGCTCATGGTATTTGGATTGAATATTTTGAATATGAGAGGCTTTTATCGAACTGTTTACCTGAGTCAGAGGGTATAACTGTTTGAAAAGAGCCTCTATTTTTGACGGTGTAAGCANCTTTCCGGTTTTGGAAGCCTTTGCGGACACTGCAAATTTAATGTCTTCTCGTTTGACAACAAAATGGTCNCCGCTTGTGAGAGTTACCTTTTTAAGCTCACATCGCTCACTGAAAACAATGTAGGAGTAAAANGGCAGNGTCGAGTTATCATGCAGATAGTTTTGTAACCATTTTATATGTACTTTATTTTGGATGATTGGATTCAGAAAAGAGTTCTTTTCTCTGGAGGGAAGAGTCTGAGTCCAATTTTTTTGCGTTTCGGAGCCAAAGATCCAGCCGCTGTAGTTTTTGGATTCAAATACATAGATACCGGATTCATGAAGCATGATTGCGTCGATTTCCGTGAATGTGCCGTCATCTTTGGGAATATAGNCATTGAAAAGAAACCTCTTATATCCTTTAAGAGATTTCAATTTTGTATAGGTCAGGTATTCGCCAAAGCGTCCTTTATCAAAATATACTTTTAGAAAAGGAATATGTGTGATCGCATAATATTCACTTTTTTNGTAGTTTATATNAAAAAGAAAAGCAAAAGTGATGGCNCCTAAAATAAGAAGGACAAGCAATAATGTACTTATGGTACTTATGGCACTCATGGTATAATATCCTTTCCATATATTGGGATAAATATATTATAAGATAATTTGGATTTTCATTCAATAAAAGATGCAGTCCATAATCCAATCTCATAATGAAATGAATTGTGAATGCTCCGTTGAAGCATTGCAGATTACACAAGTTGTCAGATTATAGGATCATTTATNATTCGATGAAAAATGGTTTTTTCCGCCGGCGTTCTCGTTTCTCCATTGCCTTGGAGAAATACTATAAACATTTTTAAANGCTCTGGAAAAGTGCAGTTGGTTTGGATAGCCAACTGCATTTCCAATATCTGCAATAGAAAGCTCCGTCAGCTTTAATAACTCAGCGGCTTTTGTCATACGGTAAGAAATCAAAAATTCCTGCGGAGATTTTCCNGTATTTTCATGAAATATTTTTCCGAAATAGCTTCGGTTTAATCCGCAGCAGGCAGCAATATCCTCCACAGAGATGTCATTTTGAAAATTCTCTTCAATAAATGAAAACGCTTCTTTGATATAGAAATCGCGCAGACTATTACCCTTGTTTATTTGCGTGGAGGTGGAGGAACGGACAAAACTGTCAATGAACAGATAAAGATGNCCAATCAAATGAAAGGGAGATTCCTCCCTGTGATTGACAATATATAACATTTCTTCTTTCATAGTCTCGGCNATATCCTTNTATCTTGCCTTGTAAACGGGNTGGTCAGGATTCANNCCGGNNAATTCTACAGTTTCTTTNGCGCGAAGCCCGTCAAATTCAATCCATGTATATTCCCATGGGATTTCATTATCAGCGATATAGGTGCATACCTGATGCGGGAAAAGCATAAAACCCTGTCCGCTTTTTACCGGATAGTTGATGGATTCCCCTTTGGAATTTTCGGCAATCAAAGTGCCNGTNCCGGAAATNANGTAATGNAACANNTAGTGGTTTCTGGCAGCNGGACCGAANGAATGGGAAGGATCGCATTGNTCCCAGCCAAACTGGTATAANCCNAGATCGACAAANTTTTCNCTTGGAAAAACNGAAAAGATNACTTCNCTCATAATTTATCNCNCTCCGNAATAATACTATNTATGTATTANNNCNTTNNAACTNGCANGANNNNCNNATGTCNCGCTTTCTGTCCGATTTTATCNGACGTTTGCTTGTTCCTATGCGACCAGTATATACCAAAATGCTAGATGACTTCAATTATATTCTTTAAAAATAGCATTAAGGTATAAAACAGCTAAAATACTGCCATTTATTAGTAGCATAATGGAATGTTATAATGAATTATCAAATAAATGAGAAGGAGATAATGCTATGAAAGGGAAAAGGATTAAATGTCTGGTGTTAGCATTGTGCTGTATGATGACAACTTTCGGTGTCTGGGGATGCGGTNCATCCAAGGATGACCAGAGGGTCGAAATTGAAATTGTTCAGTACAAACCGGAAGCGGCAGCTTATTTTGAGATGGTTGAAGAAGAATTCAATGCATCTCATGATAACATTCGCTTGAAAATCAGTTCTCCGAATGATGCAATGACCATACTGAGAACNAGATTTATCAGAGAAGATTATCCTGATATTATCGGAATCGGAGGAGANATCAATTATTCTTATTTCGTGGATGCAGGAATTCTGGCGGATGTTTCAGATTATGCAGGGTTAAAGAATATTAAGCAGGCGTATCTGGACATTGATGAAACACTGGAGTTTGTGCCTACAGAGGGAAGTTTTGCAGTTCCTTATGTGGCAAATGCGGCTGGTATACTTTACAACAAAGATTTATTTGAGGAGCATGGATGGCAGATCCCGAACAGTTGGGATGAATTACTGGCACTGTGTGATCAGATTCAGGCAGAGGGAGTGCTTCCGTTTTATTTTGGATTCAAGGATACCTGGACCTGCTTGGCACCATGGAATTCCATGGCAGTGGATCTTGCGCCTGCTGACGTGGCAAAACAGGTAAATCGCGGGGAAACAAACTTTACTACTCAGTACAAGGAGTTATCGGAAAAATATTTGGAGTTGATGCAGTATGGTCCAAACGATCCCCTTGCCTATGGTTATAATGATGCATGTACCGCGTTTGCAAGAGGGGAGTCGGCAATGTACCCCATCGGAAGTTATGCAATTCCTCAGATACTTTCCGTAAATCCGGATTTAAATATTGACTCCTTTGTTATGCCGGCAAACGACAGCAAAGAGGGTAACACNCTTAACTCAGGTATAGACCTTCAATTCTGCGTGACGGCGGACTGCAAGAATAAAGAAGCAGCTTATGAGGTATTGGATTTCCTTTGTGCAGATGAAAATCTTCAGAAATACATTGACGATCAGATTGCAATCCCTTGTAAGGACAGCAGCTTTGAANTGTCTCCCATGCTTGACGGGATGGGTGAATACATTGAGGCAGGAAATATGACCGACTATCAGGATCACTACTATCCTTCCGAGATGGCTGTGGATGCGCAGATTCAGACTTATGTTCTTCAAAAGGATATAGATGCATTTTTGAGCAAATTTGACACAGACTGGCAGCGGTACAACCGAGACATTATCCGGCTGGTACAGGATTATGAAAAAAAGCATGGAAATGCAGAAAGGTAAAGGAGAAAAGATGTTATGAAAAATGATAGAAAAAGAACATTTTTACTGATCACAATTCCGATACTGGCATTGTTTATCTGCTTTAATACGATTCCCTTGATNAGGGGTGTTATATACAGCTTTACCAACTTTAANGGCTTTGGTAATTATGACTGGGTTGGTTTTAGAAATTACATTGACCTGTTTTCAGATGCCCGTGTAGGGAAGTCTTATCTGTTTACCTTTAAGCTTGCTATTGTGACAACCGTTGTAGTAAATGTGATAGCACTGCTTTTGGCGCTGGCACTTAACAGTAAAATAAGAGCAAAAAGCTTTTTCCGTGGAGCGTACTTTTTACCAAACATATTAGGATCACTGGTTGTAGGTTATATTTTTAACTACTTCTTTACTTATATTCTTCCTGCGCTGGCAGATATGATCGGTGTCGAATCGCTCAGTACAAGTATACTTTCTAATCCGAGCTCGGCATGGATCGGAATTATGGTAGTGTGCGCATGGCAGGCAATTGCAATGAATACGATCATCTATATTTCCGGTCTGCAGACGGTGCCGGAAGATGTATACGAAGCAGGCGGACTTGANGGTGCCACCGGGTTTAAGCAGTTCCGTTATCTGACTTTCCCGCTGATCATTCCTTTCTTTTCCATCAACATGGTGCTTTGCGTAAAGAATTTTCTGATGGTATTTGATCAGATCATGGCAATGACCAAGGGAGGTCCCGCACAGAGTACAGAATCGATTTCTTACTTGATTTACAACAATGGTATGTCCGGTGGACAGTTTGGTTTCCAAAGTGCCAATGCGGTAATATTTTTCATTACCATTGTAGCAATTTCCGTTGCACAGATGAAGTTTTCCGGTAAGAAGGAGGAGCAGTTATGATAGAGAATAAAAAGACAAACACAACAGCAATGATTTTGCTTATTCTGGGTCTGATAACGATTGCATTTCCGCTTTATCTGACAATTGTAATTGCATTTAAGCAGCCTTCGGAAATGACCAACAGCATTGGCGGGATATTAGCTCTGCCCAAGGTATGGAGTCTTGATAATTTTAAAGAGGCAATGCGNGTNACAGATTTCTGGCATTCCTTAAGGAACAGCTTACTGATCACGATTGTCACGGTTGCCCTCTCTATTGCGGTTCATTCTCTGATGGGATACGCGCTTGGAAGAAATAAGGCTCACAGCAAATTTTACAGCTTTGTTTATTTGTTCATCGTCAGTGGTATGTTCGTGCCTTTTGCGATTTTAATGATGCCTTTGGCAAAGCAGACAGCAGAACTGGGATTNGCAAACTGGTTTGGGGTAATTCTTTTGTATGTTGTATTTTATATGCCTATGAATATCCTTCTGTATTCAGGCTACCTTGTTAATATCCCCATGGCATTGGAGGAAGCGGCAAGGGTGGATGGCGCATCTACATGGACCACCTACTGGAAGATCATTTTCCCGATCATGAGCCCTATGCATGCCACTGTGGCAGTTCTTACGGCTTTGGCAGTATGGAACGATGTAATGACTCCGCTGGTTATCCTNGCAGGCTCCGATGAAAATACATTGCCTCTTGCACAGCTCAATTTCCAGACGCAGTTTGGAACAAATTATAACCTGGCGTTTGCATCTTATCTGCTCTCGTTGATTCCGATTCTGATATTCTATATTATTTGTCAGAAGCAGATATTAAACGGCGTGGTAAATGGTGCAGTAAAATAGTATAATACAGGGAACATCCGGGTGAGTATTTATCATATCAGGTAGAATAAGTGATGGTTTAAAAGATTTGGCGCCAGAACAGGCGCCAAATTTTTTTCGTACAATTTAGGATTGAATAAGCATATTATTTCATGTATCATTGTTGAAGAGTATTTAGTGGAGTCATTAATAGAATTTTGTGATAAAAAGCACAGGATTGGGGGAAATGATGTACAGACATATTGTATTTGATATTGACGGAACACTGGTAGATAATGAGAAAGCTATTCTTTATTCTTTGCAGGAGGTGCTGCTTCAGACAATTGGCAAAGAGTTTTCTTTTGAACAATTAACCTTTTGCCTGGGCATTCCGGGGGAGGACACTTTGGAACGGCTGGGTGTGGGGGATATCCCGAGGGTAATGAATTTGTGGATCGAAGCACTCAGACGATGTGAGAATATGGTGACGATTCATAAAGGGATCGAAGAATTGTTGAGAAAGCTTTCGGACAGAGGATATAAGCTGGGACTTGCTTCCTCAAGGTCAAGAGAATTGTTGGAAAAGGATTTTGACAATCTCAAAATAAGTAACTATTTTGAAATAAGGATTTGCGCAGATGATACATTGGAACATAAGCCGACAGGGGCACCGCTTTTGAAATATATGGAGTCTGCAAGAGTAGATAGGAGTGAGGTGCTTTATATCGGAGACAGCGTGCATGACAGTATGTGCGCTGGTGATGCGGGGGTGGATTTTGCTTTGGCAGTTTGGGGAAGCCATACGGAGGCGACACCGGCAAAATATTATTTAAGGACTCCGTCAGATTTGCTTCCTATATTGGAGGATGATGGTCAAAAGGAATAAATTTGGCGGTGGAAACATTAGCAGTAATGTTTGAATAAGTATTTTAGATATATATAATATGTTTGAAACAAGAAGGGGTTGAATTATGAAAATTTATGATATGAAGGTAAATCACTTGAGAAATCCCCTTGGATTTAGGATGGAGCGAACAGTATTTTCATGGAAGGTATCGGAAGCCGTGGGAAAACGGCAAAAAGAGGCGAGAATTTTGGTGGCGGCAGATGCGCAGATGAAAGAGGTCTTGTTTGACTCTGGTTTTGATGCCAAGGCGGATTCCTTATGTTTTCAAGCTGAGGTGGAATTAAAACCCCATACCCGTTATTATTGGACAGTAACTGTGCACAGTGATGCCGATGAAGAAGCTAACGGAGAGATGCAGTGGTTTGAGACCGGTAAAAGGCAGGAGCCCTGGCAGGCAAAATGGATTACTTGCAACAGTGAGGAGAAGAGGCATCCATATTTTGAAAAAGAGATTATGCCCCAAAAGGAGGTTTCACGTGCCCGACTGTATATAAGCGGTCTTGGGCTGTATGAAGCATACTATATTCCTGAGGGAGAAGGCAAGAGTAGGGAACCGGTAAGGATCGGGCAGGAATATTTGACTCCGTACTGTAATGATTATAATCAGTGGGTACAGTATCAGACCTATGATGTGACAGAACTTCTTGAATCCAAAGGAAAGCTGTCAGTGCTTTTGGGCAATGGCTGGTATAAGGGAGAATTTGGCTTTTGGTCGAAAGAGGAGATTGGGTTTTATGGGAATGAGTGGAAGCTGATTGCAGAGCTTCAGATCACATACAGTGATGGAACGAAGGAGATCATTGGAACAGATGAAAGCTGGACAGTGAGGCGCAGTAATATTACATTTTCCAGTATCTATAATGGAGAATGGCAGGATGACACACTTAAGGAGCTGTCAATAGAGCCGGCAGTCTGCTGTCAGCCTCCCAAAGGAGAACTTACAGAGCGAATGAGTCTGCCGGTTGTTATCCAGGAGATCATTGAACCGGTAGAGCTGCTTATAACACCCGCAGGAGAGATGGTTTTTGATCTGGGGCAGGAGTTTACGGGGATTTATTCCCTGAAGGTAAATGAACCGGCAGGAACTAAAATACATATCCAGACCGGTGAAATCTTGCAGAATGGCAATTTTTATAATGAAAATCTGCGGTCAGCGAAATCGGAATATTGGTATATTTCGGATGGAAACGAAAAGGAACTGATTCCTCATTTTACTTTTTATGGCTACCGCTATGTAAAGGTCGAAGGAACCACTAATCTGAAGAAAGAAGATTTTAAGGGCTTGGCACTTTACAGTGACCTTGAGGAAAAAGGAAGCCTGCATACAGGACATGAATTGGTAAACCGGTTTATCAGCAATGTGCGCTGGGGGCTGCAGAGCAATTTTGTGGACGTGCCTACAGACTGCCCTCAGAGGGATGAACGGATGGGCTGGACCGGTGACGCACAGGTATTTTCCCCAACAGCTACTTATTTGAAGGATACTTATGCTTTTTATGCAAAATATCTTTATGATATGGCGAGGGAGCAAAGTGCGCTTGACGGGAAGGTACCGGATGTAATCCCTTCCTGCGGACTGGAGTCCTGTGCATGTGTATGGGGGGATGCCGCATGTATTATCCCATGGAATCTATATCTGTTTTACGGGGATAAGAGTATTTTGGAGGATCAGTTTGAAAGTATGAGATCATGGGTAGATTATGTGCGCAGGGTGGATGGCGATAACCATGGCTGGCGTTATGTGTTCCACTATGGGGACTGGCTTGCGCTGGATAATCCAAAGGGCGGCGCAGAGGAAGTCATGGGAGCAACCGACGAGGAATTTATTGCCAATCTTTATTATGCTGTGAGTGCCGGCCTGGTGGCGAAAGCAGCAAGGGTACTTGGCCGGAAGGAAGAGGGAGAAGTTTACCAAAAGCTTTCTGATGAGCAGTTTGCAGTGGTGAAAAACGAGTATTACAGCGCCACAGGAAGATGTTGCATCAAAACCCAGACAGCCCTGATCTTAACATTAAAATATCATCTTTCAGATAATATTGCCCTGACGAAAAAGCAGCTTGAGAAGCTGTTTGAGGACAGTGGAAACAAGCTGAAGACAGGATTTGTGGGTACGCCCCTTTTGTGCAATGTGCTTTCTGATCATGGTTATGACCAGCTTGCCTATACGCTGCTTTTAAATGAGGAGTATCCGGGTTGGCTGAATGAGGTGAAGTTGGGGGCTACTACCGTGTGGGAGCGATGGAACAGCCTGCTTTCCGATGGGAAGATATCAGGAATCAGTATGAACAGCATGAACCATTATGCTTATGGTTCTGTGGCGGAGTGGATGTTCCGACACAGCGCCGGTATCCAGCCCCACGAGGATGCGCCGGGCTTTACCAAGGTGGAATTTATTCCAGTTTTAAATTGGGAGCTTAGAAGTATGGACGGGCGGTATGATTCCCCATCAGGCTTATGGCGGTGTGCATGGGAATTGACTGATCCATGCCATGTGAAGTTGTCTGTCAGTGTGCCTTTCGGTTGTAGTGCAACCTTGCGGCTGCCAATGGCGGACGAAAAGGTTTATGAGAAAGCGAATCCTATGTTTGTCAGTGTAAAGGATGGTTTGTGTTATTTGGAGCCGGGGAATTACACTGTGGAGTATGAGACAGTGGAGTCGCTTGATATAAAATAGGGAAAAGGCTGTTTTGGGCCTGATTAGAGAGGAGAAAAATTATGATGTGCATTGCATTAGCTCCATGCAAGGTCTTTTAGGATAGGCTGCATGGAGCGATCCAGAGACTTTGCAAACTACACGAAGAAAAAGAATGTGAAAAGGAGCAAAGTCTATGAAAAATTTAAATGAAACATTTATGGAAATGAAGTCATTTTTGCTGCTTTGGAGTACCCAGTCCTTATCGGGCTTAGGCAGCGCAATGACGAGCTATGCGCTGGTTATCTGGTCTTATTCCCAGAAGGGTTCTGCGCTTATGACAGCACTTTTGATGGTGTGTTCTTACGCCCCTTATGTTGCGTTCAGCATTTTTGCAGGAGCCTTAAGCGACAGATGGAATAAAAAAGTGGTTATGCTGGTATGTGATACGATAGCGGCACTGAGTACAGTGATCATGCTTATTTTGATGCGGAGCGGACAGCTTCAGATCTGGCATTTGTATGTGATCAATGTCGTAAACGGACTGATGAATACCGTGCAGCAGCCGGCATCAGAGGTTGCAGTGACCTGTGTGCTGCCAAAGAAATATTACCAGAAGGTGGGGGGGATGCGTTACCTTGCCAGTTCCCTGAATTCCATCCTGTCCCCGATCATAGCGACAGCGATCCTAGGGCTTGCGGGAATGGATATGATCGTGATCATTGACTTGTGTACCTTTGGCGCGGCGTTCCTGACGCTGGCTTTCGGAATTAAGATACCATCAGCAGAATATAAGGAAGATAAACAGGAAAAGCTGATGGATTCCGTAAAGAAAGGTATTGGATTCTTGAAAAAGGAAAGAGGGATTTTTGATCTGATCTTGTTCCTCGCAGCAATTAATCTGGTGGCGTCCGTTTATGACGCTGCGTTTCCGGCTATGATCTTGTCAAGGAATGGCGGCAGTGAGAGGGTGCTGGGAGTGGTCAATGCCGTGATTGGGATATCCACGCTGATCGGAAGCATTTTGGCTTCGGTTTTACATGCGCCCAAAAGCCGTGTGCGCGTCATCTGCAACTGTCTTTTCTTTTCTATGAGCACAGAGAATTTTATGCTTGCTTTGGGAAGAACACCACTCATCTGGTGTATCGGAGGATTCCTTGGATGGATTGCAATTCCGCTCATGAGTGCAAATTTGGATACAATTTTGAGATTACGTATTCCGGTTCAAATGCAGGGAAGAGTATATTCCGTACG